>DVFJ01000003.1 GCA_018713325.1 Candidatus Onthenecus intestinigallinarum | reverse complement strand
TCGGGCGTGCGCATCGTCTATATCCGCGCCAGCGCCGGACAGACGACTATCGACGCGCGTTTTCGGAGAAACTACGCGGGATTCAAGGCGCAGGGGCTGCAAATCGGCCTGTATCACTACCTGACCGCGCGTACGCAGGAACAGGCGCTCGAGCAGGCGCGCTTCTTTGCCGAGACCATCGCGGGCACGCAGCCGGACTGCCGGCTTGCGGCGGACTTTGAGCGGACCGACGGGCTCACCGCACAACAGGCCAGCGACATTGTGCTCGCCTTCCTGGAGGAGGTCGAACGGCTGACGGGATTGGATGTCGTGCTCTACTCCGACGCCTGGGGCGCGCGCAGCCTGTGGACGGCGGAGCTGACGCGCTATCCGCTCTGGGTGGCCGACTACGGCGCGTCCTCGCCCGAGCCCAACGGCAAGTGGAGCGTGTGGGCGGGGTGGCAGTACACCGACCGCGGCGAGGTGCCGGGCATCTCGGGCAACGTCGACCTGGACCGCTTTACGCCGCTCATGCTGCTGGACAGTCCGACGCCGACACCCGGCCCGACGCCCACGCCTGCGCCGTCGTATACCTGCGTGCCCGTCGACGCGCAGCGCTACGTCGTGCGCCGGGGCGATACGCTCAGCGCCATCGCCCAGCGCTTTGACGTGGGCGTGAATGCCATCGCGGCGCGCAACGGCATCGAGAACGTCAATCAGATCTATGCGGGGCAGGAACTGTTTATACCGGTTTACAAGTGACCGATGTGACAACGTGCAAGAAAAAAGCGACATTTGAAACGGCGCCGATTGACGCGCGGCGCCGCTTCCTCTATAATGACAACCATACGACGGATGCATTCGCGGCAGGCCGCAGAAAGGATGATACATCGCATGAACGACGTCAAAAACCCCAAAAAGCCACTGATCTACTATTATCTGATCGTGCTGGTCGTTATCATGCTGCTCAACGCCACGCTGGTGCCGATGCTCAGCCAGCGTAACATTCAGCAGGTGGATTACTCTACCTTCCTGACGATGCTCTCGGAAGGCCAGATCGGCGAGGTGCAGGTGGACGAGACGCAGATCGCCTTCACCTCTTCAGAAGAGAAAAACCCGATGATCTACGTCACCGGCCGCATGGAGGACGCGCAGCTGGTGGACAGGCTGACCGACGCCGGGGTCTCCTTTGGCCAGGTCGTGCCGCAGGAGATGTCCCCGCTGCTGAACTTCCTGCTGTCCTGGGTGCTGCCGCTGGGGCTGTTCTGGCTGGTGGGCTCGCTGCTATTCCGCCAGATGTCCAAGCGCATGGGCGGCAATACCATGAGCTTTGGCAAGTCCAACGCGAAGGTCTATGTCGCGGCTCAGACGGGCAAGACGTTTAACGACGTCGCCGGTCAGGACGAGGCCAAGGAGGCGCTCACGGAGATCGTGGACTTCCTGCACCAGCCGGAAAAGTACAAGGAGATCGGCGCGAAGCTGCCCAAGGGCGCGCTGCTGGTCGGCCCTCCGGGCACCGGCAAGACGCTGCTGGCGCAGGCGGTCGCGGGCGAGGCGAAGGTGCCCTTCTTCTCGATCTCCGGCTCCGAATTCGTCGAGATGTTCGTCGGCATGGGCGCGGCCCGCGTGCGCGACCTGTTCAAGCAGGCGGGCGAAAAGGCCCCGTGCATCGTGTTCATCGACGAGATCGACGCCATCGGTAAAAAGCGCGACGGAAGCCCGATGGGCGGCAACGACGAGCGTGAGCAGACGCTCAACCAGTTGCTCACGGAGATGGACGGCTTCGACGGCAGCAAGGGCGTCGTCATTCTGGCCGCGACCAACCGGCCCGAGTCGCTGGACAAGGCGCTGCTGCGGCCCGGCCGCTTCGACCGGCGCGTGCCCGTGGAGCTGCCCGACCTGCAGGGCCGCGAGGCGATCCTGCGGGTGCATGCCCGCAACGTCAAGATGAGCCGGGACATCAACTTCACCGCCATCGCGCGCGCCACATCCGGTGCGAGCGGCGCGGAGCTGGCCAACATCATCAACGAGGGCGCGCTGGCGGCGGTCAAGGCCGGCCGCTCCACCGTCGAGCAGCAGGACCTGGAGGAGGCCGTCGAGACGGTCATCGCCGGCTACCAGCGCAAGAACGCCGTCATCTCCATGAAGGACAAGCTGACGGTCTCCTATCACGAGGTCGGCCACGCGCTCGTCGCGGCCAAGCTGAAGCATTCCGCGCCCGTGCACAAGATCACCATCGTGCCGCGCACATCCGGCGCGCTGGGCTACACCATGCAGGTGGACGAACAGGAGCAGGTGCTCATGACGCGCGAGCAGATCATGGACAAGATCACCACGCTCACCGGCGGACGCGCGGCGGAGGAGCTGATCTTCGGCTCCGTGACCTCCGGCGCCTCCAATGACATCGAGCAGGCCACCAAGCTCGCCCGTGCGATGATCACGCGCCTGGGCATGAGCGAGACGTTTGACATGACCGCGCTGGAGACGGTCGGCAACCCCTACCTGGGCGCGGACGCGTCGCTGATGTGCTCGGCGGATACCGCCGCCCGCGTCGATCAGGAGGTCGTGGCGATCATCCGCCAGGCGCACGGCCAGGCGCGCCAGATCCTGGAGGACAACAAGCAGAAGCTGCACGAGCTGGCCAAGTACCTGCTGGAGAAGGAGACGATCACCGGCGAGGAGTTCACCGTCATCCTCAACCGGCTGCCTCAGCTGCCGCAGACGGGCGAGGACGAGAAGCCCGAGGAGACATCCACGGACAAATGACAGGAGGCCGCCGCATCCGCAAAGGGCAAGTTCGCGGATGCGGCGGCTCTTTATGCCCCTCAAAAGGCCGACTCTACCGCCGTTCGGTTGCCCGGACGCGCGTCTCGTGCTACACTGGGCGAGAGGTGAACGCAAGTGTATCAGCTGGACAAGGAACGTTTCGGCCGCTTCGTGGCGGCGCTTCGAAGGGAGAAGGGCCTCACCCAGAAGCAGCTGGCCCAGAGCCTGTGCATCTCGGACAAGGCCGTCAGCAAGTGGGAGACCGGCGCGAGCATCCCCGACACGGCGCTGCTCATCCCGCTGGCCGAGCAGCTGGGCGTGACCGTGACGGAGCTGCTGCTGTGCCGCAGGCAGGAGCGCCCCGATCCCATGGACGCGGGGCAGGTGGAGGCGGTCGTCCAGGCGGCCATCCGCTATGCGGACGGGCCGAAGCGGGCGTATCAGGTCAAGGACCGCTGGCGCGTCCTGTACGCCCTGTCCCTGCTGGCGGGCGGCGCGGGCATATGGGCCAACGCCCGTTTCGGCTGGCTCTCCGTGCAGATGCTCACCCTGACGCTGCTGGGCGCGATCTTCGGCGCGTACTTTTGCCTCTTCGCGCTCGTCCGGCTGCCGGCCTATTACGACGAGAACCGCATCAGCGCCGTCTCGGACGGAATCTTCCGCCTGAACATGGTCGGCGTGGCGTTCCACAACGGCAACTGGCCCTACGTAGTGCGGGCCGGACGCGCCTGGAGCTGCGCGGCGGCCGCGCTGACGCCGCTGGCGTTCCTGTGGATGAACGCGGCGCTGGTTGGGGCGGCGCGGACGGCGGCGGACTACGGGGTGCTGGCGGCGGCGCTGGGCGGACTGTTCGTGCCCATGTATGTAGCCGCCAGGCGGCATGACGGGGCCGGGCGCTGAGGCGCCCTTTTTTGCGATGGGATTGTCCACGCGCGGCTGCCGCGGTATAATGGAGCCAACCTTCATGCAAAGGAGAGCGGCCTATGCGCTTTACAAACGGTTATTGGCTGATCCGGCCCGAATTTGAGATGAGCTATGCGGTCGAGTGGCGGCGCACGCTGTCGCTGGACGGCTGCCTGACGGTCGCCGCGCCGGCGCATCACATCGAGGACCGCGGCGACGCCATCGGCGGGGCAGAGCTGCGCGTGCGCATCGATTCGCCCATGGAGGACGTGCTGGGCGTGGAGCTGACGCACTGGCGGGGCGCGGCGGATGCGCGGCCGCGCTTTGCGCTGGCCGACGAGCGCCCGACGGTGGAGACGGGCGAGGACGGCGAGGCGGCGTTTTTCCGCAGCGGCCGGCTGTGCGCGCGCGTGTCCAAGGCTGCGCGCGGCTGGAGCGTGCGCTATGAGGCGGACGGCCGCACGCTGACCGAGAGCGGCTACCGCGGCATGGCGCACGCGCGCAACCGGGAGACCGGGCGCTGCTACATGGCCGACTCGCTGGCGCTGGACGTGGGCGAGTGCGTGTACGGCCTGGGCGAGCGGTTCGGCGCGTTTGTCAAGAACGGGCAGAGCGTGGACATGTGGAACGCCGACGGCGGCACCTGCAGCGAGCAGGCGTACAAGAACGTGCCCTTCTACTTAACCAACCGTGGCTACGGCGTGTTCGTGGACGATACGAGCGACGTGTCCTTCGAGGTGGCCAGCGAGAAGGTCGAGCGCGTGCAGTTTTCCGTGGAGGGCGAGCGGCTGCGCTACTTCGTCATCTACGGCCCGACGCCCAAAGAGGTGCTGGACAAGTACACGCGCCTCACGGGCCGGCCTGCGCTGCCGCCGGCGTGGTCGTTCGGCCTGTGGCTGACGACGAGCTTCACGACCAGCTATGACGAGGGCACGACCTCGTCGTTCATCCAGGGCATGGCGGAGCGGGACATCCCGTTGAGCGTGTTCCACTTTGACTGCTTCTGGATGAAAGGCAACCGCTGGTGCGACTTTACGTGGGACGAGGAGACGTTCCCCGATCCCGAGGGGATGCTCGCCCGCTACCGGGCGCGCGGCCTGCGCATCTGCGTGTGGATCAATCCCTACATCGCCCAGGAGAGCTTGCTCTTCGACGAGGGCCTGCGCGCGGGCTACCTGCTGCGCCGCGCGGACGGGAGCGTGTGGCAGACGGACCTGTGGCAGTCCGGCATGGCCGTCGTGGATGTGACCAACCCCGACGCGCGCACGTGGTACTGCGCTCATCTGGAGCGGCTGCTGGACATGGGCGTGGACTGCTTCAAGACGGACTTTGGCGAGCGCATCCCGGTGCGCGGCATCCGCTATGCGGACGGCAGCGAGCCGCTGGGCATGCACAACTACTACACGCAGCTGTACAACCGGATGGTCTTTGAGCTGCTGGAGCGAAAGCGCGGCAAGGGCGAGGCGGTGCTCTTCGCGCGCAGCGCCACCGCGGGCGGGCAGATGTACCCCGCGCACTGGGGCGGGGACAACAGCGCGTGCTATCCGTCCATGGCCGAGACGCTGCGCGGCGGACTGTCGCTGGCCTGCTGTGGGTTCGGCTTCTGGAGTCACGACATCTCCGGCTTTGAGCAGACCGCGCCCGCGGATGTGTACAAGCGCTGGGCGGCGTTCGGCCTGCTGTCGAGCCACAGCCGCCTGCACGGCTCCAAGAGCTACCGCGTGCCGTGGCTGTTTGACGAAGAGGCGGTGGACGTCGTGCGCCGCTTCACAAAACTCAAGTGCAGTCTGATGCCCTACCTGTACGGCCTGGCGGTGGAGGCGCACGAGAGCGGCGCGCCGATGCTGCGGCCGATGTTCATGGAATATCCGGACGATCCCGCCTGCGACGCGCTGGACCGCCAGTACATGCTCGGCGGCGACCTGTTGGTCGCACCTGTGATGCACGCGGACGGCCACGTCGACTACTACCTGCCCGAGGGCCTGTGGACCAACCTGCTCACCGGCGAGACGGCAAGCGGCGGGCGCTGGCGGCGCGAGACGCACGGGTTCATGACGCTGCCGCTCATGGTACGCGAGGGCGCGGTGATCCCCGTGGGCGCCGTGTGCGACCGGCCGGACTACGACTTTGCGGACGGCGTGACGCTGCACGTGTACGAGCTGGAGGTCGGCGAGACGACGTTTGTCAGCGTGCCGGCGCAGGATGGCTCGGCGGGCGCGTCGTATGCCGTCACGCGCACGCAGGACGGCGTGCAGGTCGAGACGGACACGGACCGGCCCTACGCCGTCGTGCTGCACGCGGGCGGACACGAGACGCGCGTGCGCTGAGACGCGCCGCATAAAAAGCGCGCCCTTCCCGTATGATGGAGCGCCATCGTGCGGGAAGGGTGTTGTCATGTGACGAAGTGCAGGAGAGGACGGGCGCTGGCGGCGCTTTGCGCGCTGCTGATGCTGACGGGCTGCGCCGTGGGCGAGCGCCCGCTGGCGACCGCCGTGCCCGAGCAGACGCCGGGCGTCGTGCTGTCGCCGGCGCAGGAGGGGAAGCCGCAGATTCCGACAAAGCTGGAACTGAACGAGGACGGCGAGCCGCTGCTGGACGTGTATGACGTCAAGCGCTCGCAGGTCGTGTCCATGCCCATTGAGGAATACGTCTGCGGCGTGCTCGCGGGCGAGATGCGCGGGGACTGGCCGCTGGAGGCGCTCAAGGCGCAGGCGATCCTGGCGCGCACGTTCGTGCTCAAGTTCATTCAGGAGAAGGAGAGCCGCTATCCGGGCGCGGACATCTCTACGGACATCGAAGAGGCGCAGGCCTATGAGCCCGCTGCAGTCAACGAGCGCATCGAGCAGGCGGTGGAGGAGACGCGCGGCCTGGTGCTCTCCAGCGGCGGCGAGCTGCCCTACGCGTGGTTTCACGCGCACTCGGGCGGACAGACCGCCCTGGCCGAGGAAGGCCTGGACTACAAGGGTGGCGAGCCGCCTTACACGCGCTCTGTCGCCGGCATGGAAAGCGACGAGGCCGACGAGGAGGCCGCACAGTGGGAGGCGTCCTTCTCCGCGGCGCAGGTGCTCAAGGCGGCGCAGAAGACCGGCGCGTCAGGCAATCAGCTCACGGCGATCTCCGTGGCGGAGCGCGGCGATTCCGGGCGCGCGACGCGGCTGAGCATCAACGGCAAGGCCGTCAGCGCGGCGGCGTTCCGCATCGCGCTAGGCTCGACCGAGATGCGCTCGACGCTGATCGACTCCATCACGTTTTCGGATGGCCGGGTCGTCATCAGCGGGCGCGGCTACGGCCACGGCGTGGGCATGAGCCAGTGGGGGGCCTATGCGATGGCCCAGGACGGCGAGCAGGCGCAGGACATCGTGTTGCACTATTTTCAGAACGTGGAGATCGTGCCGCTTTGGTAGAAAAATTGAAAAAAATGCGCGCCGCAGACAAAAGCCTGCGGCGCGCGTCCTGCTGAATCGGGGCGGACTATCTGCGACCGCCGCCCGGCCGGCGACCGGGCGCGGGCTCCTCATCTTCCTCATCCTCCACGGGCGGGGGCGACTTGCTCGCGTCGGGCTTGGCTGAGAGCAGGTGCGAGTCGACAAAGCCGACGTTCGTCTCGCCGTAGACGATCAGCGACCAGCCGTCCACCGTCGCCAGCACATAGCCCGCCGCGTCGCGGGTCATGACGTACTTCTTTTCATAGTCCGTGCCCGGGCCCGTGCGCACGTTGATGCTGTCGGCGTCGACAAAGCGCTTGGAGCGGCTGGCGCTCTTGTCCAGCCAGATCTCAAACGTCTCCCCGCCCACGGTCAGCGTCTGGCCGGAGGAGGTCATGCCGCAGGTGCAGGTGACGCCTGCGTGATCCTGCATGCAGTACAGGCGGGGCGTGCCGGACTCGGTGGGTACGAGCAGCATGCCGGTCTCCCCATCGCGAAAGGCCACAAGGGGCTCCTCCGACGGGGAGACGACGCCCTGCAGCGCCTCCAGCGCCGCGCTGATGGACGCATACTCCTCCTCTGAAAGCGAGGCGATGGCCGCGGCGTACGCCTCGGCAAAGGAGGGAACGGCGGGGGTGACGGCGGGCGCGGGGGTCGCCGTGGGCGACGACTCCGAGAGGGCCGCGGCGGGCAGCGCCAGCAGCGCGCACAGCGCGGCGGCAAGGATTCGTCTTTGCATGTTCAGGCTCCCTTCACAGCCGGGAGGAACGTCTCCCGGCCAGGATGGACCCATTTTAGCACGCGGCCCCGGCGCGGTCAACGCGCCCGGGCAAAGCGTCACCAAAAAGAACGCGCCCGTTCACACGGGCGCCGCATTTGGCAAATGTGGGGCGCATACGCACGCGCTGCGCGTGCAGGACGCACAAAAAAACGCTCAAAACAAAAAAAGAGGCGCAAAAACCTTGACACCTATTCCATTGCGTGTTACAATACTATATTGCATCAGTATGTCAAAATAGGTGTTTTATCCTGCGCGTGAAGCTTTCTCCGTGGTGCTATTGTACACCACATGCGCCGCCTTTGCAATGGGAAAATGGGCAAGGCGAAGACATTTATTTTGCGCCATACGCTAGGACAGTTAGGGGTGATGGCATTCATGGTTCACGAGGTAAAAATGGGAAAGCGCCGCACCAGAATGAGCTTTTCCCGCATCGATGAGGTCTTGGAAATGCCCGATCTGATCGAGGTGCAGAAGAACTCCTACGAGCGCTTTCTCAAGGAGGATCTGCGCGAGGTCTTGAACGACGTTTCTCCGATCACGGACTACAGCGAGAATCTCGTGCTCGAATTCGTGGATTATTCGCTCGACGACACACCCAAAAACAGTCAGGAACGCTGCCGGGAGCGCGACATGACCTATGCGACCGCGCTGAAGGTGTTTGTGCGGCTCAAGAACAAGGAGACCGGCGAAATCAAGGAGTCCGACGTGTTCATGGGCGACTTCCCGCTCATGACCGACCACGGCACGTTCATCATCAACGGCGCCGAGCGCGTCATCGTCAGCCAGCTGGTGCGCTCGCCCGGCGTGTACTACCGCGAATCCATCGACAAGGCGGGCAAGTACCTGTACGACACCCAGGTCATCCCCAACCGCGGCGCATGGCTGGAATACGAGATCGACTCCAACGACGTCATGTGGGTGCGCGTCGACCGTGCGCGCAAGCTGCCCGTGACGTCGCTGCTGCGCGCGCTGGGCTACGGCACCAACCAGGAGATCATCGACCTGCTGGGCGAGGATGAAAAGCTGACCGCCACCCTGGAGCGCGACGAGGCCGCACAGTCCGTCGAGGACGGCCTGCTGGAGATCTACAAGCGCCTGCGTCCGGGCGAACTGCTCACCGCCGACTCGGCCCGCAGCCTGCTGCGCAGCCTCTTCTTTGACCCCAAGCGCTATGACCTCATGCGCGTGGGCCGCTACAAGTTCAACAAGAAGCTGGCGCTGGCCGCGCGCATCGCCGACCACGTCGCCGCCGAGGACATCGTCAACCCCGAGACCGGCGAGGTGCTCGTCCAGGCAGGCAGCGCCATCTCCAAGGCCAAGGCCGTCGAGATTCAGAACGCGGGCGTCAACATCGTGCACCTGGACGTGGAGGGGCACACCGTGCGCGTCATCGGCAACAACTTCGTCGACGCGGCCGCTTGGCTGCCCTTTGACCCGGCGGAGGCGGGCGTCAACGAAAAGGTGCACCTGCCCACCCTCAAGGAGATCATGGAACAGGTCGCGCCCGAGGACCTCAAGGAGGCCGTGCATGAGAACCTCTCGCACCTGAGCCCCAAGCATATCCTCATCGACGACATCATCTCCTCAGTGAGCTACCTGATCGGCCTGCCCTACGGCGTGGGCAAGACCGACGACATCGACCACCTGGGCAACCGCCGCCTGCGCTCTGTGGGCGAGCTGCTGCAAAACCAGATCCGCATCGGCCTGTCGCGCCTGGAGCGCGTCGTGCGCGAGCGCATGGCCATCCAGAGCGCCAGCGAGGTGCGCCCGCAGGATCTGATCAACATCCGCCCGGTCAGCGCGGCGATCAAGGAGTTCTTCGGCTCCTCCCAGCTGTCGCAGTTCATGGACCAGCCCAACCCGCTGGCCGAACTGACGCACAAGCGCCGCACGAACGCCCTGGGCCCCGGCGGCCTCAACCGCGAGCGCGCGTCCTTCGAGGTGCGCGACGTGCACTACTCGCACTACGCGCGCATCTGCCCCATCGAGACGCCTGAAGGCCCGAACATCGGTCTGATCGGCTCGCTGGCGACCTACGCGCGCATCAACGAATACGGCTTCATCGAGGCGCCCTACCGCGTGGTCGAGCACGGAGAGGACGGCGTGACGCGCGTCACCGACGAGATCGTCTACCTGACGGCAGACGAGGAGGACGGCTGCCACATCGCACAGGCCAAGGAGCCGATCAACCCCGACGGCACGTTCGCAAATGAGCGCGTCACCACGCGCGTGTGCGCCGACGTCGTCGCTGTGCCGCCCGAACGCGTCGATTACGTCGACGTCTCGCCGCGCCAGATCGTCTCCGTCGCCACGGCGATGATCCCCTTCCTGGAAAACGACGACGCCAACCGCGCGCTGATGGGCTCCAACATGCAGCGCCAGGCCGTGCCGCTGCTGCGGCCGGAGGCCGCCTACGTCGCCACTGGCATCGAGTACAAGGCCGCGTGCGACTCGGGCGTGGCCATCACGGCCAAGGAAGACGGCGTGGTCGAGAAGGTCAGCGCCGACCGCATCGACATCCGCGCGAAGGACCACAGCCTGCACACGTACAAGCTGATCAAGTTCGCGCGCTCCAACCAGTCCACGTGCATCAACCAGCGCCCGATCGTCAGCGCCGGCGAGGAGATCGAAAAGGGCCAGGTCATCGCCGACGGCCCCTCCACCGACATGGGCGAGATCAGCCTGGGCCGTAACGTCCTCATGGCGTTCATGACCTGGGAGGGCTATAACTACGAGGACGCCATCCTGCTCTCGGAGCGACTGGTCAAGGACGACGTGTACACCTCCATCCACCTGGAGGAGTACGAGTGCGAGGCGCGCGACACCAAGCTGGGGCCGGAGGAGATCACCCGCGACATCCCCAACGTCGGCGACGACGCGCTGCGCGACCTGGACGAGGAGGGCATCATCCGCGTGGGCGCGGAGGTGCACTCCGGCGACATCCTGGTGGGCAAGGTCACGCCCAAGGGCGAGACCGAGCTGACCGCCGAGGAGCGGCTGCTGCGCGCGATCTTCGGCGAGAAGGCGCGCGAAGTGCGCGACACCAGCCTGCGCGTGCCCCACGGCGAAGAGGGCATCATCGTCGATGTCAAGATCTTCACCCGCGAGAACCATGACGAGCTCTCCCCGGGCGTCAACCAGATGGTCCGCGTCTACATCGCCCAGAAGCGCAAGATCTCCGTGGGCGACAAGATGGCCGGCCGCCACGGCAACAAGGGCGTCGTCTCGCGCATCATGCGCGAGGAGGACATGCCCTTCCTGCCCGACGGCACGCCGCTGCAGATCGTGCTCAACCCGCTGGGCGTCCCCTCCCGCATGAACCTGGGCCAGGTGCTTGAGGTGCACCTGGGCATGGTCGCCAAGGCGCTGGGCTGGCACGTCGCCACGCCCGTCTTCGACGGCGCGACGGAGGAGGACATCGAGGAGCTCATGGAGAAGGCCGGCCGCCGGCGCGACGGCAAGACCATCCTCTACGACGGCCGCACGGGCGACCAGTTCGAAAACCCCGTGACCGTCGGCTACATGTATATGCTCAAGCTGCACCACCTCGTCGACGACAAGATGCATGCGCGCTCGACCGGCCCCTACTCGCTGGTCACGCAGCAGCCGCTGGGCGGCAAGGCCCAGTTCGGCGGCCAGCGCTTCGGCGAGATGGAGGTCTGGGCCCTGGAGGCCTACGGCGCCGCCAACACCCTGCAGGAGATCCTCACCGTCAAGTCGGACGACACCGTCGGCCGCGTCAAGACGTACGAGGCGATCGTCAAGGGCAAGAACATCCCCGATCCGGGCGTGCCCGAATCGTTCAAGGTGCTCATCAAGGAGCTGCAGGCGCTCTCGCTGGACATCAAGGTCCTTTCCGCCGACAAGCAGGAGATCATCATCCGCGAGATCGACGACGACGAGGACGAGACGGAGCGCACGGACGCCGACCTGTCGCTGGTCGAGGAGGCCCCCGCCGCCGGCAATTACGACGAGGGCGACCTGGACGCGGACATCTCGCTGGACGAGCTGGACGACTTCGACGTGGAGGATGTGCCCGACCTGGAGGACATCTCTCTGGACGACGACCTGTAATGTGTGGAAGGGAGTGTCTACCCCTTGTTTGAACTGTCGAACCTCGATTCGATTCAGATCGGCATGGCCTCGCCCGAGAAGATCCTGGAGTGGTCCCGCGGCGAGGTCTGCAAGCCCGAGACGATCAACTACCGCACGCTCAAGCCCGAGCGCGACGGCCTGTTCTGCGAGCGCATCTTCGGGCCACAGAAGGACTGGGAGTGCAACTGCGGCAAGTACAAGCGCGTGCGCTACAAGGGCGTCGTGTGCGACAAGTGCGGCGTGGAGGTCACCCGCGCAAAGGTGCGCCGCGAGCGCATGGGCCACATCCAGCTGGCCGCGCCGGTAAGCCACATCTGGTACTTCAAGGGCATCCCCAGCCGCATGGGCATGCTGCTGGACATCTCGCCCCGCGCGCTGGAGAAGGTGCTCTACTTCGCCTCCTTCATCGTGCTCGACCCCGGCAAGACGAAGCTCAAGCAGAACGAGCTGATCACCGATCAGAAATACCGCGAGCTGGTCGACGAGTACGGCCGCGACGCATTCCGCGTCGGCATGGGCGCGGAGGCCGTCAAGGAACTGCTGCAGAAGATCGATCTGGACGCGCTCAGCACGCAGCTGCGCAGCGAGATCGACGAACTGACCATCAAGGAGCGCGACCGCGAGAGCGAGGGCCAGAAGCGCGCCCGCGCTGTCAAGCGCCTGGAGGTCGTCGAGGCGTTCCGCCAGAGCGGTAACAAGCCCGAGTGGATGATCCTGGACGTCGTGCCCGTCATCCCGCCGGACCTGCGCCCGATGGTGCAGCTGGACGGCGGACGCTTCGCCACCAGCGACCTGAACGACCTGTACCGCCGCGTCATCAACCGCAACAACCGCCTCAAGCGCCTGCTCGAGCTGGGCGCGCCCGACATCATCGTGCGCAATGAAAAGCGCATGCTGCAGGAGGCCGTCGACGCGCTGATCGACAACGGCCGCCGCGGCCGGCCCGTGACCGGCCCGGGCAACCGCCCGCTCAAGAGCCTGTCCGACCTGCTGCGCGGCAAGCAGGGCCGTTTCCGCCAGAACCTGCTGGGCAAGCGCGTGGACTACTCGGGCCGCTCGGTCATCGTCGTGGGCCCGGAGCTCAAGCTGCACCAGTGCGGCCTGCCCAAGGGCATGGCGCTGGAGCTGTTCAAGCCCTTCGTCATGGAGCGGCTGGTCACCACCGGCATCGCGCACAACGTCAAGTCCGCCAAGCGCATGGTCGAGCGCGCGGAGACGAAGGTGTGGGACATCCTCGAGGGCGTCATCCGCGAGCACCCGGTGCTGCTCAACCGCGCGCCGACGCTGCACCGCCTGGGCATCCAGGCGTTCGAGCCGGTGCTGGTCGAGGGCAAGGCGATCAAGCTGCATCCGCTGGTCTGCACCGCGTTCAACGCCGACTTTGACGGCGACCAGATGGCCGTGCACGTGCCCCTGTCCATGGAGGCGCAGGCCGAGGCCCGCTTCCTGATGCTGGCGGCCAACAACATCCTCAAGCCCCAGGACGGCAAGCCCGTCATCTCGCCCACGCAGGACATGGTCATCGGCTGCTACTACCTCACCTGCGTGCGCCCCGGCGCGCTGGGCGAGGGCGGCTACTTCTGCTCCGAGGACGAGGCCATGATGGCCTACCAGACGCAGCAGCTGCACCTGCAGGCCAAGATCCACGTGCGCATCGCGCGCAAGTGGCAGGGCGAGACGTACCGGCGCGTGATCGAGACGACGCTGGGCAAGCTGATCTTCAACAACGCCATTCCGCAGGACATGGGCTTCAAACCGCGCAACACGCTGGACGACATGTTCGTGCTGGAGATCGACGAGCGCGTCGGCAAGAAGCAGATCGGCCAGATCGTCGACATGTGCTTCCGCGCCCACGGCGTGAACAAGACCGCCGAGGTGCTGGACAACATCAAGGCCATGGGCTACAAGTACTCCACGCGCGGCGCGGTCACGGTGTCGGTCTCCGACATCATCGTGCCCCCGGAGAAGAAGACCATCCTGGCCGACGCGGAGGAACAGGTCAAGAAGATCGAGCGCCTGTACCGCCGCGGCCTGCTGACCAACGACGAGCGCTACGACCGCGTCGTGGCCGTCTGGTCCAAGACGACGGACGACGTGAAGAACACCATCATGAAGCACATGGACGACTTCAACCCCGTGCGCATGATGACCGACTCCGGCGCCCGCGGCTCGATCTCGCAGGTCTCTCAGCTGGCCGGCATGCGCGGCATGATGGCCTCCCCGACCGGCAAGCCCCTGGAAATGCCCGTCAAGGCCAACTTCCGCGAGGGCCTGACCGTGCTGGAATTCTTCCAGTCCTCCCACGGCAGCCGCAAGGCGCTGTCCGACACCGCGCTGCGCACCGCCGACTCGGGCTACCTCACCCGCCGCCTGGTCGACGTGTCGCAGGAGGTCATCGTCCGCGAGGACGACTGCTTCGCCTCGCGCGGCGAGAAGGTGCGCGGCATCACCGTGACCGCCATCGGCTCCGAGACGGATCCCATCGAGTCGCTTGCCGACCGCATCGTCGGCCGCGTCGCCGCCGAGGACATCGTCAACCCCGCCACGGGCGAGGTGATCGTCCCGCTCAACGAGATGATCTCCTACGAAAAGGGCAAGGAGATCGTCGCGGCCGGCATCAAGTCCTGCCAGATCCGCTCCGTGCTCACCTGCCGCAACGAGACGGGCGTGTGCGTCAAGTGCTACGGCGCCAACCTCGCGCACGGCGGCTATGTGGACATCGGCGAGGCCGTCGGCATCGTCGCCGCGCAGGCCATCGGCGAGCCCGGCACGCAGTTGACCATGCGTACCTTCCACACCGGCGGCGTGGCCTCCGAAAAGGACATCACGCAGGGCCTTCCCCGCGTCGAGGAGCTGTTTGAGGCGCGCAAGCCCAAGCGCGAGGCCATGCTGGCTGAGATCGCCGGCGAGGTCCGCATCAGCGAGGCCAAGAAGCGCCGCGAGATCGTCATCACCAGCGACGAGGGCGAGGTCAAGACCTATCCCATCACCTACGGCAGCCGCCTCAAGGTCAAGGATGGCGACCGCGTACAGGCGGGCGACGAGCTGACCGAGGGCTCGGTCAACCCGCACGACCTGCTGCGCATCCTGGGCGTCAAGGCCGTGCAGGAGCACCTGCTCAAGGAAGTCCTCATGGTCTACCGCCTGCAGGGCGTCGGCATCGCCGATAAGCACATCGAGGTCATCGTCCATCAGATGCTGCGCAAGGTGCGCGTGGAGGACGCGGGCGATACCGAACTGCTTCCCGGCAGCCTGGTCGACATCTTCCACTTCGAGCGCCAGAACGAGGAGACGCTCCTCAAGGGCGGCCGCCCCGCCGTGGCCAAGCGCATCCTGCTGGGCATCACCAAGGCGTCCCTTGCCACGGAGTCCTTCCTCTCCGCCGCCTCCTTCCAGGAGACGACCCGCGTGCTGACCGAAGCCGCCATCAAGAGCAAGGTCGACCCGCTCGTCGGCCTGAAGGAGAACGTCATCATCGGCAAGCTGATCCCGGCCGGCACTGGTATGAAGCGCTATAAGAACGTCGAAATCCACGAGGCCTACTGATCCGCACCGTCCGTCGCCGCAAGGCGGCGGACGGTTTTTTTGCGTCCTCGCACCAAAAAGAAGGGCCTGGGAGACGGTTGCCTCCCGGGCCCTGGACGTATGGGGACCGGCGCGCTCCGTTACGGCTCCGTACCGGAGAGCGTCAGCTCGTGGCTCTCGTAGCGCTCCTTCGTCCAGCAGTTGTAGGCGCGCAGCGTCACATGCTCGGGCAGTCCGCTCTGCGCGGCCAGCGAACCGCTCTGCACGAAGGAACCGTCCTCCTGCGGCGTGGCTGAGCTGACCGATCCGGCGCCGTCCGGCAGGCGCTCGCCGTCCTCGTCGAGGAATTCAAAGAACACGCCCTCCTCGGCCGCGGCGTATGCCGCCTCGTCCGTGACGGTATAGTGGATCTCATAGTACAGCGCCATGGGCGAGGGGGTCAGGGTGATGGCGTCCACGCGCACGCCGCAGCCCGGATACGCGGCGTCCAGGCCGGCGGCCAGCACGTCGGAGGCCCCGGCGGCCGTGAGCGTGAAGGCGAGTTCGCTGAGCTGTGCGCGCTGCGCATCCACATCATAGCCGATGAACGCGCTGACGGGCTCGTCCGAATCCGGCTCGAAGGACTCGACGGTGATGCCCTCGCCCTCGGGCGCCGGGATGAGCGGCGTGACGCTGCACAGCAGCGTGCCCTCGAGCGCATCGCCCACCTGGGGCGGCACTTCGACGGAGAGCATGAACACCAGCGTGCCGTCCGGCTCCAGGCGCCAGTCCAGGCCCGACGACAGGCCGCCCTCCAGACCCTCCGCGTCGGCGGCGAGGTGCAGGCTCACCACGGCCATCTGCAGGCCGTTTGCCTCGGCATACTCGCCGATGGTCAGCGCAATGGAGTCGTCCTGGGTCAGGCTGCGCATCCCGTCCGGCGGCAGCGCATCCGGCCCGAGCAGCAGCAGGCCCTCCGCGGGCGTCGCATCCACGACCAGGTAGGCGTATTCGCCGTCATACACGGCCTCGCGCAGCCGGAAGGAGGCCAACGCGCCCTCGCCGCCTGCCTGCGGCGGATCGGTAACGACGATCTGCGCCGCCTCGGGCAGCGTGCCGGCATCCCGCCACTGATTCAAAAAGTCAAACAGTCCCCAGTGGTTGGCCGCGGCCAGGGCGGCCGATGCAAAGATCAGACAGGCGGCGACGGCAAGGGCCGCGCTCAGGCTCCATCTGCGTTTCATGGGTCGTTCCTCCTCCTCGCGCAGTCTGCGGAGCGTACCCTGCAGGGTGGAGACAAAGTCCGCGTCGGGCTTTCCGAAAGCCCTGCGAAAATCTCGGCTCTTCACAATACATCCTCCTCAGACAGCCATTCTTTCAACATTGCCCGGCCGCGCCTCATGCGGGATTTGACCGTCCCCTGTGCAAGGCGCAGGACTGAGGCAATCTCCTGAACGGGATATCCTTCCATGTAGTGCAGGACGATGGGCGTGCGCAATTCCTCGGGCAGCCGCATCAGGGCGTCGTGCAGTTCTCTGTCCGCGTCGGGCGGGGCGGCGCGCTCGGGAAGCTCACGGGGCGCCTCCCTTGCGCGGCGGCGGTGGATGTCGTAGCACTCGTTGATGAGGATGCGCACCAGCCATGTCTTCAGGTAGCGCTCCTCTCGCAGGGCCCTCCGACGCTTCCACGCCTTCTCCAGGCAGCTCTGCACCGCATCTTCGCGGTCGCACTTCTCGGGCAGGATGGAATAGCTCACGCGATACAGGGTATCGGTGAGCGCGACGATCTCCTGCGCAAACCGTTCGTTCGTCATGCTGTACCTCCATCGTTTTGACCGGTCGCCTGTTAGACGGCCAGGAGGAGCGCCGGGTTTTTGGCGGTAGGAGGATTTTGCCGCCGCGCCGCAATGGATCCATTCTACACGCAGGGGATGCGCGCATCAAGGGGCGGGAGGCCGGGGCATGCGCCGTTTTTTGATTTTTCCATGGAAAAGGGCTTGACACCCGGAGTAAACAGTTGTATACTCTAGATAGTAAACAGCTGTCTACTATCGCGACACACACGGGGAGGTCCGGCATATGCACGAAAGGGAATGGCTGACGGACGCGGAGCTGAAGATCATGAACTGCCTGTGGGACCGCTCGCCCATGACGGCGCCGGAGTTGACGCGCGCGCTGGAGCCGCAGACGGGCTGGACGCGTCACACGGTGATCGGGCTGCTCAAGCGCATGATCGACAAGCAGACGGTGCGTGTGGAGGAGGGCGGAGCGCTCAAGCGCTATCATCCGCTGATCCGGCGAGAGGACGTGCAGCGGGAGCAGACGACGGCGCTGGTGGGCCGCCTCTTCGGCGGCAACGCGCTGCGGCTGGTCTCCAACCTGGTCGACGGCGGCGCGCTGGACGAGCAGGAGATCGAGGAGCTCTCCCGCATGCTCGACGAGGCGAAGCGCCGCGGAAGGGAGTGAGCGCGATGCTGGCAGGACTGTTACGCGCAAGCATCGGCGCGGCGCTGCTGATCCCGCTGCTGCTGCTCGCCCGCCGGCGCAGGCTGCTGCGGCCGGGCATGCAGTACGCGCTGTGGCTGGTGGTGGCGCTCAGGCTGTTGTTGCCCGTGCAGATCGGCGTGCCGGTTCCGGCGCGGCTGCCGCAGGGAAACGCAACGGCGGCGCAGGCGCGCCCGACGGCGCAGAGCGCCCCAGCTGCGCGGGACGTCAGGACGGCGGAGCCCGGCGCGGCGGCGCAGGCCGGTTCGGCGCAGACCGTCCGGCGCATGCAGGTGTCCGGGGAGCAGATTGCATGGTGCGTCTGGCTGACCGGCGCGTGCGCCGCAGGCGCATACGCGGTATGGACGAACGCGGCATTTCGCCAAAATGTGCGCAGGCGGCGCGTGCGCGGCCTATCGCCGGACGAGCGGGCGATGTACGTGTCGCTGTGCGCCCGGCTGGGCATCGGGCGTGCGCCGGAGGTGGACGTGTGCGAGCCGCTGGAGAGCTGCTGCCTGTACGGCGTGCTGCGCCCGCGCATCGCGGTGAACCTGGAGGGCGTGCGCGCGGAGAACCTCGAGGACGTATTGGCGCACGAGCTGTGCCATCTGCGCGCGGGCGATCCTATTTGGTCGCTGCTGCGCACGGCCTGCGTATGCCTGTACTGGTTCCACCCGCTGGTATGGGTGGGCGCGAGGGCCTGCGCGCGGGACGGCGAGACCGCATGCGACGCGCGGGTCGTATCCGGACGGGATTGGGACGGACAGATCGCCTATGGACGGACGCTGCTGCGCCTGGCGCGCACGAAGGGCCACGCGCCCGCGCTGCTGCAGGCGACGGCGATGCGCCTGGGGCGCTCGGAAGTAAAGGAGAGGATTGAAACCATGTTGACGTTTAAGCGATATGAAAGATGGGCGGCCAGCCTGCTGGCGGCGCTCATGCTGGCGCTGGGCCTGGCGACCTGCGCGGTCGCTGAGCCGGCGGCGACGGAAGGAGAGGCGGCGACGGAAGGAGGGACGGCGGGCACGGAGGCCGCGACGGCCGGAGAGGCGAAGGGTACCTACGACGAGCGGGCGCGCGCGGCGCTTGAGCAGTATCTGGGCGTGACGCTGCCCGCGGACTGCGTCGCCGAGGAGGTCGTGGTGGTGCCGGAACTGGAGCAGATCGAACTGACGTACGGACCGGTGGGCGACGAGATCTACTATGTGGGCTTCTATGAGGGCGAGCTGCAGAGGGTGAACCGCGCGCACACGGGCGTCGAGGACTTCTTCGAGCCGGAGGACGCCACCTTGTACTGGGCGGCCCAGTGGGGCGAGGACTGGCTGACGGATGATATCTACTGGGCCGAATCGGGCCTGGAGATCACCGGCGAGGCGGGCGAGCGCATGCGCGAGATCGAGCGGGAGACCGCCGCCTATGCGCGCGAGCACGGCCTGCAGTGCGAAGCGTGGACGGGCTGGTGGGAGACGGACGCGTACTACACGGGCGGTGGCCTCGCCACGGACGTGCTGCTCATCATCCGCTACCCCAACGGCAGCGGCCTGGACATGAACGTCATGGGCTCCTCCGTCGACGTGGGCTACTCGCTCTACTCCAAGCAGATCGACTACGTGGCCTTCATCCGGCTGGGCAACGGCTGAGCCGGGCGAGAACGCGGCGCGGACGGGATTTTCCTGTCCGCGCCGCTTGAATTTATGGGAAAAACGGGGTATAATAAAAAAAGCGCGCATGCGGGGCGCGGCTTTGCCGTGAATCCCCCCAAGTTTTGCGAAAATGCAGGAATTTGCATTGACAGGCGGCGCGCGTGATGGTATCATATAATGGTTTACTGGCCGGTCTGTGTCCGGCCGCAAACGCGAAAGGGAGGTCGCCATGCTGTCAGAGCTCAGCGATGCCACGCGGCGCGTCGTCGGCACCAAACAGCTGCTGCGCGCGCTGGATGCGGGCAGGATCGCGCGCGCGTATGTCGCGCGGGACGCCGACCCGTTTTTGACCAAGCGGGTCATGGATCGCTGCTACGACCTGAACATCCCCTGTCACGAGGTCGAGTCGATGAAGGCGCTCGGCCAGGCGTGCGGCATCGATGTGGCCGCCGCCGCTGCGGGCGTGCAGCGCCGCTGAAAACAGCCTTCCCCTGGGACAGCCCTGCGGCTGTGCCCGGTTTTTGTGCGGTTTCGGGGCGGTTTCGGTCGGCCCGGCCCGCGGGTTTCGCTATAAGGTTCGCGAGGGTTGCGCGGATTTTTATAGATACATGTTTTTCATTTTGACGTAAGAAATCAAGGAGGTGCTTCCATGCCTACGATCAATCAGTTGATCCGCAAGGGAAGAGAAAAGGTCGTCAACAAGTCGACCGCGCCTATCTTGCAGAAGTGCCCGCAGAAGCGCGGTGTCTGCCTCTCGGTCAAGACCACCACGCCCAAGAAGCCGAACTCGGCTCTGCGCAAAATCGCTCGTGTTCGCCTGACGAACTCCATCGAGGGCACCTGCTATATCCCGGGCATCGGCCATAACCTGCAGGAGCACAGCGTCGTGCTCATCCGCGGCGGCCGCGTCCGCGATCTGCCTGGCGTGCGTTACCACATCATCCGCGGCGCGCTCGACGCCGCCGGCGTGGCCAAGCGCATGCAGTCCCGCTCTCTGTACGGCGCAAAACGCCCGAAGAAGTAACCCGGCCCAGCGCCGGAAGCGGTTACGCGCCCACCCGGGCGCGAAAAGAAGACGCCTGCCCCTCGCGAGGCGGCGGACGGACGGCATCCCTGCGTGGAACGGCGGGATGCAGGCCCGGCCGCAGGCCCGACGGGCGGTTTCCGCGCGCGCCGCGTCATGCTGAGGCGCGATCGCGCGCAGGAGGTCCGGACCGCACGCTGCTCTTTCAACAGTTTTGTGACTCGCAATAGGGAGGTATAGACAATGCCCAGACGTGGATTTATTCCCAAGCGCGAGGTGCTGCCGGATCCCGTTTACGGGACCACCCTCGTGACCAAGCTGATCAATCAGGTCATGCTCGACGGCAAGCGCGGCGTCGCGCAGGCCGTGTGCTATGACGCGTTCGAGACCATCGCCCAGAAGACGGGCAAGGAGGCCATGGAGGTCTTCCAGGCCGGCCTGAACAACATTCTGCCCTCTCTGGAGGTCAAGGCCCGCCGCGTGGGCGGCGCCACCTACCAGGTGCCTGTGGAGATCCGCCCGGAGCGCCGTCAGACCCTGGCGCTGCGCTGGCTGGTCGACTTCAGCCGCAAGCGCGGCGAGAAGACCATGGCCGAGCGCCTGGCCGCCGAGATCATGGACGCCGCCAACAACGCCGGCAACGCGGTCAAGCGCAAGGAAGAGATGCACCGCATGGCCGAGGCGAACAAGGCGTTCGCGCACTACCGCTGGTAAGACATGCCGAGATGAAAAACACGATCTATATCGATCCCACCATATCGGGAAGGAGGATGAACGACTATGCCTAGAAGCCATCCGCTGGACAAGGTCCGCAACATCGGCATCATGGCACACATCGACGCCGGTAAGACGACCACCACGGAGCGCATCCTTTTCTACACGGGCCGTACGCATAAGATCGGCGAGGTGCACGAAGGCGCCGCTACGATGGACTGGATGGCCCAGGAGCAGGAGCGCGGCATCACGATCACCTCGGCCGCCACGACCTGCTATTGGAAGGGCCACCGTATCAACATCATCGATACGCCCGGTCACGTCGATTTTACCGTCGAAGTCGAACGTTCTCTGCGCGTTCTCGATGGTGCCGTAGCCGTTTTCTGCGCAAAGGGAGGCGTCGAACCGCAGTCTGAGACCGTCTGGCGTCAGGCCGAAAAGTACGGCGTCCCCCGCATGGTGTACGTCAACAAGATGGACATCATGGGCGCCAATTTCTTCCGCGTCGTGCAGATGCTGCACGACCGCCTGCACGCCAACGCCGTGCCGATCCAGCTGCCCATTGGCTCTGAAAGCGACTTCCGCGGCATCATCGACCTGATCACCATGCGCGCCGAGATCTACTACGACGATCTGGGCAAGGATGTGCGCGACGAGGACATCCCCGCCGAGCTCTTGGATCAGGCCAAGGAGTACCACGACAAGATGGTCGAGGCGGTCTGCGAGCTGGACGACGACATGGCCGAGAAGTTCCTCATGGGCGAGGAGCCGACGGCCGACGAGATCCGCGCCACGATCCGCAAGGGTACCATCGCCTGCCGCTTCTTCCCCGTGATGTGCGGCACATCGTACCGCAACAAGGGCGTGCAGCCCATGCTGGATAACGTCGTGGCGTACATGCCCTCTCCGGTGGACATCCCGTCCATCAAGGGCGTGAACCCCAAGACCGGCGAGGAGTGCGAGCGCCATGCCTCGGACGACGAGCCCTTCTCCGCGCTGGCCTTCAAGATCATGACCGACCCGTTCGTCGGCAAGCTGGCCTTCATCCGCGTGTATTCCGGCCACATCAAGTCCGGCTCCTACGTGCTCAACTCCACCAAGGGCAAGCGCGAGCGCATGGGCCGCATTGTGCAGATGCACGCCAACGAGCGCAAGGAGATCGAAGAGGTCTACGCCGGCGACATCGCGGGCGTCGTGGGCTTCAAGGATACGACCACCGGCGACACGCTGTGCGACGACAAGGCGCAGGTCATCCTGGAGAACATGGAGTTCCCGGATCCCGTCATCCAGGTCGCCATCGAGCCCAAGACCAAGGCCGGCCAGGACAAGATGATCCTCGCCCTGCTGCGCCTGGCCGAGGAAGACCCCACCTTCAAGACCTATACCAACCAGGAGACGGGTCAGACGATCATCGCCGGCATGGGCGAGCTCCACCTGGAGATCATCGTCGACCGCCTGCTGCGCGAGTTCAAGGTCGAGGCGACCGTCGGCGCGCCGCAGGTCGCCTATCGCGAGACGATCCGCAAGTCCGCCAAGGCCCAGGGCCGCTTCGTGCGTCAGTCCGGCGGCAACGGCCAGTACGGCGACTGCTGGGTCGAGCTGCAGCCCCTGGAGCCCGGCGCCGGCTACGAGTTCGTCAACAACGTCGTCGGCGGCGCGATTCCCAAGGAGTACATCGCGCCCATCGACGCGGGCATCCGCGAGGCCGCGCAGAACGGCATGCTCGGCGGCTTCGAGGTCGTCGACTTCCGCGCCATCGTGTACGACGGCTCCTACCACGAGGTCGACTCCTCTGAAATGGCCTTCAAGATCGCCGGTTCCATGGCCTTCAAGGAGTGCCTGAAGAAGGCCGATCCCTGCCTGCTGGAGCCCGTGATGAAGGTCGACGTCACCGTGCCCGACGACTACATGGGCGACGTCATCGGCGACCTGAACAGCCGCCGCGGCCGCATCGAGGGCATGGACACCAACGGCAACACCCAGGAGATCCACGCGATGGTTCCGCTGGGCGAGATGTTCGGCTACGCGACCGCGCTGCGTTCGCGCACGCAGGGCCGCGGCGTGTACTCCATGCAGTTCGCGCATTACGAGCAGGCGCCCAAGTCCATCACCGAAAAGGTCGTCGGGGAGCGCGCGGGCAAGGCGTAATGCCGCCCGCGTCCCCGGCTGGCGCATGACAGACCGCACCTTTGCGGGAATGAGTAAGGAGGAAATCCCATGGCGAAGCAAAAGTTTGAGCGCACCAAGCCGCACGTGAACATCGGCACGATCGGTCACGTGGACCACGGCAAGACGACGCTGACGGCGGCGATCACGATGGTGCTGGCGCAGTTCGGCGAAGCGCAGGCGATGCGCTACGACGAGATCGACAAGGCGCCGGAAGAGAAGGCGCGCGGCATCACGATCAACACGGCGCACGTGGAGTATGAGACGGCGAACCGTCACTACGCGCACGTGGACTGCCCGGGCCACGCGGACTACGTGAAGAACATGATCACGGGCGCGGCGCAGATGGACGGCGCGATCCTGGTGGTGTCGGCGCCGGACGGCCCGATGCCGCAGACGCGCGAGCACATTCTGCTGGCGCGGCAGGTGGGCGTGCACTACATCGTGGTGTTCATGAACAAGACGGACATGATGGATGACGAGGAGCTGCTGGAGCTGGTGGAGATGGAGATCCGCGAGCTGCTGAGCGCGTACCAGTTCCCGGGCGACGAGATTCCGATCATCAAGGGATCTGCGCTGAAGGCGCTGGAGTACATCCAGAACGGCGGCACGGACCCGAAGAACGCGCCGGAGTGCCAGTGCATCTTCGAGCTGATGGAGGCGGTGGACTCCTACATTCCGTCTCCGA
This sequence comes from Candidatus Onthenecus intestinigallinarum, assembly GCA_018713325.1. Taxonomy (GTDB): domain Bacteria; phylum Bacillota; class Clostridia; order Christensenellales; family Aristaeellaceae; genus Beduinella; species Beduinella intestinigallinarum. Next base: position 499 of record DVFJ01000003.1, on the reverse strand, counting down.
AGCGCGCGACGGACGAGCCGTTCCTGATGCCGGTTGAGGACGTGTTCTCGATCACGGGCCGTGGCACGGTGGCGACGGGCCGCGTGGAGCGCGGTGTGGTGAAGGTTCAGGACACGGTGGAGATCGTGGGTCTGATGGACAAGCCGCGTTCGACGGTTGTGACGGGCGTTGAGATGTTCCGCAAGCTGCTGGATCAGGCGGAGGCGGGCGACAACATCGGCGTGCTGCTGCGCGGCGTGCAGCGCAATGAGATCGAGCGCGGCCAGGTGCTGGCCAAGCCGGGCACGATCCATCCGCACACGCACTACATGGGCGAGGTGTACGTGCTGACGAAGGAGGAGGGCGGCCGTCATACGCCGTTCTTCAACGGCTACCGTCCGCAGTTCTACTTCCGCACGACGGACGTGACGGGAAGCATCAAGCTGCCTGAGGGCGTGGAGATGGTGATGCCGGGCGACAACGTGACGATGGAGTGCACGCTGATCACGCCGATCGCGAT
>DVFJ01000019.1 GCA_018713325.1 Candidatus Onthenecus intestinigallinarum | reverse complement strand
CATAGAAAGGAGTTTGCTATGGCAAAAGGATCTGTAAGAAAGAAAGGAAAGAAGTGGTACTATCGCTTTTATGTAGAAGATGCCAGCGGCAACCGTGTCCAGAAAGAATTTCCGGGAACGGAAAGCAAGAGTGAAACCGAGTCTCTGCTCCGCAAGGCGATGGAGGACTATGAAACCAAGATGTTTCTGGCGCAGGCCAAGAACATCACTTTGGGGGATATGCTGGATATGTGGGTGGAGGAAGAACTGAAACCCGGCTCGTTGAGTGATGGGACGGTGACAGCCTACATCAACACTGTTTCCCGCATCAAGAAGCACCCCATTGGTAAGCGCAAGCTCAAGACGGTAACTTCCGACCATCTGCAAAGCTACCATCAAGGACATCGTGGTTCCTGAATTCTCCATTTTACCCTTTCTCCCCTTTCGCCGGATTGGTTCACTTTCTGGTATGGGCGCCATATCCAATCATACGGGCTCCGCTTTTCGTGATGCGATCGAAAGGCGGAGCCTGTCGTATTGGCCGGGGGAACGGCATGGTTTTGCAGGGTTTCGCTTGACAGGTCCATGAGGATCCGCTATAATGAACATTGTTCATGTTGAGGTGATGCATTTGAATCCCATGGCGACCTCTCAGGAGGAGATCCTGCAGGCAAGCCGCGACCTGATCCGGCAGCGGGGGTGGGAGGCGGTCAGCATTCGCGCCGTGGCCGAGGCCTGCGGCGTGTCGGTTGGCACGATTTACAACTACTTCCGCTCCAAGGACGAGCTCATCGGCGCAAGTGTGGAGAGCGTCTGGCGCGACATCTTCCACCACGCGCCGGACGCGGAGGCCTTTGCCGACGTCCCTGCCTGCATCCAATGGCTATACCGGCGCATGGAATACGGCGCGGGGCAATACCCGCATTTTTTCAGCATCCATTCCCTCCGCTTTGCGCAGGGCAGCAGGTCGCAGGGGCGCGAACGGATGCTGAAAACCTGGCAGCACATCCGCGCAAGCCTGTGCGCAGTGATCCGGAGGGATCCCCGCGTGCGCGCGGACGCCTTCAACGAGGCGTTTTCGCCGGAGACCTTTGCGAACGTGCTCTTTTCCCTGATGCTCTCCGCCATGCTCCGCCAGGATTACGACCCGAGCGCCGTGCTGGAGATCGCCCGCAGGGTGCTATACTGACGGGCGATCCGGAGCCGTTTTTTACGGACCAACATGAACAATGTTCATACAAAGAGGAGGATGAACCGCATGCAAGCCCTTGTAGAGACGCTATTCGACGCGGTATACCTGATCACCGTCATCACCCTCGGCCTGCGCATGATTCGGGGCAGCCGGGGCAACCGGCAGTTCCGCCTGTTCGGCTGCATGGCCGTGGTGCTGGGCGCGGGAGACGCATTCCATCTGATTCCCCGCGCGCTGGCGCTGTGCACCACGGGGCTGGACAGCTACACCGTGGCGCTGGGAGCCGGCAAGTGGATCACGTCCATCACCATGACGGTCTTCTACGTGCTGCTGTATTACGTCTGGCGGTATCGCTACCGCATCCAGGGCCAAAAGACGCTGACCGCCGCGGTCTACGCCCTGGCGGGCGTCCGTATACTGCTGTGCATGATGCCGCAAAACGACTGGCTCAGCGCCGCTGCGCCGCTCGCCTGGGGCGTCTACCGCAACATTCCGTTTGCGCTGCTGGGCGCTGTGATCATCGTGCTGTTCTATCGCAGCGCCAGGGCCGCAAACGACGCCGCCTTCCGCTGGATGTGGCTGACCATCGTCCTGAGCTTCGGCTTTTACATTCCGGTCGTGCTCTGGGCCGACGCCGTGCCGATGATCGGCATGCTGATGATCCCCAAGACCTGCGCATACGTATGGACGGTGCTGATCGGCTACCGCGCCATGCGGAGAGAATGCAACTGATTGAAGGAGGTACGCAAAGTGAAACGTTATGCCAACGCAGCGCTCGCATACGCGCTCCTCGCCATGGCGGGCGGGGTATTCTATCGGGAATTCACCAAGTTCAACGGCTTTACGGGCAAGACCACGCTCTCCGTGGTGCACACGCACTACTTTCTGCTGGGCATGGTGTTCTTCCTGCTCCTGCTGCTGCTGGAAAAGAGCCTGCACTTTTCCGGTGAAAAGACCGGGCGCACGATCGCGCTCTACCACGTGGGGCTGAACGTCACCGCCGCGGCCCTGGTGGTCCGGGGCGTCGCGCAGGCGCTGAGCCTGCCGCTGTCCCGCGGGCTGGACGCGTCGATCTCCGGCGTCGGCGGCATCGGGCACCTGCTGCTCGGCGTCAGCCTCGTGCTGCTGCTGCTGCGCATCCGAAAGGCTGCATAAGTCAACGCCGGGTTTGCGGCTCACAGCGCAAATCCGGCGTTGACTTTTTCGCTTGATGTTTCTCTCCGGCGCTCAGCGATAGCCGGTGCCGCTGCAGAAGCTGCAATGTCCGCTGCCGGCAGGCCGGCAGGACGTGCAGTCCTGTTCCACCCGCTCGGTGGTGCCGGGCAGGGTCTTGTACAAGCGGCCCGTGCCGCCGCAGCGGGTGCAATTCCCGCTGCCGCCGCAGGCGCTGCACTGCTGCTTTCCGCCGGCGTCGGCGGATGCCTGCGCGCTGGTCGTCTCGGCGTCCGCAAACGAGACCGCCATCAATACCTCCAATTCGCGCGGCGCGGTGGCAAACTGGGCGCAGGCGTACAGCACCGCCGTCTCGCCGTCCGCGTACATCACCCGCAGGTTGAGGCGCTTCATGTCGCCGCCCATGCCCAGGACGGGCACGACGTATTCGCTCCCGTGCCACGCGGCGAACATGGTAGGCCATGTATAGGACGGCATGTCCTCAAACCGGCCGCCCGCCTTGACGGCATAGCTGGATTCCACGATGAAGTCCTCTTCCGTATAGATCTGCCCGGTCGCGATGTCCTGGGAGAGCGGGAAGTAGCATTGGATGTATGCGCCGTCCCGGTCGTCCTCCACCCAGAACTCCAGATGGCTGCTCTGCGTATCGTAGACGGCCCGGGCGTTGTACACCGATGCCGCCCCGTCCTGGACGACCATGGCCTGCCCGGGCGCTGCCTGCAGCGCGCCGTCATCCGTGGCGAAGCTGCCGTCGCTCAGGCGGTACAGGCCGGCGGCAAACGAATCGCCCACAAAGCCCGTATCGGCCGAAGCGCTGCCATAGCGATAGCCGCCGTCGCGCGCGGTCAATGCCCGGTCGTAGTAGATGTAGCCCTCCAGGTCGTCGCCGTCGATGATGCCGTAGATCATCACGTTGCAGGGGAGGTCGCTGAATGTCCCCCGGATCTCGCTGCCATACAGGGACGCGGACCCGGTATAGCGCAGGCAGAAGTCGAAGAACGTATCCCGCATCTGTTCATAGTAGGGCGTATCCACCAGTTCAAAGGAATACGCCGTGCACAGCAGGTCCACATACGCCTCCAGGACGCGGTAGTCCGAGGCCGTGCCGTCCAGCGACCGCGTCCTCGCGCTGCCGTCCTCGCCCAGCGAGCCCACCTCCAGCCCATCGGCATAGTATTCCAGCGCCATCAGCTCCGCATCGCCGGGCGCGGCCGCGGTCGACGTCAGCGGCTGCGCGACCAGCTCCTGCGCATTGCCCGCGGCCTGCGCGCTGCCCGCGCCCTGCGCGGATTCCTCGCGCGCCGGGCTGGCCTGGGCGCTCTGATCGCCGCTCACCGGATTCAGGCCGTCGCTCCACGCCCAGCCGATCTCTGTATAGTCCCACGTCCCATGGGCGGAGGCATGAAGCCACAGATTGCAGCCCTCTTTCCCGGGCAGGGACTCCACCGCCGCCGAGCCGGTATAGCTGAAGCGGTAGCTCCAGGCGTAGCTCCCCTCTTCCTCCTGAAACGACGTATCGGACAGGATAAAGGGGTATGTCCCCACCAGGAAGATCGCATACTCGTCCAGGGCGCTCCTGCTGTCCAGCTTCTCCACGCGCAGACTCGCCGACCAGGCGCCGTCCTCCTCTGTGACCGTCGCAGCGCCGTCATCCAGCCCCCAGTAGGCGAGCGGGGACAGGAAGCTGCCGTCGTCAGCTGCTGCTGCCGGGCCCGCCGGGAGCAGCGCAAGCAGCAGGAACACGACAGTCAGCACGCGGGCGGACACGGCGCGCCCTCTGTTCCCATTCAGATGTTCAAGCACAGCATTCCCTCCTTTATTTTTCAGGCTGCCGGTGCATCCGACAGGCGGAAGCCTGTCGGCCGTCCTATGGATAAGGAACGACGAGTTGGCGAGCGTGCCCGTCACGCTCCCAGAACGCGACTGAGGAATTCGCGGGTGCGCGGCTGGTTCGGGCGCACAAAGATCTCCTCCGGTGCGCCCTCCTCGGCGATCACGCCCGCATCCATGAAGATGACGCGGCGGCTTACATCGCGTGCAAAGGCCATCTCATGCGTGACCACCAGCATGGTCAGGCCCGAGGCAGCCAGCTCACGCATGACGCTCAGCACCTCGCCGACCATCTCGGGATCCAGCGCGCTGGTGGGCTCGTCAAAGAGCAGCACCTCCGGGTCCATCGCCAGCGCGCGCGCAATCGCCACGCGCTGCTTCTGTCCGCCGGACAGCTGCGCCGGACGCGCGTCGCGGTAGGGCGCCATGCCCACCTTGTCCAAATAGAAGAGCGCCTTTTCCTCCGCCTCGCGGCGGTCGCGCCGCAGCACGCGCACCTGGCCGGAGACGCAGTTCTTCAGCACGCTCATGTTGGCAAAGAGGTTGAAGCTCTGGAACACCATGCCCACCTTGGCGTGGTACTGGGCACGGTTCCACTCGGTTTCTGCATTCCTGCCATGGAACAGGATGGCGCCGTCCGTGGGCTGCTCCAGAAAGTTGATGCAACGCAGCAGCGTGCTCTTGCCGCTGCCGCTGGCGCCGATAATGCTGACCACGTCGCCCTGATGCACGTCAAACGAGATGCCGCGCAGCACCTCGTGCTCGCCAAAGCGCTTTTGCAGTCCGCTCACACGCAGGATGGGCGCGCTTTCGTCAGTCATTGGGCACACCTCCTTCTTTGGGCACGACGATGGCGGCCTTGGAATCGCTCTGGGAGCCATAGATGATGTAGTTGGTATTGCCGTCCATCTTGCGCTCCAGCACGCGCAGCAGGCGCGTGATCGTGAAGGTGAGCGCCAGATAGATGCACGCGGTGATGAAGAACACCTCAAAGTAGCGCAGATAGGTGCCGGCCGCCGACTTGCTCATGAAGAACAGCTCGTTGACGGAGATGACGTTGAGCACGCTGGAGTCCTTGATGTTGACGACGAATTCGTTGCCGATGGAGGGCATGATGTTGCGCACCGCCTGGGGCAGCACCACGTGCACCATGCTCTGCCAGTGCGTCATGCCGATGGCGCAGGCGGCCTCCTTCTGTCCCTTGTCCACGCTGATGATGCCGCCGCGCACGATCTCGGCCATGTACGCGCCCGTGTTGATCGACACGATCAGCACCGCCGCCACCAGCACGGGCATGCGCAGGCCCATGTACATGCACCCGTAATAGATGACCATGGCCTGCACGATCATGGGCGTGCCGCGGAAGACTTCGATGTACACATTCAGCAGCGCGGAGAGCGCCCGCAGCGGCAGGCGCCGGTACCATGGCGCGCGCGGAGCGACGGGGATGGTGCGCAGGATCGCCACCAGCAGACCGATCGCAAAGCCGATGACGGTGCCCGTGATGGCCACCAGCAGCGTGATGCCCACGCCGCTGAGGAACAGCGTGCCGTACTTCTCCAGGATGAAGCCGACCCAGCCGAAAAATGAGGTTGGTAACGCGTTCATGCAGGCAACTCCTTTAATGCCGCCCCGGCGTGAAGTGCGGGCGCGGCAACGGGAACGCGCCGGCAAGCGGCGCGTTCCCGTTTCGTCACTGGTTGAGAGGCTGACGCGCCTTGGCGTCGGCCATCAGCTGATCGCGGGTCGCATCATCGATGCCCGCCAGGATCTCGTTGATGGGCGCAAGCAGCTCGCTGCCCTTGGCCAGGCCCACGGCGATGGACGTATCGCCCTCGGAGGCCTCGAAGCCCGCGTCCTCGTCAAACTTGATGTACGTCAGGTCCGGATTGGCGGCCGTATCGCCCTGCGCGCCGTCCTCCTCGGCCACATAGCCGTCGACCGCGCCGCTCTGCACGGCCACGATCATCGCGGGGAAGGTCTCCATGGCCATCGCCTTGTTCACGCCCGGGATCTGATCGATGACGGTGTAGTGGAAGGTATTCAGCTGGCCGGTGATGGTCGCGCCGCTCAGATCCTCCAGCGAAGCGGCGGAGGCGTAGGCGCTGTCCTTGCGCACCACCACGACCAGCTTGTTGGTGCGGTACGGATCGCTGAAGTCCAGCGTAGCCTTGCGCTCCTCGGTGGGGCTCATGCCCGCGATGATCGCATCGAACGCGCCGCTCATCACGCCCATGGGCAGGCCGTCCCACTCGGTCTTGACGATCACGAGCTCCTTGCCCAGCCCCTCGGCGATGCGCTTGGCGATCTGCACGTCGTAGCCGTCGGCGTAACCGCCGCCGCCCTCAATGGGCACGGCGTACTCGCTGGGCTCGGCCTGCGTCCAGTTGTAGGGCGCGTAGTTGCACTCCATGCCCACGCGGAAGGCGCCCTCCGCGGCCGCGACCGCACAGGGGAGCAGCGTGAGGGCTGCCAGGATGAGCGCGAGAACCTTTTTCATGGTGATCTTTCCTCCTCATCGGTGTGTGATAAAATGAAAAAAGCAGCAACGGCATTGCGCCATTGCTGCTTTGATCCACAAAACGGGAAAAAAACGTGCGAATAGCGCTCCACGGCTTGTGCCGTGACAGTCGGCGGGATGTTCTCCCGACGCCCAGCGTCCGCACCCTTCACCCGGTCCGGCGCTTCGGCGGCCTCCCCTTTCGCGCGCGGTCACAGCCCGGTGAAGGGCTCCCACGCGCTACCGATGTCGGCCGCGCCTCTATTCATCCGGCGCTTCTGCACGCCGGTTGTGCTCTTTATTGTACACCACTTTTTGGCGCTGTCAAGGGGGAACGCGCGCAAAAGCCCACGCGAACGCGTCATTTCCGCCCGGGCTGTCCGGGCGGCGCCATGGTGAGCGCGATGCGCTGGCGCTTGAGGTCGACCTCCAGCACCCAGACCTTGACCACATCGCCCACCTTGACCACCTCGGCCGGATGGCGGACGAAGCGCTCGCTCATGCGGCTGACGTGCACCAGGCCATCCTGATGCACGCCGATGTCCACGAACGCGCCAAAGTCGATGACGTTGCGCACCGTGCCCATCAGCTCCATGCCGGGCGTAAGGTCCTTGATGTCCAGCACGTCGGTGCGCAGGATGGGCCGGGGCAGCTCGTCGCGCGGGTCGCGGCCGGGCTTTTGCAGCTCGCGCACGATGTCGCGCAGCGTCGGCTCGCCCACGCCCAGCGCCTGCGCCAGCGCCGCATAGCCGTGGGCCTGCGCGCGCGCCGGCAGGTCGCCCAGGCGGCCCGCGCGGATGTCCTCCACATCGTAGCCGAGCGTGCGAAGCAACCCCTTCGCCGCGTCATAGCTCTCGGGGTGCACGGCGGTAGCATCCAGCGCGTTGCGGCTGTCGCGCACGCGCAGAAAACCCGCGCACTGCTCAAACGCCTTGGGCCCCAGCTTGGGCACCTTCTTCAGCTGCGCGCGGCTCTGGATGCCGTTTTCATCGCGATAGGCCACGATATTGCGCGCCAGCGCCGGACCGATGCCCGCCACGTGCGAGAGCAGCTGCGCCGAGGCGGTGCTCACCTCCACGCCCACGCTGTTGACGCAGCCCTCCACCACGTCGTCGAGCGCCTCCTCCAGCTGGCTCTCCTTCAGGTCGTGCTGGTACTGCCCCACGCCGATGGCCTTGGGGTCGATCTTGACCAGCTCGGCCAGCGGATCCTGCATGCGCCGCGCGATGCTGACCGCGCTGCGCAGCGACACGTCAAACTGCGGAAACTCCTCCGCCGCCAGCTTGCTGGCGGAATAGACCGACGCGCCCGCCTCGCTGACGATCATGTAGGCCGCGCCCTCGGGCAGCTCCCCCAGCAGCGAGGCGATGAACTGCTCCGCCTCGCGCGAGGCGGTGCCGTTTCCGATGGCGATGGCCGTCACGCCGTGGCGGCGGCACATCTGCACGATCTCCCGGCGCGCGCGCTCCCTGGCCGCCTCCTGGCCCGGCAGCGTGAAGTGGCCCACGCCCGTCTCCAGCACCTTGCCGCTCTCGTCGACCACGGCCAGCTTGCAGCCCGTGCGGAAGCCCGGATCCACGCCCAGCGTGACGCGCCCCTTGACCGGCGGGCTCATGAGCAGCTGATGCAGGTTCTTGCCGAACACCCGGATGGCGCTCGCGTTCGCGCGCTCGGTCAGCTCAGCGCGGATCTCTCGCTCGACGCTCGGCTCCAGCAGCCGGTCCCACGCATCCTGTGCGGCCAGGCGCACCTGCTCCGTGCTGACGCTGCCCGGACGCACGAACGCGCTGTCGAGCACGCCTACGCAGGCCGCATCGTCCACGCGCAGCGACACCTTGAGCATCCCCTCCCGCTCGCCGCGGTTGACCGCCAGCACGCGGTGGGCGGGGATGGCGCGCACCTCCTGCGCAAAGTCATAGTACATGGCGTAGACGCTGTCGGCGTCCGTCGCGTTTTTGCTCTCCAGCACGCCTGTGCGCAGGATCTGCTCCCGCAGCGCCTTGCGCACGTCCGCATCGTCGCTCATCTGCTCGGCCAGGATGTCCCGCGCGCCCTGCAGCGCGTCCTGCGCCGTCTCCACGCCCTTTTCCGGGCAGACGAAGGGCGCCGCAAGCGCCTCCACACTCCCGCGGGTCTGGTTTTGCAGCAGCAGCGCAAGCGCAAGCGGCTCCAGGCCCCGCTCCCGGGCAACGGTGGCGCGCGTGCGCCGCTTGGGCCGGAAGGGACGGTACAGGTCCTCCAGCTCGGTCAGCGTGGCGGCCCGCTCCAGCTTTGCGGACAGTTCGTCCGTCAGGTTGCCCTGCTCCGAAAGCGCGGAGGCGATCTCCTCCCGCCGCTTGACCAGGCCGCGCAGGTACTGCAGCCGTTCGTGCAGTTCGCGCAGCACCTGGTCGTCCAGCGAGCCCGTCTGCTCCTTGCGGTAGCGCGCGATGAAGGGAATGGTGTTGCCCTCGTCGATCAGGCGAAGCACATTGTCGCACTGTTGGGGCTTGAGTTGAAACTCCCGGCACAGCGTCTGGGCGATATCCAATGGCAAGTCCTCTCTTTCCGTGTGAGATCTCGGCGGCCGGCGCTCAGCGCAGGCACGCCAGCGCCGCGTTGTCGCGCAGCGCCTCGTACAGCCGCACAATCGGATCGCAGACCGCGCCCGCGCCGATCAGCGCCTCGACCTGCGCGCGCGCCGCCCAGCGGAAGTCCTCCGTCTCCCCCGCCTGCAGCGCGACCGCCGGGCGCTCCTGCGGGCAGCGGTACAGGTAGATATTCCGCACGCTCTGGCTCTGCTCGCGCCGGTCCTGGGCGATTGGCAGCAGCTCTTCCGGGGATGCGAGCAGGCCCGTCTCCTCGCGCAGCTCGCGCACGGCGGCCTCGCGCGACGTCTCGCCCGCGCGGGCCGCGCCGCCGGTGATCTCCCACTGGCCCGCAAAACGCTTGCCTGCGTCGCGCAGCGTGAGCAGCAGCTCGCCCCGCGGATTGACCGTCAGGATGTCGACGACCAGGTGATACAGGCCCTCCGGCAGTGGATCGCCGCGCCGGTGCAGCACGCCCGTCGGACGTCGCTGCGCGTCCATCAGCTCCCACAGCTCCCGCGGCGTCTCCCGCACGGCCGCCGCGCAGGCCCGCATCGTCTCCGCCACAAAGCCCGCGTCCAGCCCTCCCACAGGCGTAAGTCCGCGCCACGGCGTGTCGTGCGCGCCGAGGAACTTCTCGTAATAGCACACGCCGTGCCAGACGCCGAACTTGTAGCCCACGCGCTCCAGCGTGCCCGCCAGGCGAAAGCCCATGCGCTCGTGCAGCGCGCGGGAGGCGGCGTTGGACGCGGTGACGACGCCATAGACGTTTTCAATGCCCTGCGCGCGGCACAGGCGCATGGCGCACTCGTACAGCGCACGGCCCGCGCCCCGCTGCTGCGCTTCGGGCGCGAGGTAGAGCGACAGATCCGCCGAGGGGCGGTAGGCCGCCCGCTGCGCGAACGGCGCGGCGTAGCAATAGCCGACGATCCGCCCGTCCTCTTCCAGCGCGAGGTAGGGATAGCCCGCCTGGAGCACTCCCCGGATGCGTTCCGCAAATGCCGTCTCCGACGGCGTCTCCCATTCAAACGTCGCGCAGGAGGTCTGCACATAGGGCGCGTAGATCGACAACAGCGCCCGCGCGTCGTCGGGCGAAGCAAAGCGGATGGTCATGGCAATCCTCCCCGCATCGCGCGTTTGGCCGCGGAGGATGCGGCCGGATGCGATGAGTGAAATTGTAGCACAAGACCCCCGCCGTGCGCAAGTCCGGCATGACACGGTCATCCGCATACACGGCGCTGGCGGGGTGAACACTACGTCCAAACGGAGGGAGGGCGTGAATGGTTGGACGCGGTCATTTCGCTTTCACACATCGGAAAGGTCTACAGGATGGGCGACACACAGATCCCGGCGCTGACGGACGTGAACCTTCGCGTGCTGCGGGGCGAGTTCATGGCGGTTGTCGGCCCGTCGGGATCGGGCAAGTCGACGCTGATGCACATCATGGGCTGCCTGGACAGGCCCAGCGCGGGGACATACCGGCTGGACGGGCGCAGCGTGGAGACGCTGCGGGAGGACGAGCTCGCGCTGGTACGCGGGCGCAAGATCGGCTTCGTCTTTCAGGGGTTTCATCTGCTGCCGCGGCTGACGGCGCTGGAAAACGTCGAGCTGCCGCTGCGCATCGCGGGCGTAAGCGGAGGCGAACGCCGGGAGCGCGCGGCGGCGGCGCTCGCCTGCGTGGGGCTGGATGCGCGCATGCGTCACCGTCCCAGCCAGCTCTCCGGCGGGCAGCAACAGCGCGTGGCCATCGCGCGCGCACTGGCGGCCGGCCCGTCCGTGCTGCTGGCGGATGAGCCGACGGGCAATCTGGACTCGCGCGCCAGCCGCGAGGTGATGGACCTGCTGTGTGCGCTCAACGCGCAGGGCCGCACGGTCGTGCTGATCACGCACGACCCCACCGTGGCCGCGCGGGCGCAGCGCCGCGTTCAGGTGACGGACGGGCGGATCACGGACGCATGACGTCGCACGGGGAAACCGTGACCGTTCTCTTGCGCACACCGTCGGAATGGAACCGGTTGACAGGCTGATGGGCGCATGCTATCCTCATGCCATAAGGGCGCTTTCCGTATCCGGGAAGGCTTTTGACAGGAGGAGACCGTATGGCCAACATCTTTATCGTCGAAGATGAGGAGCGCATCGGCTTGCTCATCGAAAAAACCGTGACGAAGGCCGGTCATGAGGCCGTCGTGTTGCGCGATGCGCGGGAGCTGGAAGCCCGTCTGAAAGCGCAGACGCCGGATCTGCTGCTGTTGGACCTCATGTTGCGGGGAAAAAACGGATTTGACATCCTGACCGACTGGAAGCGGACTCGGGCCACCGCCCGTATACCGGTGATCATTCTGTCCGCCCGCAGCGCCGAGCAGGACAAGGTCCGCGGTCTGGAATTGGGGGCCGAGGACTACGTCACCAAGCCCTTCGGCGTGCGCGAGCTGCAGGCGCGCATCCAGACCGCGCTGCGCCGCATCACGCCGGCCGCACGGCGCGTCGAGCTGGGCGCATTGACGCTCTATCCGGATTCGCGCGAAATATCGGTGGACGGCCGGCCCGTCGATCTGACGTATAAGGAGTATGATCTGCTGCTGTGCCTGTGGAAGTACGCCGGCCGAACCGTCAGCCGCGTGCAGCTGCTGCGCGAGGTATGGGGCTACGCGGCGGACGCGGACACGTCGCGCACGGTCGACTATCACGTCGCGCAGCTGCGCGCCAAGCTGCGCGACGATCCCTCCCACCCCCGATTTGTGCAGACGGTGCGCGGTGCAGGCTATCGCCTGATGACGCCATGAAGCAGCGGCTTAGGCGTATGTACTGGACCGGCGTGCTCGTCGCAGCGCTCGCAGCCCTCGCCGCGTTCGGCACGCTCGTATTTTCCAAGGTTGCGGATACCCGGGAAAGCCTCTTGTCCATCCTGAGCACGGCCTCCGCCTGGACCGAGGAGTCGATGACCGATCTCTCCAGCCTGGCCCAGCGCATTGCACACAGCGCACCGCCACTGCGCGTGACGTTCCTGCTGCCGCAGGGCATCGTGCTGGCCGACAGCGAGGCTTCGCCCGATGACATGGAAAATCACCTTTCACGGCCGGAGGTGCAGGCGGCGCTCGCCGGCCGAACCGGGACGAGCGTGCGCTATTCCACCACACAGCGCACGATGACGATCTATGCTGCGGCGCAGCTGTCGCCCATGCTGATCTTGCGCCTGAGCTATCCCCTGCATGAGATCACCGGCGCGCTCGCAGCGTATGCGGCGGTGTTTGTGCTACTGTTCGGCCTGCTCGCCTGGGTGCAGCGGCGCACGGCGCGCCGTCTGTCGCTGGAGCTGATTGCCCAGCTCGAGCGCATTGAAGGCCTGCTCATCGGCGCAGGAAGCGGCCTGGACGAGAGCGCCTTCTTTCCGGAGCTGCGCCCCACGATGCGCAGCCTGCACTATCAGATTCGGCGCTTGCACGAGGATCTGCGCGAGATCGACCGCACGCAACGCCTGCGGCGCGACTTTGCCGCGGGCGCATCCCATGAGCTGAAAAGCCCGCTCACCTCCATCCAGGGATTTGCCGAGATGCTCTGCGAGGGCATGGACGACTCGCCTGAGGAGCGCAGGCTGTACGCAGAGTGCATTTTGAAGGAATCCGCCCGCATGCGCGCCGTTATCGACGACATCCTGCTGCTCAGCCGCGCCGAGATGGCCTGCGAAGAGCAGCTGGAAGACGTACGCGTCGAGGCGGTGGCGCGCGAGGTCGCCGCGTCGCTCGCCGGCCAGTGCCGCGGGCGCGGCATCGGCATCCAGGTCGAAGGGGCCTTCACCCTTCGCGCCGTGGAACAGGATGTGTGGGAGATGCTCTACAATCTCATGGGCAACGCCGTGCGCTATGGACGCGAAGGAGGACATGTGCGCGTGCTGGCGCACGAGGGCGGGTTCTGGGTCGAGGACGACGGCATCGGCATCGCGCCGGAACACATTCCGCTGATCTTCGAGCAGTTTTACCGCGTCGACAAGGGCCGCAGCCGCGACATGGGCGGCACCGGCCTGGGGCTGTCCATCGTCGCACGGTTGGCCGCAAAATACGACGGCACGATCAGCGTGCAGAGCGAAATCGGCCATGGAAGCCGCTTCTGCGTTTCTTTTGTGAGGAATATGTGAGGAATGCCTCCCATGGATTCCCTTTTCTGCGCGAGCGGTCTATACTGCATGCATCAGCCCAACCACGCCAAGGGCAATATGGAAAGGGGTATCACCGGGATGAAAAAGACGATGGTCAGATGGTGCTGCGCGGTCTTGTGCGCGGCGGTATGCTTCCAGGGCGCGCCCGCCCTGGCCGAGGAGGCGCCCTCTTCGGTCGCGGCCTATTGGGCGTTGGTGAGCGGCTCTCCCGTCGCCGCACAGACGAGCGAGCGGGCGGAATTCAAGCTGCTAGAGCAGGTCATGAACGGCGTATACAGCGACGGCAGTCTGGCCGATACGGCCCACGCGCAGGCGCTGGCCTCGGCCATGCCGCTGCTCGCGCAGCTGCCGCAGGACGAAATCACGGCGTTCGCCAATGCCTATCAGATGGATGAGCAGGCTGTGCGCCACGCCTACTACCAGGCGCTGGCCAATGCCCTCAAGGCCGAAATCCATCTCAACCCCGCTTCTGAAGAGCGCTACCGCAATATCCAGATCCTGCTGGATCTGTTTCTCTCCGACGAGGACGGAGACGACGATGACGCCGAGCGGGAAACCATTCGCGGGCTGATCACCCCGCAGCAGGTCAAAACCATCTCCGAGGATTACGGCCTTCCCTCCGGCTTTGTCACCCACATCGTCATGGACGACGATTGGGACGATGACGACTGGGACGACGACGACGATTGGCGCGACGACGACCGCTACGACGACTGGGATGACGATTGGGACGACGATGACGACGACGACCGGGACGACGACCGGGACGACGATGATGACGACGACTGGGACGACGACCGGGACGACGATTGGGACGACGACCGGGACGACGATGACGACGACGATGATGATGACGACTGATGGCGACCATTGACGGAGGAGGCGGGGCGCTGCTGCGCCCCGTCCTTTCCGCATGAAGGGCACATGAAAAGACGGCAAAGATACAGACGGCTGGCCCTGACGGTCCTGGTGCTGGCCCTGCTGGCGCGGGGTTCTCCCGCCCATGCGCAGGATGCGCAGATCGACACCTTTTTTATACAGGATTGGCTGGACGCCTGCCAGCAGTCCGGCTATCGCGCGCAAAGCAGCGACGAAAAGCTGGTGGCCATGGCATTGGAGGGCAGCTTTCTGGGCCTGGACATGACGGACGCCATGAACCTGCAGGTGCTGGCGGCCGTACATCCGCTGCTCTTAGCAGTGCCTTCCGGCACGATTTCGCACGTGGCGGCGCAGGCAGGCGTAGAGGAAGGCATCGCATTCCATGCCTATCATGTATCCCTGTCGCAGACGTTTCGCGCAGAGGCGGCGTTGATGCCGGCCAGCGATGAACGCGTCGCCGATATGCGCGCGCTTCTGGCGCCCTTTCTGACGCCTGAAAACACCGAGGCCGACCTGCTGCGCGGGCTGCTCGCGCCCGGAATGACGTCTCAGGTTGCGCAGGCCCTTTCGCTTCCCGAGGAATTCACCGCGTTTATCATGCTGGATGAGACGTGGTGGGATGGTTACTGGCAGGACGACGCCGGCTATTACGCGTCGTCGCAGGGCGGCTGACGTGCAACGAACGAGGCGCTCCGACTGTGCGGAGCGCCTCGTTCGTCATGCGTTTTCTGTCCGTCATTCATATTTGCCATTGGCCAGCGTGCGCTTGAGGAACTGGCCCGTGTAGCTCTTGCGGCACTTGGCGACCTCCTCGGGCGTGCCCGTGACGACCACCTGGCCGCCGCGGTCGCCGCCCTCGGGGCCCAGGTCGATCACGTAGTCGCACGCCTTGATGATGTCCAGGTTGTGCTCGATGATCAGCACCGTGTTGCCCGCGTCGGCCAGGCGCGAGAGCACCTGCACCAGGCGGTCGCAGTCGGCCATGTGCAGGCCGGTCGTCGGCTCGTCGAGCACATAGAGCGTCTTGCCCGTGCTGGCGCGGCTGAGCTCCGTGGCCAGCTTGATGCGCTGCGCCTCGCCGCCCGAGAGCGTCGTCGAGGGCTGGCCGAGCTTGATGTAGCCCAGGCCCACGTCGTAGAGCGTCTGCAGCTTGCGCAGGATCTTCTCGTGGTTCTCGAAGTAGCCCAGCGCCTCCTCCACGGTCATCTCCAGCACGTCGTAGATGTTCTTGCCCTTGTAGAGGACCTCCAGCGTCTCGCGGTTGTACCTGCGGCCCTTGCACACCTCGCAGGGCACGTACAGGTCCGCCAGGAAGCTCATGTCGATCTTGATGATGCCGTCGCCCGCGCAGGCCTCGCAGCGCCCGCCCTTGACGTTGAAGGAGAAGCGGTTCTCCTTATAGCCGCGCGCCTTGGCGTCCGGCGTCTGCGCAAACACCCGGCGGATGAGGTCGAACACGCCCGTGTATGTAGCGGGATTGGATCGGGGCGTGCGGCCGATGGGCGACTGGTCGATGGCGATGACCTTGTCCAGCACGGGCCGGCCCTCGGGCGGGAACAGGCCGTCGAACCCGTCAAAGTCGCCGGGGCGGATCTTGGCGCGGTTGAGGTCGCGCGCGAGCGCCTTGTACACGATCTCGTTGACGAGCGAGGATTTGCCGCTGCCCGACACGCCCGTCACCACGCACATGACGCCCAGCGGAAGGTCCACGTCGATGCGCTTGAGATTGTGCGCGCGCGCGCCGCGCACGGTGATGAAGCCCGCCGGCTTGCGCCGCACCTTCGGGATGGGGATATAGCGCCGGCCCGACAGGTACTGGCCGGTGATCGAATTCGGGTTCTGCTTGATCTCCTCGACCGTGCCCTGCGCGATCAGACGCCCGCCGTGCGCGCCCGCGCCCGGGCCGATGTCCACGATCTGATCCGCCGCGTACATCGTGTCCTCGTCGTGCTCCACGACGACCAGCGTATTGCCCAGGTCGCGCAGGTTCTTGAGCGTGGACAGCAGCCGCTCGTTGTCGCGCTGGTGCAGGCCGATGGACGGCTCGTCCAGGATATAGAGCACGCCCACGAGGCTGGAGCCGATCTGCGTGGCCAGGCGGATGCGCTGCGCCTCGCCGCCCGAGAGCGTGGAGGCCGAGCGAGAGAGCGTCAGGTAGTCCAGCCCGACATCCGCCAGGAAGCCCAGGCGCGAGCCGATCTCCTTGAGCAGCTGGTGCGCGATCATCCGCTCCTTCTCGGTCAGCTCCAGCCCGTCAAAGAACTTCTTGGCCTGCAATACCGACATGTCCGACACCTGCGCCAGGTTCTTGCCGCCGACCGTCACGGCCAGCGCCTCGCGCTTGAGCCGCCGGCCGCCGCAATCCGGGCAGGGCGTCTGGGTCATCAGCTCCTCGTAGGCCTCCTTGGCGCCCTCGCTGCTGGTCTCGGCATAGCGGCGCTCGATCGTCGTGATGATGCCCTCAAACGGCACGGTGAAGCTGCCGCTGCCCTGCGCCCGGCTGTACTCGACGCGGATCTTCTCGCCCCTGGAGCCGTAGAGCAGGATGTCGACGATCTCCGGCGGCAGCTCCTGTAGCGGCGTATCCAGCGAAAAGCCGTAGTGCTTGGCCAGCGCGCCGAAGAACATGTTCGCCTGCGACGAGGGATCGCGCGTATTCCAGCCCACCGCCTGGATCGGGTCCTCGCGCAGGCTCTTGCTCCAGTCGGGGATGACCAGCTGCGGGTCGACCTTCATCAGGGTGCCCAGGCCCGAGCACGTCGGGCACGCGCCGAACGGGCTGTTGAACGAGAACAGCCGCGGCTCCAGCGCCTCGATGCTCACATTGCAGTCCGGGCACGCATAGTTCTGCGAGAAGAGAAGCTCCCGCTCGCCGGGCCCGATGTCCGCCACCGCCAGGCCGCCGGACTGCTTGAGCGCCGTCTCCAGCGAGTCCGTCAGCCGCGTCTGGATCCCCTCCCGCACGGCGATGCGGTCCACCACCACCTCGATGGTGTGCTTCTTCTGCTTGGCCAGCGGCGGCACGTCGCCCGTGTCGTACGTCTCGCCGTCCACGCGCACGCGCACAAATCCCTGCTTGGCCACGTCCTCCAGCAGCTTCTGGTATTCGCCCTTGCGCCCGCGCACGAGCGGCGAGAGGATCTGCACGCGCGTGCGCTCCGGCAGCGCCAGGATCTGGTCGACCATCTGATCGACCGTCTGCTGGCGGATCACCTTGCCGCACACCGGGCAGTGCGGGATGCCGATGCGCGCATAGAGCAGGCGCAGATAGTCGTGAATTTCCGTAACAGTGCCGACCGTCGAGCGCGGGTTGCGGCTCGTCGTCTTCTGGTCGATCGAGATGGCCGGCGACAGGCCGTCGATGTAGTCGACGTCGGGCTTTTCCATCTGGCCCAAAAACATGCGCGCGTAGGATGAGAGCGACTCGACATAGCGCCGCTGTCCCTCGGCGTAGAGCGTGTCGAACGCCAGGGACGACTTGCCGCTGCCCGACAGGCCGGTGAACACCACCAGCTTGTCCCGCGGGATCGTCAAATCCACATTTTGTAAATTGTGCTCACGCGCGCCCTTGATGACGATTTGATCTTGCACGGAGAACCTCCACAGGCTGAGCGGTCGTTGAGATGCCTCTTTAAGGTGCTTCTTTTGCGCTGTCATTATAGCACAAAAATAAAATGAGAACAAGCGTTTTTATTTAACGACTGCGGCGCCGTGCCCGCTGGCGCCCCTTGACCTGCGGCCCCGGCGCGGGCGATGCCTCGCCGCGCAGCGCGAACAGCCGGTCGCGCAGCTTGGCGGCCAGCTCGAAGTCGAGGTTGGCCGCGGCCTGCAGCATCTGCTCCTCGATGTGCTCCTCCATGCGGCGCTGCTCCTCGTCGGTGAGGGGCGCCTCGCGCAGGCGGGAGCGCTTCTTTTCGCCGGGCGCGTGGCCGATCTCGAGCAGGTCGCGCACGGCCTTGCTGACGGACTGGGGCGTGATGCCGTTGGCCTCGTTGAAGGCCATCTGCAGCTGGCGGCGGCGGTTGGTCTCGAAGATGGCGGCGTTCATGCTGTCGGTCATGACGTCCGCATACATGATGACGCGGCCCTCGACGTTGCGCGCGGCGCGGCCGATGGTCTGTACGAGCGAGACCTCGGAGCGCAGGAAGCCCTCCTTGTCCGCATCCAGGATCGCCACCAGGGCGACCTCCGGGATGTCCAGGCCCTCGCGCAGCAGGTTGATGCCCACCAGCACGTCGAACTCGCCCAGGCGCAGCGCGCGGATGATCTCCTGACGCTCCATCGTCTGGATGTCGGAGTGCAGGTAGCGCACGCGCACGCCCATCTCCTGCAGATAGCCCGTCAGGCTCTCGGCCATCTTCTTGGTCAGCGTGGTGACGAGCACGCGCTGGCCCTTGGCGGTGACGGTGCGCACCTCGGAGAGCAGGTCGTCCACCTGGCCCTGGGCCGGGCGCACGATGACCTCGGGATCCAGCAGGCCCGTGGGGCGGATGATCTGCTCGACCACCTGCGAGGAGCACTCCAGCTCATAGGCCGCGGGCGTGGCGCTGACGTAGATCGTCTGACCGATGCGCTCCTCAAACTCATGAAATTGCAGCGGCCGGTTGTCAAACGCCGACGGCAGGCGGAAGCCGTACTCCACCAGCGACGTCTTGCGCGCGCGGTCGCCGTTGAACATCGCGCGGATCTGCGGGATCGTCACGTGCGACTCGTCGATGAAGCAGATGAACCTCTTGGGGAAGTAGTCCAGCAGCGTGTAGGGCGCGTCGCCGGGCTTGCGCCCGTCGAAGTAGCGCGAGTAGTTCTCGATGCCGGTGCAAAAGCCGATCTCGCGCAGCATCTCGATGTCGTAGTTCGTGCGCTGGGACAGGCGCTGCGCCTCCAGCAGCCGGTCGTCGTCCTTGAGCTCCTGCACGCGCGCCGCCAGGTCGCGCTCGATGTCCTCGATGGCCCTGTCGATCGTCTCGCGCGGCGTCGCGTAGTGCGTGGCCGGGAAGACGACCGCATGGTCGAGCACCATCTCCACATGGCCGCTGACGACATCCACCTGGGAAATGCGGTCGATCTCGTCGCCAAAAAACTCCACGCGAATCGCCTTATCGTTGCTGTTTGCCGGAATGATCTCCACCACATCACCCCGAACGCGGAATGTGCCTCTGTCGAACTCCACATCATTGCGTGTGTACTGGATGTCCACCAGGTCGCGCAGCAGGCCGTCGCGGCCCATCTCCATGCCGGGGCGCAGCGAGACCATCATGCCCTCGTACTCGCTGGGATCGCCCATGGAGTAGATGCACGAGACCGACGCGACGACGATGACGTCGTTGCGCTCGCGCAGCGCCGCCGTGGCGCTGTGGCGTAGGCGCTCAATCTCGTCGTTGATGGACGCGTCCTTCTCGATGTACGTATCCGTGGAGGCGATGTACGCCTCGGGCTGGTAGTAGTCGTAGTAGCTGACGAAGTACTCCACCGCGCTGTCGGGGAAGAACTCGCGAAACTCCGCGCACAGCTGCGCCGCGAGCGTCTTGTTGTGCGCGATGACGAGCGTGGGCCGCTGCACCCGCTCGATGACCGACGCCATCGTAAACGTCTTGCCCGAGCCCGTCACGCCCAGCAGCACCTGCCCCCGGTCGCCCTGCTCGATGCCGCGCGCGAGCGCCTCGATTGCCTGGGGCTGGTCGCCCTGCGGCTTGAACGGGGACTTGAGCACAAAGCGCCCTTCCACGTCGGTCACACTCCCTTTGGGCGGCATGCCGCCGTCTGTTTTGAATCTGTATTATACCACATTTCGCCGCAAATTAGAACGCCCGTTCGCAGGAAAAGGCCTCAAAACAGACAAAAAAACGGCCGCATGGCCGTTCATCGTTCAATGCAGGAGATCGCGGCGCAGGCGACACTCCTCCGGCGTCATGGCAAAGGTGCGCTTGTACAGACGGCCAAAATAGCTGGTATCCCAATAGCCGACCGATTCGGCCACTTCGCGGATGCGCATGTCGGTGTGCAACAGGCGCCGCCGACCCACATGCAGACGGACGTGCTGCAAAAAAGACGCGGGCGAAAAGCCCGTATATTGTCGAAAGACAGCGCACAGGCGCGCGCGGGACATATAAAAATGCGCGCTGAGCTCCTCCAACGACACGTTATCCCGTATATGATCGCACAGGTACTGCTGAATATCGGCCGTCTGTTCCTGCTGGCTGAAGGCAAAGCATCCTTCCAGGGAGATCGTCGCTTCGGCGAGCATTCTGCCAAAGCTGCGAAAGTCCCGATGCGCCCGACTGAGTCCGGAATCAGGCGGAATATCGGGTACGCCATCCTGCCGGGAGATCAGCCAGGCGCCGCCAAACCCAATCACGTCCAGCGCCTCACCGGGCGCATTCCACTCGTCTGAAGGAACATGGGCGGCATCCGAAAGCAGCAAAAAGCATCTTGCATGGCGCGCAACCCGACTGCACAGGCGTTCCAGAGCGGCGTTTTCGCGAAAGCTTGCGGGCCTTCCTGGATCCACGATGGGCGCCTCGCGGCGGTCCATGCAGCGCCTGCGGATGTCCTCGAGCGTCGCCAGCACCTCATCTCGCTCAAACGGTTTGACGATGTAGCGGCTGACGCCCAGACGAATGGCCTCTTTGGCCGCCTCGAAGTCACGGTAGGCGCTGATGAGCACAAATTCCGGCCTCTGTCCGACTGCAATGAGGTTTTCGATCAGTTCTAAGCCACTCATATCTGGCATGCGGATGTCCGTCATGACGACATCAGGCTTTTCTTTACGGATGAATCCAAGGGCCTTCTGTGCAGACGTAAAGCGGCCGACAATTGCAAATCCAAGCGATTCCCAGTCCAGCAGACCGCTCAATCCCTGCAGCACGAGTTCCTGGTCGTCCACGATGACCACCCGTATCATGAATCCACCTCCTCTTTCGGAACGGTCGAGGGAATATACAGGCGGATACACGTATAGTGTCCTTCCCTCGAGGTGATTACAAATCGAAATGAGGGGCCGAAAAAGAGCCGCATACGCCGTACGATGTTCAGCAGGCCGATGTGCTGCTCCTGTCCCGGCGCAGGAGCTTCATCGCATTGGCGGTGCAGCACCTGTAGCCGTTCAGGCGAGATGCCGCGTCCATTATCCGCCACTTGCAGGATAAGCGCTCCGTCTGTCTCTATCCATGCGCTGATCAGAATGATGCCGGGGCGTGACCGGCCGGACAGTCCGTGCAGCAGCGCGTTCTCGATCAGAGGCTGCAGCGTCATGGCCAGCACCTGCATATTCTTAACCCGCTCGTCCACGCAAAAGCGCAGCACGGGCTGCGGCGTATACTGCGGACGCAGAACGTTGAAATATCCCTCAACGCTGCGCAGCTCCTCGCCCAAAGTGACGACCATGTCGGCATTGAGCAAATAGCGATAGCTGCGCGAAAGGCCGCATACCTGCTTCTCGATCTCCGGAACGCCATGGGCCTGCGCAAGGGAACGGATGCACTCCAGGGCATTAAACAAAAAATGCGGGTTGATCTGCGTGCGGTAGGCGTAAAGCTTGGCACGCGTCTGCTCTTCCTGCGCGGCATAGAGGCGTTCGCGAGATTCGCTTTCGTTTTTTCCTGCCTCCTCGATCTCGCTGAGCATGCGATTGATCGCATCTGACAGCGTGATGAATTCGGCCATCCGAGCCGGACGCACCCGCGTATATTGTGTATGATAGACCGCCTGAACATCTGATACCAGGCGGCGGAGCGGCCGGGCAACGGTGAGAAACAGCGCGGCAAAGAGCGCGACCAGCACGACCATCTCCGCCAACAGGAGCAGCACTGCAATGCTGCGCATGCGCGGCGCGCTGCCCGAAAGCATATCGCGTGAGGCCAGAACGGCTAGCGTCCAGGGCAGGCGCGGATGGGAGATGTGATAGACATATGTGGATGCATCCGTGGGATCCTCCTGAGACAGGATCAGGGCACACTCGTCCGCCGTAAGCTCTCCGCTGGAGGCGATGACCTGCCTGCCGGACAGCAGGCACAGCGTCGTACCCTGTGCGGACTCCTGCCGGAAGATGCGCAGCATCTTCTCCACGTCGCATGCCACTGCACACAGCGTATCCGCCGGCGTGCCGATATGTCCGGCCCGGATGTCTACCACGGGCATGACATATAGAAAATAAGGATGCCCGTCGCCCACAGTTTCACTCTCAAACACCGGGCTGAAGAACGGTTTCCCCTGGTGCATGCCCTCTTCCAGGTACTTCAGTAGCCAGGGCCGGCAGATCGTCTTGGCGTTTGCCTTGACATAGCCCTGGCGACCACTTTGGTTAAGGATATAGATATATTCCGCATACTGGCTCTCGTCGCGCAGCAGGTTGATGATCTGGTCCGCTTCTACAATTGCATCCAGATATTCTGTGGGCGTAGAGGTAAACAGTACCGTCTGCACCTGCGGCGCATAGGCGACGGCCTTTCCAGTCGACTCCAAATTGTCGATGACGTTCTCCACCTGCGCGGCCGCGCCGGCGCTCAACGCCTCAAAGGAATGTCGCGCATAGGCGTCGATCGCACTGTCGTAGGCGACCAGGCTCAGCCCCACGATACAAAATGTAGTCAGTGCAAGCGCAAGCGCCGTATACTGCAGGTTTCTTCGCAAGGACGGCATCCTTTTGGCCAATATATCCCCCTCTTTTTTCGGTTCATCTCTTTCGCTGTTTATTGTATAACTCATTTAAAAAAAACGGAAGTAAATCGGGATAGATGTGGAGAATCGTGCGATAAAACGCGACGATTCTCCCTGTATTTTGTCGATTTCTCACAGTACAATGTGAATCACAGATCTCAGATAAAGCGAGGGAACGACATGAGCCAAGTCCTGCAAACGTCCAAGCATTTTCAGCGGCCTCGCGGCCTTGCCGCTGCGATCTACAAAAACCGGGCGGTCTATACGCTGCTGCTTCCCGGACTTATCTGGTACCTGGTGTTCGCCTATGGGCCGATGGGCGGCCTGTCGCTTGCCTTTAAGGACTACCGGGCCAACCTGGGCATCTGGGGCAGCCCGTGGGTGGGCATGCAAAACTATCATTACGTCTTTCGGGATGCTGCATTCTGGCGCTCGGTCTGGCGGACGCTGTTCATCAACCTGGGCCGGCTGATCTTTGAGTTTCCCATGCCGGTGATCCTGTCGCTGATTCTCAATGAGCTGCGCATGCCGCGTTACAAAAAGGTGCTTCAGACGATCTTTACGTTCCCGCACTTTCTGTCGTGGGTCATCGTCTCCAGCGTGATGATCAACTTTCTGTCCGTGGAAGGGCTGGTCAACAGCATCGTCAAAAGTCTGGGCGGCAGCGCGTTCAACTTTCTGGGCAACACCACGGCGTTTCAACCGATGCTGTATATCACCTCCATCTGGAAGAGCGCAGGCTGGAGCGCGATCATCTACCTGGCGGCCATCAGCGGCATCGACATGGACCAGTATGAGGCCGCGCAGATCGACGGCGCGTCGCGACTGCAGCGCATCGCGCACATCACGTTGCCCAACATCATGCCCACAGTCACCGTCATGTTCATTCTGCAGACCGGCAGCATCATGTCGGCCGGCTTTGATCAGATCTTTAATCTGTCCAACGTGGCCGTGCGCGACGTCTCTGAAACGCTGGACATGTACATCTACCGCATTACGTTCCAGGCGCCGCCCGATTTCGGCTTTTCGATGGCGGTCAGCCTGTTCCGATCGGTCATCAACATGGCGCTGCTGGTGCTGGCCGACCGGGGAGCCAAACTCATGGGCGGAAGCGGACTGTTTGCGTAAAGGAGGAGGAGCCTATGACCACGGAAAGGCCGCGCGCTGCGACCCGGCGCGACCGCATCGAAGCGATCGATATCGTACTGCTTGTCATCATCACCGTCTGGGCGTTTCTGATCATCGTACCCGTCTATAACGTCGTCGTGATCTCATTCACGCCACAGAAGACCTATTTGGAAACGCCAGTCCTGCTGTATCCCAAGATGATTACGCTTCAAAACTATGCCGACCTGTTTGAAGATGGACGCATCTTCGCGGGCTACCGCAGCACGCTACTGATCCTGTTGTGCGGTCTGCCCCTGAATCTGATTCTGACGACGAGTTTTGCCTACGGCAGCAGCCGCAGCCACTATCCCGGCAGGCGCCTGATCTTCCTGTTGGTCCTCTTCACGATGATCTTCAACGGCGGCATCATCCCGCTCTATCTGATCATGCGCCAGCTGGACCTGACCAATACGATCTGGTCCGTCGTGTTCGCCTATGGCATCAACACATTCTACATGATCATCATGCGCAATTACTTCTGTTCGCTGCCCGAGTCGCTCATGGAGTCCGCCAAGCTGGACGGCGCGGGCGAATGGCGTACGCTCTTTTCCATCGTGTTGCCGCTATCCCTGCCCATCATGGCGACCATCACGCTCTTCTATGCGGTAGATCGTTGGAACGAATGGTACAACGCCATGATCTTCATCCAGCGCTCGGGCCTGCAGCCGCTGCAGCTGGTGCTGCGCGCCATCGTCATCGAGTCGCAGGTGCTCGACTCCTACGCCAGCGCGGATGCGCTGCTGGAGGCGCGCAAGTTCTCCATGGGCCTCAAGGCTGCCGCCGTCGTGGTGACCATGGTGCCGGTGATGTGCGTCTTCCCCTTCCTGCAAAAGCACTTCGTCAAGGGAGTCATGGTTGGAGCGATCAAGGCATGATGCCTTTATTGCACATGAAAGGAGGCTCTGGTCGGTATTGCACATCTTCGCGTAATGTCACACGAATTGGAGGAGGATCAAAATGACCATTCAACGCTTGCTCAGTTGCCTGCTCGCTGCGGTGATGTTCACCGCGCTGTTCGCTGCGCCTGTATCCGCACAGGACGACCGCTCTGAAACCTTTACCTACACCTGGTGCACGCCCGGCTCTGCCGATGGCATCGACTACACCGCCGGTGACGACTACGCCCGGTTCTTCACCGAGCAATTCAACATCCAGTGGGACAAGATCAACACGACGTTTGACAACCATCTCGAGCGGCTGCGCATCTGGATCAACTCCGGCGACATGCCCGACCTGGTCAACGAGTGGAGCTTCAACTTCAGCGAGCTGCAGAGCTATGCGGAACAGGGGTTGGTCGGCCGGCTGCCCGACGACTGGAAGGAGCGTTGGCCGAACCTGGCAAGCGCCTATGCGCGCACGGGCGTAGGGGACGAGATTGAAGAGCGTCTGGGCGGCACCTACGCATTGCCGCATCCAATCTTTGCCGATCACCAGCCGATTGAGCCGCTGGTCTGGCATTACGTTGCCTTCATGCGCAAGGACTGGATGGAGGCCTGTGGCATTGAGATCAAGGACAGTTACACCGTGGCTGAAATCATGGACATCGCCCGTGCGATCAAGGAGCAGGATCCTGGCAATGTCGGCGCGAATTTAAAGCTCATCAATACGCATGTCGCCTACATGGCCTACATGTTCCCCTATGCGCTCTATGAGGGCTCCTGGCCGGACGGCGTCTTCTTCAAGGATGAAAACGGCCAGGTGCAGTGGGGCCCTGCGCAGCCCGAGATGCTCGAGGCGCTCAAGGTCTATCAGGATGCCTATCGCGAGGGCCTGCTCAACCCCGAATTCTATACGCTGAAGACCAACGAGGGGGCCGAGGACTTCTATACGACGGGCCAGAGCGCGATCACGATCGAGTGCGGCATGGCGGTCTTCATGGACCGTTACCGCGCGGACTTTGAGCAGAACCTGGGCCTTGACTACGACGAGGTAGTCCACACCGCCGTCATCACCGGCATGGACGGCAAGTACCACAGCGCGGAGCTGGCCAACTATTCCGGCGCATTGCTCCTCTCCCCGCAGCTGGTCGAGGACACGGAGCGCTTCGAACGCCTGATGGACTTCCTGGACTACATGTGCACCGAAGAGGCGCAGCTGGTGCTCCGTCTGGGCCTGGAGGGGGTCGACTGGCAGTATGCCGAGGACGGCTCTATCGAAGTGCTCACGCCCGGCGTCGTTAGCGATAAGTATGAGACGGCGGAGCGCTGCTGGAGCAACGTGTACGTCCTCTCCGACGACTTTGGCATCATCAACCCGACCTATCCCGAGGCCTACCGTGAGCGCGTGGTGACGCTCTACGAGCTCAAGCATGAGCTGGGCACGGATACCGTGCTGCCCGCGGATTGGGATCTGCGCTTCTACACCTCGCCTGCTCGCGACCGCATCAGCTTTGTCTATCCGGACGAGTATGCGGCGCTGATCCTCAAGGACGGCGATCTGGAGG
Organism: Candidatus Onthenecus intestinigallinarum; assembly: GCA_018713325.1. Classification (GTDB taxonomy): domain Bacteria; phylum Bacillota; class Clostridia; order Christensenellales; family Aristaeellaceae; genus Beduinella; species Beduinella intestinigallinarum. The sequence goes on along the minus strand of DVFJ01000019.1, from coordinate 11,486 downwards.
AGAACTGGAACGCATGGGTTGAAGAGGCGCTGAACACCTATATTCAGCCCGTGCTGGATGAGATGAACGAACTGTACGGCGGCAAGTGACAACACTGCCGGACGAGGCGTCGCGCCCTTTGCGCGACGCCTCGTCACGGCACCTATCAGGAGGGGATATCATGGAGTACTCCGGCGAATCGGGCGTGTCGTTGCGCTTTTCGCTGCAAAAGGCACAGGGAGCGCGCCTGCCTCTGTTTCTCTTTCTGCTTGCGGATGGACAGGCGGATGTCTGCGCGCCGCAGCATGCGCATGGCGTGTGCGTACGCGCGCCGGGCGCACGCCTGACAGATACGGCGGTCTGCCATGCCGTGCGCGGGTTGCTGGATCAGCTCTACGAGGAGCTGGATGCAGATGACATGCGTCTGTATCTATTGGGTGCAAACGAGGGCGCGGACGGCGTTTGGGCACTGCTCTCGATGTATCCGCGCTTGTTTGCAGCGGCCGTGGCGGCGGGCGGCTGGGGCGATCCCTATGCCGTACGAACGGTGCGTGTGACGCCGATCTGGAGCTTTTTTCATCCCGGCGACCAGCCCCTGACGCCCCAGGGCGGTCCGCGCGGTCTGGCCGACGGCCGGCTCATGGCGCTCTCCCTGCGCGGGCAGGGACATGAGCAAGTGCGCTGTGATGCATGGACTGAGGGCGATCCGCTCTCCCGTGCCGACGTGCAGGCGTGGCTCCTCGCGCAGGACCGCCGCCGTCAGCTGGAGATCAACTGTATCCGTCCTGGTCTGTGGCACATGGAGGACTTCTTCCGCGCGTCATGTTACCTTGTAGAGGGGCCGGACAGCGCGCTGCTCATCGACTCCGGCATGGCGCAGGTGGATCTGCCCGCCGTCGTCTCCCGGCTGACACGCCTTCCCGTCAAGCTGGCTCTGACCCATGCGCATGGGGACCACTATGGCAACGCTGAGGGCTTTGACCCCATCTATATGCATCCGCTCGACATCGAGTCGCTGCCCTACCAGATCGAGCGCTTCAAGCGGTTCCATCCGGACGGCGCGTCGGAGCGTTTGGATTGGATTCATCGTCCGCTGCCCGTGCGCGATGGCGACCGCATTGATCTGGGCGGCGGCGTGTCCTTCGAGGTGCTTGAACTGCCTGGACACACGCCCGGTTCCGTCGTGTTTGCCTGCGAATCGCTGGGACTGATGTTCACCGGGGATGCAATGGGATCAGGCGAAATCGTGCTGCTCTACGGGGCTAGGGAAGCGCTCGAAGCGGTCGTATCAGATTATCGTTTGCACCTGCGCCGCTTCATCGAAAGAGTGGAGGGCATGCGCGAGATGACCTTCTTCGGCGGCCACCGCATGCAGGACGCCAGCTGTGCGCTGTTCGAGCAGGAACGCATCCTCAGCGGCGGCGTCTCCTACTACAATCCACTGTGTCTACAGGTGGCGCGCGACATGGAAGCGCTGTGTGGCGAGATCCTCGCCGGTCGCTGCCTGCCGGAGGAATCAGAGGACGCGCTCACGTTCAAGGATCGCCGCGCCGGCATTGTCTATCGGCTCGGTGCACTCTGATCCAACGATCGCCGCGCACGGGCGCTTGTCCCGCGCGCGGCGATCTGTTATAATGGGAAGCAACAAGCACGTGAGGAGAAATGTTCCATGCACAGCCTGCCGCCCCTCATCGCCGTCGTCGGCACCAACGCCTCGGGCAAGAGCGGCCTGGGGGTCGAGCTCGCCCTGCGCTACGGGGGTGAGATCGTCTCCGCCGATTCGCGCCAGGTCTTTCGCGGGCTGGACCTGGGCAGCGGCAAGATCACGCCCGAGGAGATGAAGGGCGTGCCGCACCACCTGCTGGACGTGTGCGAGCCCGGCGACTTCTTCTCCATGGCCGACTTTCAGCGCATGGCCTATGCGGCGATCGAGGAGATCCGCGGCCGCGGCCGGCTCCCGTTCATTGTCGGCGGCACGGGGCTGTACGTCGACGCCGTCGCAGACGGCTACGCGCTCTCGGACCGCGCGCCCGACCTGGCCTACCGCGCGCATCTGGAGACGTTCTCCACGCCCCGCCTGTACGAGATGCTCATGGAGCGCATGCCCGGCGCGAGCGTCGACCCGCACAACCGCAACCGCGTCATGCGCGCGCTGGAGCGCATCGAGGCGGGCGACCTGCAGCCCCCGCGCAAGGAGCCGCGCTACGACGCGCTGCGCCTGGGCGTCACGTGGGACCGGCAGACGCTGTGCGCGCGCATCGACGAGCGGCTGGAGCGGCGCATGCGGGAGGGGCTGGTGGACGAGGTGCGCGGCCTGATGGACGCGGGCGTCAGCCGCGACTTTCTGCTGGGCCTGGGGCTGGAATACCGCTTCGTGTGCCGCTACCTGACGGGCGAGATCGCCTCCGAGCAGGAGATGACTGCGCTGCTCGCCACGGCGATCAAGCAGTTTGCCAAGCGGCAGATGACGTGGTTCCGCCGCCATCCCGACATCGTCTGGCTGGACATGACGGGCGATCCCATCGCGCAGGCCTGCGCGGCGATCGACGCGTTTCTCGCGCGCCATCAGGCGTAGACGGGAGGGATGCGCATGCGCGAAGAGCTGATCCGCCGCCTTGGCGAGACGACGCCCGAGGAGGCCCGCCTGCTGAGCGGCGCGCAGGTCGACCGCACGGCCTATACCTTCGCGCAGGACTTCACCGTTGATCGCGACAAGATGCTGCGCCGCGGCCAGATGATCGCGCTGCGCAAGCACACGCGCTTTGCGCCCTTTCCGCGCCACAGCCACAACTACGTCGAGATGCTCTACATGATCCGCGGCCGGACGGTCCACCGCATCGACGACGCACAGACCGTCACGCTGCAGGCGGGCGAGCTGCTGCTGCTGGGCCCGGGCGCCTGCCACGCCATCGACCGTGCGGATGCGTCGGACATCGCCGTCAACTTCATCGTACTGCCCCAGTTCTTCGACACCGCCGCCGAGCGCATCGGTCAGGAGACGCTGCTGGGGCGCTTCCTGACCGGCTGCCTGGCCCCGCGCCCTGACGCGCCGGGCTTTCTGCTCTTTCACGTGGCCGGCGACCTGCCCGTGCAGAACCTGCTGGAGAACCTCGTCCTCAGCCTGCTCACCCCGGACGAGGGGCTGCGCGGCCTGGAGAAGGCGACGATGGAGCTGCTGTTCATGCACCTGGCCGCCTGCCTGCGCAGCGAGACCGGCGCGCAGCCCGGGCGCGTGCAAGACGAGGCCGTGCTGTGCGTGCTGCGTGACATCGAAGAAAACTATGCCCGCAGCTCTCTGGGCGCGCTGTGCGAGCGCACCGGCGTGCCCCTGCCGCGCCTGTCCCGCCTCGTGCACGCCGCCACGGGCGAGACATACCGCACGCTGCTGTGCCGCAAGCGCCTGGACAAGGCCGCCTACCTGCTGCGCACGACCGGCCTGCCCGTGTGCCGGATCATCGACCTGGTCGGCTACGACAACACTGGCTACTTCCACCGCGCATTCCGCGCGCGCTTCGGCGTGACGCCCGCCGCATACCGCCGTCAGATGCGCGCATGACCCCGGCAAATCAAGACGTGATTTTGGTCAAATCACGTCCTTTCTTTTTTCCCTGCGCTCCGCTATACTGGAATCAGTCAAAGGAGGGATGCGCATGGGACGGGCCTACCTGGCTGTGGACATCGGCGCGTCCGGCGGGCGGCACATGCTCGGGCAGATCGAGGGCGGGCGGCTGACGCTGCGGGAGATCTACCGGTTTGAAAACGGCATGCAGCGCCGCGGCGGACGGCTCGTGTGGGACGCGCAGGCGCTGCTTGAGCACGTGCTGCGCGGCATGGAGGCATGCAGGGACGCGGGCGTCGTGCCCGCGTCGATGGGCATCGACACGTGGGCGGTCGACTTCGCGCTGCTCGACGGAGACGGGCGGCTCATCGGCGACACGGTCGCCTACCGCGACGCGCGCACGCAGGGCATGGACGACGTGCTGCGCCGCACGCTGTCCGAATCCGAGCTGTACGCGCGCACGGGCATCCAGAAGCAGCCGTTCAACACCGTCTATCAGCTGCTGTACCTGCGCGAGCGCGAGCCGGAGGCGCTCGCCCGCGCGCAGACGATGCTGATGATGCCCGAGTACCTGCACTACCGCCTCACGGGTGTGGCGGCGCGCGAATACACGAACGCCTCGACGACGGCGCTGGTGGATGCGCGCCGGCGGGACTGGGACTTTGAGCTGATCGACCGGCTCGGCCTGCCGCGCCGTCTGTTCGGCCCGCTGCGCCAGCCGGGCGCGCGCGTGGGCCGGCTGCTGCCCGAGGTGGCGGCGCGCGTGGGCTTCTCGTGCGACGTGGTGCTGCCGCCCACGCACGACACCGCCGCCGCCGTGCTGGCCGCGCCCATCGGGCCGGGCGACGCGTACCTGTCCAGCGGCACGTGGAGCCTGATGGGCGTGGAGCTGCCCCAGCCCGTGCTGAGCGAGGAGAGCCGCCGGGCCAACCTGACCAACGAGGGCGGCTGCTTTGGCACGATCCGCTACCTCAAGAACATCATGGGCCTGTGGATCGTCCAGCGCATCCGCGCGGAGCTGCCCGGCCGGCCGGGCTTTGGCGAGCTGGCGGCCCAGGCGCGCCTGGCGGACGGATTTGCCGGGCGCATCGACGTGGACGATCCCGCCTTCCTTGCGCCCGAGGACATGACGCGCGCGGTGCGGGATGCCTGCCGCGCGGCCGGCCAGCCCGTGCCGCAGACCCCCGGCGAGCTGTGCGCGTGCGTCTTGCACAGCCTGGCGGACAGCTATGCGCGCACCGTGCGCGAGCTGTCCCGGCGCTCCGGCCGCCCGGTGCGGCGCGTGTGCATCGTGGGCGGCGGCTGCCAGAACGCCTACCTGAACGAGCTGACCGCGCGCGCGTGCGGCCTGCCCGTCACCGCCGGGCCTGTGGAGGCCACGGCGCTGGGCAACGTGCTGGCGCAGATGATCGGCGCGGGCGAAATCGCTTCCCGCGAGGCGGCGCGCGCGCTCGTGCGCGAGAGCTTCCCCATCGACATTGTGACGCCCCAGGGCGATCCAAAGGAGGTTTGACCATGAGTGCATATGAACATGCCCGCGCGCAGTACGCCGCCGCCGGCGTGGACGCCGACGCCGCCATCGAGCGGCTGCGGCGCGTGCCCGTCTCCCTGCACTGCTGGCAGGGCGACGACGTGCGCGGCTTTGACCAGAAGGGCGGCGGACCGCTGACCGGCGGCATCCAGACGACCGGCAACTATCCCGGCCGCGCCCGCACGCCCGAGGAGCTGATGGACGACCTGGACCTGGCGCTCTCGCTCTGCCCGGGCCGCAAGAAGCTGAACCTGCACGCCTGCTACGCCATCTTCGACGCGCGCAGCGGCGGCTGGGCCGACCGCGACGCGATCGAGCCCCGGCACTTTGAGCGCTGGGTGGCCTTCTGCCGCGAGCGCGGACTGGGCGCGGATTTCAACCCGACGTTCTTCTCCCACCCCCGCTGCGACCCGCTGACGCTCGCCTCGCCCGACGCGGGGACGCGCCGCTTCTGGATCGACCACGGCAAGGCGTGCATCCGCATCAGCGAATACCTGGCGCGGGAGCTGGGCCAGCCGTGCGTCATGAACATCTGGACGGGCGACGGCTTCAAGGACGTGCCCGCCGACCGCATGGGCCCGCGCCTGCGCTACCGCGACTCGATCGACGAGATCCTCTCCGAGCCGTATGATTTCCATCTGGTCAAGCCCTGCATCGAGTCGAAGGTCTTCGGCATCGGCGTCGAGGCCTACACCGTAGGCAGCGCGGAGTTCGCGCTCGGCTACGCGGCGCTGCACATGGACAAGTGCATCCCGCTCATGGACAACGGCCACTACCACCCCACGGAGATGGTCAGCGACAAGATCCCGGCGATGCTCGCCTTCTTCCCCGAGATCGCGCTGCACATCACGCGCCCCATGCGCTGGGACAGCGACCACGTCGTGCGCCTGGACGACGAGACGCGCGAGATCTGCGCCGAGATCGTGCGCTGCGGCGGCCTGGAGGGGCGCGTGAACATCGCGCTGGACTACTTCGACGCGTCCATCAACCGCGTGGCGGCATGGGCGGTCGGCCTGCGCAACGTGCAAAAGGCGCTGCTCCTCGCGCTGCTCACGCCCCATGCCGAGCTGAAGTCGCTGCAGGACGCCGGCGACTTCACCGCGCTGCTGGTGCGCCAGGAGGAGCTCAAGACGCTGCCCTTCGGCGAGGTCTGGGCGCAGTACTGCCGCGTATGCGGCGCGCCGCAGGACGGCGAATGGCTGCCCGAGGTGCGGCGCTACGAGCGCGACGTGCTCTCCTGCCGCGCCTGACAAGAGACGGAGGTCGATTCGGACATGAACAGCATTCTGGACATCGCGTGCATGCAGGACTACATACGCACCTGCGAGGCCGGCTGGCAGCAGGGCTGGCACGAGCGCAACGGCGGCAACCTGACCTACCGCATGACGCGCGAGGAGGCGGCGCTGGCCGCGCCCTTCTTCGCCTATGACCGCCCGTATGTGCGCATGGGCGTGCGCGCGCCGCACCTGGCGGGCGAGCACTTCATCGCCACCGGCAGCGGCAAGTATTTTCAAAACGTCGCCCGCTGCCCGCAGGAGAACCTGTGCATCGTGCAGATCAACGAGGAAGGCGACGCCTTCCGCATCGTCTGGGGCCTGACGAAGGGCGGACGCCCCACCAGCGAATTCGAGAGCCACTTCATGAACCATGCCGTGCGCGTGCAGGCCACAGACGGCGCCTGCCGCGTGATCTACCACGCGCACCCGGCGCACGTCATCGCGCTGACGTACGTGCTGCCGCTCACCAGCCGCGACTTCACCCGCGCGCTGTGGAAGAGCGCCACGGAGTGCCCGGTCGTCTTCCCGCAGGGCGTGGGCGTCGTGCCGTGGATGGTCCCCGGCGGCCCGCAGATCGCCATGGCCACGAGCGAATTGATGAAGCGCTTCGACGCGGCCGTCTGGGCGCACCACGGCCTGTTCGTCTCCGGCCCGGACTTTGACACGACCTTCGGCCTGATGCACACCATCGAGAAGGCCGCGCAGATCCACGTGCTGGCCCTCTCCTGCGGCCAGGGCATCCGCCAGACGATCGAAGACGACGACCTGCGCGCCATCGCGCGCGACTTCGGCGTCACGCTCAACGAGGAATTTCTGGACTGACGGTCCACGCGTTTTGCCTCCCCGTCCGCTTTGCCGGGCGGGGAGGTTGCATTTTTCTTCGCACCTGCGTCCCGCGCCTGTTCATCCGCCCGCCGCTCTGCTATACTGTAGGCAGCATTTTGCTCGAAGGAGGCGTTTTTCGCATGTTCCACCCCCTCGGCGGCGGTCTGGCCGACCTCGCGCTGCTCTCGCGCGCGAAGAGCCGCTCCCTCTCCCCTGAAAATCCCGACGGCGCGCCCGGCCGCGGCGGCCTGTGCCCGCTGGAGCAGGGCAGCGCCCGCAATGCCGCGCGCGACCTGGGCGCCGGCTGGAAGGTCAATCCCTTCGTCGTCATCAAGGCGGGCGAGACCTTCACGCTGGGCGACATCGAAGGCCCCGGCACGATCGACCACATCTGGATGACGCCGACCGGCGCCTGGCGCGACGCGATCCTGCGCTTCTATTGGGACGACCAGGCCTACCCGAGCGTCGAATGCCCTGTCGGCGACTTCTTCGCCTGCGGTTGGGGCGAGTACGCGCAGATCTCCTCGCTGGCCGTGTGCGTCAATCCCGGCTCCGCATTCAACTGCTACTGGAAGATGCCCTTCCGCAAGCGCTGCCGCATCACCGTGGAAAACCGCGCGCCGCAGGAGATGGTGCTCTTCTATCAGGTCGACTACACGCTGTGCGACCTGCCCGAGAACGTCGCCTACTTCCATGCGCAGTTCCGCCGGGTGAATCCCCTGCCCTACAAGGACGTGTACACCATCCTGGACGGCGTGGAGGGCCGGGGCCAGTACGTGGGCGTGTACATGTGCTGGGGCGTGAACAACTGCGGCTGGTGGGGCGAAGGCGAGATCAAGTTCTACATCGACGGCGACACCGACGCGCCCACGATCTGCGGCACGGGCACGGAGGACTACTTCTGCGGCTCGTACAACTTTGAAAACCAGAAGACCCACCGCTATGCGCCCTTCACCACGCCCTATTCAGGCATGCCGCAGGTGATCGAGCCAGACGGCGTCTACCGCTCGCAGCAGCGCTTCGGGCTGTACCGCTGGCACATCGTCGATCCCGTGCGCTTTGACGAGCGCCTGCGCGTGACGATCCAGGCGCTGGGCTGGCGCAGCGGCGGCCGTTACCTGCCCCTGCAGGACGACATCTCCTCCGTCGCGTTCTGGTACCAGAGCCTTCCCTCGCGCCCGTTCCCGCCGCTGCCGGACCGGGACGCGCTGGAGATCATCTGACCACGCCAAAGGCCGGGGCTTTGAAAGCCCCGGCCTTGTTCTGCTCACTCGAGCACGATCTTCGGATTCTTGCTGGCGGGCCGGTAGATCACGAACCGGTTGCCGATGCACTGCACGGGCTCGGCGTGCGTGCGCTCGCACAGCTGGGCGATGACCTCGCGCGCGCTCTGCGGCGACGTCTCCAGCACCGTGCCCTTGATCAGCTCCCGCGCCTCCAGCGCCTCCCAGGCCTGCTGCACGATGTTGTCCGTCACGCCGTCCTTGCCCACGTGCAGGATGGGCTGGAGCGTATTGGCCATGCCGCGCAGCATGGCCCGCTGTTTACTCGTCATATGCGTTTCTCCTCACTCCACAAAGTCGAATTCCATGTCCGCGATGGCGACGGTGTCGCCCTCCGCCGCGCCCTTTTCGCGCAGCGCGTCGATGACGCCCAGCCGGCGCAACGTGCGGTGGAACCAGTTCAGCGATTCCTCGTCGTCGAAGTTGACCGAGTCGAGCAGCCGCTCCACCGCCGGCCCCTCCACGACGTACAGCTCGTTCTCGCGGCGCACCGTAAACGGCGCGAGCGCATCCGCCTGGACGGGCTCGGGCTCCGCCTCGTACACCTCGATGGGCGGCAGCTGCGCCAGCGCGCGCACGACCGCGTCCAGCAACGCGTCAAAGCCCTGGCGCGTCGCCGCGCTGACGGGATAGACCTCGATGTCCGTCAGGCGCAGGTGCTCGCGCAGGCGCTGCAAATGCTCCTGCGCGCCCGGCAGGTCGACCTTGTTGGCCGCCACGATCTGCGGGCGGTCGGCCAGCGCGCCGTAGCAGGCCAGCTCGTCGACGATGTGCTCAAAGTCCTCCACCGGGTCGCGGCCCTCGCTGGCGGACACATCCACCACGTGCACGAGCAGGCGCGTGCGCTCGACGTGGCGCAGGAACGCGTGGCCCAGGCCGACGCCCGCGTGCGCGCCCTCGACGAGCCCGGGGATGTCGGCCAGGACGAAATCCTCGCCGCGATGGCGCACGATGCCCAGATTCGGCGTGAGCGTGGTAAAGTGGTAGTTGGCGATCTTGGGCTTGGCGGACGTCACCACGGACAGGATGGTCGACTTGCCCACGTTCGGATAGCCGACCAGCCCGACATCCGCGATGGACTTGAGCTCCAGCTCAAACTCGCGCGCCTCGCACTTCTGCCCCGGTTTGGCAAAGCCCGGCGCCTGGCGCGTGGAGGTCGCAAAGTGGCTGTTGCCCCAGCCGCCGCGCCCGCCGTGCAGCAGCACATGGCGCTGGCCGGCCTCGTGCATGTCCGCGCACAGGCGGCCCGTGGCCACCTCGCGCACGACCGTGCCGACCGGCACCTTGACGATCAAGTCCTCGCCGCTCTTGCCCTTGCACAGGCGGCCCGAGCCGTTCTGCCCGCCCTCGGCGACGTACTTGCGCCGGAAGCGGAAGTCCATCAGCGTGTGCATGTTGGGATCCGCCAGCAGCACGACGCTACCGCCGCGGCCGCCGTCGCCGCCGTCGGGGCCGCCGTTCTGCACGTATTTCTCGCGGTGAAAGGACACCGCGCCGTCGCCGCCGTTGCCGGCCTTGGCGGTGATTTTTACCTGATCTACGAAAAGCGACATGGTACCCTCCCGTGCGTGATAGGGATCAATATTGGCTTAGAAGCAAATCATTATACCATGAAAGCGCAAAATAAAAAAGGCCCCCGGCCGTTATGCAGCGTCCCATAAGGAAGTAAAAAGAAATTTGGCAGGAACCGGTGTGTTAAATCACGCCGGTTCCGATTCGTTTAGGGACTCCCTTCCGATCTTTAAAGGGATGCGGATTTGCCCCACATAGGTAAAGTATAAATCTATCTGCACATGCTTCCTCCCGTTCTCCCTTACCGGGCTGTGCACCACGATCTTGCTCACAAGCTCATTGAGAATGGCAGCGTCAAGTTCTGGAATATCCAGGTACTTGTCCACCAGCTTCAGAAACTCGTTCACATTGGAAACCTGCCCGGCCTGTGTTTCAATTTCCCGTTCCAGTACAGCGGCAAGCTGCTCAATCTCCGCCTGCTCCTTCTCGTATTGGCGGGATAATTTTAAGTACCGGCTATCAGACAGCTTGCCCAGCACATTGTCCTCATAGATGTGCTGGATAATCCGGTCTAAATCCTCCATCCGCTTTTTCGCCCCGGAGAGGGCTTTCTGTTTTTCTGCCAGTTCTGCCTTGCGGCTTTCCTCATCCTGCGCCAGCATTTCCAACTTGAAATCCTTCCGGAACATACGGACATAACTCAATGTCTGCCGTATGGTTTCCAACACGATCCGGTAAAGCACCTGTTCCCGGATATAGTGGATTTTGCAGGAGCCGGTGTTGCTCTTGTAATTGGAGCAGACGAAATGGTTCTGGCTGTCATCCTTGTAAGTGCTGCAGGTGCAGAAATACAGCTTTGCTCCGCAGTCGGCGCAGTAGAGAAGGCCGGAGAATATGCTGGTTCTTCCTGTTTTTGTCGGCCTGCGTTTGTTCTTCCGCAGTTCCTGCACCCGTTCCCACTGTCCCTTCTCAATGATGGCGGGCTGGGTGTCCTCAAAAACCCGCTGGTTCTCAACCGGGTTTTCCATCCGCTTTTTGAATTTCAGAGACTTGGTATAGGTCTTGAAGTTCACGGTACAGCCCGTGTACTCCCGCCGCTCCAAAATTCTAAGCACGGCGTTGGTATCCCAACGGTATAGGTTTTCCGGCATGGCCCAGCCTTTCTGCTTCGCATGATAGGCGGTGACGGTCAGTACCCTGTCGGCTGTGAGGATTTTTGCAATCTGCATGGGGCCTTTCCCCGCAATGCAGAGGTTAAAGATACGCTGTACCACCTTTGCCGCTTCTTCATCCACGATCCATTTCTTTTTGTCCTGCGGGTCTTTTATGTAGCCATAGGGCGGATTGCTGGCGATATGCTCCCCGGCTTCACCCCGCATCTTTACCACTGCCCGGATTTTCTTGCTGGTATCCTTGGCGTAGTAGTCGTTGAATACATTTTTGAACACCGCAAAATCATTTTCCCCTTTGGCGCTGTCCACATCGTCGTTGATGGCGATAAAGCGGACGTCATAGGCAGG
>DVFJ01000002.1 GCA_018713325.1 Candidatus Onthenecus intestinigallinarum | reverse complement strand
CATTTCGGAATCAACTGTCTTTCCTTGCGTTTGCGTTTCTCTATTCTGTATCGTTTTCAAGGATCGTTTCTGTGCAGCTTGCGAAAGCTTTTTGCTATCGCTCGCTGACAGCTTGGTTATTATATCTCCTTCTCGCGCATCTGTCAAGGGGTTTTTTAAAGTTTTTTCATCTTTTTATGCCTGCCCTCGCTGACGCCGCCGCTCGCGGATCTTGAACTCGCTCCCCTGGTCGCTGGGCCGGTAGTAGCGCCGTCCGGCCACCTCCGGCGGCATGTAGTCCTGCGCGACGTAGTGCCCTGGAAAGTCGTGCGGATATTTGTATCCCACGCCAGCGCCCATGCGGTCGCTTCCCTTATAGTGCGTGTCGCGCAGGTGCACCGGCACGGGTCCGAATCCGCCGCGCTGCGCGTCCTGCATGGCCGCATCCACCGCCACGCTGACGCTGTTGGACTTGGGGCTCTCGCACACCGCGCAGATCGCCTGCGCGATGGGCAGGCGCGCCTCCGGCATGCCGACCAGCTCCAGCGCATGCCCGGCCGCAACGGCCTGCAGCATCGCCGTCGGGTTGGCCAGGCCCACGTCCTCGCTGGCGTGGGCGATGATGCGCCGCACGATCAGCCGGGGATCGACGCCCGCATACGTCAGGCGCGCATACCACGCCAGCGCCGCGTCGCTGTCCGAGCCGCGCAGGCTCTTGCAGAAGGCCGAGAGCATGTCGTAGTAGAGCGACTCGTCGCAGCGGATGACCGGACGCTGAATCGACTCCTCCGCCACCTGCAGCGTGAAGCGCACGACGCCCTGCTCATCCGGCGCAGTGGTGAGCGCGCCCAGCTCCAGCGCGCCCAGCGCGGAGCGCACATCGCCGTTGGCCACCTGGGCGATGTGGTGCAGCGCCTCGGTCGCAAGCTCAATCCGCTGCCCGCCCAGGCCGCGCTCGGGGTCCTCCAGCGCGCGCAGCATGGCGGTCTCCACATCCTCCTGCGAGAGCGGCTCGAACTGGAACACCCGGCACCGGCTGACGATCGCCGGCGTCATGGCGATGAATGGATTCTCCGTCGTCGAGCCGATGAAGCGCACGGTGCCCTTTTCGATGGCCGGCAGGATCGAGTCGGACTGGGACTTGCTCCAGCGGTGGCACTCGTCCAGCAGCAGGTACGTCACCTGGCCATAGAGCGACAGGCGGTTTTGCGCCTCCTTGACGACTTCGCGCACCTCGCCCACGCCACTGGTGACGGCGTTGAGCTGCACAAACGCCGCCCGCGTCGTATGGGCGATGATGGAGGCGAGCGTCGTCTTGCCGCAGCCGGGCGGCCCGCAGAAGATGCAGGAGGTCAGGCGGTCGGCCTCGATGGCGCGCCGCAGCAGCTTGCCCGGGCCGACGATGTGCCGCTGGCCGATGAACTCATCCAGCGTGCGCGGGCGCATGCGGTCGGCGAGCGGCTTGAGTCCCTCCCGCGAGGCGGTAAACAGATCGTCCATGTCGTTTCTCCTCTATCGTCATCTCATTGGCCGCCCGCGCCGCTCAACGCGTCCGCCAGCACCTCAATATTGTGCGTCATGGCGTCCTCCCACGCGGTGCGGTCGCCCGACAGCGGACCCGTGAGGAGCACGTCCAGCGCCGCGACGTCGTAACCGGGCAGGCTGAGCAGCATCTGCGGCGCGGTGTCCTCCACGAGCACGACCGCATCGGGATAGGGCGCGAGCAGCTCCAGCAGGGCCTCCTCGTCGCCCGCGTACGGCTGCTGGCCGGGATCGCGCTCGACCGTCAGCACCACGTCCAGCCCCGCGTCCAGCGCCAGATACGCGAGCGCCGGGTGCATCACCACGACCTGCCGGCCCGCAAAGAATCCCAGCTGCTCGTCCATGGCCGTCTGCACGCGCTCCACCGCCTCCAGCGCAGCCGCCAGCGCCGCAGTATAGACGCCCTCGTTCGTCGGATCCAGCTGGCACAGCGCCGCGCTGACGCCGTGCACCACCTCGCCCCAGCGCGCGGGCGACAGCCACACATAGGGATTGTCCGCGGGCTGCGTGTCCTCGTCCGGGTCGAGGATACGCCCCTCGATGCGCTCCACGTCCGCGCCCGCGACGATCATCGGCTTCATGCCCTCCTGGGCCAAATAGTTCAGGAAGCTCTCCAGCCCGCCGCCCAGCAGCGCGACGATGTCCGCCTCCTGCGAGCGCAGCAGATCAGGCTCGCTGAGCACGTACTCCTCCATGTACCCGCCCTGGGGCATGAGGAACATGTCCGTCTTCTGCGGGTCGCAGCCCGCCGCGACGCACGCCAGGTAGACCGGATAGCACGAGGCGCGCACGTAGGGGAACGCCGCCAGACCGACCGACGGCACGAGCAGCAGCAGGGCCAGCAGCGCGGCAAACGCCTTTTTCTTCATCTCATTATCCCTTCTTTCTGCGACGGGAGGCTCCCGCAGACGGATTGGCACCATTATAACACGAACCCTTGCGGTTATGTCCCCGTTGTGATAAAATTTGTGCTATGGCAAGACCAGTGAAATGAGGGAGGGCTTTCCCATGGACAATCCGTCGGTTTCCGCGCCCAGAAAGCGCATCTATTCCGGCATTCAGCCGTCGGGCACCCCGACGCTTGGCAATTACATCGGCGCAATGCGCAACTGGAAGCTCCTGGAGGATACATATGACTGCATCTATGCCGTGGCCGACCTGCACGCCATCACCGTGCGCCAAGATCCGGCCGGTCTGCGCCGGCAGACGCAGGAGCTGATCGCCCTGCTGCTGGCCATCGGGCTTGATCCGCAGAAGAACATCCTCTATCTGCAATCCCACGTGCCCGCGCACGCGGAGCTGGCCTGGCTGCTCAATTGCTACACCTACATGGGCGAGCTCTCGCGCATGACCCAGTTCAAGGACAAGAGCCAGAAGCATGCGGACAACGTCAACGCGGGCCTGTTCACCTATCCGGTGCTGATGGCCGCGGACATCCTGCTGTACCAGACGGACCTGGTGCCCGTGGGCGCGGACCAGAAGCAGCACATCGAGATCTGCCGCGACATCGCGCAGCGGTTCAACGGCCTCTACGGCGACGTGTTCACCATTCCGGAGGGCTTCATCCCCAAGACGGGCGCGCGCGTCATGTCCCTGCAGGATCCCACGCGCAAGATGTCCAAGTCCGACCCCGAGGAGTGCTTCATCAGCATGCTCGACGCGCCGGACGCCGTGCGCCGCAAGATCAAGCGCGCGGTCACGGACTCGGACGCCTGCATCCGCTTCGACCCGGAGCACAAGCCGGGCGTGTCCAACCTGCTCTCGATCCTCTCCGCGCTCAGCGGCGAGACGCCGCAGGCCGCGGGCGAGCGCCTGGCAGGCAAGGGCTATGGCGAGCTCAAGCAGGAGGTCGCCGACGCGGTCGTGGCCGCGCTCTCGCCCATCCAGGCGGAGTATACCCGCATCGTCAAGGACAAGGCGTACCTGGAGGGCGTCATGCGCGAGGGCGCGGAGCGCGCCGCGCGCATCGCCAACCGCACGCTGCAAAAGGCCATGAAGAAGATCGGCTACGTGCTGCCGGTCAGGTAAATGCCTCGGGACGGACGGCTTTCGCCGCCCGTCCCTTTTTAGCTTCGCGCCTCGCGCCATGCCCTGTATAGCCCCGCGATGACGTCCTCGATCGGCGCCTTGCCGATCTCCACGTCCTGCACGAGCGGACACCGCGCCAGCGAGCCCAGCAGCGCCTGCACGCCGCGCCCCGCCCCATCGAACGCGTACTCGTGCACGCCGTCCTGTGAGGACAGATACGTCGCGCCCTCGACCTGCGGCGCCGGCCCCGGCGCGCGCACGCGCACCCGCGCATAGGCGCCCGCCGCCCGCCGCAGCGACGCGAAGTCGCCGTCAAACGCCTTCTCGCCGTCGCGCAGCAGCACGATGCGCTGCGCCATCGCCTCCAGGTCGTCCATGTCATGGCTGGTCACCAGGATCGTGACGCCCGACTCGCGATTGATCTGGCGCAGGAAGTCGATCATGCGCTGCTTGGCCAGCACGTCCAGGCCCAGCGTCGGCTCGTCCAGGAAGATCACCTCCGGCGAGTGCAGCAGCAGCATGCCCAGGTCCGCGCGCATGCGCTGGCCCAGGCTCAGCTCCCGCGCAAACGTGTGCAGGATGTCGCCCAGGTCCAGCAGCTGCGTGACCATGTCCAGGTTCCGACGGTATGTCGGGCCGGGGATGCCCCACACGTCCCGCTTCCATTCAAAGCTGGTGATCACCGGATGGTCCCACCACAGCTCCGTGCGCTGGCCGAAGCACACGCCGATGCGGCGCATCAGCGCGATGCGGTCCTTCGCCGGGTCGAGCCCCAGCACGCGCACCGTGCCCTCGCTGGGCAGCAGGATGCCCGAGAGCAGCTTGATCGTCGTGGACTTGCCCGCGCCGTTCGCGCCCGCATACGCGACGAATTCGCCCGGCATCACGCGCAGCGTCAGGTGCGAGAGCGCGCGGACCGTGCGCCGCTGCGGACGCAGCAGGTTCTGCACGATGTCGCGCGCGCGCCCCGTGCGCTGCCACTGCTGATAGACCTTTCCGGCATCAACGATGTCCAAAGCCGGAGTAGCGACTGCATCCGCAGGTCGCATAATACCTCAACCCCTTTCGGAAGGCGCAACACATGAGCACGATTGCCGTCGCCGCGCTCAGGGGCAGCATCAGCCACCCGATGGGCGCAGCCTGTCCCAGCAGCAGCCGGACGGGCGCCCAGCCCGTCAGCGCCACGGGCGCGAGCGTGCACAGCAGCGCCTGAAAGGCCACCGGCAGCCCGCCCAGCGGGTATCCCTTCATCTCGCCGAAGAGGCCGCGCGCCTCCATGGCGATCTCCTCCGCGGCGACGGGCGCGTAAAACGCCAGGCACGAGATGAGATACACCACGCTGACGATCACCGCGCACGAGCACAGCGCGCACAGCGCCAGCAGCAGCGCGTTCACCCGCAGGCCGCCCCAGGCCGCCGCCCAGGCCGTCACCCCTGCTCCGCACAGCAGCAGGCTGCATCCGGATACGGGCGCAAACCCGCATGCGAGCAGCTGCACCCACAGCGGCACGGGCTGGAGCATACAGTGGTCCAGCTGGCCGCGCCCGATGACCCGACTGATCTGGCCCGCATTGTTGTTTGCAAACAGCAGCATGTATACGCCGTCCACCAGCGTCGCATAGCCCAGCAGGAAGAGCACCTCGGGCCGGCTCATGCCTCCCAGCCCGTCAAAGCGCGCGGCCAGCAGGAAGATGCCCGACACACACGCGGCCGCGCTCACCAGATCCGCCGCCATCTGCAGCAGGCAGTAGCGCAGGTCGCGCAGGAACCACAGCAGGTCCATGCGCGCATATACGCGGTACAGGCGCCAAAGCGCCCGCCATTCATCCGCCATAGGACACCATCCTCTCCCGGCTGCGGCGAAAGACGTACAGCGCCGCCGGCCACAGCGTCGCATTCCACGCCGCCTGCAACGCGAGCGTGGGCAGCGGGTCCGCCGTGCCGACATAGATCGTCAGCGGCGCGCTGGCCAGCGAGCCGAAGGGCAGCAGCGAAAGCGCGCGCGCCACCGGCGCCGGCATCAGCGCAAAGGGGATCGCCGCGCCGCTCAGCAGCTCATATACGGCCTCGCGCACCTGCGTCGCCGCCCAGCAGCCGTTCTTCAGCCGCATGGCCAGCGCCGCAAAGCACAGGTCCAGCGCAAAGCCCAGCGATGCGCTCAGCGCCAGACTGCACAGCGCCAGCGCGCCGCACAACCCGCCCGCCGGCAGGCAGGAGATGCCCAGCAGCGGCGAGAGCAGCAACAGCGGCAGGCTGTAGAGCACAAACACCGGCACCCACCAGCGGCCGACCGTCTCCGCGGCCAGGCTGGTCAGGATCGACACCGGCCGCGTAAATCGCCCGATGATCGAACCCTCCCACAGCGCCGACGTCGCCGGGGTCAGGACGTTCAGCTGCTGGCGCCACACCGACGCCATCAGCGTATACGTCAGCAGCGCGCGCAGCGTCATGCCGCCCAGGTCCGCCCCCTGGGCCGCAAGCGCGCGCCAGATCATCGTCAGCAGCGCAAACTGCACAAATCGTACGGCATATTCGCCATATATGCCCAGCAGGTTGCCGTCCAGCGTCTGGCGCGCGCACAGCCGGACCGTGGCGAAAAACGGCCGCACCGCACGCCGGGCGCTCCCCTGGCATTGCCCATTTCGCTTCATGTGCTTCCTCTCATCTCCATATGAAAAAGGCCCGGCGCCGCGCGCCGGGCCTGCCAAAAAGGCGGCTTTGCCCTACCTCCGGGCATCCGGATGGCCGCGCGGCGTCCAAAAGGGCGCACGCCTCCCCTGCGCACGCAAAATGAAACGTCTCCACCGCGTGGAAGGCCACGCCCGGCCAGACGACCGACCGCTTGAACGCGCCGTGCACGCCGCTTCCCCCTCCTGTGCCCGCTTTGGGCCAGTATAGCATGGGGCCCTCTCCCTGTCAAGCAATCCAATTGAGGCATCTTTGTGAACGAGGGACAATTTGGTTGCTTTTCATCTGTCGATACGGTATAATAAACACAGAGAAGACGGATTTGAAGGCCGGCATAAAGAAAGATGCCGAAACACGATGCCAAAGGAGGCTTTCAAATGATCGTTCGTTTCATCACCAAGGATGCCCACGTCCCTCAGAACGTCCTGGACACGATGGAAAAAAGGCTCTTGCAGCGCCTGGGCGTTTACTATCGCGGCGAGGAAGAGGATGCCTCCACGATTGTGGTCAAGATCACCGAGCGCAAGGGGATCTATAAGGTAGAGATCACCATGCCCTACGGCGGCCACCAGATGCGCACGGAAAACGAGGAGCGCGACCTGTCGCTGCCCGCGCTGGACAAGGGCATCGACATCCTCGAGCGCCAGATCAAGAAGCACAAGACCCGCCTGAACCGCCGCCTGCGCGAGGTGCCCGAGCTTGCGCCCGAGGCCGACGAGCCCGAAGACGCCTTCGCCGTCGTCAAGGTCAAGCGCTATGAGAGCAAGCCCATGACCGTACAGGACGCCATCCTGGAGATGAACCTGCTCGGCCACGCGTTCTTCACGTTCTTCAATGCGGACAGCAAGCAGGTCTGCACGGTCTACCGCCGCAACGACGGAGACTACGGCCTGATTGAACTTGGATAACCGGCCCCACGCCGGGAGGAGGCGATATCCCTTGAACCGAAGGCTGATCCTTTTGCTCGCCGTGCTGCTCGTGCTGCTGGCCGTCACGCTCGGCGCCATCTTCCTATTCCATTCCCAGAGCCAGCAGGTGCCCCTGCCCTCGCCGTCCCCGGCCGCGACGGAGATCCCCGTCTACGAGCCCGGCGACACGACGCCCAGCGAGATGGACGACCCGCTTGCCGGCCTGACCGAAGAGGAAATCGCCGCCCTGGCCATGAGCGAGGAAAACGCGGGCACGGAGGACTTCGGCAGCGGCTTTGCGGACGTCGCCGACGGCGCGACCACGGCCCCGATCGACTGATCTCCCGATGCGTCCTGCAAAAACTCAACGCCCCGCCTTCCATGCGAAGACGGGGCGTCGCTTTTTTCTGGCTGCGCGGCCTCACGCCAGGGTGGCGTGGCTGAGGATGTAAAACTCCTCCTGGCTGGGCAGGCGCTTCTTTTCCATGGGCGGCAGCGCGTCGTCGTAGCGCCGCGCGGCCTCCTCGTCGATCTCCATGACCGGGCTCTCGAAGTAGGTCCACTGCCGCCCGTCCAGCCGGTGGGGGATCAGCTCCTTCACCAGCATCGCCGCCGGATAGGTGCCGTTGGCCGCGCGCACGCCAAAGCGCCGGCAGCTCTGAAACCCGCGGCCGACGTAGTTGGCCGGGCTTCCGAAGATGACGACCGTGTCATAGCCCAGCTCGACGGCCCGCGCGAAGGAGTGCTCGATGAGCTGCCGGCCGTAGCCCTGGCGCTGGTATGCCGGCGCGATGCACACAGGTCCGAACGTCAGGACCGGCTTTTCGCCGCCCGCCTCGTCCACGAGCCGGGCCCGGGTGTACATGATGTTGCCGATGACCTCGCCGTCGCGCTCGACGACGAAATCCAATTCCGGGATGAAGTCCGCGTGCTCGCGCATGATGTGCACCAGGTAGTGCTCCACGCAGCCCGGTACATAGAGATTATAGAAAGCCTCGCGCGTGAGCGTCTCGACCCGCGCGCGGTCGGCTGTCTGTTCGTTTCGGATGCGGATGACGGGTTCCATCGCTCGTTCCTCCTCTTCTCGCACAGGGCTTTACTTTTCCTGGATGCGCTTTTTCAGGTCGTCGACGGTCGCGGCCATCTCCGCGGAGGTCTTGGCCATCTCCGCGATCTTGTCGCAGGAGTGCATGATCGTCGAGTGGTCGCGCTTGAACGCGTCGCCGATGCGCGGCAGGGACATCTCCGTCATCTCACGGGTGAGATAGATCGCCACCTGGCGCGGCAGCGCGATCTCGCGCTTGCGCTTTTGCCCGACGATGTCCGCGACGGACACGCCGTAGTATTCGGCCACCGCCTGCTGGATCAGCTCGCAGGTGATGCGCTTGGGGTCGCGCACGGACAGGATGTCGCGCAGCGCCTCCTCGGCCAGCTGCGCGTCGACGGAGCGGCCGGTGAGCGACGCGAACGCCACCACGCGCGTGAGCGCGCCCTCCAGTTCGCGGATGTTGGACTCGATGCGCGCGGCGATCAGCTCGAGCACCTCGTCGTCCACAGCGATGCGCTCGCTGTCTGCCTTCTTGCGCAGGATGGCCACGCGCGTCTCGATGTCGGGCTTTTGAATGTCGGCGATCAGGCCCCACTCAAAGCGCGAGCGCAGGCGCTCCTCCAGGCGGGCGATCTCCTTGGGCGGCTTGTCCGAGGAGATGATGATCTGCTTGCCCGCGCCGTGCAGCGCGTTGAACGTATGGAAGAACTCCTCCTGCGTGGACTCGCGCCCCGCAATGAACTGGATGTCGTCGACCATGAGCACGTCCACGTTGCGGAAGCGGTTGCGAAACTCCACGTTCTTGTTGTTCTTGATCGCCTGGATCAGCTCGTTGGTGAACGTCTCGCTGGACAGGTACAGCAGGCGCATCGCCGGGAACTGCTGCTGGATGTAGTGGCCGATGGCGTGCATGAGGTGCGTCTTGCCCAGGCCCACGCCGCCGTACAGGAACAGCGGGTTGTACGCCTCGCCCGGCGCCTCGGCCACCGCCAGCGACGCCGCATGCGCGAACCGGTTGGAGTTGCCCACGACGAACGTGTCGAACGTCGACTTGGGGTTGAACATGTTCACGCCCGAGATCGTCAGCGCGTCGCCGCCCTCCTCGCGCCGCCGGCCCTGCCATGCGGCGCGCTCCTGCGGGGTCATGTACTCGACGGTCAGCGCGCGGCCCGCCACCTCCTGCACCGCGTTGGAGATCAGCTCCTGATAGCGGCCCAGGATCGTCTTGCGCATGAAGTCGCTGACGACCTCCAGGTACAGCCGGTCGTCCGCCAGCGCCACGGGCTTGAGCGAGGAGGCAATCCACGTCTTGTAGGAGACGTCCGGAAGATCCTCGCGCAGCAGCACGGTCGCCTTCTCCCATATCTCTTCGTAGTCCATCGAGTTCATCCTTCCCTTTCCGCTCCCCGCCTGCGCGGTCTGCAAGCCTATGCACACCCGGCCGCGCGAACCTGCCCGAAATGTGGAAGCTGTGGATTTTTTGCACAGCACTTTCCACATCCTGTGGAAATCTTTTGCGAAACCACGTCTATGATACCAAAAAACCCGCCTGTTTTCAAGCTTTTTTCAAGGTCGTCCCGCGCGTCTGCACTGCACTTTTACACAGGTAAGCAGAAAACTGTTGAAAACCCCTCCCCCACCGCTGGTGGTTTTTCGACGCTTTCTGCACAAGCGTTGGGCTCTCTGTGCGAAATCTGTGTAAAACATGCCGCGCGGATACGTATAAAAATACATATCCGCGCGGAAAATACAGAAAATATTCAATTCACACGCCTATTTCAGCGCGCCGTCCTCGACGCGCCAGCCCGTGCCAGAGGGCGTAAGCGTCAGCGTTGCGGCAGCGAGCGCCTCGTCGTCGCTGTCGCCGAGGATCTCCAGGGTGATGACGGGCGGCTGTGCCAGCTCGTCGGAGGTCAGCGGCGGATTGGACCAGTACACCGGCCTGCCGTCGTTGATGAGCGAGATGCCGACCTCCGCGTAGCGCGCGCCCAGCGCGTCCCAGGCGAGGAAGGATCCCTGCGTGGCGGTGAAGCGGAAGCGGCAGGGGACGGGCATCCCCTCCGCGTCGGAGAGGGAGACCTCCAGCAACAGGCCGGGCAGGGCGGAGTCAAGCGGCGTATAGCCGCGCATCGTCTGCAGCTCCAGAAGGCCCGCGCCGGTCTGGCACGAGAGGCTGACGAGCGAGTCGACGTCGCGCGCATAGACGAGCAGGTCGGGCGTGTACATGGCGGCGATCATGCCGTAGCCGCCGTTTTGGAAGAAATCGCCCAGCTGGTACATGCGCCAGGCCTCGCGCTGGTCGTCGGCGAGCAGGCCCTTTTCGACGATGAGGTCCTCCAGCTCATCCAGAAAGGCCTCGTAGGCGGGTTGCAGTTCGGCCAGGTCCTCAGCGGTGAGCATGGGGCCGTCAGCCGCGAGCGCCCCCGACGCCGATCCCAGCAGCGCGGCCAGCAGCAGCGTACAAATCGCGCGTTTCACGGCGCATCTCCTCCTTTTCCGGGGTCATTCCGCATCCTGCGCGCCCTCCTCTTCGGGCAGGTCGTCCGCGTCGACGAACATCACGATGTCCGACACGCGCCGCTCGTCGCCCGAGGACGGCATGTTGATGACCTCGCCCTCAAAGTAGAGCGTGGTCGAGCCGCCGCCGTCGAGGTTGAACGCGAACTGGGCGCCGTGCTTGAGGAACAGCTGCTGCAGCTCGGGCAGCGTGACGCCCTCGGAGTAGCCCTCGCGCCGGCCGTCGACGACGATCATGATGTAGTGCAGCGGGCCGATCTGCCCGATGGCGGTGCGCGGCTCGCGGTAGGCGGGGTCGTCGGCCGTGCGGATGAAGAAGCTCTTGGGCAGTTCGACCGCCTCGCCGTCCTCCACCAGCACCGGGCCGAACTCGAACGTCTGCCAGGTGCCTGCTTCGGCCAGCTCGTTGGCCACGAGACCCTGCTTCTCGCGCCGGTCGGTCAGCGCGGACATGTTGCCCTCGCTGTCGATGATCAGCAGGTGGCGCGTGCTGTTCTGCTTGCGGTACAGCTCGCCGTTGCGCAGGATGATGCCGTTGGTGTGATACTTGTAAAAGTCCGCGTTGGCCGCGATGACCGGCTGGTGGCGGTCGGCGATGTCGGAGACGGACTCGTACGCCGCGTTGCCGTACTTCTCGCCCGCAAAGGCCGTGCGCAGCTGGCGCGGGTCGGACACGCGGATGTCGGCCAGGAAGTAGGTGACATCCTCCTCCTGGATCTGTTCGACGGTGACGGTCAGCGAGTCGCTCTCATAGGAAAGCTCGCCCGGCTCGTAGTGCTTGTAGGGGCTGGGCGCCTCCGTCGCCACGGGCGCGGCCGTCGCCGATGTGGGCAGCTCCCGCTCCAGCCCGGACTCCGCCTCCGCCAGGATGGCCGCCAGCGTCGATTCAGGCTCCACCGTCGGCCCGGGCAGCGGCTGCACGACGACCGTATTTTGGCTCTTCAGCCAGCTGGCGTACCGTTCGCTCACCGCGGGCAGGTCCTGCACGGGGCCGCTGCCCTGCGCAAAGAACAGCACCAGCAGCACGCACGCTGCGACCAGCGCGGGCGGGCGCGGGTTGAAGTGCACGCCGGGCTTGGGCAATTCGTAGTGGCGTTTGGGCAAACTCTGCGTGGGGCGATGACCCAGCCGGCGCTCTGCGCGCTCCGGGCGCTCCCCGCGCCGGGGGGCGTCGTCCCCCGTGCGCCGCGGCGCGTCGGTGACGGGCGCGGGCGCCTCCTGTTCGCGCGGCGCGTCATACCGGCGCCTGCGCTGCGTACGGTCCAATCGATCCAAGTGCGTTTCCTCCAGCGCGGCGGCCCTGCACGGTGGCACGCCGCCGTCGATATCGTCTCGCCGCGCATGTCAGGCGGCGTCCCCCTCCGGCAGACACAAAATCCGTATTTATCATCATAAAGTCCGCCCGGCCAATTGTCAATACCGCGCCTTGGGCATCCGCCGTCCGCTTCTCTGCGGCTTTGTGGAGCAAAGAATCCATTTTAAAAGCGTTTTTTGTTCAAAAGGGTTTTGGACATCCTGTTTTTTGTTCTTTTTCCTTGACAAGTGGCGTAATGCGTGTAAAATAAGGCTTGACAGAACATACAAAAGAAACCCAAGGAAAGGAAGCGAGCGCAATGCGGGAAATTCAGGTATCATACCTGAACCACAGCGGCTTTCGCGTGGTCGTGGACGGGCTGTGCATGGTGTTCGACTACTGGCCCGGCGAGGACGGACAGCGCGGCAAGCTGACGCGGGCGGACCTGTCGGGCTACGACCAGGTGATCGTGTTCGTCAGCCACAGTCACCCGGATCACTTCACGCCCGAGATCTACGACTGGGTGGAGCCTGACCGCGTGCACTACGTGCTCGGCTACGACGTGCCCGAGCCCTATCTCGGCCACCGGCTGCGCCCCGGGCAGGAGCTGCGCGTAGCCAGCGCGTTCATCACCGCCTATGGCTCGACCGATGCGGGCGTATCCTTCCTGGTCCGCTGCCACGGCGCGACGGTTTTCCATGCGGGCGATCTGAACCTGTGGCACTGGCGCGACGTGTCCACCACCCGCGAGATCGAGGCGGCGGAGCGCGCGTTTCACGAGGCGGTCAAGCCCCTGGAGGGCCTTTCCATCGACGTGGCGTTCTTCCCGGTCGATCCGCGGCAGGGCAGCATGTACGACGCGGGCGCGGGCTACTTCGCCATGGCCGTCAAGCCGCGGCTGATGATCCCCATGCACTTCCAGGGTCGCGACGACGTGGCGCTCGAGTTCGTGCGGCTCAACCGCTCCCGCCGCACGGAGATGGTCGCGCTGACCCGTCCGTTTGCCAGCACCTCCTGCCTCCTGCAGGAAACCGTGCCGGCGGAGGCGAATCCTTCCCCTGAGCCCGCGCCCGAGCCGCCGCAGGCGCAAGACGCGCCCGCCCAGGCGGAGGAGGCGCACGAAACGGAGGAATGAGCATGCAATTCACCATGGCCCACGCCAACCTGAACGTGCTGGACCTGCCGCGCAGCATCGCCTTCTACGAGGAGGCGCTCGGCCTGCGCGTGCAGCGCGACAAGACGGCCGACGACGGCAGCTTCCGCATCGCCTTCCTGGCCGACGGCCGCTCCGGCTGCTGCCTGGAGCTGACCTGGCTGCGCGACAAGGAGACCCCCTACGACCTGGGCGACAACGAATCGCACATCTGCTTTGTGGTGGACGACTACGAGGCCGCCCACGCGCATCACGCCCAGATGGGCTGCATCTGCTATGAGAACCCCAGGATGGGCCTGTACTTCATCAACGATCCGGACGGCTACTGGATCGAAATCGTCCCCGAGCGGCGATAACCCGCCATCCGCCCGCACTCAGGGCCGCAATATCCATTGCGGCCCTGTCTTTTTTTACAAATCGCTTGCTTTTCTGTGATAAAGCGATATAATATAGAATAATCCCTTTGAGGGGGAACGGATCACCATCCAGGAAAAGGAGGCTACATCATGAAACGCGTGTACAACTTCTCTCCCGGCCCTTCCATGCTCGCCCTTCCCGTGCTGGAGCAGGTGCAAAAAGACCTTGTCTCTTACGGCGACACCGGCATGTCCGTGATGGAGATGAGTCACCGTTCCAAGATGTACCAGGCGATCTTTGACGAGGCCGTCGCGCTGCTGCGCAAGCTGATGGACGTGCCGGACGGATACAAGGTGCTCTTCCTGCAGGGCGGCGCGACGCAGCAGTTCTCCGCGGTGCCGCTCAACCTGATGCAGCATGGCCGCGCCGACTATGTGGACAGCGGCAACTTCGCCCACCTGGCGTCGGTGGAGGCGCAGCGCTACGGCGAGGTGCGCATCGCGGGCACGTCGCGCGCGGACGGCTATACGTACGTGCCCGACGTCGACGTGTCGCCCGAGGCGGACTATGTGCACATCACGACGAACAACACGATCTACGGCACGCGCTACACGCAGCTGCCGGATACGAAGGGCGTGCCGCTGGTGGCGGACATGTCCTCCAACATCCTCTCGGAGGTCTATGACGTGACGCGCTTTGGCGTCATCTACGCGGGCGCGCAGAAGAACATCGGCCCGGCGGGCCTGTGCGTGCTGATCGTGCGCGAGGACCTGCTCGGCCGCGCCAACCCGCTGTGCCCCAAGCTGCTCAACTGGCAGGTGCAGGCGGACGCCGACTCGATGTACAACACGCCCAACACGTTTGCCATCTACGTGGCGAAGCTGGGCTTTGAGTGGCTGCTCGCGCAGGGCGGCGTGGCCGCCATCGAGCGCGTGAACGTGGAGAAGGCGCAGCTGCTCTACGACTTCCTGGACGAGAGCCGCCTGTTCAAGCCCACCGCGCAGCGGGCGTTCCGCTCGCGCATGAACGTCACGTTCGTCACGGGCGACGCGGACAAGGACGCGCAGTTCGTCAAGGAGGCGACGGCGGCGGGCCTGGTCAACCTCAAGGGCCACCGCTCGGTCGGCGGCATGCGCGCGAGCATCTACAACGCCATGCCCGTGGAGGGCGTGCGCGCGCTGGTCGACTTCATGAAGCGCTTCGAGGCGCAAAACGCATAAGGGGGGCGACGGCATGTATAAGATCCTGACGCTCAATGCGATTTCGGACGTCATCTACGCCCAGCTCGGCGAGGGCTATGCCGTCTCCGCCGGGGAGACCCAGCCCGACGCCGTGTTCGTGCGCAGCGCGTCCATGCACGACATGGAGCTGCCCGCGACGCTGCTGTCCATCGCGCGCGCGGGCGCGGGGGTCAACAACATCCCCATCGACCGCTGCTCGCAGGCGGGCGTGTGCGTGTTCAACACGCCGGGCGCCAATGCCAACGCCGTATGCGAGCTGACGCTGGCCGGCCTGCTGCTGGCCGGGCGCGACGTCATCGGCGGCGTGCAGTGGGCGCAGACGCTCAAAGGCCAGGGCGATGCGGTCGAGAAGCTGGTCGAGAAGGGCAAGGGCCGCTTCGCCGGGCCGGAGCTGCTGGGCAAGCGGCTGGGCGTCGTCGGCCTGGGCGCGATCGGCGTGCGCGTGGCCAACGCCGCCGCGGCGCTGGGCATGGAGGTCGTCGGCTACGATCCGTCGATCACCGTCGACCACGCGTGGATGCTCTCCCAGCACATCGGTCGCGCCAAGTCGCTGGAGGAGCTGCTCGAGACCTGCGACTATGTGACGCTGCACCTGCCGCTGACCGACGCCACCCGCGGTATGATCGGCGAGGCGGCGCTCTCGCGCGCCCGGAAGGGCCTGCGCCTGCTCAACTTCTCGCGCGCCGGGCTCGTCGAAGGCGAGGCGATGCGCGCTGCAATCGAGCGCGGCGCCGTCGCGCGGTACGTGGTCGACTTCCCCACAGACGACATGCTCGGCGTGCCGGGCGTGCTGTGCATTCCACACCTGGGCGCCTCCACGCCCGAGTCGGAGGACAACTGCGCCGTCATGGCCGCGCGCCAGACGCGCGACTACCTCGAGACGGGCGCGATCCGCAACAGCGTCAACCTGCCCGAGGTCGCGCTGCCGCCCGTCTCCAAGCCGCGCCTGTGCCTGATCCACCGCAACATTCCCAACGTCCTGGGCGCGATCACCGCGGCGGTCTCGGCGCAGAGCCTGAACATCTCCGACCTGTGGAACCGCTCGCGCGGGGCCATGGCCTACTCCGCGCTCGACCTGGACGCCATGCCCGCCGATCCCGCCGCGCTGGAGCAAGCGCTGCGCGGCGTGGAGGGCATGCTGCGCGTGCGCATGCTCGCGCCGTAATCCGCAGCCTCAGACATACGGCGGCCCCGAACCGCTCCCGTCACGGCGGGAAAGGCGGTTCGGGGCCGTCTCTGTCACTTGATCGTCCGCCCCTTGCGGAACGAGAAGAGCGCGCCGCCGGCCATATTGCTGGCCCGCTGGCCTCTGTGCGCCTGCATCGCCGCGTGCGCCTCCCGGCGCGGCGTCTCGGAGATGTGCGGCGCATCCGGGGTATCCGGCGCGCCGATCACGCCCGCGCGCACCAGCGCCAGCCGGGCGCAGGCCGGGCCCACCAGCTCGTAGAGCACCGCCGAGGAGAGGATGACCGTCGAGAGCAGCGCGCCCAGCGACGGCGAGAGGATGCGCTCGCCCAGCGCCGCCAGCCCGATGGAGACGCCCGCGTTGGGGATCAGCGCCAGGCCCAGGTACTTGCGCACCTGCGGCGTGTCGTTCGTCAGCGTGGCGCCCATGCCCGCGCCCAGCAGCTTGCCCAGGATGCGCACGAAGAAGTAGGCCAGGCCGATCACGCCCGCGCTCGCCAGCGCCGGCACCTCCAGGCGCATGCCCGACACCACGAAGAAGACCGTCAGGATCGGCGGGGTGAAGCGGTCCACCTTCTTGAACAGCGTCTCGCCCTTGGACACGTTGGCGTGCACCGCGCCGAAGACCATGCACGAGAGCAGCGGCGAGATGTTCACCGCCGAGCACACGCCCGCGATCTCCAGCAGCATGATCACCGCCAGCAGCAGCCGGTTGTACGCCGAGTGCACGTGGCGCAGCAGCACCTTGAGCAGCAGCGCCAGCCCCACGCCCAGGCCGATCGCCAGCACGTTGTACACGATGGGCAGCGCCACCGTCGTCGCCATGGACCCCGTCGCGCTCTCCGACATCTGCGCGATCGCCGCGCACACGCTGAAGGCGAGCAGCGATACCGCATCGTCCAGCGCCACCACCTGCAGCAGCGTCGTCACAAAGTGGCCCTTCGCCTTGTACTGGCGGATTGTCATCAGCGTCGAGGCCGGCGCCGTCGCCGACGCGATCGCGCCCAGCAGCAGCGAGAAGGACAGCGGCAGGTGAAACGCCCCGCGCATGACCAGCACCACCAGCGCGCCCGCGACCAGCGACTCCATCGCCGTCAGCACGAAGATGCGCACCCCGCTGCGCCGAAGCGACGACCACTTGAAATAACGCCCCGTACCGAACGCGATGAACGCCAGCGCGATGTCCGTGATGAAGCTCATCGAGCTGATCATCTCGCTGTCGACCAACCCCAGACAGTACGGCCCGATGAAGATGCCCGCCAGGATATAGCCCGTGACGTTGGGCAGATGCGCCAGCTTCGTCAGCCGGCTGACCGCAAACGCCGCCAGCAGCGTCGTCGCCAGGCACAGGATCACCCGGGACGTATCGTTTAGCTGCAGTGCAAACATCGACATGAGAACCGTCTCCCTTCCAACCGCCCCGCATGCGGCGGCCCCTTACGTTGCACTTGATTATAGGCCGCCAAAATGTTAAAATCAAATTATAGTTTTTTGACCTATCATAAATTTAATTGATAATCAGGTGAAACGCCATGATCGATCCCAAGATTCGCACGCTGCTCAAGCTCGAAGAACTGGGCTCCTATTCCAAGACCGCCGTGGCGCTCTCGCTCACGCAGCCGGCGGTCAGCCACCACATCAAGCTGCTCGAGCAGGAGTTCGGCATCCAGATCTTCGTCAAGGGCAAGCGCAAGCTGAAGGCCACGCCCGAGGGCGAGGTGCTTTTGAAATACGCGCACCGCGCCATCGCCCTGTCCGAGCGCGTGCACCGCGCCATCGAGGACTGCCAGCGCGCCGTGCGCACCCTGACCGTGGGCATCACCCCCACGGCCAGCGACATCTTCGTGCCGCAGGTGCTGGCCGCCTACTGCCACAATCACCCCGAAACGCACATCCAGATCGTGCGCGGAAGTATAAAAAAAATTGATACTATGCTAAAATTTTATGAAATAGATTTTGCGATCGTCGACGGCATCCTGCCCGGCGACCACTACCGGCAGGTGCTGATGGGCACGGATCACCTGTGCCTGATCGTCTCGCCGAAGCATCCGTTCGCCTCCAGGCTGAGCGTCTCGCTGGATGAGCTGCAGCGCGAGCCGCTGGTGCTGCGGCCCAAGTCGACCGGCACGCGCAGGCTGATCGAGGGCTATCTGGTCAGCCACGGCTACAGCCTGCAGGACTTCAACGTCATGATGGAGGTGGACAGCGTCTCGACGATCAAGGACATCGTGGAGGCCAACCTGGGCATTTCGATCATCTCCTACGGCGTGTGCCGCGAGGAGCAGCAGCAGGGGCGGCTGATCGTGCGGCCCATCGAGAACTGCCGCATGGTGCGCCAGGTGAACATGGTCTATCCGCAGGACTTTGAGCACCCGGAGATCCTGGAGGAGATCCAACGCGAATACCACAGCCGCGTGGAGTGAGTGCATCCCAAAAACAAAAAAAGCGCCGCGGATGGTTGACATCCGCGGCGCTTTGTACGTCCGCTCAGCGCTCTACGCGCCCGGAGCCGGAGCCCTTCTTGAGCGCCTCGACCTCCGCGACGGAGACGAGGTTGAAGTCGCCGTTGATCGTGTGCTTGAGGCAGGAGGCCGCCACCGCGAACTCCAGTGCGTCGCGCTGGTTGTCGTAGGCGTTCAGGCCGTAAATCAGGCCGCCGCCGAACGAGTCGCCGCCGCCGACGCGATCGACGATGTCGGTGATGGCGTACTTGCGCGAGACGTAGAACTCCTGGCCGTCGTAGATGCACGCCGCCCAGTAGTTGGTATCCGCGCTCTTGGACTCGCGCAGCGTGATGGCCACGCGGCTGACGTTGGGGTAGCGGTCCATGGCGGTGCGGGCGATGCGGCGATAGACGTCCGTGTCCAGCTCGCCGCTCTCCACGTCGCTCTCGGCGCGGATGCCCAGCGCCTTCTGGAAGTCCTCCTCGTTGGCGATGACGGTGTCGACGTAGCGGACCAGCTCGCCCATCACCTCGTCGGCGCGCTTGCCGTACTTCCACAGGTTCTTGCGGTAGTTCAGGTCGCACGACACGTGCAGGCCCTTGGCCTTGGCCGCCTTCACCGCCGCAAGCGACAGGTCCGCCGCGCTCTGGGAGATCGCCGGCGTGATGCCCGTGATGTGGAACCACGTCGCGCCCTCAAAGACCGCGTCCCAGTCGATCGCGTCCGGCGCGGCCTTGGCGATGCACGAGTCCGCGCGGTCGTAGATCACCTTCGACGGGCGCTGGTTCGAGCCCGTCTCCAGGAAGTAGATGCCCATGCGCCCGGGCACCAGGCGGATGTTGGACACGTCCACGCCGTAGCCGCGCACCGTGCGCAGGCACGCCCGACCGATGTCGTTGTCCGGCAGCAGCGTCACGAACGCCGCGTCCATGCCGTAATTGGCCAGCGATACGGCCACGTTCGCCTCGCCGCCGCCGAAGGTCGCCTCCAGCGCGGGGCTTTGGAAGAAGCGCTCGAGCGCGGGGCTCTTGAGGCGGAGCATGATCTCGCCGAATGTGATGACACGGGGCATCGGAACCTCTCCTTTTCTGCGGCCCAGGGCCTTTTGTATATGCCCATTATACGGGATTGTCCCGACCCTGACAAGATCGTTTCGCGCCGTGCGTTCATAATAGAGAACGATAGTCCTATTTATAAACGACGCTGGACGCGCCGTGCGCCGCATGCTATAATGGGCGAAAAGCGCATGGAGGCCTTGCGATGGACGTGTTGATCGGAACGACCAATCCCTCAAAGGTACAGATGTTCGAGCGCATGCTGCAAGGGCATGGCCTCACGTTCCTGACGCTGGGGGATCTGGGCGTCTTTCAGGAGCCGCAGGAGACGGGCGCGACGCCGGAGGAGAACGCGCGCATCAAGGCCGCGTTTTACGGGCGCATCCATCCGCGCGTGATCTGCAACGACTCGGGGCTGTACTTCGCGGCGCTTTCGCTGGATGACCCGCGCCAGCCGGGGCTGCACGTGCGCACGCCGCGCGGGGTGCGGCTGGACGACGAGCAGATGATCGCCTACTACGCGGCCCTGGCGCGCAGCCTAGGCGGCCGGGCGCGGGCGCTGTATCTGAACGGGTACGCCGTGTGCCGGGAGGGCCGGGTCTTCTCCCTGGCCGAAAACGACCTGACGGACGAGACCGGATCGTTCGACATGGTCGACCGGCCGTCGCCGCAGCGCCACCCGGGCTGGCCGCTGGACTCGCTGTCCATCGACCGGCGCACCGGCGCATACTTCACCGACGACGCGGCGGAGGAGGCCGTGTCCGAGGCCGAACGGCTGGAGGCGCAGGCGCGCCGGGCGCGGCTCGTGCGCTTTCTGGAGACATCGCTCGGCCTGTAGACGAAACCGCCGCGGATGAGATCCATCCTCGGCGGCGTGTTTTTTTATTTCTCCGGCGCCAGGGCGCGCACGGCCTCGACGAGCTCCACCTGCGCGTCCGCCTCGCCGGCCGTCGCCTCCCGGCGCAGCGCCTCCAGCGCCTGCAGGTCGACCTCGACCCGCTGCACGCCCGCCGCCTGCGCAGCGGCCTGCGCGCGCTCCTCGCGCATGGCCAGCGCCTCGAACTGATACTGCTGCGTCTCCTGCGCGCACTGCGCGATCGCCGTCAGGTCCGTATCCGACACGCCCGCGGCCGCCAGAGCCATCTCCGAGGCCAGCAGCACCGACAGCGCCCGGGCATGATCCAGCTCCCAGTAGCACGCCGCGCCGGGGAACGACGCGCAGACCGACCAGGGCCCCAGCGCGCCGTCCACGGCCTCCTGCGCTCCCTGCGGCACGGGCTGCACGTCCAGCGCCTCCGCCAGCGCGCGGGCGCTCGCCCCATCCGGCACGCGCACGCGCAGTCCCGACAGCGCCCCGCCGCTCCCCGTCACGACGCCGCGCTGCCCGCCGTCATAGAAGCACAGGCCGATCAGCCCCGCCGGACGCATCGCATCCAGCGCCAGGCCGCCCGCCCGCGCATCCGCCAGCGCGGCCGTCATGTGCGCGTCGTCCGCGTACAGCCCCGGCATCTGCAGGACGTACAGCCCCGGCGAAAAGGCGGCCGCCGCGTCGGCCGGCACGCGCGCAAACGCCGCGTCGCCCAGGATCAGCGCCTGAACGGCCAGCACGTCGTCGGCATAGAGCGCGCCGTCCAGGTGCAGCTCGATGCGCACGCGCCCGTCGGTGCGCTCCTCGACCAGCTGCGCAAAGTACGCGTCGGCCAGCGCCTCGGGGCTGTCCTGCGCGGCGGTGTCGCTCAGGGCCAGGCGGAGCGGAGCGGCCAGAGCGGCGCGCGTGGGCAGCGCCAGCGCCAGCGCGAGGGCGAACAAGAGACAAAAGCGCTTCATCGATACATCAAACCTCCCCTGCCATGAAACCGCGTCGTCTTTCTATACGCCGAACGGGCGGCGAATATGCGCGCGGGGCAGGGGAGGTCCTGTATTACTTCTGCACCAGGTGGACCGCGAAGCCCGCGATCTCATCCCGCAGGTAGATCAGCGCGGGCTTGCCGTCCTTGACGACCAGCGTGCGCTCGTCAAACGCGAAGCCCTTGCGCTCCAGGTAGGCGCGGGCGCGGGGCAGGAAGTTCGTCGCCACGGCGATGTGGCCGTTGCGGCCGCGGCCGCAGCCCTTCATCACCTCGACGGCCGTGCCGGCGAATGTAGAGCGGTCATTGTCCAGCACCGGCCAGCCGAACAGCGCGCACAGCGCCTCGGCGGTGCGCACGGCCTCTTCGCCCGTGCCGCAGTTGACGCCCACGTGCGCCAGCTCAAAGCCGAGCATCAGCCGCACGGCGGAGGCGGTCAGCTCGCGGATCTTCGCCCAGTCCCGCGCGGCGATCAGGTTCTTGGGCGCCATCCAGCTGCCGCCGCAGCACTTGATCCTGCCGAAGGACAGGTACTCGAGCAGGTTCTTTTCGCCGATGCCGCCGGTGGGCATGAACGTCACGTCCACATAGGGCGCGGCGATCGCCTTGATGTACTTGATGCCGCCGGCCGCCTCCGCCGGGAAGAACTTGACCGTCTTGAGCCCCAGCGCGAGCGCGGCCTCGATGTCCGAGGGGTTGGATGTGCCGGGCGTCACGGGCACGCCCAGATCCAGGCAGTGGCGAACGACCTCGGGGTTCAGGCCGGGGGAGACGATGAACTTCGCGCCCGCGGCGACCGCGCGGTCGACCTGCTCGACGGTCAGCACCGTGCCCGCACCCACGAGCACGTCGGGCAGCGCGCCGCTGACGTTGCGGATGGCCTCCTCGGCCGCCGCGGTGCGGAAGGTGATCTCCGCGCAGGGCAGGCCGCCGTCGGCGAGCGCGCGGCACAGCGGCACGGCGTCCGCCGCGTCGTCGATGGCGATGACCGGCACGATGCCGATCAGGGAGAGCTGTTGCAGGATGTCCATGGCATGTTCCTCCTTTGCGTTGGTTCAGCGAACGTCGATGCCGAAGTACTCGACGGCGTTTTCGTAGCAGATGCCGCGCACGAGCTGCTTGAGCGTGTCCATGTCGGCGGGGTACTCGCCCTCCTCGACCCAGCGGCCGATCATGTCGCACAAGATGCGGCGGAAGTACTCGTGGCGCGTGTAGGAGATGAACGAGCGGCTGTCGGTCAGCATGCCCACGAAGCGGCCCAGCAGTCCCTGCGTGGCCAGCGCGGTCATCTGGTCGATCATGCCGGGCTTCTGGTCCGCAAACCACCAGCCCGCGCCGAACTGGATCTTGCCCGGCACGCCGCCGGTCTGGAAATTGCCCGTCATGGTCGCCAGCGTGTAGTTTTCGCGCGGGTTCAGGCAGTAGAGGATCGTCTTGGGCAGGGCGTTCTCGCGCTCGAGCACGTCCAGCAGCCGCGCCAGATTGGCCGCCACCGGCGCGTCGGCCGACGAGTCGCACCCCACGTCCGCGCCCAGGCGCTGCAGCATGCGCGTGTTGTTGTTGCGCAGCGCGCCGATGTGATACTGCATCACCCAGCCGCGCGCGGCGTACATGCGCCCCAGCGAGCGCAGCACGCAGGTCTTGTACGTGTCTCTCTCCAGCGGCGAGAGCGCCTCGCCGGAGAGCGCCTTGCGGTAGGCCTCCTGCGCGAGCGCGTAGTCCGGCTCGGCGTAGGGCACGGTATCCAGCCCGTGGTCGCTCACGCGCGCGCCCGTCTCGTGGAAGTAGGCGACGCGCGCCTCCAGCGAGGCGAGCATATCCTGCAGGTTCAGCGCGCCCTTGCCCGTCAGGCGGCCCAGCTGCGTGACATACTGCACAAAGCCCGGATCCTCGATGCGCACGGCCTTGTCCGGCCGGAACGCAGGCAGCACGCGCACCTTGAACGAGCGGTCCTGCGCGAGCAGCTTGTGGTAGTGCAGGTCGTCGCAGGGATCGTCCGTCGTGCAGATGACCTTGACGTTGAACTTCTCGATCAGGCGGCGGCAGCGGAAGTCGTCGGTCTGCAGCATGGCGTTGGCCTTGTCCCAGATGGCCTTTGCGCTCTTCTCCGTGAGCACGTCCGTGATGCCGAACACACGCCGCAGCTCCAGGTGCGTCCAGTGATAGAGGGGATTGCCGATGGCGTACTTGAGCGTGCCGGCGAATGAGAGGAACTTCTCCCAGTCGTCCCCGGCGGCGCAGCACAGCGCCTCGGGCACGCCGTTGGCGCGCATGGCGCGCCACTTGTAGTGGTCGCCGCCCAGCATCAGGTGCCCGATGTTGCGGAACTGGATGTTCTCGTAGATCTCGCGCGGGCTCAGGTGGCAGTGGTAGTCGAAGATCGGCATGTCCCGCGCCGCCTTGTACAGCTTGCGCGCCGTGTCGGTCGAGAGCAGAAAGTCCTTGTCCATGAACTCCTTCATTGCGTCGCACCTCCGTCTGTCTGATTGATGGGATCGCCTACAGCGTGACGCCGTCCTTGAAGATGGCGATGTCACGATAGCCCATGCGTTCGCTGTGCGTGCGCGTACCGGAGGCGACGGCGAGCACCGCCTCCCGGAATGCGCGCGCGACCTCCTCCACCGGCGTGCCGCGCGCGATTGCGCCCGCGTCAAAGTCGATCCAGCCGGGCTTTTGCGCCGCCAGGCCGCTGTTCGAGGCGACCTTGACCGTGGGCACCGGCGAGCCCGCGGGCGTGCCGCGCCCGGTCGTGAACAACACCACCTGCGCGCCCGCCGCCGCCAGCGCCGTCACGGCGCAAAGGTCGTTGCCCGGCCCGCGCACAAGGCTCAGGCCGTGCTCGCGCACGGGCTGCGCGTAGTCGAGCACGTCCACCACCTGCGAGGAGCCGCCCTTCTGCGTGCAGCCCAGGGACTTGTCCTCCAGCGTCGTGATGCCGCCCGCCCGGTTGCCCGGCGACGGGTTCTCATAGACCGGCTGGCCGTGGCGCAGGAAGTATTCCTTGAATCCGTTGATCAACCGCACCGTCTTTTGAAACGTCGCCTCGTCCCGGCAGCGGTTCATGAGGATCGTCTCCGCGCCGAACATCTCCGGCACCTCGGTCAGCAGCGCGCTGCCGCCGCAGTCCACCAGCCAGTCCGAGAAGCGGCCCAGCAGCGGATTGGCCGTGATGCCCGACAGGCCGTCCGACCCGCCGCACTTGAGCCCCACGACCAGCTTCGACGCGTCGATCGTCTCGCGCCGGCACTCGCCCGCACGGCCGCACAGCGCGCGCAGAATCTCCAGGCCCGCCTCGAACTCGTCCGGCACGTCCTGCGCCGAGAGGAACCGCACGCGCTGCTCGTCCACGGGCCCGAGCGCCTCGCGGAACGCGCCGATGTGGTTGTTCTCGCACCCCAGGCCGAGCACCAACACGCCGCCCGCGTTCGGATGGCGCGCCAGCGCCGCCAGCAGGCGCTGCGTGTTGGCGTGGTCCTCGCCCAGCTGCGAGCAGCCGTAGGGATGGGGGAACGCGTACACGCCGTCCGTTCCGCCCGCGAACGACCCGTTTGCCGCCTGCGCCAGGCGCTGCGCCACGCCGTTGACGCACCCGACGGTCGGCAGAATCCATATTTCGTTGCGCGTACCCGCGCGCCCATCTTCGCGCGCGTAGCCCTGAAACGTCGCGCGCTGCCGGGGCCGCGGCCGGGACGGCTCGGGCCGGTAGGCATACGTCTGCGTGCCGGACAGGCCCGTCCCCAGGTTGTGCGTGTGCACCCAGTCGCCGGGCGCGATGTCCCGCGTCGCCGTCCCGATGGGAAAGCCATACTTGACCACGCACTCGCCCTGCGCGATGGCGCGCAGCGCAAACTTGTGCCCGGCGGGCACGTCCTGGCAAAGCGTCACGCCCAGCGCGCGCCCCCCCGCCCGCAGCGGCGCGAGCGCCACGCCCACGTTGTCCGCCTGCGCGATGCGCACAAAGCGCCTCTCCTCCATGGCGCTCACCCCGCAATCGCGTCCAGCGCCCTGCGCGCGCCCAGCGTGCGGATGTCCGACAGCGCCTGCGCGGCCGCGTCCGCAAGGCCCGGCCACGCCGTCAGATCCTCGCCCCACAGCGCGGCGTTGGACAGCGCCGCGCGCGCCGTCTCCAGCGGGCTCAGGCCGCGCAGCCCCTCGAAGAACGCCAGCACGTCCGCATCGTCCACCGGCGCGTAGGCCGTTCCGTCCGCGCGCAGGCCGGGCGCCGCGCCGTCCGCGCCGCAGTAAAACGCGAGGAACGCGCCCACCGAAAACGTCAGCACGCGCGGCAGCTCGCCGCGGCGCGTCCAATACGCCCGGATCGTCGGCAGTACGCGCGCGCGCAGCTTCGACTGCGAGTTGAGCGCGATGGACAGCAGCTCATGGCGGTTGTACGGGTTTTGAAACCGCTCCAGGATCGCCGCGGCGAACGCCTCCAGCTCGTCCCGCGGCAGGTCGAGCGTGGGCATGATCTCCTCATACAGCGCGCGCTCCACATACCGGCGCGCGGCGGCGTCGGCCATGCACTCGCCGACCGTGTCCAGCCCGGCGAGATAGCCGATCAGCGCCGTAGCCGTGTGCGCCCCGTTGAGCATGCGCACCTTGCGCAGCTTGTAGGGCCGCACATCCTGCGTGAAGCGAACGTCCTGCCCGGCCCTTCGCAGCGGCAGCTCGTCCTCCAGCCAGGCCGGGCCCTCGATGACCCACTGGCCGAACGGCTCCGCCGCGTCCAGCAGCCGGTCCTCATAGCCCAGGCCCGCGCACAGCGCCTGCGCCTCCTGGCGCGGATAGCCGGTCACGATGCGGTCCACCAGCGTGGAGGTAAAGATGCACGCCTCCTCCAGCCAGCGGGTGAACGCCTCGCCCAAGCCCCACTGCGCGGCCGTCTGCACGACGCACGCCTTCAGCCGCGCGCCGTTGTCGTCGATCAGCTCCACCGGCAGCAGGATCAGCCCCTTGTCCCGCGCGCCGCCAAACGCCGTGAACCGCTCGTACAGCAGGCGCGTCAGCTTGCCGGGAAACGACGCCTGCGGC
Organism: Candidatus Onthenecus intestinigallinarum; assembly: GCA_018713325.1. Lineage (GTDB taxonomy): Bacteria > Bacillota > Clostridia > Christensenellales > Aristaeellaceae > Beduinella > Beduinella intestinigallinarum. Next base: position 35,878 of record DVFJ01000002.1, on the reverse strand, counting down.
CGGTCGTCCAGCGCGTCCCTGCCCGTGTAGACGATGCCCGCCTCCGTCGTGTTGGACACGACGAAGCGCACGTCCGGATCGCGCGCCAGCGCCAGAAACGCGTCAAAGTCCGCATACGGGTCCACGCACGCGCGCACGCAGGTGATCACGCGCGCGTCGCTCACATCCCGTCCGCCCGTCCGGCCGCGCAGGATCAGCGTATACAGCCCGTCCTGCGCGCGCAGCTCCTCCACCAGCCCGCGCGGAATCGGCTGCACCACCGCCACGCCCGCGTCCATGCCCGCCTTCTCGTTGGCCGCGTCGATCATCGCATCCACAAACGCGCGCAAAAAACCGCCCTCGCCAAACTGCACCACGCGCGTACGCGTGGGCGTTTGCCCGTGCGCCACCTTCAGCGCCGGCAGCATCGCCCTGCCCATCCGCTCCATGTGTCTTCCTCCTTCCAGGATCCTCACATCGCGTGCAGAAACCGCTCGATCCGCTCGCGGGCGTCCAGCAGCAGCCGCACACAGCGCTGCGCCGTCTCCTCGCTGGCCCGAAACAGCGGCATCGACACGCTGATCGCATATGCCGCCCGCCCTGACCGGTCGCGCACCGCCACCGCAAAGCAGCAGACGTTTTCGTTGCTCTCCCCGTATTCGGCCGCGTAGCCCTGCTCGCGCACGCGCCCGACCTCGCCCAGCAGTGCCTCCACCGAGTCCGCCGTGCGCGGCGTCAGCTTGCGAAAGTCGTAGTTCCGATACAGCTCCCGCACGTGCTCCTCCGGCCAGCAGGCGAGCACCGCCCGTCCCATCGCCGTGCAGTACAGCGGCACCCGCGCCCCGATGCGCGAGGTCATCCGGATCGAGTGCGTGCTCTCCAGCTTGTCCACGTAGACCACGTCCGTCCCGTCCGGCACGCCGCAGTGCACCGTCTCGTTGCAGCCCGCGGCTACGCGCTCCATGTACCGGCGCACCACCGACTGCTCCGTCACGCCCTTCACCGCCGCCGAGCCCACCTCGAACATGCGCAGCGACAGCGCGTAGCGCCCCGTCGCCTCGTCGCACACCACGTACTTCTTGGAAAGCAGCGTGTGCACCAGGTTGAACGCGCTGGACTTGGGGATCTCCAGCGCCCGGGCGATGCGGTGCAGCTCCAGCCCCTCCGGCTGCTCGCACAGCAGCTCCAGGATGTCGAGCCCGCGCGCCAGCGAGCGATTCTGCACCTCGGCCATACGACTCCCCTTTCCTGTTCGTTCATATTCATGAACGATATTCTCCATATGGAACAGTATAGCACCGCGCTTTTGGCCGCGTCAAGCGTTCAGCCATTCCCGGCGCGCCAGAACGCGTCGAGACGGCGCGCAAGATCATCGGCCGAGACGGCCTCGTGCAGTGGGAAGAAGTGCTCGGGCAGCAGCCCGCTGTATGCGCCCTGGAAGAAGCGCGCGTCGATGAGCAGCGCGACGCCGCGGTCGCGTTCCGTGCGGATGACGCGCCCGACGGCCTGGAGCACCTTGACCATGCCGGGGATGCGATAGGCGAGCGCAAAGCCGTCGCGCTCCTCCTGATCGAAGTGCTCGCGCAGGGCCTCGCGCTCAGGGCAGACCTGGGGCAGGCCCACGCCGACGGCGGCCACGCCGAGCAGCCGGTCGCTGGGCAGGTCGACGCCCTCGGCAAAGACGCCGCCCATCACGCAAAAGCCGGTCAGACAGCCGCCCGGCTCAAAGCGCGCGATGAAGTCGTCGCGCGCGGCCTCGTCCATGCCGCTCTCCTGGCAGACGGTCTGTACGTCCGGCGCGAGCTGCTCAAACTGCGCGCGCACCAGGCGCATGTAGGCGTAGGAGGGAAAGAGCGCGAGGTAGTTGCCCCGCCGGGCGCGGGCCATGGCGGCGATGGCCTCGGCGACCTGCCGCGCGGTCTGCTCGCGGCGCGCATAGCGCGTGTCCATGCGCATACGCACGACGTGCAGGCGCTCGGGCGGAAAGGGCGAGGGCAGCGAGAGCAGGCCGTCGCTTTCCTCGCCGCCCAGCAGCGCGCGCATCTGCGCCATGGGCGAGAGCGTCGCGGAGAAGTAGACCACGCCGCGCAGCCGCGCCGTCGCCGCGCGCAGGTAGGGGGCCGCGTCCAGGCACAGCAGGCGCAGCCGCGCGTCCCGGCCCGTGCGCTCGAGCAGCACGGCATAGGCGTCGTCCAGGCGGGCGGCCGTCTGCGCGTAGGCGAGCGCATCCTGGAACGTCTCGCCCAGCAGCGCGCCCTGCCCGCGGGCCAGCGCCTCGCCCAGCGCGTCGCACAGTCCCTGCGCGTCCTGGAGCAGCTCGGGCGGCGGGGCCTCCAGACGCCAGACGCCGTCGCCGCGCTCCGCCTCCAGGCCGCTCAGGCGGCGCACCGTGCGCGTCAGGGCGCGGTAGACGGCGTTCTTGCGTCCATGCTGCTTGCCGTAGTCGCGGCGCACCGCGCGCAGCGCGCCGCCGTCCAGACAGGCGGAGAGCATGTCGCGCGCGCGGTCGACGAGGTTGTGCGCCTCGTCCACGAGCAGCGACAGGTCGGTCCGCTGCTGGAACACGCGCTGGATGCGCGCGGCGGGATCAAACGCATAGTTGTAGTCGCACACGACGACGTCGGCGATCTCCGCAAGCGACAGCGAGAACTCGAACGGGCATATGTCATGGCGCGCGGCTATCTCCTGCACCGCGGCGCGATCCCACATCTGCGCGCGCAGCATCTCCGAAAGGGCATCCGGCAGGCGGTTGAAAAAGCCGCGCGCGCCCGAGCAGTACGCCGGGTCGCAGCGCCGCTGCGCGCCCATGGGGCAGATCTTTTCGCGCGCGGTCAGCTCCAGCACGCGCGCCTTCGCGCCGCACGCGTGAAAGTGCGCCGCCGTCGAAAGCGCCAGCGCCCGGCCCGTCGTGCGCGCGGTCAGGTAGAAGATCTGGTTGGTATGGCCCGCGGCCAGCGCCTTGAGCGCGGGAAAGAGCGCCGCCGCGGTCTTGCCGGTGCCGGTGGGCGCCTGCGCCAGCAGCCGCCTGCGGTCGCGGATGGCGACGAACACGTTGCCCGAAAACAGGCGCTGTCCCTCGCGAAACGCCGCATAGGGAAACGTGAACGCGCTAAGCGCCCCGTCGCGCTCCCGCCGCCAGCGCAGCAGCGCCTCCTGCCAGCGCGCATAGGGCTCGACGAGCGCCGCAAATGCCTGCGCGAGCGCCTGCGCCTCCTGCGTCTGCGTGAAGCGGTGCAGCACCCGCCCATGCCGGTCGGCATACAAAACGTCCATGCGCGCGCAGGGCAGGCCGCGCGACGCGCAGAGCATGTGCGCATAGCAGGCCGCCTGCGCCCGGTGCGCGGGCAGCGCATCCTCCAGCGGCGCGCCGTCCCAGAGCTTGATCTCCTCCACGCAGGTCAGGCCGTCCGCCTCGAACACGCCGTCCGCGCGGCCCGAGACCTTCAGGCGCAGCGCATCCGCCCAGTCGACGCACAGCGACAGCGGCACCTCCGCCTCGTATCCGCGCAGGTCTTCGCCCGCCTCGCCCTGGCGCGCGCGATGGGCGCGGCCGCCCTCCAGCATGCGCTCCCGGTCCGCGGCAGCGCCGGTCAGGTCCTCGCCGTGCAGCGTGAACTCCACCAGCGTCCGGACCGATACGTGCAGTTCCTCCATATGCTCTCCTCATGGGGCGCTTTTCGGCCCGGCACGCCCGGCATAAGCAGCCCCCGCTTTTCCCATTATAACATACGTGCTATAATGGTGCCATTCCTTTGAGCATACGGAGGTCCGCATGAAAAATCTGTCCCCGGAATCCGTCGCGCGCCTGCGCAGGCGCTGCGCGCGCGTGCCCGACGCGCCGGATGGCCTGGCGCTCACCCCACAGGGACGGCTCACGCCGCAGGCGCATCTGGACGTGCAGCGCCGCGTCGAGTCGATCTTCCGCCGCCACCGCACCGTCGGCGGCGCGATGACGCTCGTCGTGCGCGGACGCCTCGCCGGCGTGTTCCCCTACGGCCTGGCGCGCGTGGAGAGCGCCCAGCCCGTCACCGAAGACACCTGCTTTCGCGTCGCATCCGTGTCCAAGCTGGTCTTCACCTTCGCGCTGTTGCGGCTGTGGGAGGACGGCCTGGTCGATCTGGATGCGGATATCGGCGCCTATTTAGGCTATGACGTGCGCAATCCGCGCTTTCCGGATGCGCCCCTCACGCTGCGCCAGCTGCTCACGCACACGTCATCCCTCGTGGACAGTCCACTCTACGGCGGGCCGGGCGCGCGCGGCGAGATCCCGCTGCGCGACCTGCTCACTCCGCCGCAGGGCGACGCGTCCTTTGGCCAGAGCGCGCCGGGCGCGGTCTTTGCCTACTCCAACCTGGGCGCGGGCGTCGCCGGCTCGATCATGGAGCGCGTCACGGGCGAGCGCTTTGACGACCTGATGCAGCGCCTGGTCTTCGGGCCGCTGTCCATCCGCGCGTCGTTCGCGCCCCAGCGCATTGTCCCCGCACAGGACCTCGCTAGCGGCTACCGCGTCCGGCCCCTGCTGCCCCCGCGCCTGGCCTATGACGCGCCTGCGCTCGTCCGCCAGCCGCTGCCGCCGATGGATCCCGAGCGCGACTTCACCTGGGCGCCCGGACGCCTGGTCGTGCAACCCGCTGGCATGGCCCAGTTGCTGCGCCTGCTGCTCAGCGACGGCCAGGTCGACGGCGTGCGCGTGCTCCGACCGGAGACGATGGCCCTCATGCGCGCCCCGCAGGACGGCCTGGGCTCCGTGCAGCGCGCCGGACGCGGGCTCAACGTCGCGTTTCTCGACGGCCTGTTCGGCCGCCGGCTCGTGGGCCATCAGGGCGTCGCCTACGGCATGAACGCCGAGTGCTGGGGCGATCCCGCCACCGGCAGCGGCGTGACCGTGCAGACCAGCGGCACGCGCCTTTGCAGCTGCGAGGGCTTCGTGCAATGCGGCCTGGAGATGACCGCCTTTGCCATGCGCCTGATCGACCGCCTGCCGTAAGCGCACAGGAAAACGCGTCAAACTTTGTCCCGAATGTGTCTTTACACCTGCATTGTCATCCTGTATAATGGGCGCGATACCAAAGCTGGAGGGGTTACGCATGCAGGAAGCGAAGGGCAAGGGCCTGGGGGCAAGGCTGTTCAAGCGATACGGACTGGATGCGCTCAGCGCGATGGCGCTGGGCCTGTTTTCGACGCTGATCATCGGCACGATCCTGGATCAGCTGGGGCAGTACGTGCCGGGGCTGTCGGGGCTGTCGTCTTTTGCGGCGACGGCCAAGTCCAACCCGGTCGTAGGCGGCGCGATCGGCGTGGCCGTGGCGTGGGGCATGAAGGTCGCGCCGCTGGCGATGTTCACGTCGGCCGTGTCCGGCGCGATCGGCTATGAATTGGGCGCGCCGCTGGGCTGCTTCATTGCGGCGGTGCTCGGCGCAGAGGCGGGCAATTTCGTGGCGGGCAAGACGAAGCTGGACATCATCCTGGTGCCCTCGGCGACGATCGTCGTGGGCGGGCTGGCGGCCGTGCTGTGCGCGCCCGCGGTCAACGGGCTGATGAACCTGCTGCGCGGCTTCATCGACACGGCCACGCGCATGCAGCCGGTGCCGATGGGCATCATCGTATCGGTCGTGGTGGGGCTGGCGCTGACCGCGCCGATCTCCTCAGCGGCGCTGTGCGCGATGATCTTCGTCGCGCCCGAGGGCGAGGCGCTGGGCCTGGGGCTGCAGTTGGCGGCCGGCGCGGCGACGGTCGGCTGCTGCGCGCAGATGGTGGGCTTTGCGGTCACGTCGTTTCGCGAGAACGGCGTGGGCGGCCTGATCGCGCAGGGCCTGGGCACGTCGATGCTGCAGGTGCCCAACATCCTGCGCCATCCGCTGATCCTCGTGCCGCCGACGCTGGCCTCGGCGATCCTGGGCCCGCTGGCCACGACGCTGTTTGACATGCGCAACGCGGGCGTGTTCGCGGGCATGGGCACGGCGGGCCTGGTCGGACAGATCGGCACGTTCCAGTCCATGGCCGGCGCAGGCGCGGGCGTGGTGCTGCTCAAGGTGCTCGCGCTGCACATCGCGCTGCCTGCGCTGCTGTCGCTGCTGATCTGCGCGGCCATGCGCCGCGCGGGCCTGATCCACGACGGCGACATGAAGCTCGAGCTGTGACGCAACAGCGGGCGGCCCCACAGGGCCGCCCGTTTTTTTATGTCTCCTCCTGCGCGCGCACGATGTCGTCCAGGCTCTTTTTCTCCAGTACGCGCGCCGACGCGCCCGAGAGCAGCGGATCGAAGCCGCAGATGCCGCGGTAGTCGCAGTAGGCGCAGGCGCGCATCGGGCCGCGCTGGGCGGGGCTGACGTCGATCTCGCCCGCGGCGATGCGCGCGCTCAGCTGCGCGGCCATGCGCACGGCGTAGTCGACCAGCAGCGAAAGCTCCTGCGAGGACACGGCCGCGGCGCCCTGTCGGAGCGTTCCGTCGCTCTTGAGCATTGCCTTGACCTGATCCTCACCCTGCGCGCGGACGATCTCCACATCGGACAGCGACAATCCCTTGAGCGAGAGCCGCTTGGCGATCTCGCGCTCGACCTGCTCCTGCACGCGCAGGTTGCCCGTGATCAGCGGATCGTCGATGCGGCAGTAGAACAGCCCCGCCGGCTGCGCGCCCGCGTACTTGTGCGAGGCGGCGTACAGATAGATCAGCAGCTGCAGCTGCAATCCCCAATAGATGTCCGTCGGGTCCAGCTCGCGCTTGCCCGACTTGTAGTCGACCACGCGCAGGTACACGCGCTGCTGCGTCTCCATCAGGTCGATGCGGTCGATGCGCCCGCGCAGGTACACGCGGGAGCCGTCCGCCAGGTCGATGCACACGGGCGGCACGCCGCCGCTGCCAAACGTCAGCTCCATCTCCGCCGGGCGAAAGCCGCTGCCCTGCATCTGTCGCGTCAGCGTCCAGCCCGCGCGCCGCGCCGTGCGCCGCATGCGGCCGGCAAGCGCCCTGCCGCGCGCGCTCTCGCCCAGCGGTGTGCGCCGCCAGGCCTCCAGCAGCGGCTCGACCACCGCGTCCATCATCCGGTCGCTCTGCGCGCGGTCGACGTTCGGCCACGCCTCCTGCGAAAGCGCCTCGCGCGTGAACCGCTCGATCGCCTGGTGGTACAGCTCTCCCAGCCGGTCGCGCTCCGCGCCGGTCTCCCGCCGCTGCACCGGCCGCAGGCCATAGCCCACGAAGTGCCGGTACGGACACTGCGCGAACGTCTCCAGCTTGGACACGCTCACCGTGCGCCGGCCGTAGAGCCTGCGCGCCGTCTCCGCGCGCAGCCGGCCCGCGCCCACGCGGGCGATGAGCGCGTCGCGCACATCCCGCGCGCGGCCGGCATACGCCTCCTGCGCGCACAGCACCGCGTACGCCTCGCGCCACGGGCCGGACAGCTCCGGCTCGCCCGCATCCGCCAGGCCGCGCAGGCGCACGGCCAGCGCGTCCAGCGCCGCGCGCGGGCTGGACAGGGCCGCATGCTCGCCCTTGTCCAGCGCGCCGCCCGTCACCGGCAGGTCCGGAAACACGCGCCGCAGCGCCAGCACCGCCGGCGCGGGCCGCAGCGCGCGTCCCTCCTCATCCGACAGCGCATAGCTGACCAGCAGCCGCTGCGCGGGCTGCGACATCGCCTGCAGCACGTCCAGGCGCGAGAGCTGGGCGCGGTCCGCATCCGACATGCCCAGGTACGCCTTCGACGCACCGGCCGCGCGCGCCCTTTCCTCGTCCGTGAGCAGGCTCCTGTCGGCGCTCTGCAGGCGGCCGTCGTTCATGCCCAGCATGAACAGCGCGTCCACGCGCGCGGTGCGCACGTTGCCCACGCGGCCCGCGATCAGCTCATCCCGCGCCGTGGGCAGCGCGCCCAGCTCCATCGCACTCACGCCCGCCTCGAGCATGTCCAGCACGGTGCGCACGCGGCCGCGGTGCCCGCCCAGCAGCGTGTGCATCTGGTCCAGCAGCTCCATGAGCAGGTTCCACACCTGCGCGCAGTCCGCCGCCTCGACGTCCAGCCCCGCCGCGAGCAGCGCCTGCTGTTCCCGCTGCAGCGTGTCAAACGCGCCGCGCGCCTGCAGGTAGCCAAAGATCGCATCCACCGTCCCGCCCGCGTCCCGCGCCCGCGAAAGGGCCGATTGCAGCTGCGTCAGCGGCTCGACGACGCGCAGGCGCAGCGCCTCGGCCTGCGCCAGCTCCTCCTCACCGCCGAACGCGAACGGCAACCGCATGCGCCCCGCACGCACGCCGTAGGCCGCCGTATATTCGTCTAGCGCGTCGGCCTCCTCATCCGTCAGGCCGCAGTAGCCCGTGCGAACGCACTCCATCAGGTCGTCCACCCGATAGCCGCGCGTAACCGCCCGTAGCGACGAAAGCAGGAAGCGAAACAGCGGATGCGACAGCGCCGGCCGCTTTTCGCTGACGTAGATGGGGATGTCGTACTGCGCAAAGATGCGCTCCACCAGCGGCGCGTAGACCGTCCCGTCCGTATAGACCGCGGCCATGCGCGAGAAGGGCATGCCCGCCATCGCCAGCGCCCGGATGCGCGCGGCCGCGACGTGCACCTCGGCAAAGGGCGTCGCCGCCGCGTGCAGCGACACGCGCTCCGGCGCGCCGCGCATCGGCCGCATGGGATAGGCGTACAGCTCGCGCTCCAGGTGCGCGATGTCCTCCGGCGCGTTCAGCGGCGCGGCGACGCGCTCGCGCCCGGTGGGAATGCCCGCTTCGCGCAGCAGGTCCTCCAGGCGCTGCAGGCTGCGCAGCGCGGGCTCGTAGAGCGCGGCGTCGCGGGCCGGGGCTGTGTCGAGCGTCAGCGCCAGCGTCAGCTCCTGCGCGCAGCGGGCCATCGCGCAGATCTGCGCGGCAAACGTGGGCGTGATCATGTCAAAGCCGTAGATGAAAATCTGCGCGCCCGCCAGCACGCCCGAGGGCTCCATGCGCGCGAGCAGCTCGCGCTGCACGTCCTCTCCATCCACAAAGCTGCCCGCCAGGCGCGCCTCGTACGCCGCGAACACGCGCCCCGCATCCTCAAGCTTCATCGCGAGCATGCCGTCCGTGCGCCCGGCCAGCTGCGCCACGTCCTGCGGGGCCAGCCCGCCGCGCTTGAAGTCCGCGACCAGCGCCGACAGCCGCTGCACGAACCCCGTGCGCCCGCCCGCCCCGCGATAGAAGAGCAGATCGTCCTGCAGGTCCTCCAGCGCGGCGGAGAGCACCATGCACTTGCCGCGCTCGTCGATGCGCACGCGCTGGGGCTGCCCGGCGCGCTCGAACACCCGGTCGCGCAGGCGCGAGGGGGAGAGCACGTCGATGTCAAAATAGCCGGGCAGGCGCAGCCCCTCGACGATCTCCGTCTCCGCCTGCAGCGTGTACTGTTCGGGCACGATCAGCAGGCAGCGCGCGCCCGCGCCGTACGCGCGCCCGATGCGCGCAACCACTTCCGGCAGCAGCCTGTGCATGCGGCCCGTCAACACCCTTGCGTACACATCTTCGCCTTCTTTCTCCGGTCAAGAGGAATTGAACGCGCGCTTCGCGAATATGCGCATACGACTCATTTCGGGAGGGATGTTCATGCGCATCGCGTGCATCAGCGACATTCACGGCAATCTGCCCGCGCTCGAGGCCGTCCTGGCCGACGTGCGCGCGCAGTCGCCAGACCTCACGCTCTCGCTGGGCGACCAGGTCAACTTCGGCCCGCAGCCGCTGCAGGTGCTGCAGCTGCTGGAAAGCGAGGGCGTCCCCTGCCTGCTGGGCAATCACGAGCAGCGCGTGCTCGCGCTGCGCGAGGCGTCGGACGCCGCGCTGAATGCGATCAACTTCGCGTCCGTGCGCTGGACGATGCAGCAGCTGGCGGGCGTCGACCTGAACCTGCCGCTGAACCGGCGCGTGGGGGAGGTGCTCTTCGCGCACGCGGGCGCTGAAAACCCCTCGCTGCGCCTGGACGACCTGGAGGCCGTGCGCGCGGAGCTGGACGCGCTGCCATATCCGCTGCTCGTGTGCGGCCACTACCACAACCCGCTGCAGCACCATGCGGCGGGCCGGGCGCTTTGCGTCATCGGCTCGGTCGGCATGGCCGAAAACGGCGTGCCCGGCACCGCGCTGTATGCGCTCGTCGACCAGACCCCGCAGGGCGTTCACGTCACGCCCCGCATCGTGCCCTACGACAGCGGCCGCCTGTACGAGGCCTTCCGAAGCTCGGGCATCCTCGATATGTGCCCGATCATGAGCCGCGTGGTGCACGAGACCATGACGCAAAACCGCTGCATGGTCATGGAATTCCTGGCGCACGTGCACGCGGTCATGGCCTCCTGCGGCGCAGACGCGATCGACGAGCGCGTGTGGACGCTGGCGGGCAACACGTTCGCCTGGCGCACCGGGCAGACGGTCTCGGAGTACTGGGGGCTGTGATCATCACATGCCCTCGTCGCCGCGCGCATAGCCCGCGGAGAGCACATCGGCCAGGCGAAACGCCTGCGGCGCGCGCTTTCGGGGCACGCGCGCGAGAAACGCGTCGCCGTCAATGGAGACCACCTGAATGGAAAGCGTCCGCACCGCGCCGCCCTCGAGCAGCGCGATGCGGATCTTTTTTTCGTTTTCCAGGGAATAGCGCAGGAAGCGCTCGACCATGTCATTCACCCACCGCGTAGATCGTGATGCGGCCCGCCTCGTAGACCTTGGGAAACAGCGCGTCCAGCGCGGCCTCGTCGGCATTCTGCTCCGCGCGCTCGTAGTCGCTCAGGTAGATGTAGGACACGCCGTATTGCTCCAGCACGTCCAGGTTGCCCGCGGGGTCCTGATAGAAGCGCTGCACGTCCCGCGCGTTCTGCTGATAGTTCAGCCCGTGGAAGTACAGGTACAGGTCCGCCCCGCAGACGATGTTGCGCCCGGCCAGCGCGGCCACGGGGTTGAGGTGCTGCGTGCCGGTCATGAACACGGCGTGCGGCTCGGTCTCCTCCTCCACAAAGCGCGCGGCCTGCACGGCGCCCGCGTCAAAGAGCTGATAGCTGCTGACCGCCTCGCGCGCGATGCTCAGGCTACCGGACAGCACTGAGCACCCCACGAACAGCGCCGCCAGCAGGTAGCGCCCGCGCAGGCCCTTGAGCCGCAGCATCAGCAAGGACGCGTAGTCCGCCGCGAGCATCGCCCCGAACATGTAGAAGACGTAGAACAGCTTGTTGTTGTCGTACTCGTTGGGCTGAAAGAGCACCAGCTCCGCCACCGCGAAGATCGAAAGCGCGCCGGCGATCAGCGGCCCGTGGCCGCGCCTGCGCCCGTCCAGCAGCACGCACAGCAGCAGCACGAACGCGGGCCCGACGTTCTTGATCCAGAAGAAGAAGTACTCGTCGATCAAGCCCTGGTTCTGGCTGTTGTTCACCCAGTTGAACCGCACGCGCAGCGAGCCGCCCTCGAGCGTCTGCTTGAACGCATTGCCGACCAGCTGCGGCAGCGCCAGCGCCATTGTGACCGCAAAGTAGAGCGCCGCGCCCGTGAAGAGCAGGCGCAGGCCGTCCCGCTCGCCGCGCGCGCGCAGCAGCATCGCGATCAGGTAGCCCGCGCTGAACAGGCCCAGCGCGAGGAACGAGTGCGTGTGGACCAGCGGCATCGCGCCCGCCAGGACGCCCAGCACGGCGAATGCGCGCCGGCTCCGGTCCTTTGCGGCCCACTGCAGCAGCAGCAGCGCGGGCAGCAGGGCCGTCCAGCCGCCCAGCAGCGTGCGCTGAGGCAGCAGCATGTCCACGATGATGTTCGACCAGCGCAGGTTGAACTCCGGCTGGTTGGCCGGCGTCTTGTACCAGCCCGTGAAGATCTCCAGGAAGTTGCTCGGATCGCGCAGCGCCATGTCCACGTCGTACAGGAAGCCGAAGCCGCCGTTGAGGAAGAACAGCGCCGCCGCCAGGATCAGCACGCCGCGCCGGTTGCCCACGCCCTCGCGGCACAGCAGCACGAACCCGAAGAACACCAGGAACATCATCAGCGTGCCGGGCACGATCACGGCCATGCGCAGGTCCATGCCCAGCAGCAGCATCGAGGTGCTCATGGAGTCCGTCAGGTAGGGATAGCTCAGCGTCGCGCCGGGCAGGATGGAGTACGTCGGCGGGAACGAGGCGTCGCGCAGGCTCGTGATGATGCCCAGGTGCAGGCACAGGTCGCCGTAGGTGGACTGGCCGCCGTAGAGCGAGCCGTCGGCAGCCTGGCGCAGCACGTGCGTGTGCTGCAGGTATGCGCCCAGGAGGGTGAGCGGCACGGCGACGATCAGCGTGGTGATCAGCAGCTGGGCGTCATCCTCCTCCATGCGCCGCACGGGCCGCCTGTCGCGCAGCGCCCACGCCGCGGCGGTGACGGCCGCCAGCGGCGCGAGCGCGAGCGCATGCCCCAGGCGCGAAAAGCGCACCGCGGGGATGTAGGCCAGCAGCGCGGGCATCCACATGAGCAGCACGACGCCCAGGCACAGGCCCAGCCACGCGCGCTCCACGGGGCGCCTGCGGGGGAACTGAAAGCGCGCGACGGCCACGCCGCACGCGAGGTAGACGAGCAGATAAGCCGTCGCGAGCATGGGATTTCCTCCTTCGAACGGAGTGGGTTACAGCGCCTCGCCGGCGTATGCGACGAGCAGCCTGACGGCCGCCTCCATGTCGCGCAGGTCGATCGTCTCCGCCGCGGAGTGCACGTAGCGGCAGGGGATGGAGATGACGCCCGAGGGCACGCCGTCGCGCGTCTGATGGATGGCGCCCGAGTCGGTGCCGCCGGCGGTCAGGACCTCCATCTGATAGGGGATGTTCTGCGCCTTGGCCAGGCTGACCAGCCGGTCGCGCACGGCCGGCGCGCAGATGACCGAGCGGTCCATGACCTTGATCGCCGCGCCCGCGCCGAGCTTGACGGCCATCTTCGGCTTGGCCTCGGGCACATCGCCGGTGAGCGTGACGTCCAGCGCGATGGCAAAGTCGGGATCGACGGCATAGGCGGCCGTGCGCGCGCCGCGCAGGCCCACCTCCTCCTGCACGGTGAAGACGGCGACGATCTCGTTGTTCGCCTGCGCCATCTGCATGAAGGCCTCGGCCAGCACCGCGCAGCCCGCGCGGTCGTCCATGGCGGGGGAGGCCAGGCGCCACTCGCCCAGCTGCGAGACGCCGGGCGCGTACACGGCCACGTCGCCGATGGCAACCCTGGCCAGCGCCTCCTCGCGCGTGGACGCGCCGATGTCCGCGTAGAGGTTTTGCATCTTGGGCGCGCCCTCGATGTCCTCCTCCGCGCCGATGACGCCCTCCACGCCGTTTTCAAACACCACGCGCTGGCCCACGGACACCGACACGTCGATGCCGCCCACGTTGTACAGGCGCACGAAGCCGTGCTCGTCCGCGTCGGTGGCGATGAAGCCGATGTGGTCCATGTGCGCGGCGAACATGACGCGCTTGCCCGCGCCGTGCTTGCGCACGATCAGGTTGCCCAGCACATCCGTCTCCACGCTGTCGGCATAGGGCCGGAGCATGTCGGCGATGACCGCGGCGATCTTTTCCTCATGACCCGTCGCGCCGTGCACGGCGAGCAGCTTCAAAAGCGTATCCTTGATCATGGAAGTATCTCCTCACTTTTTTGAAATGGGGGCGCTTCTCAGCGCGCGACGGGATTTTCCGCGTTCAGCCGGGACAGGCACGCCAGCAGCAGCGCCTGCTGCGCCTCGATGTCGCGCAGCGAGGCCACGGACGAGGGCGAGTGGATGTAGCGGCAGGGGACGGAGAGCGTCACGCACGGCACGCCCGCGCGCGACTGATGGATCGCGCCCGCGTCGTTGCCGCCGGAGAGGAACTGCTTGTACTGCCAGGCGATGCCCTTGGCGTCTGCCGTCTCCGTCACGAAGCGCAGCAGGCCCTTGTGCGCGATGGACGTGCGGTCCATGAAGCTGACCGCCACGCCCTTGCCCACGCGCGTGACCTTCATGTGGTCGGGCACGTCGCCCAGGTCGTTGCTCGTCGTGCCCTCCAGCGCGATGGCCAGGTCGGGCTTTACGCGATAGGCGGCCACCTTCGCGCCGCGCAGGCCGGCCTCCTCCTGCACGGTGAACGCGCACGTCAGGTCGCCCTGGTAGTCGCTCTCCTTGAGCGCGCGCAGCATCGCCACGCAGCCCACCCGGTCGTCCAGCGCCTTGGCCTTGACCAGCGCGTCGCCAAACTCCACGTATTCGCTGTCAAACATCGCGTACGTGCCCACGGGGCAGAGCTTGAGCGCCTCGTCCTTCTTCCTGGCGCCCACGTCGATGTAGAGCTTGTCGTAGCCGAGCACCTTCTGCATGTCGGCGGCGCTCTGCAGGTGGATGGCCTTGGCGCCGATGACGCCCGGCACGCGGTCGTCGCCCACCAGCACGCGCTTGCTGACGATCACGCGCGGGTCGATGCCGCCCGCGCAGTCGATGCGCAGCAGGCCCTTGTCCGTCGCGCCCGTGACGATGAAGCCGACCTCGTCCATGTGCGCGTCGAGCATCACGTGCGGAAGGTTCGGATTGCTGCCCTTGCGAAAGGCGTAGACGCTGCCCATCGTGTCGCAGGTGACCTTGTCGCACAGGGGCGCGGCCGCCTCCCGCACGAAGGCGCGCACCGCGTCCTCGTGGCCCGTCACGCCGAACAGGTCCGTCATCTGTTTCAGAAGCATATCGTATCCTCCCAGTTTTCATCCAGCGACGCGATGTACGCGGCCAGCAGGCGCGCCTGCTCGCGCAGCGTGCGCAGCGAGATCGTCTCCACGGTCGTGTGCATGTACTTGAGCGGCAGCTCCATGAGCACCGTGGGCACGCCCGCGCGCGAGATCTGCAGCTCCGACGCGTCCGTCCAGGTCTCGCCCGAGCAGGCGGAGATCTCGTGCTCGACGTGGATGTCCTTGGCCACGCCCAGCACCGCGTCCAGCATCCGGGGATGGATGTTCGGGCCGCAGGTGAAGCAGGCCTTGTCGATGTCGTGCGTCTCGTCCGCGGCGCAGTCGGGCATGTCCGCGTGCGTCACGTCGATGGCGATGGCCAGGTCCGGGTCGACGGCATAGACGCTCGTCTTCGCGCCGCGCGAGCCGACCTCCTCCTGCGAGGAGCACACGAGGTATACGTCCGCCTTGTGGCGCATCTGCGAGAGCGCCTGCGCGCACAGGTACAGGATCGCGCAGCAGGCGCGGTCGTCGAGCGTCTTGCAGGCGACGTAGTCGCCGCTCAGCTGTGTGAGCGGGCCCGTGAGCTGCACGCGGTCGCCGATGGATACGCGCTTTCTGACCTCCTCGGCGGGATAGCCCACGTCGATGTACAGGTCCTCGCGCCGGTAGTTCTTCTTGCGGTCGGCCTCGCTGAGGATGTGCGGCGGCTTGGCGCCGATGACGCCGTGCAGCGGCGGGTCGCACAGCACATGGACCTCGCTGGCCGGCAGGATGCGCGGGTCCACGCCGCCCATCTGCGAAAAGCGCAGGCAGCCGTCGTCCTCGATGCCGGTGACGATCAGGCCGATCTCGTCCAGGTGCGCGCACACGTAGATCTTGGGGCCGCCGCCCTCGCCGGGCAGGTGCGCGATCATGTTCTGTAGCGCGTCCACCTGCACCTGCTCGCAGTAGGGCGCGAACGCCTCGCGCATGAACGCGGCGACCTCCTGCTCGTTGCCGGGCAGGCCGGAGCACTGCGTTGCGCGGGAGAGAAATTCCGTCAGGTTCAAGCGATCATCTCCTCATGGTGTTTCACTTTTGAAAGGCGCGCTTGCCGGCCTCGTGCGCGGCGATGATGCGGTCGCACAGCGCGTCGAACGCGGGGTCCTCCACGCGGCAGTCCTCGTGCGTCCGGATGTAATCCCACGCCTGCTTGACCCCCAGGTCGAACGGCTTGGTGCAGATGAAGTCCGGCACCAGGCGCTTGACCTTGGCGCAGTCGAAGATCACCGAGTTGGACTTGTCGCCCTGCATCGGGCCGATGTAGGACGGGGCGCACGCGGTCAGGAAGTCCGTGGCGATGTGGTAGGGCCTGGCCTCAACGCCCAGCGTGCGCGCGATGACCTCCACGACCTGATCCCACGTCAGCTGCTCGTCGGAGGTGATCGTGTACGCCTCGCCCAGCGCCTCGCGGCGGCCCATCAGGCCGACGAACGCCTTGGCAAAGTCGTCCGAGTGCGTCAGCGTCCACAGGCTGGCGCCGTCGCCCGGCACGAGCACGGGCTTGCCCGCCAGCATGCGCGCCAGCACCTGATAGCCGCCCTTGTCGCCGTGGATCGGCACGGGGATCGACCGCTCGCAGTACGTGTGGCTGGGCCGCACGATCGTCACCGGGAAGCCCGTCTCGCGGTAGGCGGCCATGAGCGCGTCCTCGCACGCGGCCTTCTTGCGCGAGTACTCCCAGTAGGGGTTGTGCAGCGGCGTCGACTCGGTGATCACGCTGCCGCGCGGCGGCTTGTGGTAGGCCGAGGCGGAGCTGATGAAGAAGTACTGGTCGGTCATGCCCTGGAAGAGCCGGATGTCGCGGCGGGCCTGCTCCACGTCAAAGACGATGAAGTCCGCCACCACGTCAAAGCGCTCGCCCTGCAGCGCGGCCGCGACCGCGCGCTCGTCGGCGATGTCGGCCACGACGCTGCGCGCGCCCTCCGGCACGGGTCGGTTGCCGCGGTTGAGCAGCGTCATGTCCCATCCGCGCTGCAGCGCCAGGCGCGTCACAGCGGTGCTGATCGTGCCGGTGCCGCCGATAAACAATGCCTTCATGCGTTTCCCTCCATCCATGCGGACCCGCGCGGGCCCGGATCCGGCCGTCCAAGCGCGGCCATTTTCTTCAAACAATCGTATTATAGCATGTTTACGGCACAAAGGCTATTCGATTTCGCATGCGCACAAGATAAGGGCCGTGAAACGCCCGTTTCACGGCCCGGGGGAATGCGCAGGACGCTATACGTAGCCGCGCATGATGGCGGCGATCAAATTGGTCTTGTAGAAATAGCCGGCCAGTTTGGACTGTTCGATCAGGTCGCCGACCTGTTCAATGGGCGAGACCGTCAGGATGATCGGCACCAGCGCGAAGATGACGAACACCAGGAACACGCCGCGCACGCCGCCGAACACGCCGCCCATCAGCGCGTCCAGATGGCGCAGCACCGGCAGGCGGAACACGTAGCAGATGAGGTTGCCCAGCATCGTCAGCACGATATAGGCCAGCAGGAAGCACAGCAGGAAGCAGATGATGTTCAGCGACACGGCGATGATCGTCTGGTTGAGGTATTCGGAGATGTTGGAACTGCCCGCGCCGGCGAACACCTGGCTGCTGACGTTGCTGCGCACGAACTGCTGGAAGACCTCGGGCAGGTTGGCGCTTTGCAGGATGCTGGTCAGCGTGTCGGACGACAGGTTGGAGACAGGCGTCATCGCCAGTTCGACGTCCGTGATGCGCGACCCGGCGTCCGTGTAGTACATGAGCGTGCGGATCAGCGACTCGTTGCCCTGCAGCACCTCTGCCAGCTGCGGATAGGTCAGGTAGGCGATCAACAGCGCGCCCAACAGCGATATGAGGTTGAGCACGCCGCTGACAAAGCCGCGGTACATGCCCATGATGACGCTCACGCCGATGATCGCAAGGATGACGTAATCGACGATGTTCAATGTCGCAAGATAGTCGATGATGTTCAATGCCTCACCCCGTCTCTTCGTTTGCCGTCAGCTCGGCAGCTCGATGACGTACGTCTCCGAGCCCGAGGCGACGATGACCTTGTCGTCCTGCAGCATGCCCAGCACCTGGCTGATCTGCACCGGCATCGTATAGGCCGTGAACGTCTGCTCGCCGTAGCGGCAGCGGTATACGTGCGTGGAGGAGAACGCGTACACGCTCTTGGTGCCCAGCGCCGCGCCGATGCAGCCGGCCGGCAGGTGCATCACGCGGTCGGTCGAGCCGTACATCAGCCGCAGCGTCGTCATGCCTTCCGCGTCTGTAGAGGCGGGAACGAGCAGCTGATACGTCGTGTTGCCCACCTTGCGCGTATCCTCCAGATACCAGCCGTAGATCAGCACGTCGCTGACGTTCTGGTCGCGCGTGATCCGGTAATCATAGGCGCGGATCTTGCGCGTATCGACCACGTAGAGGTGGTCGTTGGCGTAGTATACCTCATAGACCAGCTGCTCGCCCAGCGTGGTGTTGCCCAGCACCAGACGGCCCGGCTGATACGTCTGCAAGATCGTAGAGATGACCGTGCCGCTCGTCTCAATGCCCAGCACCCACAGGTATTCGCTGTCGCCCACGTTGAAAAAGCCCATGTCCAGCAGCGTCATGTCCTGCACGGTGATGGCGTCCACGCTCGCGCCGTCGTTGTCGATGACGTAGACCGTTCCCGTGTCGCTGGTGCCCACAAAGGCCGCGATATAGCCCTTCCCGACGCGCGCGAACTGGATCTCGCTGTTCATGCGGTTGTTGTAGGTGTTCTGTCCGCGCGCATTGAGCGCATAGAGCTGGTTGGCCGACCAAGCCACCACGCGCTGATTGGCCGCGCTGAATCCGGCGTTGGCGCCGACCTGAAAGTTCCAGCGGGTGCTGCCGGTGTCGCTCACGCACTGGAGCATCGTGCCGTCATAGTAGAGCACATCCTCGCCAAACGGCGTGACGCTCTGTCCCGGCAGCGCGCCCAGTCGCGAGGCGCGGCCCGTCATGCCGCTGGACGAGTTGCTGCCGACGGACCACACCAGCAGCACGATGATCACCGCTACCGCCAGCAGCGCGCCGAGCATCAGCGCGGGCGGCATGCTCTTTTTCTTCCGTTGCATCTGATCCTCCCGGGTCAAGTCGATGGACGATACGCTTCAGCGTATAAACGCGTAAATATTCTTTGTCCGGCGCGGCTTTTCCTCCACGCGCCGCAATTTTTTCGTATTTGCGCCCGTCAAAACAGCTGCGACTGGCTCCGCCTGCGCAGCGCTGCCGCCGCCTGTACGGCAGACATGCCGCGCACGTTGAGCAGCAGCGCGCCGCGCTCCCCGGGCCGTACGCGCCATTCCACCGCGTCGCCCGCAAAGATCGCCGCGTCCGCCTCCTGCGCGCTGCCCGGCGCCAGCATGTCAAACCCCATGCCCGACAGGCTGCGCGCCATCGCCTCCAACCCCGGCTGATATGCGACCTTCATGCGCATTCCCTCCTTGCCGCATTGCATTTCGGGCTTAGGGTGCGCCATACAGGTCTGCATTATGAGCCTCTCCGCGTATCAGACGAAAAAAAGGCGAAAAACCCTGCACATTCACAGGAGCGAAGTTTCGGCAAAGTTTTGGCTGACGGCGCATGGTTTTCCACAAATGCAATCTTCATCAAATACCGCCGGCGCGCCGGCGTTCCATCCATGGCCGTTCTTTCTGAAAAATGCCGAAAATTCGATCTTTTGGGCGCTCGTATACATGCGATCCATCCGAACACATTCGGAAGATATAAACCTGTTTTTCCACAAAAAAGGCATCCAAAACGGTGGATTTTGTGGATAACCTTTGGGATACTGTGGATAACTGTTACGACTCCTGGCGCAGCGTACCCGCCTCCACGCGGTAGACCGCGCCCTGGCGCGCGCCAGCCAGATCGGACAGATCCGTGCAGGTAACGATCGTCTGTACGCCGTCGATGCGTTCGATCAACTGCTGCCTGCGCCGGGGGTCCAGCTCGCTCATGACGTCGTCGAGCAGCAGGATGGGCGCCTCGCCGCGCTCGCGCTCGACGACGGACAGCTCCGCGAGCTTGAGCGAGAGCGCGACGGTGCGCTGTTGGCCCTGCGAGCCGAACACGCGCGCCTCGCGGCCGGCGACGGTCAGGCGCAGGTCGTCGCGATGAGGGCCGACGGAGGTGACGGCGCGGCGCATATCCTGCTCGCGCGCCTCGCGCAGCAGGCGCAGCATGTCCTGCGCCAGGCCGTCGTCCGCGCGCAACTGGGTGACGTAGGCGACGTCGAGCGCCTCGCCCGCGCCGGCGATGTCCCGGTGGCAGGCGCAGGCGGCCTCGCGCAGTGCCTGGACGTATTCGCGCCGGTGGCGGACGATCTGCGCGCCGGCGAGCGCGAGCTGCTCGTCCCAGGCGTCCAGCGTGGCGCGCGCGGCAGGAGAGCGCAGCATCTCGCGCAGGAGGTTGTTGCGCTGGTTGAGCGCGCGCACATAGCGCTGCAGCGCATAGAAGTACGCCGGTCGCAGCTGCGAGAGTTCCATGTCGATGAACCGGCGCCGTTCGGCCGGGCCTCCCTTGACGATGGACAGGTCTTCCGGCGCGAAGAGCACGGCGTTGACATGGCCCATCAGCTCGCCGATGCGTGCCACCTGCGCGCCGCCCACGCGCACGGCCTTGCGCCGCCTGTCCGCACGCGAGAGCGTCACGGACACGTCGTGCGTGCCGTCCCGATGCAGGACCTCCACGGACACGGACGCGGCCTCCTCTCCCCAGCGGATGAGGTCGCGGTCGTGGGGCGTGCGGTGCGAGCGGCCCAGGCAGCACAGGTGCAGCGCCTCCAGGACGTTGGTCTTGCCCTGCGCGTTGGATCCCGTCAATACGGTCATGCGCGCGTCGGGCAGGAGCTCGGCGCGCGCATAATTGCGAAAGTTTACGAGGCGGATTTTCTTGATCTTCATCTCTTTTTTCCAGCCGCGGGCGCGGGCCCGCGCGGCCTCAGGACGCGAACACGCGCACGGGCAGCACCAGGTACAGGTAGTCCTCGCCCTCCGGCGGGCAGATGACGCAGGGGCTGACGTTGGAGTTGAAGCGCATGCACACGCTCTCCTCGCCCAGCACCTTGAGCACGTCGGACACATAGCGCACGTTGAAGGCGATCTCCATGTCCTTGCCCTCGGTGAGGATGCTCATCTGCTCCTGCACGTCGCCCAGCTCCGCGTTGGAGGTCAGCGTCAACGTGTCGCCCTCGATGTGAAAGCGCACCAGGTTGTTCTTGCCCTCGCGCGCGATCAGGCTGGCGCGGTCGATGGCGTTGCCCAGGTCCGCGCAGCGCACCTGGATGCGCGTCTGCCACTCGGTGGGCAGGATCTGGCGGTAGCGGATGTATTCGCCCTCCAGCAGGCGGGTGACGACGCGCGTGGCGCCCATGTCCGCGACCAGGTGCGTGCGGCCGATGTGCAGCTCGACGGACGCATCCTCCTCGGAGAGCACCTTGGCCAGCTCGGAGAGCATCTTGCCGCCGACGACCGCCTGCACGGGCGCGCCGGCGGGCTCGGGCAGGTCCGCGCGGCGCATCGCCAGGCGGAAGCCATCCAGCGCGACCATGCGCACCTCCTGGCCCTCGATCTCCATCAGGCAGCCGGTGAGGATGGGCCGCGTCTCGTCGGTGGCGATGGCAAAGCAGGTCTTTTGCACCATGTCGCGCAGCGTCTTCTGCTGCATGGTCACGCGGCTTCCGCCCTCGACCTGCGGCAGCTCCGGGTACTCGACCGGGTTCATGCCCGCCAGCGTCGTGCGCGAGCTCTGGCAGCGGATCGTCGCCGCGTAGCGGTCGTTGACGGAGATCTCGACCGAACCGCCGGGCAGCTTGCGGATGATCTCGCCGAACAGGCGGCCGGGCAGCACGACGCGCCCCTCCTGCGTGACTTGCGCGGGGATGGAGGTCTCGATGCCCAGCGCCAGATCGGTGCAGGTCAGCCGCAGCCCTTCCGGGCAGGACTCGACCAGCACGCCCTCCAGCACCTGCAGGGTGGAGCGCACGGCAAGCGCGCGGCTCACCGTGGAAAGCGCGTTGACGAGATCTGTAACTTGACAGTTGAAGCGCATCGTGAAAAACTCCTTCCGGATGTAGTAGCAGTATATAGGGGCAGTAGAGTCCGTAGGGCGTTGGAAACTGTGGAAAAAGGGCGAAAGACGCCATGCGCCGTGCAAAACGGGCGGGGAAGGCGCTGTGGACAACCCGATTTTTTTCCACAGCGGACGCGCCCAAAAGGGCAAAGGACGCGCCGTGCGAAGCCCGCGGGCCACCGCCGCGCGCGGTCTGCGTGTGAAAATATCCCAACTTCATATATTCGAGAAATGCCGGGCAAATACCTGCAAAAAAGCGACGGCTTTTGAAAAATAGGGCCCTTGCGCCGCAGGGAATGGCGCAGAGGGCGCAAAAATCCCCGTCCCTTTGCGATACAGGCAAGGAGACGGGGCGGGGGTGGATTCATCAAAAAAATGTCTGCGTGTCGATGCGCTGGTATCCGCCGTAGCTGTTGGGGCATTCGAACATCTGCCCGGCCAGTTCCACGCCCAGGAACGCACGGGTGATCTCGTTGGCCTTTTCCACAATGTCGACGTCCGCAAAGGCGTCGGGATAGACCGTCTTGGCGATGTACCAGGTGTTGAGCAGCGCGATCTCGTAGTTGGTGTAATAGGCGTTGTAGGCCAGCAGCAGGTAGGCCTCGCCGTCGCGCCATGCCCTGCAGCTGTCCAGCATCGCGGCGTCTGCCTGATACAGCGGCGCGATGTTCTTGACCGCCGCGGCGTCGATGAACAGGACGTCCATCTCCTCGCCCAGCGAGACGAACAGCTCCGCCTCGATGGGCTGGATGCCGCTGACGGCCAGCCCGGTCAGCACGTTGCGCACATTGGCGACCTCGAAGGCGGCGTAGTCCTGCGCCGTGGTCAGGTGATTGGTCGTACCCCAGTTGCCCAGGCCGCAGATGTACGCGCCGGGCCGTTCGTCGCCCTGAAAGGCCTCGGTGCGCCGCTGGATGTCCGCGCGCTCGGCCTGCACGAAGTCCACGAGCGCCTGCGCCCTCTCCTGCGCGCCCAGGACCGTGCCCAGCAGCGCCATGGAGCCGGCGAACGCGTCGTCAAACACGCCGTCCGCACCCGAGCGCAGCGTGATGACCGGCACGCCCAGCTGCTCCTGCAGCGCGTCGGCCTTTTCCACGTCTTCATATTCGGAGATCACGAGGTCCGGGTCGCAGGAGAGGATCTTCTCCGCCTCCGCCGCCTGCGCGTTGGGCCCGCCCACGCCGCAGGAGGGCAGCGAGGCGAAGACGTCTCCGTAGGCCAGCACGTAGGGCCGCGCCACGCCGTCGAACATGCGCGGGCGGTCCTGCAGCGTCTCATTGTCGATGTCCTCCACGCCGCACAGCAGCGACACGTCCCCAACGTAGCAGTACATGCGCAGCGCGCCCGCGCCGATGCACACCACGCGCTCGTAGCTGCCGGGCACGACCTGTACCTCGCGCCCGATCATGTCCGTGACGGCGACCGCTTCCTCCGCCGAGGCGGGCGCAAGGGTAGCGCAGTTCAACAAGGCCAGCAGCGCCGCCAGCAGCGGCGCAATCCATCTGTTTCGATTCATGGCGTTTCTCCTTCCAGGATGATCGTTTCTCCTTCATGTTGCAGGATCCGCACGCGCGCCCCGAACACGTCGAAGACGGCGTCCGCATCCAGCTGCTCCTTCGGACCGCTGTACCGGATGGTCCCATCCCGCAGGCAGAAGAAGCGGTCGCCCAGGCGCAGGGCCTGGTTGAGGTCGTGCAGCGAGACGAGCACGGCGATGCCCCGTGCGGCCAGCGCCCGCACCTGCCGGCAGAAGAGCTGCTGGTTGGCGATGTCCAGGTTGCCCGTCGGCTCGTCCAGCACCATCAGCCGGGGTTCCTGGGCCAGGGCGCGGGCAATGGCGACCTTCTGCCGCTCGCCGCCCGAGAGGCGCTGCACGTTTTGCCGGGCGACGGATTCCAGGCGCATCTGCGCGAGGATGCGCTCCACCGCGGCGCAGTCTTCCGGCCCGGCGCGCAGGCCAAAGCGGGCCACGCGTCCCATCAGCACGGAGTCAAAGACGCTCAGCGCGCCGAAGCGGATGTCCTGCGGCACGTAGGCGATGCGCGCCGCCCGCTCCCGACGGGACATGCGCAGCGCATCCGCGCCGTCGAGCCGGATGGAGCCATCAAGCGGTGCGCACAGGCCCAGGATGTTCCTGAACAGCGTGGTCTTGCCTGAGCCGTTTTTGCCCAGGAGCACGCCGATCTCGCCGTCCGCCAGTTCCAGGGAGACACCGCGCAGTGCCAGCGGCCCCCGCCGCCCGTAGCGGAACGACAGGTTTTCAATGCGCAGCATCAGCCCGCCTCCCTTCGCGAGAGGACGATCGCCGCAAAGAACGGCGCGCCCAGCAGCGTGGTCACGGCGCCCACGGGCAGCGCGGAGCCGCCGCCCATGCTGCGCGAGAGCGTGTCGGCCAGCAGCAGCAGCAGGCTGCCGCTCAGGATCGAGGCGGGCGTGGCGAAACGGTGGTCCTGCCCCAGCAGCTTTTTCGTCACGTGCGGACAGATGATGCCGACAAACCCGATGACGCCCAGAAACGAGACGCACACCGCCGTGATCAGCGAGCAGATCAGCAGCGAGAGGAAGCGCAGCCCGCCCACGTCCACGCCCATCGACTGCGCGGCCGCGTCGCCGCTGAGCAGCGCGTTGAACCGCCAGGCCATCAGGCAGAAGAACGCGGCGGAGGGGAGCACGACTGCGGCCATGATCGCGTCGGTCCGGTAGGTCGCGCGCCCCAGGTCGCCAAAGTTCCAGATGACGGCCGCCGACAGCCCCACATCCGTCGCATAGAACTGCAGCAGCGTCGTCCCGGCCGTCCAGACGGAGCCCATCGCCACGCCCGCCAGCACGACCACGCCGGGAGAGAACGCCCGGCGCGTGCACAGGCCCAGCACCAGCAGCACGGACAGGACCGCAAACGCGAAGGCCGTCAGCGACGCCGCGTAGGGGTTGATGCCGGCGGCGTAGTTTTGCAGGTTGTTGCCCGTGGAGACGAAGCCGCCGGAGAAGGCGAGGATCGACAGGTTCGCGCCGAACACCGCCGCATTGGAGACGCCCAGCGTGGAGGGCGAGGCCATGGCGTTGCCCAGCACGGTCTGCATGATCAGGCCGGAGAGCGACAGCCCAGCGCCTGCCAGCAGCGCCGCCAGCACGCGCGGCATGCGGATGTTCCAGACGATGCGCACGTCGCTGGCCCGCTCGCTCGTGCGCGCGAGCGCCGCGAGACATTCGCCGGGCGACATGCCGGACGCGCCGACGAACAGGCACAGGAAGGCCGCGGCCGCCACGCACAGCGCCAGCGCGGCGATGGCAACGGCTTTCCCTGCGCCGTCCGCCGTCCTCATCTGGCGTCCTCCGCGGGCTGCGAAAGCGCGCCGGAGACGATGTAGATGCCCTCGTCCGACAGGACGGTATCCACCTGCAAAAACGGCGAGAACAGCGCGGCCAGCTCGGGCGCGGGGAGCATACCGCGCGATACGCCCGCGGCGTGGCCCGCATGGTGGCGGTTGAGCTGCGCAATCCCCATGCCGTGCGCGACGGTCAGGCGTCCGCCCGGCCGGAGCCAGCGCGCGAGGTGGCCGACCAGCCGCCCGGGGTCCGGAAAGTGGGGAAACGCGTTGTACACCACGCAGCAGTCGTAGGCGGGCGTCGGCGGCAGCGCCTCGACGTCGCCGCAGATCACCTCGACGCCGGGGACGGCCTTGGCGTCGGCGATGCGCGCCATCTCGGGGGAGATGTCCACCGCCGTCACCCGGCCGACGCCGCGCTGCGCATAGAAAGGGAACAGCACGCCCGTGCCGCAGGCGACGTCCAGCACCGCAGCGCCGTGGCAAACGCCCGCCGCGTCCAGGATGCGGCGGATCTTGTCCTCATCCACGACGAGCTGCGCGTCCCAGTCGGGCGCGAGGCGGTCGAAAAACTCGACGATCGTCCGTTGATTCATGAAAGAGACAGGCCTCCTTACAAATAAAATGGCGCGCCGCTTTCCGTCGGGAAAACGGCGCGCCTTCATGGCACGCATTTGGGGGCTGACTACGGGGATCCACGGACGCTTCAGCGCCCTGCGCCGGCCTTCAGGCCGGCCTCTCTGTTCATCATAGCATAAACGGCCGCGCCCGTCAATGCCGGCCTCACATGGCGTGGATGAGGTCGATCGCGCTTTGAATCAGGTGGGAGACGGACAGATCCGGCACGCCTGCGATCAGGTTGTCGCAGTGGTTGATCGGGATCAGGACGCGCTTGGCGCGGCTTTGCCCGATGGCCGCGGCCATGGCGGGCGTGATCTCGCCCAGCAGCGCGTCGGCGATGACGATGCCGACCGGGCCGACGATGACGTCGGCCTTCCGGGCGCAGACGATGACCGCGTTTTCGCCGGTGGCCGCGCTGTCCGCACCCGCCCGGAGCATGGCGGAGGTGGCCAGGCTGTTGGTGCCCACCGCCGTCACTACCGCGCCTTCCACGCGCTGCTTGAGCATGGAGACGAGCTGTTTTCCGATGCCGCCGCCCTGGGCGTCCACCACCAGTATCTGCATGTGCGCACCTCTTTTGACGTTGATTCCCCATTTTACCACGCGCGCGGCGCAAAGCGCAAGGAGGCCGCGCCGTTTTGATGCGCGTAAAAAAGCCGGCCCCTTCCGAAGAAGGGGCCGGCGGCGCGGCTCAGACGCCCAGCGCCTGGCGGCGGTACTGATACAGCAGCGCCGGCCAGTCGGTCTGGATGATGTCGATGTGCTTGTCAAACAGCTTGCCCCAGCCCAGGGAGGGGTCCTCCAGGATGGATACGTCGTCGTCCAGCTTGCCGAACAGGTCCCGCACGCCGATGTTGCCCAGCACGATCGCGTTGACCCATGTGTACAGGTTGCGCTCGTGAATCTTGCGGATGTTCTCGTCGTCAAACAGCTCCGCGTCCCGGTCAAAGGCGATGATCTCGCAGCCCACGACGTTCACGTCGGCATAGCGCAGCGCCTCCTCCACGTCCTGCATGGAGTAGCAGATGGGCATGAACATGTACTTGACCGGATGGGCGCTGAGGGCCTCGAATGCGGCCTTGGCCTTGAGCGGCGCCTTGAGCACCACCTGATGCAGGGCGTCCGGGTGGCGGTCCAGCTCCTGGAGCACCTGCGGGAAGATGTCCCAGGCGCGGTCGATGTTCAGCAGGCCGTCGCCGGGCAGGTAGTCCAGGATCTCCGAGAGGCGGTTGATGCGCGTGTCCGCGCGCTGGCGGCAGGAGGTCAGCGGGCGCAGGGCCTCCACCTCCTGCGAGGACATCTGCTTGATGCACTTGTCCACGCCGAAGACGTCCGGCTCGTGCCCGTCGTGGAAGGAGTAGAGCACGCCGTCCGTGGTCGAGTTGACGTCGGATTCGACCATGTCCGCCCCCATCTGGAAGGCGGCCTTGTAGGCGCCGATGGTGTTTTGCGTGATGTTGCCGCCCCAGCTGCCGCGATGGACGGCGATCAGGCACTTCTTCTGGGAGAGTTTGTCGCTCAGGTTTGCGTTGATGTGCGCAAAGCGCGCCTGTCCGAGGGCCATGATGTCATCACTCCTTGAATTTGCTGTCCCCGCGGCCATATACCAGGTAGAGCACGACCGTGGAGATGATCATCATCAGCACGGCGTAGATGAACGTGAGCGCCATGCCGTTGGGGTTGTTCATGTCGTTGGTCAGGGACTTGATCTGCACGCCCAGCGTGGGGTTGAGCGGATGATAGAGGAACGCGGACGCGTCGTAGTCGCTCAACAGCCCGTTGAAGTTCAGCGCCGCGATGGCCATGACCGTGGGCAGGATGACCGGGAAGATCACGCGGCGGAACGTGTACAGCCCGCTGGCGCCCAGGTTCTTGGCCGCATCCTCCAGCGCGTCGTCCAGGGAGAAGAAGGCGGCCTTGGTCATGCGCATGGTGAAGGGCAGCTTGATGATCACATAGCAGATCAGCAGGATGATCATCGTGCCGGTCAGCACCTGATAGAACATGTAGATCCGGCGCACGTTGAAGGCCATCATCAGGCCCAGGGCGATCATGGTCGTGGGCAGCAGCCAGGGGATCATCAGGCTGTACTCCAGCACGCTGGAGGTCAGGCGGTTCCTGTGCTTCTGAATGTAGCGGCAGGCGATCACCACGATCGCGCCGACGATCACGGCTGCGAGCGCGGAGTAGCAGATGCTCACCAGGAACGGACGGAAGTTGGAAACGCTCTGCAGCAGGTATTTGTAGTTGTCCAGCGTGAAGGCGGAGAGCGTCAGCGTGCGCGTGCCGATGGCCTTGCTGTCCGTAAAGGAGAAGAGCACGATCAGCACGACCGGCACGACGTAGATCACGAACAGCACGTACGCATAGATGTGGGCAATCACGTTGACGACCGGGTTGGAGATCTTCTGCTTGATGATCTTCGTCTTGACCTTCGAAACGGACATGTAGTGGCCGCGCTTTTCGATCTGCGTCATGACGAACAACAGCAACATCGTCGCCAGGCCCAGCACAAGCGACAGCAGCGCCGCCAGGTCCTTGGAGGAGGTGGTGTCCGCGAAGGTCTTGATCATCGGGTTGATGGTCTGAAACTCGGTGCCGCCCACCAGCAGGGGCGCGCTCATGGCGGACAGGCCCGTGATGAAGGTGAGGATCGTCACCGCGAAGAGGCTGGGCTTGAGCACCGGCAGCACCACGCGGCGCAGAATGTAGAACTGGCCCGCGCCCATGTTGCGCGCGGCCTCGACCGTCTGAAAGTCGACGGCGCGCATGGCGTTGCGCAGGAAGATCATGTGGTTGGAGGTGCAGCTGAACGTCATCACGAACAGCACCGCCCAGTAGCCCGTGAACCACGAGGGGTTCATGTTGGGGAAGACCTGCAGCAGCGCCTTGGTCAAAAAGCCGCCGTTGCCGTAGATGAACTTGTAGCCGGACACCAGCGTGATGCCGCCGTAGATCAGCGTGGTCATATAGCCCAGGCGCAAAATCTTGGCGCCCTTGATGTCAAAATACTCGGTCAGCAGCACCAGCGAGATGCCCACGAAGCCCACGGTGATGGAAAGCGTCGGGCCCAGGATGAACGAATTGCCCAGCGCCTTCATCGCGCGCTTGGACTTGAGCAGCTTCATGATGGGCTCTACGGAGAAGGCGCCGTCGGCGAAGAAGACGGTCTTGAGCAGGTTCAGGTTGGGCAGGATGAGACAGGCCAGAATGAACCAGGTAAAGAAGATGAAGAGCGCAATCCCGCCGGGGGTCAACCGGATCTTTTTGCGCGGGGCATTTGCGGTCATGTACATTCCCCCCTCAATAGACCATCAGATCGTCCGGCCGGATGGAAGCGGTGACCTGCTCGCCCGCCTTGAAGTACTTCGTGCCGTCGTTCTTCTCGATCGCGCGGATGGTCTGTCCGCACAGGGAGAGCGTGTACTTGATGTACAGGCCGTAGTATTCCCGGTTGGTGATGACCGCCGGGAAGCGGGCGAAGCCCTCTGTGGCGGGCATGTTCACGTGCACGCGCTCCAGGCGCAGGTACGACGCCTTATCCGGAGCGAATGCGGCGCCGGTCTGGGCGGACAGCTCGCGCAGCAGCGCCGGCTGCAGCTTGTTGATATCGCCGATGAAGTTGCACACGAACTCCGTCTTGGAGTGATTGTAGATCTCGTTGGGCGTGCCGATCTGCTCGATGCGCCCATTGTTGAACACGGCGATGCAGTCCGAGAGCGTCAGGGCCTCCTCCTGATCGTGCGTGACGTACACGGTGGTGATGCCGAAGTTCTTCTGCATCTCCTTGAGCTCGCCGCGCAGCTGCACGCGCAGCTTGGCGTCCAGGTTGCTCAGCGGCTCGTCCAGGCAGATGATGGCCGGGTTGTTGACCAGGGCGCGGGCGATGGCCACGCGCTGCTGCTGGCCGCCGGACAGCTCCGCCACCTTGCGCGCGAGCTGGGTTTCGCTCAGCTCGACCTTTGCGGCCATCTCGTGCACGCGCCGGTCGAGCTCGCCCTTTTCCACCTTGTTCACGCGCAGGCCGAAGGCGATGTTCTCATAGACGCTCATGGTCGGGAAGAGCGCATAGTTCTGAAACACCATGCCGATGTTGCGCTTCTCCACAGGCGTGTCGGTGATATCCTTGCCCTTGACCACGACGCGGCCCTTGACGGGGGTGATAAAGCCGGTGATCGTGCGCAGGGTGGTGGTCTTGCCGCAGCCGGAGGGGCCCAGGAACGTGTAGAACTGGCCCTCCTTGACGTGGATGTTGATGTCCTCAAGCGCGGTAAAGTCGCCGAATTTGACCTCGATGTCCGTCAGATTGATCATGGCGTTGATCCTCTCCTGTCGCTAAAAAAGGGAGGCAGAGGCGCCGAGCCCCTGCCCCTTCGGAAAATGTCTTACGGGAGATATTCCAGGGCGATCTTCTCGCACCAGGCGTCGATGTTCTCGGCGACCAGCGCCCAGTCGATATCCTGCGCGGGGATCGAGCACAGCTCCTGCTGCACGGCGTCGGCCTTCTCGGCCGCGATCTCGTTGGCCGGCATGGTGCCGAACTGCTCGGCCCACTCGCCCTGGATCTGCGCGGAGCCGAACCACTCCACGAAGCGCAGCGCCTCGTCCATGTTCTTCGTGCCGTTGATGATGCCGATGCCCTCGACCGCGTAGGGAACGCCCACCTCGGGCTTGGCCACGCCGGTCTTGGTGCCGTACATCTCGTCGTACTGCACGACGCCGGAGGACCACATCTGGCCCATCACGACCGTCGTGTTGGGGTTGGCGATCTGCGCATAGAGGTCCACGCCCTCTTCGCTGGGCACGCCGCAGGCGTAGTACGCCCCGATGGCCTCCCAGCCCTCGTCAGAGATGCCCAGCTCGCCTTCCGGATCGATGTAGCGGGTCAGGATGCCGGCGATGACGTTGCGCGGCGTGCCGCCCGTCAGGCTGGTGTTGACCTCATACTTGCCGTGGAAGGCCTCATTGGTCCACAGATCGGGCCAATCCTTGGGCGCGTCCTCTTCGCTGATCTGGTTCAGGTCGTAGGCCAGCACGATCGCCTGCTTGACGATGGCGTAGTAGTAGCCGTTCGGGTCGTTCAGGCCCTCGGACACCTCGCTCGCCCAGGAAGGCGCGTCGTAGGCAACCAGCAGGTCGCGGGAGATCAGGTCGTTCCAGATGATGGCGTTCAGGCCGAAGACCACGTCCGCGATGGGGTTGGCGGCCTCGCCGATGATGCGCTGCTGCACGGCGCCCGCGCCCTCTTCCAGCACAGCCAGGTTGAAGCCGTCCTGCGCGGCGCGCTCGATCAGCCACTCCTTGCGGCCGGAGCTGCCGGAGTTGGTGTAGACGGTCAGCTGCACGCCGGTGCCCTTCACATCGGCGCCGGTGGCCTCCTCGGCCACGCCGATGGAAAAGACGCTCAGGAGCATCAGGACCGCCAGCACGAGTGCGAGACATCTCTTCATGTGAAAATCCTCCTCGATTTTTTATGAAGCTTTTTGCTTCTGTCTACTGTAATCATAGCACAAAATTGGAACGTGTCAATATGTATTTTCAAAATTTTACGAGAAATCTTGTGTTTCTTTACCCGATTCTTACGCAAATACCCTTCTTTTTATTGGAATGGCGCGCATATTGCGCAAAAGGCGATCAAAAGGATTTGAACGTGTCATATTCTATGCTATACTATAGGGGACGAATGCAGGCGCACAGAGGTTGCGGCCGCCGTGCAGGCCACATGAAGGGAGAGCGCATATGCCCACGATCAAAGACATCGCCCGGCTCGCGGGCGTATCCCATGGCACCGTATCCAACGTGCTCAACGGGCGGGGAAACGTCAGCTTTGAGAAGATCAAACGCGTGCAGGACGCTGCCAGGCAGCTCGGCTACAGCCCGGACGACCGCGCGCGCCGCCTGCGCCAGACGGACGACCAGGTGATCGGCATCATCCTACCCAATCTGGCGGAGGCGGGATATACTACGCTGTTCGTCTCCATTTCCTCCAAGATGCAGGCGCATGGATACCGCTGTGAGCTGTATGTGACCAACGACATCCCGGCGCAGGAGGAGGCGGCGCTGGCCGAACTGGCTGGCAAGCGGGTGCGCGGCGCGGTGCTGGTCTCCTGCCAGCCGGAGGGCAGCCCGGCGCGCGAGATGCTGGAGCGCACGGATGCGCGCGTGGTGGCGCTCGTGCGCGAGACGGCATGCGACAAGGCCTTTATCGGGTTTGACGTTGAAGAGATCGCGGCGCGGGCCGTCTCCATGCTGCGGGAGAGCGGCTGCCGCTGCCTGTGCGCGATCACTGGCCTGCTGGTACACCAAAGCGAAAGCAGCCTGATGGCGGCATTGCGGCAGGCGTTGCCGGAGCACATCGCGCTCACCCACTATCAGACGGACTCGGCCTTTGCGGACGTCGCGGCGTTTACCTGCATGAGCGCAGAGGAGTTGCCGGATGCGGTGTTCGTCACGTCGCCTGTCTTTGCGCTCAAGCTCAGAGAGGCGTGCATATACCGCCGTCTGCCGCCGCCCGTGATCATCGCGCTTTCTCCTACGTCTCTGATCCACGCAGGGGATGCGGTACGCCGCATCGCGCTGGGATGGAAGGACATGGCCCATACCGCCTGTTCGATGCTCCTGGGACAGGAAAAGCGCCGCAGGGTGATTTTTCAGCCTGCGCGCTCCGACGTCCCGTTCGCCTGCGGCATGGCCTTCCCGCCCCGGCAGAAGGTGCGCGCGCTGATGATGGACGGGCCGGATACGAAGGCGTTGCTCAAGCTGCTGCCGGACTTCACGGCCCTTACCGGCATCGACGTGGAGATCACCTCGCTGCCCTATCAGGAGCTGTACAGGGCCGCTGTCGAGTCCGGCGGAACGGACCGCTTCGACGTGCTGCGCCTGGACGTGGCCTGGCTGTCCTCGCTGGCCGAGGCGCTGCTCAGGCCCTTTGAGATGAAGGATCCCGTCGTGCAGTCCATCCTTGCGCCCATGCTCGAATCCGTGCGCAAGCCGTTCAGCACGGTTGGCGGGCAGGTCTATGCCTTCCCCTTCACGCCCAACGTGCAGCTCCAGTTCTACCGTAAGGACCTCTTCGAGGACACAAAGGTCCGCAGGCAGTACTATGAGAGCCGGCACAGACAGCTCGCCGTGCCGGAGAACTACGACCAGTACTGCGACCTGCTGCGCTTTTTCAGCCGCGGGGAGAATCCGGAGTCGCCCGTGGAATGCGGCGCGTCCGTCGTCGTGAGCACCGTACAGTGCATCAGCGGCGAGTTCCTGCCGTGCTTTTACGCGCAGCGCGGGCGGCTGTTTGGTGCGGACGGCCGGCCTGCGCTCAGCGAAGGCGCCGTACTCAAGGCCCTGGAATACTATGCCGACATGTATGCGCATGCCAGGCGGATCGACGACGGCCGGTTCTGGAATTCCAGCGTGGAGCAGTTCACGCGCGGCGATACCGCCATGCTCCATATGTTCATCAACCACGTCTACGGCATCGCCAACCTGCGCAAGTCCCGCATCGCGGGCCAGATCGGCTTTTGCTCGGTGCCCGGCCATGCGCCGTTGCTGGGCGGGGGCGTGTTGGGCGTGGCGCGCACCGGTCAAAATCCCGAGGCAGCGCTGGAGTTCATCCGCTGGGCCTGCAGCGAGCACATCGCCCTGCCCTTCACCCTGCTGGGCGGTATCTCGCCCTGCCGCTGCATCTACGACAACCCGGACATCCTGGACCTGTATCCGTGGCTGAGCATCGTGCCGCAGAACCTGTCGCTGGCGCGTGTGCGCAGCGTGCCCGCGGGCGTGAGCGAGTACGCGGTCGAGGTCGTCATCGGAACGGCGGTGCAGAACCTGCTCAAGGGCCGCTGCACGCCGGAGGGTGCGCTGGACTGGATGCGCACCGGGCTGGAGGCGCTCACGCAGCGCATGGCCTGAGGATCTGGATCAAAAAAAAAACGGCCGGAAGCCGCGCTCATCGCGCCGCGTCCGGCCGGACTTTTGTCCAGGCTTTCAGGATATCTCGCATGTTTTGCGCTGGCGGATCGCCGCCGTCCAGGCGCAGGATCGGGCAGGAAAGCCCGCGCAGAAAGATTTCGTGCCGCTCGCGGTTGCAGGAGGCCGCACCGTGATCATACGCGGCCGTCTCGCGCAGAAAGGCCTCGTGCGCCGCGTGCAGATCGCCGCCCGGCAGGATGCGCGCGCCGAACGCCTCCAGCTCCCGCCGGTGCACCCACGCTACGCGCAGGTCTGCGTCGGCCGTCAGGTGCACCGCCAGGCGAAACAGCGGGTCGAAGGGCGCGTGAAAGCTGTCCATGGAGCCCGCCATCACGAATGTCCCGGCCGCCTGTGCCGCCGCCATCAGGCGGCGGATTTTTTCCTCCCGGGAATACATGACCGTATAGGGCGCGGGCGTATCCGTCCGCCAGATGTAGTCGTCGATGTCCAGAAAGCCCGCGCCCAGTTCCCGGGCTGCGAGCCTGCCCAGCGTGGTCTTGCCCGCGCCGGCGGGGCCGACGATGATGATGCCTTGCATGCCGTCTCTCCTTTCTGCACTATGGCCTTCGGGCGCGGCAGAGCCGGTCGGAGATCTCCCTGCGGCCACGCTGCCCAAAGTCCGGCGTCCATGGACGCAGGTCGTGCACGAGCAGGCCCGGCCGGTTCCGCTCCAGCTCCCAGACCGGCCTGCCGGACGGATCGTAGAGGCCGGTGGGCGCGGTCTGATGCGGGCCGGCGGCGTTCACGGAAAGCGTGTAGCATACGTTTTCGACCGCCCGTGTGCGCACATGCGCCCGGATCAGATCATATCGGTCCGCGTCGTCCCGGTCGGATACGTCGTAGAACAAAATGACATTCAAGTCCGTATTCTCCACGTAGAGCTCCCGGAAGTATTCGGGGAAGCGGATCTCATAGCAGATGCGAAGGCCGATTTTGACGCCGTCCGCCTCGAAGACGCCCGGGTCGCTGCCGGGCGCGAAGTGCTCGGCGTCCCATCCCCACAGCGCCCGCTTTCGATATACCGTGCGCCGTCCCTCTGGCGTGAAGAGTAGGGCCGCATTGTAATGACGTCCATCTGCTTGAGTGATCGTCCCTACGACGATCGATATTCGGTGCGCTCGGGCCAGGCGCTCCAACTCGCCGTAGCAGCGGCCGGCCTGTTCGAAGTCTACTGCGCCGGGATGGGGAATGTCGCGGGGCGGATAGCCCGTGAGCGCGCACTCCGGAAAGAAAAGCATTTGGACGCCCGCCTGCGCGGCCCGGGCCACAGCTTTGCGAATCTGTTGAAGGTTGGCCTCCATATCGCCGGTGACGGCCAATTGGCAGGCGCCGATCTTCATGCGGGCATACCTCCCATCTTAGCGGCGTATCAGTGGGAAAACAGCAGGACGGTTTCAACTTGCTGTTCATTGTCCAAACTGATATTCATATCTTCCTCTATGATAGGCAGTCGGAACTTGATAGATTTCAACCACTGGCCATTGGGCTGACGCTCCGGATAAATCTGAATTTCAGAAATCAGTTCCTCAATTAGCTGCCGTTTCTCTCTGTCGTTCATCTTTCCATAGAGTTGATCGAAGTAGATTAGAACCTTGTAGATATTATCGCCGGTCAGCTTTTCTGCCTCAATGGCCTGTTTCTTGGCTCTAGCTGCAATCAGCAGGGATTCTAATTCTTCAATCTTATCATACATCCCATAGAGCCGATCATCAAGGTCTGATTTCCGCCTGCTGTAATGCCGGTCGTCTGGGTCAAGAGAGTCGATTTCTTCAATCAGCTTGGATTTGGTGGAATAAGCCTGACGAAGCTGCTTTTCATAGTTGCTGATTTCCTGCTCAATCGCCGTGGTATCGACTTTCATGTTGATCTTTTCCTGCATCATCGCCGCAAATTTGGGATTGCTGACCAGCTTACAGATTACCTCCGCTACAGCATCGTCCAGCAGCTCTTTCCGAATTTGCTTCTTGTAATCGCATTTATGTCCACGGGTCATAGAGCGATGTTTGCAGCCATAGTAGTAGAAATCCTTGTATTTGCTGCCGTCTGCTTTCCGTTTTACGCACTTATTACCATACATTCCAACACCGCATATGGGACATTTTACGATGCCGGACAACAGGTGCGTGCATTCGTTTTTCCCTTTGTTGACGTGTTCATACCGTTTGGCTTGAGCAGCCAACTTGACCTGCGCTGCCTGCCATACGTCCTCCGGGATAATGGCCTCATGCAGACCATCCACCAACAAAAAGT
>DVFJ01000018.1 GCA_018713325.1 Candidatus Onthenecus intestinigallinarum | reverse complement strand
TCCTCATCAGTCGTTCCACGGATGTAAGCAAGCCCCTTCCGATCCGCATAGAGTGGCACATCCGTATAGGTGACAGTCACATTCTCCATGGGCGTGTCTGCCGTATCCCTTACCAGCACATCCACCAGATTGAGATAGTGGCTGCACGGCTTGAGTTCGAATTCGTCAAACGTAAAGGAGTAGTGAAAATCCGAAAGTTTTTGGTCAAACAGGTTATAGCTTGCCGACCAGACATGGCCACACGCCTGTGCCCAGACTTCCAGCTTTGCCAGCGCGTCGATTTCACCCTGCAGACAGGAAAGTTCCTTGCAGACATGCCACCTGTTTGGATTGATAGGGAGCAATCCATCTTCGGAAAATTCTTCCCCTCGGCCGCCTTCATCCCCCTTGAGTTCGGCCGTGATGGCAATACCCTCGGCAGCATCGCATCCTGTTCCGAAAACGGAGAGCAGATCAATGGAGGGCCCCAGCGTCAGATTCACTTCCACATCGCCATCAGCGATGATCTGCTTCACGTCTATTGAGGCTTGCTTGGCCTGGCTCTGAAAATTCGGCTTTTTGAAAAGGGAGCCTTCTGCTTTGAAGCCGGCTCTTCCGCCTGTCAAAGAAAAATCGATTTGGGTATTTCCTTCGGCAAAGATCCCAAGTCCCACGCCGATTTCCAGCCCCACGCCGGGCACACCGGCAATCGGTATTTTGGCAATGGGGATTTCCTGGGAAAAATTCTCATCAAGCTCCAAGACTGCATCCAGCAGATTGTAGTCGACCCAGGACTCCACGCTGACGCTGGTGAGCCCGCAGGAGGCCTTGATATGAAAGTCACCACTCAATGTGCCGCTGAATTTCACGTTGCCGATAGGACTTCCAATATTGATATTCTGACTGAAGTGCATCGTCTTGTCGATCGTTAGGCCTACCTTGTAAAACAGCTGCTCCGGCTCCACCTCCTGCGGGTTGCAGGTGAAGACGATACGATCCGACTGCTCCAAAACCTGATTGGGCAGGAAGAAGAAAGCTTGCTGTTTTTCCACATCGACATAGGCTACCGGCGTGCCGGGTAAAACATCCCTCGCCTCTCCGGAAGGATTGTAGAGCGTAAATACGGTCTTGTCCTCCGCCACGCTCATGCTCATGTCCGAAGCCGCATAGAGAATAGCGGCACCGCTTTGCATGACGACGAAATTGCCATCATCCGCATTATCGGGCCCCAGATCAAGATCAATATACAACGGTTCCTGCTCGTAAAGGCGTTTATCCTCAAGCACGGGCGCTCCCTCTGCAGCAGCGGAATGCACGCATACCACCAGTGCAAGCACAAGCAAGAGCACAAACAACGGGAGCCTTTTTCGCATGGTAATCATTTTACACCAGCGCGTGCATACGCGCACCCCTTACGGGTCCTTTCTTTGGTTTTGCTGCCTGCACTGCAATCATCAAGAAAAATTACAATCTATATTTTCCTATGTTTCGGTATTTCAGGTCACAGTTCCTCCCTTAATTGCAGAAGAATATAAAGAAAAACAAAAAAATACTGGCCTTTTATATGTCGCATATCCTTTTTCCCCTATCCGCCACGGTTTTGCGCGTCCCAAACACCCCAAACCGCCAACCTGTCGCAGCGCAATGAGCCCCATAGCTGCACATATATCATAGCAAAAAGGCAGGAAAATATATTTCCTGCCTTGCGATATTTTTTGTGATATGCGTTTTAGCGAAAAAAAAGCACAACATGCGCGTTCACCTCTACCATGTTGTGCTTTTCCTGGTGCCGAAGATGCGACTCGAACGCACACGCCCTGACGGGCAAGGGATTTTAAGTCCCTGGTGTCTGCCATTCCACCACTTCGGCTCGGATAGCCACCGATATTATACCATGCCCGGCGCAAAGATTCAATCCTGCGCGCGCGTCAAAAAGAGGCCGGGCATCCGCCCGGCCTCCGCCAAAGATTGCGTTCGATCGGTTACTTGCCGCTCATCTGGCGTTCCTGCTGCTCGATCATCTTCTTGACCATGTAGCCGCCGATGTAGCCCGCCTGGCGGGACGGCAGGTCGCCGTTGTAGCCCTGCTTGAGGTTGATGCCCAGCTCGTTGGCGATCTCATACTTCATGTTGTTGAGCGCCTGCTTGGCCTCCGGCACGACGGTGCGATTGGAGCCGGAAGAGCCGCTCGCGTTGCCCTGCGCGCCCGGCATGTTCTGCGTGTTCTGGTTGTTCTGGCCGTTCTGGTTGTTATACATCGCTATCTTCCTCCACTTTCTGATTTCCCCTGAGGTCAGCGGCCCGCCATCTGGCGCTCGGCCTGCTCGATCAGACGCTTGACCATGTAGCCGCCCACATAGCCGTTCTCACGCGAGGTCAGGTCGCCGTTGTAGCCCTGCTTGAGGTTGACCCCCAGCTCGCGGGCGATCTCATACTTCATGTTGCTGAGCGCCTCGCGCGCCTCCGGAACGTTCACCCTGTTCGACGATCCGTTGTTGCCTGCCATGTCCGTTTGTTCACCTCCCGTTCGTTTTCAACGCTATTGTGAGCGCAAAGCCCGCGGCGCAAACTGACAATTCGCGACAGGCGACCGCTGCGAATTCTTGCAAAAAATGTGGCGTCCCCGCGCCCCTTGCGCGCCGGCCTGGAAGACCTTATAATGTAACCGGGTCTTGACAGACGCCGCGCAATGCGGTAAGATAGGCTTGCTTTATCAATTTACTACATTAAAGCATCGGAGGACGCATGAACCGACTGATCAGACAGATCCCCGAGGGCATGCAGGACACGCTGCCCGGCGAGTGCCGCCAGAAGCGCCGGGTCGAGGCCGCGCTGCGCGCGCTCTTTGCAAGGGATGGCTTTTTCGAGGTGCAGACGCCCGCGCTGGAATACTGCGACGCGTTCACGGGCGGCGCGAGCGGCGTGGCGCCGGAGCGCATGTACAAGACGTTTGACAAGCAGGGGCGCGTGCTGGCGGTGCGCCCCGATAGCACGACGCCCGTGATGCGCATGGTGGCCACGCGCATGCAGGATGCGCCGCTTCCGCTGCGGCTATGCTACGTGCAGGACGTGCTGGAATACCCCGCCCGGCCGAACCCGCGCTTCTCGCAGGCGACGCAGGCGGGCGTGGAGCTGCTGGGCGAGTCCTCGCCGGAGGCGGACGCGGAGGTCATCGCGCTGGCGGTCCGCTCGCTGCTGGAGGCGGGGCTGCGCTCCTTCCAGATCGACATCGGCCAGGTGGGCTTTTTCAAGGGGCTGATGGAGGAGGCCGGGCTTTCCCCGGAGGAGACGGAGCGCCTGCGCGGCTACGTCGAGGAGAAGAACATGCTCGCCATCGAGCTGATGCTCGGCGAGCGCAACGTGGGCGAGGAGGTCCAGCGCCGCATCACGCGCCTGCCCCAGCTCTACGGCGGCGCCGAGGTGCTGGACGCGGCGCAGGCCATGTCCGAAGCGCCTGCATGCCGGCAGGCCGTGCAGAACCTGCGCGACGTGCTGGCGGTGCTCGCGGACTACGGGCTGGCGCAGTACGTATCCGTGGACCTGGGCATGGTGCACGCCATCGACTACTACACCGGCATGATCCTGCGCGGGCTGACGGCCAACCTGGGCCGCCCGCTGCTCTCCGGCGGTCGCTACGACCAGCTGGCCGCAGGCTTTGGCCATCCGCTGCCCGCCGTGGGCTTTGCGCTGGACGTCAAGCAGCTGCTCATCGCGCTGGAGCGCCAGGGCGCACCGTTTGAATCCCCCGCCAGCGACGTGCTGCTGGCCTTTGCGCCGGGGGCGCGGCGGGAGGCGCTGCGCCTGGCCGCGCAACTGCGCGCGCAGGGCCGGTCGGTGGAGCTGTGCTATGAGAAGGAGCCCGCGTCGCTGGATGGGCTGCGCGCGCGCAAGGGCGCCCGTCAGGCCGTCTACATCGGCGAGGAGGGCGCGCTTGAGGCCGGGAAGGAGGGATGGCAGCCGTGGAACCCGTGACGATCGCCCTGGCCAAGGGCCGCCTGGCAGACAAGACGATGGAGCTGCTCGAGGCGATCGGCGTGGACTGCGCCGAGGTGCGCAATCCCGGCCGCAAGCTGATCTTCCAGGAGCCGACGGGACGCTTCCGGTTCATCCTGGTCAAGCCCAGCGACGTGCCGACCTATGTCGACCACGGCGTGGCGGACATCGGCGTGGCGGGCAAGGACACTCTGATGGAGGAAAACCGGCCGCTCTATGAGCTGCTGGACCTGGGCTTCGGCCGCTGCCGGCTGTGCGTGGCGGGTTTTCCGTCGGGCAGCCGCGCGGTGACGGACGCCAATTTCCGCGTGGCGACGAAGTATCCCAACATCGCGCGCGAATACTACGGCGCGCGCGGACAGACGATCGAGATCATCAAGCTCAACGGCTCCGTGGAGCTGGGGCCGCTGGTCGGCCTGTCGGACGTCATCCTCGACATCGTCGAGAGCGGCGGCACGCTGCGCGCCAACGGCCTGGAGATCCTGGAGACCGTGGTGGAAAACGTCAGCGCGCGCGTCGTCGTCAACTGCGTCTCACTCAAGACGAAGGGCGAGCGCATCCGCTTTCTGATCGACGCGCTGTCCGCAGAGCTTGCGCGCCGCAGGGCACAAAAGGAGGAAGGTTCATGATCCCCATTCTCAACTACGCGGACCGGCAGGCGCTGCAGGAGCGCCTGCTCTCCCGCTCCCAGCTGACGGACGAGACCGTCACGCAGCGCGTGAAGGACATCGTGCGCGACGTGCGCGCGCGCGGCGACGCGGCGCTGTTCGAATACACCGAGCGCTTCGACGGCGCGAAGCTGGACGCCGCCAGCGTGCAGGTGACGCCCGAGGAGATCCGCACCGCCTACGACGCGGCCGAGAAGCCCTGGATCGACGCCATGCGCGAGGCGGCCGCGCGCATCACCGCCTTCCACGAAAAGCAGAAGCAGCGCACGTGGATCGACTTTGACGGCGGCATCGCCCTGGGCCAGATGGTTCGTCCGCTGGAGCGCGTGGGCGTGTATGTGCCCGGCGGCACCGCGGCCTATCCCTCCAGCGTGCTGATGAATGTGCTGCCCGCGCGCGTGGCGGGCGTGCGGGAGATCGTCATGGTCACGCCGCCCGGCGCGGACGGCAGGGTCTCCTATCCGCTGACGCTCGTGGCCGCGGACATCGCGGGCGTCGACCGCATCTACAAGGTCGGCGGCGCGCAGGCGGTCGCGGCGCTGGCGTTTGGCACGCAGAGCCTGCCGCGTGTGGACAAGATCGTCGGCCCCGGCAACATCTATGTGGCCAACGCCAAGCGCGAGGTCTACGGCCACTGCGGCATCGACATGGTCGCGGGGCCGTCGGAGGTGCTGGTCATCGCCGACGGCAGCGCCAACCCCGTCTATGTCGCGGCGGACATGCTCTCGCAGGCCGAGCACGACCCGCTGGCCGCGGCCATCGTCGTGACGGATTCGCAGGACATGGCCCGGCGCGTGGCCGCGGAGATCGACCGCCAGGCCGCGCTGCTGCCGCGCCGCGAGATCGTCGACCGCTCGCTTTCGCGCTACGGCACGATCGTCGCATGCGAGAACCTCGAGCAGGCGGCGCAGGTCGCCAACCTCGTCGCGCCCGAGCACCTGGAGCTGTCCGTCGCCCAGCCCTTCGAGCTGCTGGGCCGCATCCAGAACGCCGGCGCCATCTTCCTGGGCCACTACGCGCCCGAGCCGCTGGGCGACTACTTCGCGGGCCCGAACCACGTGCTGCCCACGTCCGGCACCGCGCGCTTCTTCTCCCCGCTCAACGTCGAGGATTTTACCAAGAAGTCCTCGCTCATCTACTACGACCGCGCGTCGCTGGAGGCGGTGTCGGACGACGTCATCCGCCTGGCGCGCGCGGAGGGACTGGACGCCCACGCCAACGCCGTGGCCGTCCGCTTCGGAAAGTGAGGCGCGGACATGCGAACGGCTGACATCGCCCGCAAGACCGGCGAGACCGACATCCGCCTCTCCCTCGCATTGGACGGTCAGGGCCGCTGCGACGCGCAGTGCGGCATCGGCTTTTTTGAGCACATGCTCTCGGCGCTGTGCCGCTTTGGGCTGCTCGACCTGACGCTTCACTGCGAGGGCGACCTGCACGTGGACGCCCACCACACGGTGGAGGACGTGGGCATCTGCCTGGGGCAGGCCATCGCGCAGGCGCTGGGCGACAAGCGCGGCATCGCGCGCCTGGGCCATGCCTGCGCGCCCATGGACGAGGCGCTGGCGCTGGCCGCGCTGGACGTCTCCGGCAGGCCGTATCTCGTGCTGGACGCGCAGTTCGACGCGCCCATGGTGGGCGCGATGGACACGCAGCTGGTGCGGGAGTTCTTCCGCGCGGTCGCGACGCACGCGGGGCTGACGCTGCACCTGCGCGTCCCCTACGGCCAAAATGACCATCACAAGATCGAGGCGCTGTTCAAGGCGTTCGGCCGCGCGCTGCGCGATGCCGTCGCGCCGGATCCGCGCATTGACGGCGTGCTCTCGACCAAGGGCGTGCTGTAGGAGGACACATGATCATCTATCCGGCAATCGACATGAAGGGCGGGCGCTGCGTGCGCCTGCTGCAGGGCCGCGCGCAGAACCTGACCGACTACGGCGATCCGCTCGTGATGGCGCGCCGCTGGGCGCAGGACGGCGCGCGCTGGCTCCACCTGGTGGATCTGGACGGCGCGTTCGACGGCGCAGGCGGCAACCTGGACGCCGTGGAGCGCATCGCGCGCGAGCTGGACATCCCCGTGCAGCTGGGCGGCGGCATCCGCACGATGGCGGACGTCGAGCTGCGCCTGGAGCGGCTGGGCGT
This sequence comes from Candidatus Onthenecus intestinigallinarum, assembly GCA_018713325.1. GTDB lineage: Bacteria > Bacillota > Clostridia > Christensenellales > Aristaeellaceae > Beduinella > Beduinella intestinigallinarum. The sequence goes on along the minus strand of DVFJ01000018.1, from coordinate 2,529 downwards.
TTCGCGCGTGATCCTGGGCACGGCGGCGGTGGAAAATCCGCAGCTCGTGCGCGACGCCTGCCGCGCCTATCCGGGCCGCGTGGCCGTGGGCATTGACGCGCGGGACGGCTTTGTGGCCGTGCGCGGCTGGACGGAGCGCTCGCAGGTGCGGGCGCTGGAGCTGGCGCTGCGCATGCGCGAGGCGGGCGTGGAGGTGCTGATCTACACGGACATCGCCCGCGACGGCATGATGCAGGGGCCGAGCGTGGAGAGCACCGCGCAGATGGTGCGCGAGAGCGGCATGCAGGTCATCGGGTCGGGCGGCGTCAGCACGCTCTCGGACATCGACGCGCTGCGCTGCGCGGGCTGCGCAGGCGTCATCACGGGCAAGGCGCTGTACAGTGGCGCGTTCACGCTCAGGGACGCGCTGAAACGGGAGGAAGCATGAACATGGATTTCAACGCCATTCGGTTTGACGGGCGCGGGCTTGTCCCCGCCATCGCACAGGACGCGCGCACAGGCGCTGTGCTGATGCTGGCCTACATGAACGCCGAGTCGCTGCGCCTGACGCTGGAGACGGGCTACGCGACCTACTACAGCCGCAGCCGTCAGACGCTGTGGAAGAAGGGCGAAACGAGCGGGCACGTGCAGCGCGTGGTCAGCGTCGACTACGACTGCGACGGCGACGCGCTGCTGCTGCGCGTCGTGCAGGAGGGGCCTGCCTGCCATACGGGCGCATACACCTGCTTCCACAACGCGCTGCGCGCCCCCTCAGAGGGCGAATCGTCGCCGGGTCCGCAGGTTCTCCAGGACGTGTACGCCGTGATTCTGGACCGGATGCAGCGCCCGCAGGAGGGCAGCTACACCAACTACCTGCTGGACAAGGGCGTGGAGAAGATCGCCAAGAAGGTCGGCGAGGAGGCGACAGAGACGGTCATCGCCGCAATGAAGGGCAGCAAGGCGGAGTTGCGGTCCGAGACGTCGGACCTGCTGTACCACCTGCTGGTGCTGCTTGCGCAGCAGGGCGTGACGCCGGATGAGGTCTGGGCAGAGCTGGGCCATCGCCGCTGACCCCACCCCGGGGCCGCCCCAGACGGCGGCCCCGCCCTTTTGGGGCGCCGGGAAAAAAACTGGCAAGAAAGTGCGCTTTCCCGATTGACAAACGGCTCAAAATGGTGTATGATATACCACGTCGCCGCGAGCGATGCAAACGAAGCCTCGGTACGCGGGATGCTTCGGGAGCATAGCTCAGCTGGGAGAGCATCTGCCTTACAAGCAGAGGGTCACAGGTTCGAGCCCTGTTGTTCCCACCAAATCTTTTATGGCGCGGTAGTTCAGCCGGTTAGAATGCCAGCCTGTCACGCTGGAGGTCGAGGGTTCGAGCCCCTTCCGCGTCGCCATTTGCCTTGGTAGCTCAGTCGGTAGAGCAGTAGACTGAAAATCTACGTGTCGGTGGTTCGATTCCGCCCCAAGGCACCACATGCGGTAGTAGCTCAGTGGTAGAGTGCCACCTTGCCAAGGTGGATGTCGCGAGTTCGAATCTCGTCTACCGCTCCAAACGGCGCCATAGCCAAGTGGTAAGGCAAAGCTCTGCAAAAGCTTTATTCTCCAGTTCGAGTCTGGATGGCGCCTCCACCTTATCACCGCTATGGTGATGCAGTCCACCGACGTTTACGTCGGTGGATTTGTTTTTTTCTCCCCTACCACGCATTTCACGGAGGTGGCCGACATGATCGAGCCGTTTACGCACCTCACCGTATGTCTGGACATGGCCGGCTGCCCGAATCGCTGCAGGCACTGCTGGCTTGGCCACGCGCCCAACGGTCATCTGACGGACGACGATCTGAGATTTGTCGCAGGGCGATCCCACCAGTCTGCGGCTATTCAGCGAGGGCGGCTACATCGAATATCTACTCAATACATATTGCAGGCGGTGAATGGCGTTCGCCGTACCATGCCAAGCCCGGCTGACCCAGTTTGGATTCAATGCACATGCGGAGTATCCCGAAGAAAGGCGCTCTTCAGGATACTCCGCATTTGAATGCTCATGGGTCATAAAGTAACACACAAGAATCTAATAGACAGCCACCTGCTATTCCCTACAACAGAGCCGCTGATGACCGTGTGAATGTTTACAGGACAGCGGTTCTTTTTGCTGCACAGGCAAATGATTGACAAGCAGGGAAATTCGATATATAATTTACGTTATATAACGCAAATAATAATTCGGAGGTAAATATAGTGCCCCCTAAAGTTAGAATCACAAAGGATATGATTATTGATGCCGCATTTGAGATTGCTCGTGAATCGGGTGTGGAAAATATCAACGCCAGGACCGTTGCAAAAAAGCTGAACTGCTCCACTCAGCCTGTTATGTATCATTTTGAAACGATTGAAGAATTGAAAAAAGCCACTTATGCCAAAGCGGATAGATTTCATACGGAATATTTAATGAATATAAAAGAACCGCAAGCAGGAATCATGCTTGGCATCGGATTAAACTATATCCGTTTTGCGATTGAAGAACCTAAGCTGTTCCGTTTAATTTTC
>DVFJ01000017.1 GCA_018713325.1 Candidatus Onthenecus intestinigallinarum | reverse complement strand
CGCGCAGACGCGCGGCCCTGTTCTTTTGCATGGAGACACAGGTGGGGGAGAGGGGAAGGGCTGGGCATACGCAAAGGCCCGCGCCTTTGCGCGGGCCGCTGTTCGGGGTGCAGGGGGATGTTATCCCCCTGGCGGGGGTCCTGGGGGCAGAGCCCCCAGGGGGCCCCTGGCGGGGGCCCTGAGGGCAGAGCCCCCAGGGGAGCGTTAGCGGATCAGGGCCACGGCCACGTCGTTGACGTTCGTGCCGGTGGGGCCGGTGACGAGCAGCGCATCCGTCCGGGCGAGGAGGGGATAGGTGTCGTTATCGTCCAGATGGGCGCGGGGATCCAGCCCGGCGGCGCGGCAGCGCGCGGCCCATGCGCCGGTGACGATGCCGCCGGCGGCGTCGGTGGGGCCGTCGGTGCCATCCGAGCCCAGCGAGCACACGCACACGCCCGGCACGCCGTCCAGCGCAAGGCCGGCCGCCGCAGCCAGCTCCTGATTGCGCCCGCCGCGCCCATGCCCGCGCAGGTGCACGACCGTCTCACCGCCCAGGATCAGCGCGCAGGGCGGGCGAAGGGACGACGCGCCCGCGGCGGCATCGCGCGCCATGGCGGCCAGCAGCGCGCCGGCCTCGCGCGCCTCGCAGTCCATGGAGGCGGTGAGCACCAGCGGCGCATAGCCCAGATCGCGGCACGCCTGCGCCGCGGCTTGCGCCAGCAGCCGCACGCTGCCCGTGACGGCCAACTCCACGCCCGGCAGCGCCTTGGGCGTCTCGCGCGAGAGCGCCGCGCGCATCGCATCATCCGCGGCATAACCGCTTTCTGCGAGCACCTGCAACGCCTCTGCGCTGGTCGAGGCATCCGGCGCGGCGGGACCGGAGGCGATGGCGTCCGGCGCGTCGCCGAGCACATCGCTCAGCGCCACGCAGTACACCCGCGCGGGCGCGCACCGCTGCGCCAGCCGGCCGCCCTTGACGTTGGACAGGTGCTTGCGCACCGCGTTGATCTGCCGGATGTCCGCACCACAGGCCAGCAGCGCCCGCGTCAGCTCCGCCAGCTGCGCGAGCGTCACGCCCGCGGGCAAATCCTCCATGAGCGCAGAGCCGCCGCCCGACAGCAGCAGCAGCACTGCGTCGCCTTCGCCGGCCGCATCGGCCAGCTCCAGCGCCCGCGCGCCCGCGCGCAGGCTGTTGGCATCCGGCACGGGGTGCGCCGACTCGATCAGCTCCAGCCCCGGCAGATCGCCCATCGCGTGCCCGTACTTGGTCACGACCAGGCCGCGTACCTCACGCCCGGCCAGCGCCTCCAGCGCGGCCTTGGCCATGCGCCAGGCCGCCTTGCCCACCGACAGCAGCGTCACCCGCCGCGCCTTTTGCAGCCCCTGCGCAAACGCCTCGCGCGCGAGCGCCTCGCGCACCGCCGCCTCGGGCAGCACCGCCTCCACGCTGCGGCGCACGACCTGACGCATGTCTGAGACGAGCCGCGCATCGGTGGCAGGATCCATTCGGGGATCGGGATCTCGTTGCATCGCGCATTCCTCCGTTCGTATGTCGTGGGGGCCTCCGCCCCGCATCACAGGCCCGTGCCGTCGAAGGCGGGAATATACGCCTCGTCCGCCGCGGACAGGTCCTGTACGTAGCCCTCTGTCAGCCCGATGGCCAGCATGTGCGCGCGCACGCGCGCATACTCGCGCCGGGTGATCCGCCGGTTCATGCCCGGGTACTTCGCCGCCTCGCCGCAGGGCGTATACTGGCCCATGAGGCTGACCGGCGTGCCCGCGGGCAGGCGCTCGCGCAGCAGGTTGAGCGCGCGCATCGACGCGCCCGTCAGTCCGGGCAGGATCAGATGCCGCACGAGCGTGCCCCGCGTCATCAGCCCGTTCGCGTCATAGCGCGGCAGGCCCGTCTGGCGGCACATCTCCTGGATGGCCGCAAGCGCCACCTGCGGATAGTCCTCTGCATCCGAATACACGCGCGCCGCGTCCGCATCGGCATACTTGAAGTCGGGCAGGTACACGTCGACCAGACCCTCCATCGCGCGCAGCGTGCGCACCCGCTCATAGCCGCTGGAATTGTACACCACCGGCACGCCCGGACGGCGCAGCAGCAGCGCCCTGCGGATGGCCGGCACGAAGTGGGTGGGGTTGACCAGGTTGACGTTGTGCGCGCCCTGCTCCTCCAGCTGGCGGAAGATCCCGCTCAGCCGCTCGACGCTCACCTCGCGCCCCTGGCCGTCATGGCTGAGCGCGTAATTCTGGCAGTACACGCAGCCCAGGGGACAGCCCGAAAAGAACACCGTGCCGCTGCCCCGCGTGCCGCTGATGCACGGCTCCTCCCACCGGTGCAGCGCCGCGCGCGCCACCCGCGGCAGCGTGCCCATGCCGCACCGGCCCTCGCCTGACGTCTCGGCCCGCGGCGCGTGGCACCGCCGCGGACACAGCGAACAGATCACAGGTCGATGAACTCCCAGAAACGCGGCAGGATCCCGATGCCGTCGGGAAAGTGCGCCGCAAACTGCGGGATCGCGTGGCTGGGGAACGAGTTGCCCTCGATGAACACCGGTCCGTCGGGCGTGATGGCCACATCCCACGCCACAAACCGCACCTGCGGCACCACGCGCGACGCCTCCAGGCACATCGCGACCGCCTCCTGCCAATACGGAATGGCCGTGCCCGGAATCCGCGCGCCCGTCATCGGGTGGCGCTCGAACGCATCGCCCGCCTTGTTTGCGCCTACGCCGCACAGCACGCCCGTCTTCAGATCCACCGGCGCGGCCATGCCGCCGCAGTCGACGTTGTCCATGACCTTGCCGTTGCCGATGCGCAGGTACGCATACACCACGCCCTGCTTCTTGTCGCCCAGCAGCGTGGCGATGCGCAGCGTATTGACCGACGTGGGGCACAGCGCCGCGAGCGCCTCGTGCTGCACGACGCACTCCTCGACGATGCCGATGCCCGCCGCGCGCAGCGATGCATACAGCGCGTCCGGCTTGGCGTACTGATCCGGCGTGATCTTCAGGATGCCCTGCCCGCTGGAGCCATCCAGCGGCTTGCAGATGAGCGGGCCTTTGCCCACGAGGAACGCCCGGAATGAGGCCGCGTCCGCATCCTTCAAATTCAGCCATGCCCGGCGCACCTGATCGGCAAAGAGCGTGTTGAACTGCGACTTGTCGTCGAAAAAGTGCCAGTATGCCCGGTCGTTCATCCGCCGCACGATCGCGTTGGACACCCCGCGCGTGATCTGCGTCGCCCGCTGCGCCGCATTGAGCCGGTACATCTGCGCGATCTTGTAGTCCACATAGCCCGCGCCGTAGCGCGCCGCGCACACCGCCATGTCCGCCATCAGCCAGGCGGCCGGCTTGCCCGTCTTTTCACTCAGCTCCCGCGCCGTGCGCGCCATGGCGGCATAGTCCATGCGCCGCGCGCGCGCGAGCAGATACCTGATCCTGCCCATATCGTCCCTCGCCCCTTCTGCGGCGGCCTGCCGCCCGGTCGTAGCCTGCCCCGCCGCGCGCCCTTTTATCGGGCGCGAACGCAGGCGTTTCCTCTATTGTAGCCGCTCCGGCACGCGATGTCAAACCGTTCGGACGGGAAACGCGCAGGCTTGCGCGTTCGGGCGAAAACGTGTATAATAAAGTGCTGATTCTTTATGATTTCCGCCGCTTATGCGGCGCTTGACGGGGGAGACGGCTTTGGCGACGATGGAAAAGATGTTCATCACGGGCGGGCGCAGGCTCGAAGGCGTGGTGAACGTGAGCGGTGGGAAGAACACGGCCGTGGCGATCATCCCTGCGACGCTGCTGAGCGACGAGCCCTGCACCGTGGAAAATCTGCCGGACATCGAGGACGTGCATGTGCTCGTACAGATGATGTGTGCGCTGGGCGCCAAGGTCGATTTCGACGGCACAACCCTGCGCGTCGATCCTCGTGGCGTCAACTGCTGGCAGGCCCCGCAAAAGCTCTCCTGCCGCATGCGCGCCAGCTCGTACCTGCTGGGCGTGCTGCTGGGCCGCTTCGGCCGCGCGCAGGTCCCGCTGCCTGGCGGCTGCGACATCGGCCCCAGACCCGTCGACCAGCACATCAAGGCCATGCGCGCCATGGGCGCCGAGATCGAAGAGCGCTTTGGCGTCATCCACGCCAGCGCCCCCGAGGGCATGCAGGGCGGCGACGTCTACTTTGACATGGTCACGGTCGGCGGCACCATCAACGCCATGCTCGCCGCCTGCCGCGCCCGCGGCAACACCGTCATCCACAACGCCGCCAAGGAGCCTCACGTCGTCGACCTGGCCAACTTCCTCAACAGCATGGGCGCGCGCATCAAGGGCGCCGGTACCGACGTCATCCGTGTGCGCGGCCAGGAGCGCCTGCACGGCTCCACCTACGCCGTCATCCCCGACCAGATTGAGACCGGCACGCTCATGATCGCCGCCGCAGCCAGCCACGGCGACGTGACCATCACCGGCTGCATCCCTACCCACATGGAATCCCTCTCCGCCAAGCTGCTGGAGATGGGCGCCAAGGTCGACGAGCGCGACGACGCCATCCGCGTGCGCTCCATCGGCGCGCACCGCGCCGTCAACATCAAGACGCAGGTCTATCCCGGCTTTCCCACCGACCTGCAGCAGCCCATGACCGCCCTGCTCACCACCGCCAAGGGGACCAGCCTGGTGACCGAAAACATCTTCGAGCAGCGCTACAAGCACCTGTTCGAGATGCAGCGCATGGGCGCACAGGTGCGCGTGATGGACCGCGTCGCCGTCATCGAGGGCACCAGCGCCCTCTCTGCCGCGCCCGTCTATGCCAGCGACCTGCGCGCCGGCGCCGCCCTGGTCATCGCCGGGCTCATGGCCGAGGGCGTCACCGAGATCGGCAACGTCCACTTCATCGACCGCGGCTATGAGCACCTGGAGCAGAAACTCGCAGCGCTCGGCGCAAAAATCGAGCGCGCTTTCGTCGAACTATGAGCGCCTCATGAGAATCCCATGAGAATCCCGTGAGATTTCCATGGGAATCCCTGATCGCGGCAGGAGCTTGGTCCTGACGCGTTGAACCCCTACGACATCCCCCCTTTGTAGGGAGGTTCTCTTCAGGAGGTTCTTTCATGATCCGTAACGTGATTTGCACTTTGATCGGCCTGCCCCTGCTCATCTATGCGGGCTACGCCGTCATCCTTGGACTGTTCACCTTTCGCCGGCGTTCGCCCATCCCGCGTGCGCAGCGCGACAGCCGCCTATGCGTCCTGTGCCCTGCCCGCAATGAGGAGGCCGTCATCGGCACGCTGATCGACTCCCTTCTGGCGCAAAACTATCCCCGCGACCGCTTCGACGTCTACGTGCTGCCCAACCACTGCACCGACCGCACCGAGCAGATCGCCCGCGCCCGCGGCGCCCGCATCTTGCCCATTGGCGAGGACGTGCGCACCAAGGGCGACGTGCTTCGCCAGGCCTTTGAACGCCTGCGCGCCGCGCACTACGACGCCTTTGCCATCTTTGATGCCGACAACATCGTCCATCCCGACTTCCTCGCCCGCGTCAACGACGCCCTGTGCGCCGGTTACGACGTCGTGCAGGGATACCGCGACAGCAAGAATCCCCAGGATACCTGGATCAGCGGCGATTGCAGCATCTATTACTGGCTGCTCAACACCTTCTTCTACCGCGCCCGCATGAATATCGGCGCTTCCAGCGGCCTCAACGGCACCGGCATGGTCATCGGCGCGCGTGCGCTCGACCGCGTCGGCTACGACGTCTCCTCCCTCACCGAAGACATCGAGTTCTCCATCCTGTGCGCGCTCGGCGGCGTGCGCATTGCCTTCGCCGAGGAGGCGATCTTCTTCGACGAACAGCCCCTGGAGCTGTCCGAGTCCTTCAAGCAGCGCAAGCGCTGGTCCGTCGGCTGCAACCAGTGCCTCGGCCGCTACGGGCTGCGCCTGCTCGGGGGCCTGTTCCGCCCCGGCCGCATCGCCTGCGCTGACGCGCTGCTGGTCGCTACGGCTCCCACCATCCAGATCCTGCTCATGGCGGCCTCGCTCGTCATGGCTGCCAGCATGACCTTCGGCCGTTATCCGGACGTGCTATCCGGCGCGTTCCTCATCACTTTCTCTTTGCTCTCAGGGCTGCTCTCCTACCTCGCGCAGGTCTGCGTCGCGCTGTGGGTCGTGGCCATCAGCCAGAAGAGCGTGCGCCTCTACCTGTTGGCCGCCGCCACCTTCCCGCTGTTTCTGCTCACCTGGCTGCCCGTCAACCTGCTGGCGCTGCTGTGCCCGCACGCGCACTGGGATCCCATCCGCCACGGCGGCACCGTGCGCAGAAGTTGGTGGCGCCGCAAGCTGGCGCGCGTGCGCGTGGGGAGGGACCGTTCATGAAGACGCTGCGCCGTCTGCTGCCCCTGCTGGCATTGCTGGCCGTCCTGGCGCTGCTGGCCGCCCTTGCGCTGCGCGCCGGGCTGTTGGAAAACGTCTCCTCGCCTGAAGCGCTGCGCGCCTGGATCGATGGATTCGGCCCCGCCGCCGCGGTCGTCTACTTCCTGCTGCAGGCTGTCTCCGTCATCATCGCGCCCATTCCCAGCAACATCACCACCGCTGCGGGCGCGCTCGCACTGGGCTTCTGGCCCGGATTCCTCATCGGCGCGGCCGCGATCTTCGCCGGCTCCTGCGTCGTGTTCGGCCTTGCGCGCCGTCTCGGCGAGCCGTTTGTGCGCCGCTTTGCCGACGCCAAGACCATTGCCCGATACATGCCCCTGATCGAGAAGAAGCGCGACGCCTTCCTCTTTCTTGCGCTGCTGTTGCCCTTCCTTCCGGATGACGTGCTGTGCATCCTTGCCGGCCTGACGCGCATCCCTGCCGCGCGCTTTGCCGTCATCGCGCTCATCACGCGCCCCTGGGGCCTGCTCTTTGCCGCGGCCGTCGGCAGCGGCGGCATCAGCCTGCCTGTGTGGGGCTGGGCCCTGATCGCGATCGGAGGGGTTGCGCTGTTCCTTCTGGGCCTGCGATACGGCGACGCCATTGAAGAGCGCATTCTGAAGAAATTCAGATGACGCGAGCTGTACATCGGCTGTTGACAAGCCCCGGAAGGGGCTTTTTTTTTGATGCGACGGCGGACGGCGCGCATGGAAGAGCGGCAAACATTGACGATCGACCCCGCTTCGTGGTATAATCGTAAAACACCCCATATGATGGAATGTCGGCGCTTCCCGCGCGTTTGCCCGCCCGGGCTTTCAGGAGGTATTATGCAAAACCCCTTTCTCACGCTGGGCGTGCCTGAAACCGCCACCGAACAGCAGGTACACCTCGCCTACCGCCGTCTCGTCAAGGAATGCCACCCCGACGTGCAGGACGGCGACGCTGAAAAGGAGCGCGCTCAGGCCCGCCTCATTGCGCTCAATCTCGCCTATGAGGAGGCCATCCGCCGTGCGGGCGCAAAGACCGCCGCCGCGCACACGCCCTCCCCGCGCCTGTACTCCCTGCAGGACACCAACCGGCTTGCCCGCCGCCTGCTCGACCAGCGCATGTTCGACTCCGCGCTGCGCGTGCTCGAACGCTGCGCCGACGCGGACGTCACCTGGCACTACCTGCGCGGGCAGGCACTGCTTGGCCTGGGCCGGCCTGCCGAGGCACACGACGCGTTCCGTCAGGCCGTGCGCCTGGACCCCGACAACAACGACTATCGCCGGGCCGCGCTCTCGGCCTTCACTGCGGCCAAGCGGCGGCAAAAGCCGCTCGGACGCGTGGGCGCATGGGCGCACAACGCGCTCCGAAAGTAAGTCTTTCCTGGGGGCTCTGCCCCCAGACCCCCGGCAGGGGGATCACATCCCCCTGCACCCCGAACAGCGGCCCGCGCCTTTGCGCGGGCCTTTTGCGTGGGCGAAGCCTGGGAGGAGGGGAGCGGGGGCAGGCGAAAGCGGGGCATGGAGGGAAAAGGCCCGCGGGGGAAGGCGAAAGGGCTAGATGGGCGGAAGCGGCACGCGGGGGAAAGCGAAAGCGGGGCATGGAGGGAAGCGGCCTGCGGGGAAGGGAAAGAGGGCTACATGGACGGAAAAGGCCCGCGCAATAGCGCGGGCCACAAGGGCGGGGTACAGGGCTCGGAAGGGGAGCTCAGACGTTGAAGCGGAAGAGCGTGACGTCGCCATCCTGCATGACGTAGTCGCGGCCCTCGGAGCGCACGAGGCCCTTCTCGCGGCAGGCGGCCATGCCGCCCAGCTCCATGAGCGTCTCATAGGGCACGATCTCCGCGCGGATGAAGCCGCGCTCAAAGTCCGAATGGATCTTGCCGGCCGCCTGCGGCGCCTTTGTGCCGCGCTTGATCGTCCAGGCGCGGCACTCATCCGCGCCCGCGGTGAGGAACGAGATCAGCCCCAGCAGGTCGTAGCACGCGGAGACCAGCCGGTCCAGGCCCGAGCGGCCGATGCCCAGATCCTCCAAAAACGCCTGCTTTTCCGCCGCGTCCATCTGCGCGATCTCCGACTCGATGCGCGCTGAGATCACCAGCACGCGCGCATCCTCCTGCGAAGCGATGGCCTTCACCTGCGGGATGCCCGGCAGCTCGTCCTCCGGCGTGCCCAGCGCATCCTCCGCGATGTTGGCCGCGTAGATCACCGGCTTGGTCGTCAGCAGAAACCACTCGCGCAGCAGCGCACGCTCCGACTCGCTCACCGGGCACGTGCGCGCCGGGCGCAGCTGCTCCAGATGCGCAAGCAGCCGCTTGCCCAGCTCCGCCTCCTCCGCGTAGCGCTTCTCGCCCGACTTGACCATCTTCTGCGCGCGGTCATAGCGCCGCTGCACCGTCTCGTGGTCCGCGGCGATCAGCTCCAGATTGATCGTGTCGATGTCCCGCGCCGGGTCCACGCTGCCCTCCACGTGCACGATGTTCTCATCCTCAAAGCAGCGCACGACGTGCACGATTGCGTCGCACTCGCGGATGTGCGACAGAAATTTATTGCCCAGGCCCTCGCCGCGGCTGGCGCCGCGCACCAGGCCTGCGATGTCCACAAACTCCACGACCGCGGGCGTCACCTTGCGCGGGCTGTACATCGCCGCCAGCCCGTCCAGCCGCGCGTCCGGCACGGCCACGACGCCGGTGTTGGGTTCGATGGTGCAAAAGGGATAGTTGGCCGCCTCTGCGCCGGCCTGCGTGATGGCGTTGAACAGCGTGCTCTTGCCCACATTGGGCAGGCCTACGACGCCGAGCTTCATGTTGCATTCCTCCAGACTTGCGTCAGGGCGCGTCCTGCGCGCCCCGCGCGGTACATTATAGCCGCTTTGCGCCCTTTTGGCAAGCCTATCGGCTCTGCCGCAGGCGCGTGAACAGCGCGGGCAGCCGCCTGCGCGCAAACCGCGCCGCCCGCGCCAGCGCATAGCACGCCGCCGGGCTGCCGCCCTGCAGCACCCGGCACACCGCGCGCGCCGCCAGCCCCTGCGGCGCGGCCTGCGGCAGCACCCGCCGGCCGGGGTCGCCCCGCAGCGCCGCGCGCAGAAAATCCCGCCGCGCCGCCGCGTCCATGTGCGCGCGCGCATCGAGCGCGCGCTCCAGCCCGGAGAGCAGGTAGCGCGCATACGCCGCGCCCAGCACGCCCAGCACCCGCGCGTCGGTCATGCCCCAGCCGTCATAGAGCGCGAGCAGCCGCGCCACGCGCGCGCACTGCTGATCGAAAAAATCCGGCACAAAGCGCGAGGTGACGCTGCCGCCATCCGTCCGGTGGCAATAGCGCAGCGCCGGATACGACAGCAGATTCATCGTGCGCCACAGGCCGCACTGGTCCAGGTTGAAGAAGATGTCCTCGGTGAGCAGGCGATCCTCAAAGCGCGCGCCGCTCTCGCGCACGACCGACAGCCGGTAGAGCTTGTTGGGCGTATAGCCCAGCAGCGTCTGCGCCTCCAGCTCGATCAGCTCCCGCCGCACGGTCGTCTCGCCCTCCAGGCGCGCATCCCGCGGGCAGTGCGCGGCCTCCCGGTACGTCCGGCCCGACGCGTCCAGGTACGCGTCGACCACGCCGAAGACCGTCACATCCGCCGCGGGCAGCGAAAGCGCGCGCGCGAATGCGTCCGGCGCGAGGGTATCATCCGCATCCATGAAGAACAGATACGTCCCGCGGCACAGGTCCAGCCCCGCGTTGCGCGCCGCCGACGCGCCCCCGTTCTGCGCAAGCCGCACGGGCCGCACCCGGGCATCCCGCGCCGCCAGCGCCGTGACGGCCCGCCATGTGACGTCCGTTGAGCCGTCATCCACGACGATCAGCTCCAGATCCGCATACGTCTGGCCCAGAATGCTGCCCGCCGCCGCCTCGACCGTCTTGGCCGCGTTGTACGCCGGCATGACCACGCTCACCTGCGGCTCCATGCCGTCCACCTCCCATCCGGCGCTCACCGGCGCGCCTTGAGCAGCGCGTACAGCCGCGCCCCGTGCCGGCGCGCAAAGCCGAGCAGCCGCCCCTCCAGCAGGCACAGCCGCGCGCTGCGCCCGCGCACCGCAAGCAGCAGCAGTTTCATGTGCGCGCTGCGCGGCCGCGCCACGGAGAGCGCCTGCGCCACGCGCGGATTGTCCAGCATGGCCCGCACCTGCGAAAGCTTCTCCTCGTGCGAGAGCGTGCACGCGGGGGAGGCCACGTTTTCCACGCAGCCCAGGACGCGCTCGACATACCGGCGCTGGACCATCTCCGCATCCTGCGGGCGCCAAAGGCCCCAGTGCGCGTACAGATCCAGCATCCAGCCGTGCTCTTCCTCGCGCTTCTCATACATCTGCGGCCGGTAGCGCGCCGTCTCGCTCTCGCTGCGCGCGCGCAGAAAGTGATAGTACGCGCCCGAGAGCACGCCCACCCGCTCCACATCCCGCACGACGCTGAGCACGAACGGGAAGTCGTCCCAGAACGTCTGCGGAAAGCGCAGGCCGTGCGCGCGCAGATAGTCCATGCGCAGGAGCTTGTTCCACGGCGTGTACAGCAGGTTCGCGTCAAAGAGCCGGTGCGCCGCCTCCCGGAACGCCTGCTGCGTGGCAAACACCTCGTCCGGCTGGCTGCGCACATCGCGCACAAAGCGCCCGCCGCGGCCGTATGTGTCGATCGTGAAGCCCGTGATCACCAGCTGCAGGCCGTGCGCGCGCGCCAGCGACACCATGGAGCCGATCATCTCCGGCTCGAGCCAGTCGTCCGCATCCGCAAAGCACACGTACTCGCCCCGCGCGATCTCCAGCGCGCGGTTGCGTGCCGCTGGCGCGCCCGCGTTGGGCTGATGCAGCGCGATCAGCCGCGGATCCTCCCGGGCAAGCGCATCCAGCACCGCGCCGCTGCCATCCGTCGAGCCGTCGTCCACCGCGATCAGCTCCAGATCCGCATACGTCTGCCCCAGTACGCTGCGCGCCGCCCGCTCCACATACGCCGCCACCTGATAGACCGGCATGATGACGCTCACCGTCGGCACGTCGATCCCTCCTCATCCGGCGCGACGCGCGCCGTTTTCCCCATTATACCAGCGGCGCGGCGGCGCGTCAAACGCGTTCACATTCCAGACACATCTTTTCGACGATTTGTTCATAAACCTTCCATCTTTTCGCCCCAAGGCGGCGCTATACTATGCCCGTAACCAAAAGAAAGACGGTTACACAAGCTCGAGCGCGGACGAACCTCCGCGCAGAAAGGAAGCTGATCTTTATGAAACATGCCCGCATGCCAGCGATCATCATAGCGGTCGCAACCGCTCTCCTGCTTACGGTCGTATCCGTGCTGGGCGCGACGGCCGAGGAGATCGCCGCCTCCGACAAGCACTTCAGCCTCGAATCCGCCACCGCCACCGAGGGCTCCCTCACGGTCGCCGAGATCGTCAAGAAGTGCCAGAACTCCATCGTCGCCATCACCACCGAGACCGTCCAGTCCTACGGCAACAACTATGGCTACGGTAACGGCTATGGCTACGGCTACAATCCCTTTGGATTCGGCTATGGCTACGGCAACCCCTATGGCAACAACAACCGCCAGTACACCGTGACCGGCTCCGCCTCCGGCATCATCGTCAGCGCGGACGGCTACATCGTCACCAACGCCCACGTGGTGGAGGGGGCCGACAGCGTGACCGTCACCCTCTTTGACGGCACGGAGTACGAGGCTGAGGTGATCGGCTATGCCGCGGACAACGACATCGCCGTGTGCAAGATCGACGCCCAGGGCCTGACCCCCGCCACCTTCGGCGACAGCGACACCCTGGAGGTCGGCGAGCTGGCCGTCGTCATCGGCAACCCGCTCGGCCTGGCCAACGGCGCCGTCACCTCCGGCATCATCTCCGCGCTCAACTACCCCTATGAGGACGACGAACACACCATCAACGCCATCCAGACCGACGCTGCCATCAACCAGGGCAACTCCGGCGGCGCGCTGTTCAACAGCTACGGCGAGGTCGTCGGTGTGGTCTTCGCCAAGATGGGCGGCTCCCTCGTCGACGGCATCGGCTACGCGATCCCCGTCAACGATGTGAAGACCATCATTGAAGGCATCATCAACGATCCGGACGCCACCGCCGTCAGCACCGGCGAGAGCAACATCCTGCTGGGCGTGACCATCACCACCATCACGGACGAGATCTCCGACTACTACAGCCTGCCCAAGGGCGCCTACGTGGTCGAGGTGGAACAGTTCAGCGCCGCCGAGCGCGCCGGCCTGCAGACGGGCGACGTCATCACCGCCTTTGACGGTCAGAGCGTCGACACCGCCGAGACCTTCATCGAGATCAAGAACCAGCAGTCCGCCGGCGAGGACGTCGAGGTGGAGGTCTGGCGCAACGGTCAGGAGATGACCCTCACCGTGCACATGCCCGAGGCCCGCGACGTGACCACCGAAATCACCAAGGGCACCCAGGGCTGACCTGGGGGCCCGCCCCCGAAACCCCTGGGCATGGGGGAGGGGGCAATCAGAACACCGACAAGCGCATAAATGGCGATCCTTCTTCACAGGCGCAGGGACTCCGACCGGAGGCCCTGCGCCCGTTTTTGGCGGAATGCCGGGGGTGACGGACCGTGCGCAGCGCCAGGTTGGTCCGCGCGCAGCCTGTGGCGGCGGGTGCGAGATTTGGGATGCGCAGTCCACCGGGCAACTTGACAAGCGGGCAAAAAAGCATTACATTATATGTGGAGAAATATGCGCATCCCATGCGTGAAGGCTGGCATGGCGTCCCATGTGCAGACGCCGAACGCAGGGGAAGGTCATCTCCATCGATGCGCGCAGCCCCGCACACCGCACCCATTCGCCGCGTACGTGCACAGGCGCGCGGCCAGACCACGCCCGTCGCCCGGGCGTAAAGGAGGAAGCGATATGAAGTACAACATCATCACGGTGGGACGCGAACATGGCTCCGGCGGCAGGCTGGTCGCCAAGCGCCTGTCCGAACTGCTGAAGATCCCCTTCTACGACAAGGAGCTCATCCAGCTGGCGGCGGAGGAGAGCGGCCTGTCCGAGCAGTGCGTGGAGGAGGCCGAGCAGAAGCACATCTCCGGTCTGCTCTACAGCTTCTACTATGACAGCAACAACCTGCCCGTCAGCGACCGCGTGTTCCTGGCGCAGGCCGAGGTCATCCGCCGTGTGGCCAAGGAGGGCCCCTGCGTCATCGTCGGCCGCTGCGCGGACTACGTGCTGCAAAGCCGCGACGACTGCCTGAACACATTCGTCTACGCGCCGATGGAGGCGCGCATCCGCCGCCTGACGGACGAATACAAGTCCATCCACAAGGACCCGCGCGCCTACCTGACCCGCTACGACAAGCGCCGCGCGGCCTACTACCAGTTCTTCACCGGCAACAACTGGGGCGACTACCGCAACTACCACCTGATGGTCAACAGCGAAATCGGCCTGGACGAGGCGGCTGCGGCGATCGCGCGCGTAGCGCGGGGAGGCAGCCATGCAGAGTGAGGAGATGCAGTCCGCACAGCAGGCAGAGCGTACGGTCAACCCCATGGCCGTGCGCCCCATGGGCAGTCTGCTGCTGCGCATGTCCGTGCCCATGATGCTCTCCATGCTCGTACAGGCGCTCTACAATGTCGTGGACAGCGTGTTCGTCGCCCAGCTGAGCGAAAATGCGCTGACCGCCGTGTCGCTGGCCTTCCCTGCACAAAATTTGATGATCGCCGTGGGCGTGGGTACGGGCGTTGGCGTCAACGCGCTGCTCTCCAAGAGCCTGGGTGAGGGCAACCACAAGCGCGCCACGGGCACCGCGATGAACGCCGTGTTTCTCGCCGCGTGCAGCTACGCCGTCTTCGCGCTGTTGGGTGCGCTCTTTTCCCGTGCGTTCTTTCAGACCCAGACCGACATCGTGGAGATCGTCGACATGGGCGAGGACTACCTGCGCGTGTGCATGATCGGGTCCTTTGGCCTATTTGGGCAGATGACCTACGAAAAACTGTTTCAGTCCACCGGGCGCACGTTTTACGGCATGCTCATTCAGGCCATTGGCGCGTTGACCAACATTGTGCTTGACCCCATTCTCATCTTCGGCCTGTGCGGCGCGCCCGCCATGGGCGTTACCGGCGCCGCGGTTGCCACTGTTGCCGGTCAGTGCCTCGCGGCGCTGCTGGGCGTGATCTTCAATGAACGGAAAAACGTTGAGCTCAAGATGCACTGGCGTGATTTCCGGCCGGATCCTTTTCTCATCGGGCGCATCTACGCCGTGGGCGTGCCCTCCATCATCATGAGCTCCATCGGCTCGGTGATGACCTTTGGCATGAACCGCATCCTCATCGCCTTCTCTTCCACCGCGGCCGCCGTATTCGGCGTCTACTTCAAGCTGCAGAGTTTCGTGTTTATGCCCGTGTTCGGCCTCACCAACGGCATGGTACCCATTGTCGCCTTCAATTTTGGGGCCAGGAATCCGGACCGCATCGACCAGGCCATCCGTTTGAGCATTCGCTATGCTGTGATCATCATGTGCGTGGGCCTGGCCATGTTTGAAATCTGGCCGGATCGCCTGCTGGCGCTGTTCAACGCCTCTGAAAACATGTACGGCATTGGCGTATTTGCACTGCGCATCATCTGCATTCACTTTGTGTTCGCCGGATTTTCCGTCGTCGCCTCCGCCGTCTTTCAGGCGCTGGGCCACGGCGTGCTCAGTCTTATCGTCTCTGTCGCCCGGCAGCTCGTCGTGCTGCTGCCCATTGCGTTCGTCCTTGCGCGCATTGGCGGCCTGAACGCCGTGTGGTGGGCATTCCCCATTGCGGAGATCGCTTCCGTCGTGCTGTGTGCCTGCTTCCTGCGCCGCGTGTACAGGGCAGAGATCCACAGCCTGAACGGCACGCCCGCCCCTGACGGCGAGACGACCGCGACTCAGCCCTAAAAACCGAACATTCTTCTTCATCAGCCGCCCGCAGATTCTAGGTTGAAAAGTCGAACTTTTGATGGTATAATGTCCAAGATGTTTGCCTTTTCTGTCCGGAACCCGCGGGCGGCTGCCATGGCGCGGCCGCGCCGACGCTACAGGAGCACCTGCCAAGGAGGACTTTGCATGAACGGTGTAAGACGCATCTACGTCGAAAAGCGCGAGGGCTTTGACGTGGCCGCACAGCGCAAACTGCAGGAGCTGCGCGAGCTGCTGCGCACCGACCGCATCCGCAAGCTGCGCATTTTCCAGCGCTACGACGTCGAGGACTGCCCCGACGAGGCGATGCGGCGCGCAAGAGACGTCATCTTCTCTGAGCCCAACCAGGACCTCATCTACGACGAGCAACTGCCCGACATGCCCGGCGCGTGCGTCATCGCCGTGGAATACCTGCCCGGACAGTTCGACCAGCGCGCCGATTCCGCCGCGCAGTGCCTGCAGCTGCTCACCGGCGAGGGCCGCCCGCGCGTGGCCTGCGCCGTGGTCTACGCGCTCTTTGGCGAGGTGGACGGCGATCTGCGCAGCCGCGTCGCAGCCCAGCTGGTCAACCCCGTCGAGGCCCGCGAGGCCGCCCCGGACAAGCCCGACTCCCTGCGCATGCACGCCCCCAAGCCCGAACGCGTGCCCGTCGTGCTCGGCTTCACCTGCTGGAGCGACGAGCGCCTGGCCGCCACGGTCCGCGAACTGGGCATGGCCATGAGCGCCGCCGACCTCATCTGCTGCCGCGACTACTTCCGCGATGTGGAGCACCGCGACCCCACCCTGGCGGAACTGCGCGTCATCGACACCTATTGGTCCGACCACTGCCGCCACACCACCTTCCGCACCCGCCTGCGCAGCCTCAGGATCGGCGAGGGCGCCGGCGTCGTCGGAGAGGCCATGCGCCGCGCGCTGGAGATGTTCCGCCAGGCCCGCCTGGACAACGACGGCCCTGAGGCTGCCGACAAGCCCTTCTGCCTGATGGATATGGCCCTCATGGGCATGCGCGAACTGCGCCGCCAGGGCAAGCTGGACGACCTGGACGAGTCCGACGAGATCAACGCCTGCTCCATCCGCGTCACCGTCGACGTGGACGGACGGGAAGAGCCCTGGCTGCTCATGTTCAAAAACGAAACCCACAACCATCCCACCGAAATCGAGGGATTCGGCGGCGCGGCCACCTGCCTGGGCGGCGCCATCCGCGATCCCCTCTCCGGACGCAGCTACGTCTACCAGGCCATGCGCATCTCCGGCAGCGGCGATCCCCGCACCCCGCTGGAGGAGACGTTGCCCGGCAAGCTGCCCCAGCGGCGAATCACGACCACCGCGGCCGCGGGCTTCTCCAGCTACGGCAACCAGATCGGCCTGGCCACCGGCAAGGTGCAGGAGGTCTACCACCCCGGCTATGTCGCCAAGCGCCTGGAGCTGGGCGCGGTGCTGGGCGCGACCCCGCGCAGCCACGTCCGCCGCGAGACGCCCGCGCCCGGCGACGTCGTCATGCTGCTGGGCGGGCGCACCGGCCGCGACGGCTGCGGCGGCGCCACCGGCTCCAGCAAGGCGCACGACGCCTCCTCCCTGACCACCTGCGGCGCGGAGGTGCAAAAGGGCAATCCCCCCACCGAGCGCAGCATGCAGCGCCTCTTCCGCAAGCCCTCCTTCGCGCGGCTGATCAAGCGCTGCAACGACTTTGGCGCGGGCGGCGTGAGCGTCGCCGTGGGCGAGCTGGCCGACGGCCTGGACATCGACCTGAACGCCGTGCCCAAGAAGTACGACGGCCTGGACGGCATCGAGCTGGCCATCAGCGAGAGCCAGGAGCGCATGGCCTGCGTGATCGATCCCGAAGACGTGCAGGACTTCATCCGCATGGCCGCCGAGGAAAACCTCGAAGCCACGCCCATTGCGCGCGTCACCCCTGAACCCCGGCTCGTCATGCGCTGGGATGGACAGACCATCGTCGACATCACGCGCGCCTTCCTGGACACCAACGGCGCGGTGCAGTACGCCGACGCGCTCATCACGCCCCCAGACCTGCACCGGCACCGTCTGGTCGACCTGCCTGCATTCGTCGACCGGCGCAGGCCCATCCCCGAAATCTGGATGGACATGCTCCGCGACCTCAACGTCTGCTCGCAAAAGGGGCTCGCCGAACGCTTTGACGCCACCATCGGCGCATCCAACGTCCTGGCGCCCTTCGGCGGCAAAGAGCGCCTCTCGCCCTGCGACGCCATGGTCTCCCTGCTGCCCGTCAAGGGCGAGACCCGGACCGTCTCCATCATGGCCCACGGATTTGATCCCTACCTGTCCGAGTGGTCCCCGTTTATGGGCGCCGTCTATGCCGTGCTGCATGCCCTGGCCAAGGTGGCGGCCGTGGGCGGCGACGTGCGCACGTGCAGGCTGACGCTCCAGGAATACTTCGAGCGCCTCGGCGACGACCCCACCCGCTGGGGCAAGCCCGCCGCCGCCCTGCTGGGCGCCTTCTGGGCGCAGATGGCCTTCGGCGTGCCCGCCATCGGCGGCAAGGACTCCATGTCCGGCTCCTTTGAGGACATCGACGTGCCGCCCACGCTCGTCGCATTTGCCGTGACCACCGACGACGTCGACCACATCGTCTCCCAGGAGTTCCAGGGCGCCGGCCACGCCGTATGCGTGCTGCGCGCGCCCCTCGACCCTGAAACCATGCTCCCGGTGCCGGAGGCGTTCATCGAATACGCCGGCCGCTTGCGCGACGGCATCCGCAAGGGCCTCGTCCTCTCCGCGCGCGCCGTGGGCTTTGGCGGCCTCGCCTCCGCGCTCACCCTCATGGGCCTGGGCAACATGATCGGCGTGCAGATCTCCGCCGACGCGAACCTTACGCTCAACAACCTCTTCTGCTCCTGCTACGGCAACATCGTCTTCGAATGCGCCCCCGGCGTCGCCGCGCCCGGCTGGAGCCAGTTCATTGGCACCACCCGCGACACCGCGCAGATCGTCTTCCCCGAGTTTGACGTGTCGCTCAAAAACGCGCGCAACGCCTGGACGTCCACCCTCGAAAGCGTGTTCCCGACCCGCAGCGCCATGCTGCCCTCCGTCCCGCTCGTGGACCTCACCTACCGCTTCCGCGGGCCGCGCGAGTTCGTCAGCCCGTCCACCAAGCGCAGGCCCTACGCCAAGCCCGAGTTCCGCGTCGCCAAGCCCCTCGTCTTCATCCCCTGCTTCCCCGGCACCAACTGCGAGGCGGACAGCGAACGCGCCTTCCTGCGCGCAGGCGCCCGCACCGAGGTCTTCGTCATGCGCAACCTCTGCCCCCAGGACATCGAGGACTGCGCCCGCGCCCTCGCCTCCGGCATCCGCAGAGCACAGATCGTCATGCTCCCTGGCGGATTCTCCGCCGGCGATGAGCCTGATGGCTCCGGCAAGTTCATCGCCACCGCCCTGCGCCATCCCATGGTCGCCGATGCCATCAACGCCCTGCTCACCCAGCATGACGGCCTGATGCTCGGCATCTGCAACGGCTTCCAGGCCCTCATCAAGCTCGGCCTGCTCCCGCACGGGGAGATCCGCGACATCCAGCCCGGCGATCCGACGCTCACCTTCAACACCATTGGACGCCATGTCGCCACCCACGCCTATACCAAGGTCACTTCCGTCATGTCTCCGTGGATGAACCTGTCCTACCTCGGCGAGGTGCACCCCGTCGCCATCAGCCACGGCGAGGGACGATTCATCGCCAAGCGGCTGGACATCATGGAGATGCAGGGCAGAGGACAGATCGTCGCCCAGTACTGCACCCCGGACGGCGAGATCCGCCTCGACATGCCCGCCAACCCCAACGGCTCCGAGTGGGCCATTGAGGCCATCTGCTCGCCCGACGGCCGCGTCCTGGGCAAGATGGGCCACAGCGAGCGCATCGGTCACGGCGTGGCCAAGAACATCCCCGGCGACCACGACGACAAGATCTTTGCCGCGGGCGTGGGCTACTTCGTCCGCTGAGCGCGAACGCCGATTGCCGGAGCGCACCAACCCCGTTTTGAGGCCGGCGCGCCATTTCGAAAGAAATGGCGCGCCGGCTTTTTTTTGTTGCGCTTCCACGCGCATGGACGGGCAGGGGCGACGGCCCCGGAGCGCAGGGATGTGAACGGCACTCGAGGGCGGGCCGCGGGGCGCGCCCTTTGCCGGTTCACGTCAGGCGCGAGCGGAACGCCACCGCCAGGCCCAGAATATCCGCCCGCCGCGTCTCGCCCGGGCCTCCCAGCCGGATGGGCGCATACCGCGGATTTTCCGCGCGCAGCTCCGTGCGGTAGATCACGCGGCCTTCATCATCCAGATCCCGCACCTTGAACACGCGCTTGAGCGTCAGCTCCCCGTCGATGCTCACCGCCGCAATCTGGCCGTCTTCTACATCCTCCTGGCGGCGCAGGTACACGATGTCGCCATCATAGATGCGCGCGCCCGTCATGCTGTCTCCGCGGCAGACCATCGCGCAGTCGCATTGAAGGTCCGCTTCGACCTCCAGCACCTCGATCTCCGGCGCGCAGATCGGCTCGCCGCATGCGATCGCGCCCACCAGGGGCACCCGGCGGCTGCGCACTGCCAGCAGCCCCTCGATTCCGTCCACATCCTCTGTCCAGCCCGCCAGATAGGACGGCGTCGTTTGCAGCACCCGCGACAGCGGCTCCAACGCCGTCGTGGGCAAATCCTCGATGTCCCCGCGCTCGTATCGATACACCGTCGCGCGGTTTTTCCCCAACGCCCGGGAAACCTCCTCGACGGTCAATCCCAATTCCTGCCTCCGCCGCCGAATCCGTTCGCCCATCGACATCCCGCTCACCTCCCGGTTTCTCTTCTTGAGTATATCAGCTTTTTCGCGCATTTGCAACACGTCGGCAAAAAAATTCGCATGAAACGCGAAAAAGTGCTTGACGCGGGCGATTCCGTGTGTTACCATATGTCGCATTAAATGCGAAATAAGGAGGGATATTTGCATGATATGCGAATATGGCGCGGAATGTGCGCGCGACAGGGGCGGCGTGGGCGTACGCATCGGTGAAGCGATCGTGCTGGGCGTGATGCCGCGCGCACGCCGTGTGAGCCTGTGGATCGCGCGAAGGGCGGACGGCTGGCGCATCGACGACGCGTGCGCCGCGGCATGCCTTTGGCGGGGGCGGCGTGAGGGACGCTTCAACGAACAGACCCGCCTGCCCTTTGCGCGCATGCGAAACGGACTCAGACTGTGCGCGCGCGCCGCGCCGCATTTGGCAGGCCGCCTCCGCCCCGGCGACGCCGTGGCCATCCGCCTGGTATTTCAGGCGGGGCCGGGTTGCGTCCGCTGCGAGCTGATGGGCTGGGAGCGGATGCAGACGCGCCGCGGCGCGGACCCGGGAGGCGGCGAAGACGGGGGACAGAACCGGATCTGAAGGAGAGGAGGAGGGCTGAAGCATGGCATGGACAGCAGAGGAGGACCGCATGGGAAGCGCGACCGGGCCGTTACAGGGAGAAGGGACGGCTTTACCTGGAGAGACAGAGGGCGTTTTGACGCCGCAGAAAGGGGAAAGGAATGCTTTGGATACGAGCAGCGAGAAGAACGGGGAAGCGAAGCTGTGCGATGTGGCCGCGGACTGGACGGACGGCGCGGCGAGTGAAATGGGCACTGAACGGGCGAAGGGGATCGGAAGGTGCCGGCGCAGACGGGACGGCGCGAACGCGGCGGAATGCGTGGACGGCGCGCCGCGGCGGGATGGGACGCCGGGAACGGGCAGGAGACGCCGTCGGGCGCAGGGCGAAGGGGACGGACAGGAGACGCCGGGGGCGGCATGCGGCATGGCGGCTCTGGACGAGCGGAGCGCGCCATGCCACGTGGAGGCTGCGGGCGGCGCTCGGCGCAGGCGGCGTGCGGGGCCTGTCATGGACGAGGCGGAGCAGGGCATGGAGCGGGCGCGGGCCGGGGACCCGGACATGGAGGTGAACGGGGCTGCATATGCGGCGAGACGCCGGAGACGGCGTGGCGAGGGCGCATGCGAACGCGCGCCTCAGGAGACGGCTGGAGTGTGCGGGGATCGGACGCCGGAGAGACGGACTGATGCGACCCATGGAGGGGACGCCATGCATCCCGGGCCGGAGGAACGGTCCGGGAAGGAGAAGGCCGACCGCGAGCAACTCGTGCTCGGCCATCGGTCGCTGGTACGCGCCGTCATCGCGCGCGCCTATCCCGACATGCCGCCCAGCCTGCGCCGGGAACTCGTCGCATACGGCATGATCGGCCTGTGCAAGGCTGCCCGCGACTTCGACCCTGCGCGCGGCATCCATTTTCCGACGGTCGCCTATCCCTACATCCGCAACGAGGCCGCCCATGGCGTGCGCCTCATGTTTGCCAGCATCCACATCCCGCACCGCCGCCGTGCCGACTACGCCCGCTTCTTGCGCGGCGAAGCGCTCCCGCTTCCCGGCGCGGAGCTGGCCGCCCTTCGCGCCGCCACCACGCCCGCCATCTCCGACGACCTGGCGGCAGCGGATCCGGGATTTGACCGCGCCGAGCTGCGCGCCGACCTCATGCGCGCGCTGCGCGCGCTCTCCCCAAGGCAGCGCTTCGTCGTGAGAGAGCGCATCCTGCGCCGCCGCAGACTTTGCGACATCGCGATGCGGCTGGGCTGTTCCGCGGAAAACATCCGCCTCATCGAGCGCGAAGCCCTGTCCATCCTGCGCAGGCGGCTGCGCGGCTATGAAAATTTTTCGCGGCATTCTGCAAAAAAAACTTGAAAAATGCCCCGTATGTTGGTATAACCCCAGTGCACGAGAACAAACGTTCGATTTCTGAGCTCGGAACGTGCGGAGAGATCGTGACACTTGACCGGGATGGAACGGAGGAGCGCATTGAATGACGAGCCCTTTTGCCTGGATGCACCCGCGTTGCCCGCCCGGCGGCGCATCGCCGTCGAGCGCTACTGCGCAGGCATCCGACCCGACGACGTCGCCCGCGAGGCGGGCGTCACCCGCGCCACTCTCGCCCGCTGGCTGCGCGAGCCCGCCTGCCGCGCCTACATGACCCGCATCACCGAGCGCGCCGCCGACGACGCCTCCCGGCTCATCCGGGCCGGAACGCTCGAGGCCGTGCGCACGGAGCTGGACATCCTGCGCGGCGCCAACCCATCCGCTGCGCTCGCCGCCTGTCGCGACCTGCTCGACCGTGCGGGCGTGCGCGGCGCCGACCCTGAGGGCGTGCGCGTGGTGCTCATCGGCTGCTCCGAGGGATTCCTCGCCGAAGCCGAAGAGGCCGGAGATGAAACGGACGTGAAGGGAGGAGCGGAAGCCATGAAGACGGACGAAGACAAGGCCGGGGGAAGCGCAGACCATCCCAGTGCGCGCGCAGGAGGCGACGCCGACGGGGAGGCCGGAACATGGGGCAAGTGATGCTACACTATGAGCCGACCGCGCGGCAACGGGCGTTCCACGCCTCGAAGGCATTCGAAGTGCTCTATGGCGGCGCGGCCGGAGGCGGCAAGAGCTATGCCTGCGTATGGGACGCGCTGCTGCGCTGCCTGCGACACCCCGGCACCGAAGCCTTTCTATTTCGCAGGACGTATCAGGAGCTGGAAAAGAACCTGGTCGCCATCGCCCAGCGCGTCATTCCGCCGCAACTGGGCACGTACAGCGCGTCGCACTACGCCTTTCGACTGGTCAACGGTTCGACGATGCGCTTTTGCCACTGCAACAACGAGGACGCCGACAAGCTGCGCTATCAGGGCGCGGAGATCCACTGGCTCTACATCGACGAACTGACGCACTTCCGCCGCGACACCTACGAGTACCTGCGCACGCGCGTGCGCGCCGACCGACGCCTGGGTATCCGGCCGCTCGTGCGCTGTACGGCCAATCCCGGCGGACCGGGCCATGCCTGGGTCCGCGAGCGCTTCGTCGACCCTGCGCCGCCCGGAACGATCATCCGCGAACCGGTGGCCTCGGCAATCCTGGGCCGAACTCAGGTGCGCACGCGGCAGTTCATCCAGGCGACGGTGCGCGACAACCCCTACATCGACGATGACTACGTCTTTGAGCTGGAGAGCAAGCCCCGCGCTCTGCGCGACGCGCTGCTGCTGGGCCGCTGGGACGCCTTCGAGGGCCAGGCCTTCCCCGAATGGACCGACGACCCCGCGCACTACGCCGACGGCCGGTACACCCATGTGATCGCGCCGTTTGATCCGCCCGCGCACTGGCCGCGCTGGATCTCCTTCGACTACGGCTACAGCAGGCCGTTTTCCTGCGGCGTCTGGGCCGTGGGCGAACGGGGCGAGGTCTACCGCTACAAGGAGGTCTATGGCTGCGACGGCGCGCCCAACGAGGGCGTGCGCCTGGCCCCTGGCGACATCGCGCGGCGCATCGAGCGCGCGCTGGAGCCGGAACGCCGGGCCGGGATTGCAGTATTCGGCGTGGCGGACCCGAGCATCTGGGACGGAAGCCGCGGCGCCAGCGTCTATGACCAGATGCGTGAGGCGGTCCCGGCGCTCTTCCTCTCGCCGGGCAACAACGCGCGCCTGCCGGGCAAGGCGCAGCTACATGAGCGGCTCCGATTCGACGCCGAGGGGAGGCCGATGCTGCAGGTCTGCACGACGTGCCGGGACTTCATTCGCACGGTGCCCGCTCTGGCCTACGACCCCGCCGCCGTGGAGGACATCGACACGCGGGCGGAAGACCATGCCTACGATGAGACGCGCTACTTTCTGATGTCGCGACCGCTGCCCCCGCGAACGCCGCCGCAGCGGCGGACGAAGCGGTTTGACCCGCTGGGATGACGCGGGAGCCAAGGCCCTCGGTCCCCGCGGCGCATCCCCGCCGCTTTCCCTTCCCTGTCCGACCTTTCGAAAGGGGGATTCCATGACTTTCGGACAGATCAAGGCCCGCGCCCTGGAACTGATTGGAGAAAACCCCGAGGACATCCCACTCTTTGACGACCTCGTCGGCGCGTACGTCAATGAAGGCTATCACGACCTGCTTCAGCGTGCGCTGCGCCCCCGGGCCTGCGCGCTGCTCGAACTGCAGGACGACGGCGAAAACGGACGCTTTGCCGATCTGCGCGCCCTGCCGCGCCTGGTGCAGGTGCTGCGCGTGCGCCTGAACGGCCGGCCGGTGCCCTTCCTGGTGGACAACCTGCGCCTCTATCCGCTGGCCCGCGGCGAAGAGCCCCTGAGCATCGACTTTGTACGCGACGAGGACGACCTGGAACTCGACGCGGACATCCCGCGACTGCCCGCCTGGTCGCATCCCGCGCTATGCGACTTCGCCGCCTTTCGCCTGTGCGCCGCCTCTGCCGGCGATCGCGCCAAGCGAGCGGATTTCTTCCACGCCCGCTTCCTGGAGGCCTCTGCGCGCCTCTCCTCCCGCGGTCCGCTCGGCCCCGCCATCCCCAACCGCCACGGCCTGCGCGCCTGCACCTGACAAAAGGAGGATCCCCCATTGACCCACGACCTGACGCCGCCTGTCCAGCCCCTCTCCGAACGCCAGCAACGCGTGCGCGACGAGGGCCTTGCCCTCTTTGAGGAATTCCGCCAGGCGCATCGCGAAGTCCACGACCGGGCCCGCGCCTGCCGCCGCCTGCGCACCCTGCGCGACGATGTCCTCCCGCAGGCCGCGCTGCGCCTGGCCACCCTCAACTCCACCGTCGACAACGTCGTCGCCGATCAGCTCGACGCCATGCCCGAACCCCTCATGCTCCCCGAACGGCCTGAATTGCAGCGCAGCGCCGATCTGCTCACCGACGTCATCGGCTACGCCCTCTATCACAGCGCCTTCGACGAGCAGTACGCACGCCTCATGGAGGACTGCGCCGTCGCCGGAACCGGCATCCTGCAGGTCTACTGGGACCCCGGCATGGACGACGGCCGCGGCATGGTCCGCGTCGAACGCTGGCCCATGGAGGGATTCTTTCCCGACCCGCTCTTTGACGACGTACAGCAGGGCCGCGCCGTATTCAAGACCGCCTTCTATCCCCGCGAGTGGTACCGTCAACGCTATCCCGACGCTGAACGATTCATCGGCTCCGATCCCTACTGGGAGCCCCGCGACGGCTACTCCCCGGCGGGAGAACCGCCCGTGCTGCTGATCGAATACTGGTTTCGCACCCGCGATCCGCGCACCGGCCGCTGCGAAATCCACATGGCCCAGATCGCCGGCGGCGCGCTGCTCTACTGCTCCCGCGCCTCCGTTTTCGCCCATGGCTGCTATCCCTTCATCCTCTTCCGCTACCGCCGCCGCGAGGATTCCCCCTTTGGTTACGGCCTGGTCGAGGACTGCGTCGACCAGTGGCGCGCCACCTGCCGCTATGCCGGATACATCGACGAAAACGCCCGCGCCTCCAGCCGCCAGCGATTCATCTACCGTGAGGACGCAGGCCTGGACGGCGAGGCCCTCGCCGACTGGACCCGCGACTTCGTCGGCGCACGCGGCGCCATCGGTGAGGACGCGCTGCGCTCCTTCCAGGCCGCACCCCTCAACCCACAGGTCATGAACTTCATGACCTACCTGACCGACGTGATGAAGCAGGACAGCGGACAGAACCAGTTCTCCCGCGGCGAGGCCGGTCTGGGCGTCACCGCCGCCAGCGCCATTCAGGCCCTGCAGGAGGCAGGAGGCAAGATCACCCGCCTGCATGCCGCCGCCTACACCGAGAGCTTCCGCCAGACGGTGGAGCAGATGCTGCGCATCCTCTCCGAACGCATCCGCGCCCGCCGCGCCCTCATGGTCGCCCGCGCTACCCCCGGCGGCACGCTGCGCACGCGCTCCGTGCTCCTGCTGCCCGCCCGCGCCGGACAGAACCGGCCGCCCTACGAGGTGCGCGTACATGTGCAGCGACGCAACCCCCTGCGCGTGCAGGCCCACAACGAATTCATCCTGCAACTGGCGGACCTGTGCCTCAAGAGCGGCACGCCCCTGTCCCCGCGGGCCATCGTCTCCCTCATGCAGGGCGTGGACAACCGCGAACAGATCCTCGACGCGCTCGACGGCGCAAACCAACAAGGAGGTTTGAACGATGGCAACAGAACAGCTCAACCCCTCGCCGCAACAGCAGGCATTGCCTGAGGCGCTGCCGGGAACACCGCCCGAAGCGCCGGCTGAAGCGCAGCCCGAAGCATCGCCCGAAACCCGCCAGCCCCCGCAGAACGCCCATGAAGCGGAGGCGGGGGAGAGGGAGACGCGCGAGGAAACGGCCCGCGAGGAAACATCGTCCGGCGCGACGCATCCGGACGCGACGCATCCCGGCGCGACGCGGCTGGCCGCGCTTGAAGGCCAGCTGCGCGCGCTCGTGGGCGCCGGCGCAGACCTGCGCGGCATGTTTGACGATCCCGTCGCCGCCGCGCGCATCGATACGGGCGAGTGGGATGTGGCCACCGCCTACGCCTACTGGCGCGGCCGCGAGGCCGAAGCGCCCGTGCTCAGCGCCCGCGGCGTCGCCGCCGCCCCCGCGCCCAACTTCCGTCGCATGAGCAGCGAAGACTTCGCCGCCTTCTGCGAACGCGTCGACCGCGCCCTTGCGGGCGTCGAACGCGTCCCCCTGTAACCCGCCGACCCAAAGGAGGAACGCATGACCTACAACGCCAACCTCACCACCAGCGGCGGCATCGCCGCCACCGCGGCCAAGCAGTTCTACGACCGGCGCCTGCTGGAGAACATGAAGCCGCTGCTCGTGCACAACCAGTTCGCCCAGAAGCGGCCCATGCCCGCGCACAACGGCAAGACCGTGGAATTCCGCCGCTGGACCCCCTTCGGCCCCCTGACCGAGCCCCTCTCCGAGGGCGAACCGCCCGAAGGCCAGACGCTGGACATGTCCAGCCTGACCGTCACCGTGCGCCAGTACGGCGGGTTTGTGACCATCAGCGACCTGCTCGACCTGACGGCCATCGACAACGTCAAGAACGACGCCGTCGACATGATGGCCCGCCAGGGTGCGCTCACCCTGGACACCCTCGCCCGTGAAGAGCTGCACACCGCCGCCAGCGTGATCTACGCCGGGGGCAAGACCGGCCGCGCAGAGCTCACCGCGGCCGACAAGCTGACCAGCCTGGAACTGCGCAAGGCCGTGCGCGCACTGAAAAAGGTCAACGCGCCGATGTTCCACCGGGGCGCCAAGCGCGGCTACTACGTCGCCCTGATCGGCCCGGACACCGAGTTTGACCTCATGGACGACCCCACCTGGCTGGATGTGAGCCGCTACCAGGACAAGGAGAACGTCTACTTTGGCGAGATCGGCATGCTCTACGGCTGCAAGGTCATCTGCACGAGCGAGGCCAAGGTCTTCCAGGGCGCGGGCGCGGAGGGCGCGGACGTCGCCTCCACGCTGGTCTTTGGCCAGAACGCCTACGGCGCCATCGACATCGACGGCGGCGGCAACGTGCAGGCCAAGATCAAGCCCGCCGGCAGCGCCGGCAGCCAGGACCCCCTCGACCAGACCAGCACCGTCGGCTGGAAGGTCATGGCCTACGCCTGCAAGATCCTCCAGCCCGCCTTCATCCAGCGCATCGAGAGCGGATTCAGCCTCTAAAAGCCGGAAAGGAGCTTTCGTATGACCGAAAACGAACGCCTTGAACGCCGCGCCCGCGACCAGGAACGCTCCGCCGCGCAGGCGCTTGCACAATCCACGCGCGAGGCCGTCCTCATTCCGCCCGCCCCTGACGGCGAACGGGAACTCTACGGCTGCTGGAACGGCATCCCCGTCCGCTACGCCCGCGGCCAGCGCGTCGACATGCCCACCGTCGTGCTGCGCATGTTCCGCGACTGCGGCGCGCTCTGATCGGAGGGAGCGCCCATGATCCTGCGACTGGACGGTTTTCGCGGCCTATGGCAGGCCCGCGGCGACAGCGACGTGCCCGAAGGCTGCGCATTTGACGCCCACGACGTCTCCACCCGCCTGGGCGCGCTCGCCGCCGCGCCGGGATTTGAGGCCTTCCTGCCGCCCATCCGCGGCGACGACGGCGCTTACCGTCCCATCGGCACGCTGGCCCGCCTCTTCCGCCGGGAGAAGGGCGACGAGATCTTCGTCGCCTGCACCCTTGACGGCGTCTTTACCTGCGACGGACCGGACGGCGGCTGGATCTGCCGCCTGTCCGGCCCCCTCTTCTGCGACCGATGGGACTGCGTCGCCTATGAGACCGGCGGCGTCGACGTGCTCATCCTCACCAACGCCCAGGACGGCATGATCGCCCTCTACGGCGACGACCTGCGCGTGGAGCGCAAGCAGACCCCCGCGCGCTTTGCCGTCCTGGGCCGCCACGCCGAGCGCATCTTCGGCGCGGGCGTCGACGGCGAACCCGACAGCCTCTATTACTCCCGCCCCTACGATCCCTTTGACTGGTCCGCCGACGAGCAGAACCCCGAAATGGGCGGCGGCGTCATCCGTCAGCCTTCCTGGGATGGCGACCGGTTTGTCGCGCTGCAGCCCCTGGGCGCATACCTGCTCGCCCTCAAGACCCGCAGCATCTATCAGCTGCGCGGCGCGGATCCTTCCTCTTTTGTCATCACCCCCGAATATGGCGCCGACGCCCCCGATGCGCCCGACACCGTCGCCGTCGACGGCGCGGCCATGTTCTATCTCTCCGGCGGCGAGATCGCCGTCTATGACGGCGTGTGCGCCCGCCTCCTAGCCAAGGACGCCCTCTGCGAGACCCTGCGCGGCGCGTCCTTCCACAATGCCTGCGCCGTGCAGCACGGCCACGTCTACTACCTCGCCCTCGCCCTGGACGGATCCTCCTACAACGACGCCGTGATCGAATACGACATCCTGCGCGAGACGTTCATGCTGCGCCGCGGCGTCTGCGTGCGCGCATTCCTCGAGGGCGCGGACGGCGTCTACTTCACCTCCAGCCTCGATCCCTGCCGCGTCTACCGCTACGGCGCAGGCTATGGCCGCGACGGCCTGCCCGCCTCCTTCGCCTGGACCACCGGATGGCTCGGCGGCGACTCCCAGCGCAAGCGCAAGGACGGCTTCGTCGTCCGGTTCTTTGCCGAGGGCGCCGACGGCCTATGCCTGCGCCTGGCCGTGCAGACCGAACGCGGCCGCCTCGAGCGCGCCGTCACCCTGCGCCCTGAGGGCCGCACCTATCGCCTTCGCTTTCCGCTGCGCGGCGTGCGCTTTCGCCTGTGCCTGTACGGCGAGGACAATCGTCCCTGGCGCATCCCCGGCGGGCTGGAGGTGCACACCGACGACGAGAACCTCGGCTGACATCACCCTACATACCGGAGGTGCACATGACCAAACTGCAACCCCCTGCCGTACCCGCTGCCTCTGAGCGCGAGCTGGCATCCGCCTCCGCGCTCGCCCGCTATGTCCCCGCCCTCGCGCGGGCGCTGCGCGCCGCGCTTGAGGACATCTACCGCGCCCTGGGCGAACTGCGCCCCCGCCGCGGCTGCATCCTGCTCACCTTCGACGACGCCCCGCCCGCCGCCGGATTTGAACCTGCCGGGCAGGTCGGCGCATTCTACGCCTGGAGGCGATCCTGATGTCCACCACCACGTCCAACACCTCTTCCAACTCTGCCTCGACTTCCTCTGCGCAGACGTCCGATTGGCAGCTCTCCTCCCGCTTCCTGGACGAGGAACTCCTGCGGCGTCTCCTTCAGGGACTGGCATCCCCGGCATACACGCCCAAGACGGACGAAGAGCTGCAACAGCTCGCTGAACAGCGCTATGCGCCCGAGTATGCCGCCGCCGTCGAGGCCGCCAAGCAGCAACAACAACAGCAGGACCTCGCCCTTTCCCAACAGCTCGCCGGCATCCTCGCCGGCCTTGACCGCGAACGTGCAGGGCAGAACGCTGCCTTTGACCAGGCCCGCGCACGCATTGAGCTGGACGCGCTGGAGCGCGGCATGGGCCGGTCCAGCTACACGCTCTCCACCCTGGCGGGCAACGACGCCGCCCGTGCTGAGGCGCTGCGCCAGGTGGACGAGGACGCCAACCGCCAGGCTGCAGACATCGGCCAGCAGCGCACACAGCTGTCCGACCAGCTGGCACAGACGCTCGGCCGCCTACAGCAGGACCGCGCCACAAACGTCTCCAACTACCTGCAGGAGCTGTATGACCGCGAGTACGACCGCGCCCAGGCGGATCGGGCCGCTCGCAATGCGGACTTCCTCACCGCGGTCGAGCTGGCCTCCGGCACCCGCACCCAGGGCGGCTCCCAGCGCACCGAACAGACCTCCGGATGGTCCAACAGCGCGAGCTCGACCGCCACGGTCAAGAGCGCTTCCGGCTCCTCGGGCGGCTCGAAGACCTCGTCCAAGACCGCCGCAAGGGATGACGAACCCTTCGACAAGGCCTGGAAGAGCACGCAGAAGTACAGGTGACGGCACAAGCGCGCAGCGCGGATGAACCATCCGGGACGATGCGGCGGCATCCCCCTCGCGACGCAGGAAAAGGGGGGCGGACGTCTGCTCCGCCCCCACGCGCCATGATTTCCCGTTTCATTTCACATCATCAGGAGGACGAGCGCCATGATCCATGCTTCCTTTGACGGCGGCGCGCGTGAGGCCGTCGCCACCGACGTCTTTCAATACGATACCGGACAGACCCTCGCCCTCTCCGGACTGCCCGGCGACATGGAGGCTGCCGCCGTGGAGGTCCACTACGGCTTTGACGGCGACGAACAGGCTGAGACCCGCACCGCGCACTACGACCGCCGGACCGCGCTTTGGCTTGCGGATGTGCCCGACATCTATCTGCGCCGCGCCTGCACCGTCCGCGCGCATGTCTATGCCATTCGCTCTCAGTCCCAGGCGTGCACGCTCTACCGGGCATCCTTTACGCCCATTGCACGTCCGGCGCCGTCCACAGAGGTGACGCCCGCGCAGAACGACGCATGGGCTGAGCTGATCATACAGGTGAACGCCGCCATTGCGGGCGCGGACGCCGCCGCATCGCGCGCTACGGCTGCAGCTGCTGCGATTCAGGAGAGCGCGGATGCCTGGGAGACAAGGCTGCAGGCCGTCGAGGCGCGCGTGCCGGGCAACATGGTACAGGAGATCGCGCGCATGACGCTGAGCGTGCCGGCGGAGGGATGGACGCAGGGCGAGGCGGGCATGTGGGAGAAGAAGATGACGGCGGAAGGGACGGAGGCGGACAGCCAGACGCAGCGCGTGCGATACGGCGTGGCGGGCAGCCAGATCGGCAAGGTGATGCTGGCCGGTTGCCGCGTGGACGAGGACGGCACGCTGACGATGATCTGCCTGACGCAGCCGCAGGCGGCCTTTGAGCTGGACGTGAGCGTCGAAGAGGTTGTGCTGGTAGACATGTAAGAGCGGAGGGGAGACAGGATGACGATGTGCTACTCGACCGGCGGCGGCGCGCTGGTCACGGCCTGCACGGCCCCGACACAGCTGACGCTCAGCGCAAACCATGTGGGATTCGGGCAGACGGTGACGCTCTCCTGGACCGGAGCGATGCCCGGCGCGGGAAATCCGATCGCGGGCTACGAGGTCTACCGGGACGGGGCGCTGCTGGGAACCGTGACGCAGGCGAGCATGGCGGTACAGTCGCCCGCGCAGAACGGGAGCTACACCTTCACGGTGCGGACAAAGGGCACGATTCCGGGCTTCGATTCGCCCGTATCGGCGGCCTCAGCGACGCTGACGAGCCGCGTGACAGCCTGTGCCGCGCCCACAAACGTGCGCCTGTCCGCATACGACGTGAAGCTGTCCGGACAGGCGACGCTGAGCTGGAATGCGGCGGCGGGCGGCGCGAACAACCCGGTCGCGGGATACGAGATCCTGCGGGACGGCGGGGCGTTTACGACCGTCGCCGCGGGCGTGACCTCGCTGATCGTGACGGCCCCGGCCGCGGACGGCGCGGGCTACGCGTTCACCGTCAGGGCAAAGGGCGCGGTCGCCGGGTTCGACTCGGCGGTATCCACCGCCGTGACGCTCACGGCGCACGCGCCGCAGTACGCGGATGTGTTCCTCACGCAGAGCGGGACGTACACGGTGCCGTGGGGGGCCGAGTCCCTGCGCGTGTGCTGCATCGGCGGCGGCGGCGGACGCGGCGCGCCGGGCTACAACTACGGCACGACGTATCCGGGCGGCGGCTTTGGCGGCGGCGGCACGGGCGAAAAGGCGGAGCTTGCGCTGGGCGCCGGACAGTTCACGCCGGGCGCGTCCATACAGGTCACGGTGGGCGGCGGGGGCATTGCCGCGCCCAACGCGTTTGAGGCCGGACGTGCGGGCGGGGCGACCTCGTTCGGATCGCTGCTGACGGCGCGCGGAGGATTGGGCGGCAGCCCGGGCGACGCCTCGTCCAGCACCTCCGCGCCCAACGGCGGCGCGGGCGGCGCGGGCGGCATCGGCGGCGCGGGCGGCGGCTGGAGCCGGTACGGCCCCAACAGCGGAAACATCGGCAGCCAGGGCGCCAACGGCGAGAGCTGGAGCCCGCCTGCAAGCGACGCGGCCTACTATCCGTTTTCCGACCCGTCGACCGGCCGCAGGCTGGGCACGGGCGGCGCGGGCGGCACGGGCGTGAACACCGGCAACGCACAGACCGGCAACGCAGCGCTGCCCGGCACGCGATACGGATCGGGCGGCGGATCCAACAACGACGGAAACGGAACGGCCGGCCTGATCGCCGTGAGAACCGGGCGATACCTGTGAGGAGGAGAATCCATGTTTGAGATCAAAGGACGGCGCATCCGGCTCACGCGCGGAGATACGGCGGAGCTGATCGTCGCGGCCACGGGTGCAGCATTCACCGCGGAGGACCGCGCGGTCTTCACGCTCAAGCGAGAAGCGCGCAACCGGGAGGTATTGGTGCGCCTGCCGGTCGTTCCGGATGCGGATGGGCGCTGTGTATTTGCGCTGCAAAGTGCGGATACCGGTTCGTTGGAACCGGGCACGTATTGGTGGGATGTACGCTTTGTGCTGGGTGCGAAGCTGGATGAGGCGGGTGACGTGACGGATGGCACTGCCGTCGTCACGCCGTTTGCGCCGCAGCCGTTTGAGGTGCTGGAAGCCGTGGGCGACGTGTAAAGGAGAGGTGCATATGGACGTGACGGGAGCGGCCCGGCAGATTGACGCACAGGTGACGGCGCGGCCGCAGGCGGTATCTGAAGTGGATACGCATACGGAGCAGTGGGTGCTCGCTTCGGCACGGTTGGCGCGCGAGGCGGCTGCGCAAGTGTCAGGCATGAAGGCACGGGCGGTGACGCTGGAGCCGGGCGCGCAGGCGACGGCACAGGTGGCAGCCGGAGCGGACGGACTCATGCTGACGATCGGCGTGCCGACAGGCAGGGATGGCCAGGATGGAACGCCGGGCCAGGACGGCCTGGACGCTCCGCAGATCGACGACACGCAGGCGAGCGCGGACAACCCATGGAGCGGGCAGAAGGTGCAGGAGGAGCTGGATGCGCTGACCGCCGCGGACGTAGGGGCGCGGCCGGACACGTGGATGCCGACGGCGCAGGAGGTCGGCGCGCTGGCGGCCTCCGGCAGCGGGGCGCTCGTGCAGACGGGCCGCGTGGAGCTGAGCGTGGCGGCGGACGGCTGGACGCAGAACGCGCAGGGCTGGTACGAGAAGACGGTCGCGTGCGCGGGCACGGTCGCGGACAGCCAGACGCAGAGAGTAGACGCGGCGGTGCAGGGCGCGCAGATCGGAAACGTGCTGCTGGCGGGCCTGCGCGTGGACGCGGACGACACGCTGACGATGGTATGCCTTGCGAAGCCGTCGGAGGCGTTCACGCTGCTCGTGCTACTCTCGGAGGTGGTGTAAATGGCGACGTTCTGCCGCGTGCTGAACGGAGGCGCGCTGGTCACGGCCTGCACGGCCCCGACACAGCTGACGCTCAGCGCAAACAATGTGGGATTCTGGCAGACGGTGACGCTCTCCTGGACCGGCGCGCAGGGCGGCGCGGGCAACCCGATCGCGGGCTACGAGGTCTACCGGGACGGCATGTCGCTGGGAACCGTGACACAGGCGAGCCTGGACGTACAGTCGCCCGCACAGAACGGAAGCTACACCTTTACGGTGCGGACAAAGGGCACGATTCCGGGTTTCGATTCGCCGGTATCGGTGGCGTCGGCGGTGCTGACGAGCCTCGTGACGGCTCCGGCCGCGCCCGCGAGCGTATGGCTGTCGGCACAAGACGTGAAGCTCTCCGGACAGGCGACGTTCTCGTGGAGCGCCGCTGCGGGCGGTACGAACAATCCGGTTGCGGGCTACGCCATCTACCGGGGCGGAGCGGCCTTCACAACCGTCGCGGCGGGCGTGACCACGCTGGTCGTGACGGCCCCGGCCACGGACGGCGCGAGCTACGCGTTCACCGTCAAGGCGCTGGGCACGGTCGCAGGGTTCGATTCGGCGGCGTCCAGCGCCGTGACGCTGACTGCCCACGCGCCGCAGCATGTGGACAGCTACTTCACCGCGAGCGGGACGTACACGGTGCCCGCATGGGCCGAGCGCGTGGACGTGACGTGCATCGGAGGGGGCGGCGGCGGCAGCGCGCGCTTCGGAGATGGAGGAGGAGGATGCGGCGGCGCGAGCGGGCACATCTCCCATGGGGTGGGCGTTGCGGTCACTCCTGGTACGGCGGTGGCCGTGACCGTCGGTGCGGGTGGCGCGAGGGGGCTTGAATCCGCGCCGGCTGGGGATCAAAGCCGTTCAGGCGTGGATGGCGGCGCGTCGGGCTTCGGCTCGCTGGTGGCTGCGGGCGGAGGACAGCGCGGCATCGTGCATACCCCGGCTTGGATCGTCCCCGGAAGCCATCGCGGCGGCAACGGAGGCGCGGGCGGTGGTGGCGGCGGGCGGGCGGCCCACACGACCGCACAGACGTCGATGGCGGGAGGAGATGGGATGAACACGCCTGGCGGCGGCACGGGTACTGGCACCTATGGCGTCAGCGGCGGAGGCGGCGGCGGATACAAGGGGACGAGCGGCGGAAGCGGATCAGGCGGCAACTGGGGAACGACGCCGACGAACGGCGGAACGGGCGCCAATACGGACGAGTACTACTGCTTTCAGAGCGCGTCAAGCGCCCGTTACCTGTACGCGCAGGGCGGAGACGGCGGCGCCGGCATCTATGGCGCAACGCCGGGCGCGGGCGGACGCGGCGGGAACGTGGGAAGAGACGCGCGCGGTGCGGCGCTGGCGGGTTCGGGCTACGGGCACGGCGGGCGCGGCTCGGACGACCAGGCGGACAACTCCGCAGCGGGCGGCGCCGGTCTGGTGGCGGTACGCGCGTGGCGGTATCTGTAACGAAGGAGGGAACGCATGGTTTACGTCATCAAGGACGGCGTGGTGCAGAACATCATTGAACTGGGCGGCATGAGCCGGTCGGAATACGAGCAACTGGAAGGCGTGACGCTGGCGGACGCGCCGGAGAACGTGCCGGTGAACATCGGCGACACGTATGCGGACGGCGTGTTCTATCGGGGCGGACAGCGGGCGGACACGCTCTTCGCGCGCGCGATCCGGGACGGGATGCTACAGGCCTGCGACTACCGGATGATGCCGGACTATCCGTGCAGCGAGGAATCTCGCGCGGCATGGGCGGCGTACCGGCAGGCGCTGCGCGATGTGCCGCAGCAGGAAGGATTCCCGGATCGGGTCGAGTGGCCGCAGGCCCCCGACGGGGCGGACGCCGGCGGCGCGTCGATGCTCGTGCAGGTGGATGCCGCGAAGGTCGCCGCGCGCATGACGGTGGCGGCGAACGCGGACGCGCTGCGCACGGAGGAGATCGAGGCGGTGAAGCCGCTGTTTAACGCGTGGCAGCCCGACAGGGCGTACGAGGCGGATCGCGACATCGTGCGCTACGGCGAGGGCGACGCGCTCTACCTCTGCCGCACGTCGCACACGTCGCAGGCGGAATGGACACCGGGCACGGAGACGGCCTCGCTGTGGACGCACATCGACGCGGCGCACGCGGGCACGGCGGACGATCCCATCCCCTACGAGGGGAACATGGCGCTGGAGAGCGGCAGGTACTACAGTCAGGACGGCGTGGTGTACCGGTGCACGCGGGATACGGGCAACCCGGTATTCCAGGCGCTTAGCGAGTTGGTCGGGCTGTACGTGGAGGCCATCTGACGGAAGGGAGGCGGGCGCATGATCCAAACGAGGGATGCCATCGCCAGGGCGCGGGCGCTGCTGGGCACGCCCTACGCGCAGCTGGACTGCATCAACCTGATCAAGAAGGTCATCCGGGACTGTCCGGGCGGCGAGGCGGACTACACCACGGCGGGGACGAACGCGCTGTGGGACAGCTACGGCGCGTCGGCCAAATACCGCGACCTGGTGTGGCGGCAGGAGGGGACGGCGGGCGCGCGGGCGGGGATGCTGGCGTTCAAGCGCAGCGGGACGGACGTGCACCACGTGGGGCTGGTGACGGAGGCGGGCACGGTGGTGCACGCATCCAGCGCAGCGGGCGAGACGGTGGAGACGGCGCTGGACGGGACGTGGGATCTGCTGGCCGCGCACCGGTATATCGAGGTCGCGGCGGAGGAGAACAGCTGCCCGACCGGCTGGGCGGTGGTGGAGACGCAGCGCGATCCGCTGCGCGTGAGGACCTGGCCGGAGACGGGCGAGGTGCTGGGCAGCATCCCCAAGGGCGCGATGGTCGAGGTGCTGGAGGATACCGGCGACGGGTGGCCGCGCATCCGGCACGGGGGTCTGGAGGGATACGCGAGCGGAGCATATCTGAGGCAGATGGACGGCGAGGTAGAAGCGGATCGGGCGGCGCATACGACGCTCGAAGATGAAAAAGGCCAGCGGCTGACGCTTCAGGGAGCGTGGCGAGTGATCGAGACGACCGACGGAACGGAAAAGGAGGAAACGGTATGTGGGACAGAATGACGAAGGGAATGGCAGCGTGCATAGGAGCGGTAATGGGACTGTGGTGCGCTCTGCCGGCTGGAGTACAGACGCTGGCGGCGTTCATGGCGGCGGATTACGCGACGGGGCTGGTCTGCGCATGGCGCGGGGTGTCGCACAAGAGCGAGGGTGGAACACTGTCGAGCAAGGCAGGATTTGACGGGCTACTGCGCAAGGGAATGATGGCGCTGGTGGTGCTGATCGCCTGGCAGCTGGACCGGGCAATGAACGCGAACGCGCTGCACAATGCGGCGGTATGCTTTTACATCGCC
The DNA here is from genome assembly GCA_018713325.1 of Candidatus Onthenecus intestinigallinarum. Lineage (GTDB taxonomy): Bacteria > Bacillota > Clostridia > Christensenellales > Aristaeellaceae > Beduinella > Beduinella intestinigallinarum. The sequence goes on along the minus strand of DVFJ01000017.1, from coordinate 50,096 downwards.
AACGAGGGCATCTCGATCCTGGAAAACACCGCGCTGCTGGGCGTGCCGTGGCCCAAGCGGTTGCGCGACGCGCTGGACGTGCTCGGAGAACGGGGCGAAAGCGAATAAAAAAACAGGCGTCCGGATTTTCCCCGGACGCCCGCGTTTCAGCCTGCCCGCTCCCCTTTGCGCCGCGCGAAGATCATGCGGCCCGCAGAGGTCTGCAGCACCGTCGTCACCGTGACGGCCTGTGTCTCGCCTACATGCCGCCGGCCGTTCTCCACGACGATCATCGTGCCATCGTCCATGTAGCCCACGCCCTGCCCGGGTTCCTTGCCCTCGCGCACGACGTGCACGGTCAGCTCTTCGCCGGGCAGCACCGCCGGGCGCAGCGCGCCCGCCAGCTCGTTGACATTGAGCACGCGCATGCCCGAAAGCGAGGCGACCTTGTTGAGGTTGTAGTCCGTGGTCACGACCACGCCGCCCATCCGCTGGGCCAGGCGCAGCAACTTGACGTCCACCTCCTGCGCATCCGGCACGTCCGCGTCGGTGATCTCCACGCGCACGCCGGGCAGTTTCTGCAGCTGCGAAAGCACGTCCAGCCCACGCCGGCCCCGCGCCCGGCGCAGCGCGTCGCCCGAATCGGCAATATGCCGCAGCTCTGAGAGCACAAATTGCGGAACCACCAGCGTGCCCTCCACAAAGCCCGTGCCACAGATGTCGCAGATGCGCCCATCGATGATGGCGCTCGTGTCCAGCAGCTTTGGACGTGCGCCTGTCGCCGCCTCCCGCGGCGCCGTGCGTTCCTGCATGCGCGCCACTAGCGCGCTCAGCAGCGGCCATTCCTTGTACCGCCGTGCGCCAAACGATGCGCCCAGATAGCCCATCACCACGTATACCAGCGCTGTCAGCGCGGTGAACAGCTCCCGCGGCTGTCCCGCGCGCAGCAGCTGCGTGGTCAGCAGCGCTACGATCAGACCGGCAATCAGCCCCGCCACCGCACACACGACTTGCTGCACAGGCGCACTGCACAGCGCCCGTTCCGCCCGGCGCACATAGCGCTGCGCCACGCGCAGGATCGGTCCCGACAGCAGCGCGCACGTAAGCGCGCCCGCGCCGCCCAACAACGCATACAGCGCCAGGATCGCGCTGTGTGCGGGTGAGCTGGCCGCACCGTCCGCCGCCAGCGCCTCCCACGCCGCCGCCACCGTCGCCGCCACGCCCGCGCCAATCAGCGCGCCCATCGCCGCGCACAGCGCGACCAACAGCCGCCTTACGCTCTGTCCCTTCACCGGCACCCTCCTTTTTTGCTCCGTCCGTCAGCCCAGCAGCAGCTCCAGCGCCTCCCGCAGGGTGCGCGCGCCGTAGACCCGCAGGCCCGGCGGCGCCTTTACGCCTTCCAGGCCCGCGCGCGGCACCACACAGCCCTCAAAACCCAGCCGCCGGCACTCGTTCAGCCGCCGCTCCAGCTGCGAAACCGCGCGCACTTCGCCCGCCAGGCCCACCTCGCCCATCGCCGCCAGCCCCGGCGGCACGCCCTGCCCGCGCAGGCTCGAGGCCACCGCCGCCAGCACCGCCAGGTCTGCCGCGGGTTCCGTCAACTCCAGCCCGCCCGCGACGTTTACGTACACATCCTGATCGAACGCCGCAAGCCCGGCGCGCTTCTCCAGTACCGCCAGCAGCAGCGACAGCCGCCCCGCGTCCAGCCCCGCCGCCGTGCGCCGCGGACTGGAAAACGCCGTGCGCGCCGTCAGCGCCTGCACATCCACCAGCATCGGCCGCGTGCCCTCCAGCGCGCACAGCACGCACGAGCCCGGCATGTCCGCCGACCGCTCCGACAGCAGCGTCTGCGACGGGTTGTCCACGCACTCCATGCCCGCCCCCGTCATGCGAAACACCCCCAGCTCGTTGACCGAGCCGAAGCGGTTCTTCGCCGCGCGCAGCATCCGAAACCCGTGCCGCCGGTCGCCCTCAAAGTAGAGCACCGCATCCACCATGTGCTCCAGCATCCGCGGGCCTGCGATCGAGCCGTCCTTGGTCACATGGCCGATCAGAAACACCGCGCAGCCCGTGGTCTTGGCCATGCGCATCAATACCGCCGCTGCCTCGCGCACCTGCGTCACGCTGCCGGGCGCGCCGCCGGCATCCGGCCGGTACACCGTCTGCACCGAGTCCACCACCATGTATTGCGGCGAAAGCGACTCCCAACACGCCTGCGCGCGCTCCAGATCCGTCTCCGAGAGGACATGCACCGGCGCATCCTCCACGCTCAGCCGCTGCGCGCGCATGCGCAGCTGCGCCGCGGATTCTTCGCCCGACACATACAGCACGCGCGCGCCGCCCCGCGCAAGGTTCGCCGCTGCCTGCAACAGCAACGTCGACTTGCCCACGCCCGGATCGCCGCCTACCAGCAGCAGTGAGCCTGCGACCACCCCGCCGCCCAATACGCGGTCCAGCTCCTCAATGCCCGTGCGCGTGCGCGCATCCTGCGTCTGCGGCAACTCGCCCAGCAACGGCGCCTGTGGTGCGGGGCCGGAGCCGGACTGCGTGCGCATGGGGGCCGTCTGCGCTTCGCTGAGCGCATTCCAGGCGCCGCAGGAAGGACACCGGCCCAGCCATCGTCCCGTCTCATAGCCGCATTCGCCGCAGCGGTAGACCGTACGCGTGCGCGCCATGCGCAATCCCTCCGTTTCTTGTGTGCGCGTCCATTATACCACACGCGCCGCCGCCGCGCCATGACAAAGGCGCTCGAAGCGCGTCGGCGAAGGCGCCGACCGTATGACGCGCAGGAACAAAATTCCTTCCGTTTCGTGCGCTTTTTTGCGTTGCGCACGCTGTCTGCGGCGCTTATAATAGAACCGTGACGAATTGACGCAAAAGGGCCCGCAGCCCTGAACGGAGTGAGCGCGATGAACCGGCGAACTGACCGCAACCGCAACCCCTACGGCCATATTCCCGCGCGCTACGCCGTGCGCCACAAGCCCTTCGACGAGGAGGGCTATGTCATGTTCACCAAACCGCGGCGCAACTGGCGCGCGCCGCTGGCCGTGGTGCTGGCAGTTTTGCTGCTGATTGCCGGCGCGCTGGGGGTCAACGCCGTGCTCAACCGCATCGTGCGCGTGGAAACAGTGGACGTGCCGCTGCCCGGCCTGAACAAAGCGCTGGCGGGCTATACGATCCTGCACGCGTCCGACTTGTACGGCGCGCGCTTTGGACAGCAGCAGCAGACCATTGCCGATGCGGTTGCGGACGCCCGCTACAACATCGTGTGCATCACCGGCGACATGCTGGGCCCGGACGGCGACCCCACGCCCTTCTATGAGTTGATCGAGGCCGTCGGACGGCAGACGCCCGTGCTCTTTGTCACGGGAGAAAACGACCCGGCCCCGCTCGATGGCGCGTCCATGGCGCTGTACGTGCAGGGCGCGCAGGAGCGCGGCGCGGTCTACCTGGACGCGCCCTACCTAGTGGAGACCGGCGGCGCGCGGCTGTGGTTCACGCCCGAGGACGCGCTCAGCCTCAACCTGGACGCCGCACGCGCGACGTACACGCAGCAGCTGGAGAGCGCGCAGAATGAGGCCACGCGATTTGTGGCGACGTATCAACTGGAGCGCATGGACCGCATTGAGGAGGCACGCGCGCTCATGCAGGACGAGGACGCGTGCATCGTGCTCTCGCATCGACCGCTGAGCGACAGTTTTGTGCGCGCCATGACGACCACGCGCACACAGAGAGTCTCATCCTTCCTGGCGACGATTGATCTGGTGCTCTCCGGCCACTACAACGGCGGACAGGCGCGGCTGCCGCTGCTGGGGCCCATCTACGTATCAGGATACGGACTGTTTCCCGGCACGGGCGCAGTCGAAGGGCTGATTACCTCCGGCACGCTGCGCCAGCACGTCAGCAGCGGATTGGGCGTGCGCCCGAACGTGCAGCCGCCCATGCGCCTGTTCAACCCGCCGTCTATGACGCTGGTGCGCCTGACCGACGGGCTGTGAGTCACTCGCTCTCCTGCGCGGTGGCGCTCACATACTGCTGCCACAGGATGGAGTCGACCACGCCCTCCGACACGGTATACGTCAGCTGCACATAGCAGTTCTCGTCCTCCGACGGGCAGTAGTATTCGATCAGCGCGCCGCCGTCATCCAGCACCCGGTAGGTGCCGATCTCTTGGCCCAGGCTGTCGATGTTGTACAGCAGCCGGTCGCCGCGGTCGTTGACGGGCATGCCGCCCTTGTCGCGGAATGCGGAGGTCACGTCGGTCTCTTCGCTGCCCACGCGCGTGCTGCGCGGCCCCTTGAACGACGTATCCTGCGTGAAAAGGCAGTAGAGCACTGCGTCGTCGCCATCCAGGCTCACAAAGCGCGCCGTCGTCTGCGCCCACACGCCCTCATAGCTCTCGCCACGCGCATAGGCGTTTTCTCCCTCGAGCCGCTCGTAAGAGAGCGGCTCTCCGTATTTCTTGACGAACGAGGCATACGTCGTCTTCATCAGCGTCAGGCCGTCGAACGTGTCCTCCGTGCGGAAGACGCGCTTTTGCGTCACGTTGATCGCATAGGTGCAGGTCATCTCATAGCTCTGCCGCCCGTCCTCCATCACCGCGATGGCCTTGAGCGTCGAATCGCCCACCGGCAGCGTGATCGGCCCCTCGTAGAGCAGCGACTGCGTCGTGGGCGAGGTGCCGTCCAGCGTGTAGTAGATCGCCGCGGTGCCCTCGTCCGCACGCAGCGATACGCTGATGACGCGCGAATAGGGACCGGAGGCATAGTTGGCCTTGGGCGAGTTGGGCGTGGGGATGACGACGGTATACGTCTCGTCAAACTCCTCGCTGAGCACGCCCTGCGCCGACACCGCCACCGCGCGTATGCGCGTGGAGCCCTCGGCGCAGCGGATCTTCTGCCCCGCCTCATACAGCGACTTGTCCGGCCCCGGCGTCTCGCCGTCCAACGTGTAGTAGATGCTCGCGCCTTCCTGCGCGCTGAGCGTCACGTCGAACTCGTAGTTGGAGCGGTTGTTCTTCAGCTCAAAGACGTTCTGGTCCGCCTCGTCGGCCGCCGTATAGCTGGCCGTGGGCACGGTGGGCATGTACTCGCGGCGCATCGTCTCAAACGAGGACTGCCCGGTCGTCTCATAGGCCAGCTGCATCAGATCCACCGCGGCCTGCGCGTTGCCCGCGTCGCGGTAGATGCGGATCATGCGCGTGTAGGCCTCGGTATGCTGCGGGGCCAGCGTGTCCATCAGCTCCTGATAGATCGCCATGGCCTCCTCCTGCCTGCCGTCGGTCTCGTAGACCGAGCCCAGGTCCAACGCGGCTTCAACGCTGTCGGGCTCCAGTTCCCGCGCGCGCTCATAGGCCGCAATCGCGCCGGTGATGTCGCCGCCGTCCAGCAGCCCGTCACCCAGACTGATATACGCACTGGCCGGCACGTCGTATCCCCAAGCCGCCAGCTGCCGCTGGCCTGCTGCGGTGCGCGTAAGCAGCAGCGTCACGCCCACCAGAATGAACGCCGCCAGCAGCGACACGCCGCCCACCATCCGGCCCCAGTGCACGCGCCGCCGGCGCACCGGTCCGCGCCGCAACAGCTTCTCCAACCGTTCCTCATCTGCGCGGCGCGTATCCTGCCGCCGCGGCGAGTGCCGCACCCGCACCCGGCCCGCGCGGCTGCGGGGATCGGGGCGAGGGACGCCTGCGGAGGCATTTTCGACGCTCGTCCGGAGTTTCGCGCTGCCCGCCGGGGCGTTCATATCATCCGCCGGGGCGTCCGGACGGCGGCGGCGCGGCGGGCGGACATATGTCTCGTCGTTGTAGACGCGCAGCGGCGTCTCCGGTGCGTCCGGCTCCTGTGCGGTACGGCGGGGGGCGCGCAGGCTCTTGCCGCAGTGCTGACAGGACGGCTTATGGGAATCGGTACGTTTGCCGCAGAAGGGACAGAGCACGAAGGATCACCTCGACATCCAGCAAAATCCAAAACGCGGCATCGGGCCGCGCAAAAGCCGATAAGAGTATTCATTTCGCTGCGCGCACGAAAAAATCCTTCTCCATCGAAGGAGAAGGATGGTGAAAAGCCCGGGCTTCCGGGAATTCCCTGGCGCAGGGTTCGTCATCACTTGCGGGGAATGTAGCCCTGGGCCACGAGCAGCTCGGCGATGAGCACGCCGCCGCCGGCCGCGCCGCGCAGGGTGTTGTGGGACAGGCCCACAAAGCGGAAGTCGAACAACGAGTCGGCGCGCAGACGACCCAGGGTGATGCCCATGCCGTGACCGGCGTCGCGATCCAGGCGGGTCTGAGGACGGTCGGGCTCGTCAAAGTAGGAGATGAAAGGATCGGGCGCGGAGGGAAGCCCCAGCTGCTGGGGCAGGCCGCGATAGGCGCGCCAGCGGGCGATGAGATCCTCAGGCGTCGCTTTCTCGCCCAGGGTGAGCCAGACGGTGGCCAGATGGCCGTCGGAGGCGGCCACGCGCACGCACTGGGCGCTGATGACGGGCTGCGTCGCGGGGACGATGACGCCATCCTGCATGCGGCCCCAGATCTTGAGCGGCTCCTGCTCGCTCTTCTCCTCCTCGCCGGAGATGTAGGGAATGACGTTGTCGAGCATCTCGGGCCAGCGCTCGAACGTCTTGCCCGCGCCGGAGATGGCCTGATAGGTGCTAACGACCGCGCGCTGGGGGCGCAGCGGCATGAGCGCGTGCAGCGCGGGCACGTAGGACTGGATGGAGCAGTTGGGCTTGACGGTGACGAACCCCACGCGAGTGCCCAGGCGGCGGCGCTGGTGCTCGATGACGCCGGCATGCTCGGGGTTGAGCTCGGGGATGATCATGGGCACGTCGGGCGTGCCCCGGTGCGCGGAGTTGTTGGAGACGACGGGCGTCTCCAGGCGGGCGCAGGCATCCTCGAGCTCGCGTACGGCGGCCTTGGGCATGTCGACGGCGCAGAAGCAGAAGTCGACGCCCTCGCAGACGGCGGCGGTGTCGGCCGCGTCGATCACGACGAGGTTGCGGGCGGCCTGGGGGATGGGCTCCTGCATGGCCCAGCGGCCCTGGACGGCCTCCTGGTAGGTCTTGCCGGCGCTGCGCGCAGAGGCGGCGACGGCGCACAGCTCAAACCAGGGGTGGCGGGCCAGCAGCGTGACGAAGCGCTGTCCGACCATGCCCGTGGCGCCAATGACGGCGACGCGGCGCTTCATGGACGAAAGATCAAGCTGTTGCATGGCGAAGGAGACCTCCCTGAATGCAATTTTGCCGCGTCGCGGCGATGCTTTATCTTAGCATTCCCGGAGCGCGGTGTCAAACCCTCTTTGAAAAAAAGGTCGGGTCAGCGGCGGGATAACGAAAAAACCTTCAAATTTGCCGCCGGCTGTGGTATGATATGACGTATCCGCACGCGCGATGCGCGGTGCGTTGGAAGGGAGTGTGGCGCGGCATGGACGCGCACTTTGAGATTTCCCCGGCGGTGGCTGCGCTGCTGGGGCGGGCGACGGCGCACCGGCGCGCGCTGCACCGCATCCCGGAGCCGGGGCACGAGGAGGTCCGCACGCAGGCGTATGTGATGGCGGCGCTGTCGGCGCTGTCGCCGGACGCGCTCTCGCCGTGCGCGGGCACGGGCGTGCGGGCGGTGTTCAGGGGGCAGGGCGGGCGCGCGGTGGCGTTCCGGGCGGATATGGACGCGCTGCCGGTGCAGGAGCCCGCGGGCTGCGGGTTTGAAAGCGAGCGCCCGGGCATGATGCACGCCTGCGGGCACGACGGGCACATGGCGTGCCTGCTGACGCTGGCGGAGTTGATCGCATCGCGGCGGGCATCGCTGCCGGGCGACGTGACGCTGCTGTTCCAGCCGGCGGAGGAGACCGACGGCGGCGCCAGGCTCATGATCGCCGATGGCGCGCTGGAGGACCCGCACGTGGAGGCGGTGTACGGCATGCACCTGATGCCGGACGTGCCGCTGGGGCGCGTGGGCACGGGCGAGGGGCCGCTGATGGCGCAGACGAGCGAGATCGACGTGATTGTCGAGGGCCGCGCCTCGCACGGCGCCATGCCGCACCTGGGCGCGGACGCGCTGTGCGCGGCGGGGCACTTTGCATGCCTGGTGCAGGCGGGACTGTCGCGGCGCACGGACCCGACGGTACCGGCGCTGGTGACGTTCGGGCGCATGTGCGCGGGCACGCAGCGCAATGTGCTGGCGGCGCAGGCGGTGCTGGAGGGCGTGGTGCGCACGCTATCCGACGACGCGTATGCGCGGGTGCGGGCGCTGCTGGAGGACTGCATGCGCGCCACGGAGGCGGCGTTTGGCGTCACGTGTGCGCTGGAGGAGCGCACGTTCTACCCGTGCGTGGTCAACGACCCGGCCGAGACGGCGCGGGTGCGCGCACTGCTGGGCGACGCGTATGTGCCCCAGCGCCCCCGCATGACCGCGGAGGACTTTTCCTTCTACCAGCGCGAGCGGCCGGGCGTGTTCGTCATGTGCGGCTGCGGCGACGCGGCGCACACGGCTCCGCTGCACGCCAGCGGCTTCGGGTTTGACGAGCGGGCGCTGCTGTACGGCGTGGAGCTGTTCGCGCGCCTGGCGGGCGTGATCGCCCCCGGCGGCGAGCACTGACAAAGGAGGCAAACGACATGGGTGGATTTTTTAACCGGCTGTACTATGGCAAGGCGGGCAAGGCGGACTATACGCCGGATGACCTGCCGTCGAACCGGTTTCAATTGTTCTTCGAGGTGCTGCGGGTGCGCTTCTGGTCGCTGTGCCGCGTGAACCTGATGCAGGTGGTCTTCTGGCTGCCGGTCATCGTGTGGACGTACATCAACGTGTTGGCGCTGCAGGGGATTGACGTGCAGATGGTAGAGGCAGGCGAGGAGGCGCTGCTGGGGCTACGGGATCAGCTGCTGAGCCTGGTGCAGACGTACCTGTTCATCCTGTTCCCGCTGGTGGCGATTACGGGCCCGTCGTCCGCAGGCGCAGCGTACGTCACGCGCAACTGGGCGCGCGACCAGCACTCGTTCGTGTGGAGCGACTTCAAGGACGCGATGCGAGACAACTGGAAGCAGGCGCTGGTCGTCTCCGCGATCACGGGCGCGCTGCCGCTGGTGGCGTTTGTGGGCTTCGTATTCTACGGCCAGATGGCGCAGCAGAGCGCGCTGTTCTATGTGCCGCAGGTGCTGCTCACGCTCATGTGCATCCTGTGGACGCTTACGCTGCCGTTGCTCTATCCGCTCATGGTCGGCTACAAGCTGAGGCTGCGCGACCTGCTGCGCAACGGTCTGTTGCTGGCCATGGCGCGCCTGCCGCAGATGGTGGCTGTGCGCCTGCTGACGGCGATCCCGCTGATCGTGCTGTGCGTGGGCCTTTGGATGAATGCGATCGTGGCGTTGGTCGCGGTGGCATACTATATCTTCTTCGGCCACGCGATGGCGCGGCTGATCTACGCGTCGGTGGCCAACGGATTCTTCGACCGCTACATCAACCCGCACATCGAGGGCGCGCAGGTGGGCCGCGGATTGCGGCACGACGACGACGACGAGGACGGCGAGGACGAACCGGCGGACGAGGAATCGCCGGACGCATAACGCGCCGGGACGCGCGCAACCCTACCCGCGGGAGGGATGCGCATGGACGCAAAGACGCAGCGGCTGCGGGAGAAGTACGCGGCGGCGCGGGAGGAAGGGCTGCTGGAGCGCCTGCTGGAGGTCGGCTGGGGCGGACTGACGGCGGCGCAGGCGGGCCGGATCGGCGGACGCATGTCCGCACGGCGGCGCGCGCGCGGGAAGGAGCGGTAGCGCATTGTACGGGGAGTTTGCGCAGGTGTACGACCGGCTCATGGACGACGTGGACTACGACGCCTGGGCGGCGCACTATGCGCATCTGATGGGCCTGTGCGCGCGGCCGGTCAGGCGCGTGGCGGAGTGCGCATGCGGCACGGGCAGCCTGACGGTGCGCCTGGCGCGCATGGGCTATGAGATGACGGGGCTGGACCTGTCGCAGGCGATGCTGGAGCGGGCGGCGGAAAAGGCGCGCCACGCGGGCGTGCGCGTGACGCTGGCGCGCCAGGACATGCGCGGCCTGACGCTGGGGCGGCGCGTGGACGCGGTGCTGTGCACGTGCGACGGGGTGAACTACCTGACGGGCGAGGGCGACGCGGCCGCGTTTTTCCGGGCGGCCTATGCGGCGCTGCGGCCGGGAGGCGGACTGTTCTTCGACGTGTCGACGGCGCACAAGCTGCGCGACGTGCTGGGCAATGCGTTCTTCGGCGAGGAGCGGGACGATGTGTGCTACCTGTGGCAGAGCCGCTACGACGCGGCGGCGCGGGTGGCGGAGATGGACGTGACGTTCTTCGTGCGCGAGGCGGACGGGCGCTACCGGCGGTTTCGGGAGCTGCACCGCCAGCGGGCGTACGAGACGGACGAGCTGGAGGCGGCGCTGCGGGCTGCGGGGTTTTGCGGCGTGCGGATGTACGGCGGGCAGACGCTGCAGGCGCCGTGCGCGCAGGACGAGCGGATTCACCTTGCGGCGTTTCGGCCGCCGGAGACAGAGGAGGAGAGCGTATGAGCGAGGCGCGGGGCACGCTGCTGCGGCTGACGCTGATGGGCGGACAGGCACGGGCATTCCTGTGCGACACGACGGGCATGGCGCAGGCGGCGCGGGAGATCCACGGCGCGAGCAACGTGTGTACGGCAGCGCTGGGGCGGATGATCAGCGCTGCGGCGATGCTGGGCGCGCAGCTCAAGGGCGAGGACGAGCGCGTGACGGCGACGATTCGCGGCGGCGGCCCGGCGGGCACGCTGACGGCGGTGGCGGGCGCGGACGGCGCGGTGAAGGTTGCGCTGGAAGAGCCGCGGGTGGAGCTGCCGCTGCGGGCGGACGGCAAGCTGGACGTGGGCGGCGCGCTGGGTCGGGACGGTCGGCTGAGCGTGATGCGCGCGCTGCCGGGGGTCGCACCATACGTGGGCCAGGTGAACCTGGTCAGCGGCGAGGTTGCAGAGGACTTTGCCATGTACTATACGGCCTCGGAGCAGACGCCGTCGCTGTGCGCGCTGGGCGTGCTGGTGGGGCAGGAGGTGCGCGCCAGCGGCGGGCTGCTCGTGCAGGCGATGCCGGGCTGCACGGAGGAACTGTTGGGGCATCTGGAAGCGCGTGCCGAGCTGTACGGAGCGATCAGCTCCGCGCTGTGTGACATGGACGTGCACGCGCTGGTCGAGGCGTATTTCCGCGGGCTGGAGCCGCAGGTGGTGGGCGAATCGCCCCTGCGCCTTTCGTGCGACTGCGACCGGGCGCGCATCGAGCGCGTGCTGATCAGCCTGGGTGCGCAGCAGCTTGGCGAGATGATCGAGCAGGACGGCGGCGCGGAGGTGTGTTGTCACTTCTGCCGGCGCCGCTATGCGTTTACGGCAGAGGAATTGCGCACGCTGCTGGAGCGCGCAGTGAGCGCCTGAACGGAAACGCCAACGCATCCAGGAAGGAGGGACGCGCATGATCGTACAGTTTGACAGGCCGGCCCTCTATCTGCTGCGCAAGGCGCAGAGGCGGCGCGAAGAGGGACGCCTGGCAGAGGCGCTGACGCTGCTGTACGTCGCGCGCGGACGGCCGGGCGCGGATGATGAGGTGGAGCGGCAGATTGCCGGCGTGCTGGCGCAGATGGGCTATCCGGCGCAGGCCAACGAACTGCTCCTGCCGATGCTCCAGGGCGAGCAGCCGGATCCCGTGGCGGCGTGCCTGGCGGCGGTCAACTTCATGCGCTGCCAGGAGCCGGGATGCGCGCGCGATGCGGCGGCGCTTTGTCTGCATGCGGACGAGGAGCACTGTGCGCGCATGGCGGACGCGGTGCTGGAGGCGTGCGCGAATGCGCTGTGGTCCGCCGGAAGGGCGCGCATGACGGGCGCAAAACGGGGCTCAGGGCAAGCGCATGTCGCGCTGCTCATGCGCCGCGGGCTGGATGCGATGAGCCATGGCAGTTTCGCGCGCGCGCAGGCGCTGCTGGAGCGTGCGGCGTCCCGCGGCGGCGCAGACGCGGCGGTGCTGCTGGCGCACTGCCACATGCAGGCGGGCGACGCGGCGGCGGGTCTGGCGGCGGCGCAGCGTGCGGTGGCGCTGAATGCGTACAGCGTGCAGGCGCTGTGCACGCTGACGCTGGCGCAGGCGCAGGCGGGCGACCGGGAACAGGCGTGCGCGACGCTCGAGCGCGCGCGGGAGGAACGCCTGTCGGAGCAGGAGAAGTATCTGGTGGCCTGCACGGCGTGCGAGATCGGCCAGGACGGGATTGCATACTGGGAGCTCTCGCAGCTGAAGGCGCGCGAGCCGCTGGGGGAGGACCGGCTGTGGATGATGGCCGCCGCCGCGATGAACACGGGACGCGCGGCAGAGGCGACGCGGCTGCTCGGCCGGCTGACGCGGCTGTTCCCGCGCAATCCGGTCTATGCGGCGTGCTACCGGTATGCGCGGGCGCGCAGGGACGTGGGCGACGAACGACCGCCGCGGGACGACGAGCGCTTTCCGTATCTGCCCGGACCGCCGCAGGCCATGGCCGCCCGCTGGACGGAAGAATTGCACGAACAGATGCGGCAGGGCGGCGACGCGCTTGCCGGACAGCTGGTCTCAAATGCAATGTTTTGCGAAGAGGCGCTATGGGTGCTGCGCATGCGCCTGTCGGGGACGCCTGCCTTTGACGATGCCCTGCGCGCGCTGGAGCAGGCCGGTGGATGCGGCGCGCGGGCGATGCTCACACGTCTGCTGACCGAGCCGGGCCCTGGGGAGTCCGAGCGCCTGGAGGTCGCGCAATGTCTGCGGCGTATGGGCGAGACCTGCGCGCCGCTGGCGCTGCTCGACGGGCGGCTCGTGCGCGTGGCAGATCCTTCGGCATATCTGAGCCCGGCGCAGGCGCGCATCGTGCGCGGAGCGACGGACCGCCTGCTGGACGCGCTGGGCGACGTCGGCGCGCAGGTGGAGCGCGTGTGGCTGTGCGGCAGGCCGCGCGGCGCGGCGCGTGGCCTGCCGGCCTGGCAGGCTGCGCTGGAGTGCGCGGTGCGCGTCACACTGGGGCGGCCGGCCGAGGTGAACGAGACGGCGCGCGCCCACAGGCTGCCGCCGCGGCTGCTGCGCGCGCGTACAAAAGACCTGCTCAACGCCTGGCGTCGCGCCGGACATGCGGACGGACGGGAAACCGGAACGGAGGGATCAAATGAATTGCGTCAACTTTGACGAGGCGTTCGAGCGCTATGTGCGCGAATGGATGCAGAAAAACAGTGCGCGTCTGGGCGGCAACGCCGAGCGCATGGAGGCGGAGATGCCCGAGGTGTACCTGCGCTTCCTCAATGAGCCGGCCCCGTGGCTGGATGGACAGACGCCGGCCCTGTATTTCACCGCCTATGACGACGCGGACCTGCTCGTGCGCTGGATGGTGGAGTACTTTCAGAAAAAGGTGCCCGTGCCCGACCAGCTGCTGGAGCGCATTGTGGATCTGGGCGCGCCGTCGGAGGCGCGGCTGCTGCAGCTGCTGGACGATGCCCAGGCGCCCTATGACGCCGTGCTGACGGCCATCACACTGTTGCGCGAGCTGGGTTCGGAGCAACCCATGCAGCGCTACGTCGACCTGATTGCCGGATGCCCTGTGCCGCACGAGCAGGCCGATATGTGCGCCGAGTCGCTGCAGGCGATGGGCGAGAAGGCCGTCGGGCCGATTTTGCAGGCATTGGACCGCGCCACGCCCGTCGCGCAAGAGGTGTTTCTGGACATCCTGTGCAACTATCCTGGAGACGAGCGTATCTATCAGCTGGCAATGCGCAAGTTCTCGGAGCGGCCATGCGCGCTTTTTGCCTCCATGTTGGGCAAGCTGGGCGATGCGCGGGCCATTCCCGCGCTGCGCGAGGCTGCGGCGGCGCCCGGCGTCAACTATTTGGATTACGTCGAGATCCGCAACGCCGGGGAGGAACTGGGCGGCGATCCGCTGCCAGAACGCGACTTCGAGGGCGATCCGTACTACGAGGCGCTCAAGCAGGCGCAGGACTGACGGCGTGCCCCGGGCGTCCCGCAGGGGGCGTCCGGTTTTTTGCGCTTGCATGGAGTTGGCTCCAGGGTGTATCCTGGAAGGAGGCGGCTCTCGCGCCGCACAGGGGACGGAGGCGAATGCCATGACCATCACGGAGGCAAGCCGGCGCTATGGATTGACGCCGGACACGCTGCGCTACTATGAACGCATTGGACTCATTCCGCGCGTGCCGCGCACGCCGAGCGGGCGGCGGGACTACGATGAGACCGCGTGCGGATGGATCGAGCTGATGAAGTGCATGCGCGCGGCGGGCGTGCAGATCGAGGCGCTGATCGAATATGTGCGCCTGTGCCGGGAGCCGGGCGATACGGCTGCGGCGCGGCGGGAGATCCTGCTGTCGCAGCGGGCGCTGCTGCAGGCGCGGGTGGAGGACATGCAGCAGGCGCTGCGCCGGCTGGATCACAAGATCGCGCTGTGTGGGGAGCGGAAGGGCCCGGCATAAAAAACGACTCTATGGTGGATTTTGGGCGAAAAATCTGCTATGATAAAGCAATGCTGTTTGGCAGGAAGGAGGGAACCGGGAAATGGAGCGTCGCTTGCGCCAGGCTGTGCGGGTGTTTTCGCGCCATGCGCGCTATCGGCGCGAGGCGCGCAACGAGATCGCGGCGCGCAACCTGCGCCTGTCAGAGGCGGCCTGCCTGCTGACGTGCAGCCTGCTGCTGTTCTTCTACGCGGTCACGCCGCAGATCATTCGTGGCTGGCATCCGACGCCCCAACATCTGTTGTTCTTCCCCTCCATGGTGGTCGTGTATGCGCTGGTGCGCCTGGTGCGGCGGATGCGCCGGCCCAGGCCGACGCTGAGCACGGCGGTAACGCTGCTGTGCGAGTCGACGATCCTGTTCTTCTGCGCGCTGATCGATGCGCTGGAGGGGCAGGCGGTGCGCGGCACGTTCATGCCGGTCATCGTCATTGCGCTGCCGGTGCTGTTTGTGCTGCCGCTGCGTCTGAGCTACCTGCCGATTCTGGCGGCAGAGGCGCTGTACGTGGCGATGAGCTACCGGCTCAAGCTGCCCTCCGTGGCGCAGTACGACGCGTTCGGCGCGCTGGTGGGGCTGCTGTGTTCGCTGTGCGTGGGCGTCATGGTGCAGAACCTGCGCATGCAGGATCATGAGATGCGCGTGCGCTATCAGCAGCTGAGCATGCACGACGGGCTGGTGGGCGTGCTCAACAAGGCGACGGGTGAGGCGGAGATGCGCCGCTATCTGGAGAGCGCGGGCGAGCGGATCACGTGCATGCTGCTGATGATCGACTTGGACGACTTCAAACAGGTAAACGACCGGCTGGGTCATCTCAAGGGGGACGAGTTGCTGCGCGGAGCAGGCGTGGTGCTGACGCGGGTGTTTCGCGCGACGGACGTGGTGTGCCGCTTCGGGGGCGATGAATTCTGCGTGCTGATCAAGTACGCGGGGGATGGCGCGCTGCTGCAGGAACGCTGCCGTATACTGCGGGAGGAGCTGTCGCGGGCTTCGCAAGAGATGATCGGCGAGCCGCTGGCGGTGAGCATCGGCGGGATATGGATGCAGCAGCAGACCGCCGGACTGGAGGAGCTGCTTCGTCAGGCGGACAAGGCGCTCTATGAGGCAAAGGCTCAGGGCAAGGGGTGCTATGTGCTGCGCGCCTATCGCGAGGCATAGTGCGTCCATGCACCGGGAAAGCTAGCCCCTGTAAGGGGGCTTTTTTGTATGCTGACGGTGTGTGCGCGCACGGTGCTGCTCTTTGCGATCACAGTGGTGGCGGTGCGTGCGATGGGAAAGCGGCAGTTGGCGCAGCTGCAGCCGTTCGAGGTGGTCATCACCCTGATGATCGCGGAGTTGGCCGCCGTGCCGATGGGCGACGTGGGGCTGTCGCTGTACAGCGGCGTGGTGTCGATCCTGACGCTGCTGTTCCTGCACAGCCTGATCACGGTCGCATCGTTTCGAAGCCGCCGCCTGCGCGCGCTGATCTGCGGGCGGCCGAGCGTGCTGGTGCGCCGGGGGCAGGTGCAGCTGTCGGAGCTGCGGCGGCTGTGCTTCGATCTGGATGACCTGCTGGAGGGCATGCGCGCGCAGGGACTGCTCAACGTGGCGGATGTGGAGACGGCGGTGCTGGAGACCAACGGCGCGCTCAACGCGTTTGCGCGCTCGCAGCGGCGGCCGCCGACGGCGCAGGAGATGGGCGTGCGCACGCCCTATGAGGGCATGCCGCTGCTGCTGGTGCTGGACGGGCAGGTGCAGGCGCCGGCGCTGGGGGCATGCGGGCGGGACGAGGCGTGGCTGCTGTCGCAACTGCGGGAGATGGGCTTTGCGGGCGCGGGGGAGCTGCTGCTGTGCTCGCTGGACACGCAGGGCGAGCTGTTCGCGCAGGCGCGCGGGGGCGAGCCGCGGCGGCTGCGGGCGATGGAGCCGCAGGAGGTGCGCTGGTGAAGTTTCGGGTGACGTTGCTGATTGTGCTGCCGCTGCTGCTGTGCGCGGGCCATTTCATCAGCGCGCGGGAGGCGCGCGGGGCGTCGCAGGCGCTGCTTGGGCAGGCGCAGGCGGCGCGCGCCGCGATGGATGCGGATGACTGGGTGACCGCGCAGACGCAGGCGCAGCAGCTGCGCGCGGGTTGGGACGAGGCGCATGCGCGGCTGCAATTGTGGATCGACCATGCGCAGCTGGACGAGGTGAGCCGGGCGCTGGCGGGGGTGGAGGCGAGCGTGCAGGCGCGCTCGCGGGCGCAGGGGCTGATGCAGGCGGCGCTGCTGGAGGAGGCGCTGCGCTCGCTGCCGGAGCGCAACGCGCCGGCGCTGGGCAATGTGCTGTGAGCGGGGGGAAGCCCCCGCTTTTTTTGTGCGCCGCGGGAAAACGGGAAATGACCCATTGCGCGGCGGGCGCGCATGTGCGATAATGGAACGAGCGGCAGGCCGCCGTGACGCGGCGGCGGAAAGGAGCGGATACCATGCCACTTTTGACGACCCGGGAGATGCTGCGCGCAGCGCAGGCGGACGGCTATGCGGTAGGCGCGTTCAACGTGGAGAATCTGGAGATGGCCCAGGCGGTGGTGGAGGCGGCGCAGGCGCTGCGCGCGCCGGTGATCGTACAGACGACGTCCAGCACGCTGCGCTACGCGCCGCCGGAGGCGTTTGCGGGGATCGTGCGGGCGCTGGCGGAGGCGGCGGATGTGCCCGTCGCGCTGCACCTGGACCATGGCGACAGCGCGCAGCTGGCCGAGCGGTGCCTGCGCGCGGGCTACACGTCGGTGATGATCGACGGCTCGGCGCTGCCCTTTGACGGAAACGTGGCGCTCACGCGGCAGGTGGTCGACTTGGCGCAGGGCATGCCGGTCGAGGCGGAGCTGGGCAAGGTCGGCGGCAAGGAGGACGACGTGGAGGCGAACGCGGCGTACACGGAGCCGGAGGAGGCGGAGCGGTTCGTGCGCCTGACGGGCGTGAGCAGCTTTGCGCCGGCGATCGGTACGGCGCACGGCGTGTACAAGGCCGAGCCGAAGCTGGACCTTGCGCGGCTGGAGGCGATCCGCGCGGCGGTGGATGTGCCGCTGGCGCTGCACGGCACGAGCGGCGTGCCGGAGGATGCGGTGCGCGCGTGCATCGCGCGGGGCATCTGCAAGGTGAACTATGCGACGGACCTGCGCGCGGCGTTTACGGCGGCGGTGCGGGCGTACCTGGCGGCGCACGGGGCGGCGTTTGACCCGAAGGGGTATCTTTCAGCCGGACGGGATGCGGTGCGCGCGCGGGTGGCCGAGCTGATCGGCGTGTGCGGCAGCGCGGGGAGGGCCTGATGACGTACCTGCTGGGCATCGACGTGGGCACCTCGGCGCTCAAAGCGGCGCTGTTTACGCCGGACGGGCGCACCGTCGCGCAGGCGTCGCGCGGGTATCCCACGCGCCATCCGCAGCCGGGCTGGGCCGAGCAGGACCCGGCGGACTGGTGGGGCGCGGCGTGCGCGGCCACGCGCGAGGCGCTGGATGCGGCGGGCGCGCGCCCGGGCGAGGTGGCCTGCGTGGGCGTAGACGGACAGAGCTGGGCCGCGGTCGCGGTGGATGCGCAGGGCGAGGCGCTGCTGCCCACGCCCATCTGGACGGATACGCGCGCGCGCGAGGAGTGCGCGCAGATGGAGCGGCTGGCTGGGGCGGAGGCGCTGTTTGCGTGCAGCGGCAATCCGCTGGGCCCGGGCTATACGCTGCCCAAGATCCGCTGGTACCAGCGCCACGCGCCGCAGGCAATGGCGCGCGCGGCAGCGGTGCTGCAATCCAACGGCTATATCGTGCGCCGGCTGACGGGCGAGTGCACGCAGGATGCGTCGCAGGGCTACGGGCTGGCGTGCTTTGACGTGCGCCGCGGCCGCTGGGATCTGGATCTGGCCAGGGCGTTGCAGGTGCCGGCGCAGCTGCTGGCGCCGGTGCGCGCGTGCCACGAGGTCGTGGGCCGGGTGACGGCGCAGGCCGCGGCGCTCACGGGCCTGCTGGCGGGCACGCCGGTGGTCGCCGGCGGGCTGGACGCGGCGTGCGGCGCGCTGGGCGCGGGTGTGACGGAGCCGGGGCAGACGCAGGAGCAGGGCGGCCAGGCGGGCGGCATGAGCATCTGCCTGGATGCGCCGGTGGCCGATCCGCGGCTGATCCTCAGCCAGCATGTGGCGCCGGGGCGCTGGCTGCTGCAGGGCGGCACGACGGGCGGCGGCGGCGCGCTCAAGTGGCTGCGCGAGCAGGTCTGCCCGGAGCTGAGCTTTGAGCAGATGAGCGAGCTGGCGGCGGGCGTGCCGGCGGGCAGCGGCGGGGTGCTGTTCCTGCCCTACATGGAGGGCGAGCGCAGCCCGCTGTGGAATCCGGACGCGCGCGGCGCGTTCTATGGCCTGCGCTACGGCGTGGGTCGGGCGCATCTGGTGCGTGCGGTGATGGAGGGCGTGGCGTTCTCGCTGCGGCACAACCTGGACGTGGCGGCGGCGGCGGGCGCGCGCGCGGGCACGCTGCGGGCGATGGGCGGCGCGGCGAACAGCCGCGTGTGGACGCAGATCAAGGCGGACGTGACGGGCCGGGCCATCGAGGTGCCGGGCAGCGACACGGCCACGGCGCTGGGCGCGGCGATGCTGGCGGGCATGGGTGCGGGCGTCTATGCGGACGCGGCGGAGGCGGCGCGCACGGTTCGGGTGACGCGTACGCACCGGCCGGACGCGGCGGCCTGCGCGGCATATGAGGCGCGCTACGCGGCCTACCTGGAGCTGTCGCAGCGGCTGCAGCCGATGATGCGTGAGACGAAGGAGTGAAGTACAATGAAAGCGGCGGTACTGTACGGCAATGAGGACATCCGCTATGCGGATTGGGAGACGCCGGTCTGCGGGCCGGGCATGGTCAAGGTGCGGGTGCGCGCCACGGGCATCTGCGGCAGCGACGTGCCGCGGGTGCTGCACCACGGGGCGCACTTCTACCCGGTGGTGCTGGGGCATGAGTTCAGCGGCGACGTGGCGGAGGTCGGCGAGGGCGTGCAGGGGCTGCAGGTGGGCGACACGGTGACGGGCGCGCCGCTGGCGCCGTGCATGCGCTGCGCGGACTGCCAGCGGGGGAACTACTCGCTGTGCCGGCACTACAGCTTCATCGGCAGCCGTCAGCAGGGCAGCTTTGCGGACTACGTGGTGCTGCCGGCGGTCAACGCGGTCAAGTACGACCCGTCGATCCCCTACGCGCAGGCGGCGATGTTCGAGCCCTCGACGGTGGCGCTGCACGGGCTTTTGCAGGCGGACTACCGCGGCGGTGGGGATGTGGCGGTGCTCGGCTGCGGGACGATCGGCATCTTCACGGCGCAGTGGGCGCGCATCATGGGCGCGCGGCGGCTGGTGGCGTTCGATCTGGACGCAGGCCGGCTGGAGCTGGCGCTGCGCATGGGCGCGGACGCGGCGGTGAACACCTCGCAGGAGGGGTTCATGGAGCAGGCCATGGCGCTGACCGACGGGCGCGGGTTTGACTGCATCTTTGAGACGGCGGGCAATCCGGTCACGATGCGCATGGCGTTCCACCTGGCGGCCAACAAGGCGCGGCTGTGCTTCATCGGCACGCCGCACACAGAGCTGACGTTCACGCCGCAGGAGTTTGAGCTGATGAACCGGCGCGAGTTCTACCTCACGGGCAGCTGGATGAGCTACTCCGCGCCGTTCCCGGGCCGCGAGTGGACGCTGACGGCGCACCACTTCGCGCGCGGCGACCTGAAGTTCGACCCGGCGTTCATCTTCCGCACGTTCCCCATGTCGCAGGCGGCGGAGGCGTTCGCGCTCTACCGCAACCCGCGCGACGTGCACGGCAAGATCATGCTCGTCAACGAATGAGCAACAAAAAAACGGGGCGCGCATCGCAGGATGCGCGTCCCTTTGCGTCAGCGTCTCTCCATCGGGCAGGGCTCGTGCAGCGGGCGGTGGGTGAAGGCCGCCTCGCCGCGGACGAAGGGCGCGACCGTCTGGCCGCTGCCCAGCAGCTTGTACTTGTAGGTGCACAGGCCGTCCAGGCCCACGGGCCCGCGCGCGTGCAGCTTGCCCGTGGCGATGCCCACCTCCGCGCCAAGGCCGAAGCGGAAGCCGTCGGCAAAGCGCGTGGAGCAGTTGTGGAACACGTCGGCGGAGTCGACCTCGGCCAGGAACCGGCGCGCGGCCTGTGCGTCGCCGGTCACGATGCAGTCCGTGTGGCCCGAGCCGTAGCGGTTGATGTGCGCGATGGCCGCATCCAGCGAGTCGACGACGCGCACGGCCAGCACGTAGTCCAGATATTCCGCGCGCCAGTCGTCCTCGCAGGCGGGCTCGCAGTCGATGCGCGCGCGCGTGCGCTCGCAGCCGCGCAGGCGCACGCCGGCCTGCGCCATCGCCGGGGCCACGCGCGGCAGAAACGCGTCCGCAATGTCCGCGTGCACCAGCAGCGTCTCGCAGGCGTTGCACACGGCCACGCTCTGCGCCTTGGAGTCGACCGCGATCGAGACGGCCATGTCCAGGTCGGCGGCGGCATCGACGTACACGTGGCACACGCCCTCGGCGTGGCCCATGACCGGGATGCGCGAGCGGTCCATGATGCTGCGAACGAACGCGTTCGAGCCGCGCGGGATGATCAGATCGACGTATTCGTCCAGCGCGAGCAGCGCGCTCACGTCCTCACGTGTGTGCAGCAGGCCCAGCGCGCCCGCGGGCACGCCGCAGCGCACGGCCGCCTCCTGCATCGCGGCAAAGAGCGCGCGGTTGGTGGCATCGGCTTCGCTGCCGCCCTTGAGCAGCGCCGCGTTGCCGCTCTTGAGGCACAGGGACGCGATCTGCACCAGCGCGTCCGGGCGCGATTCGAAGATCACGCCGATCACGCCGATCGGGCAGGAGACGCGGTACAGGTCCAGACCTGGGGCCAGCTGCGTGGCCAGCAGCGTGCAGCCCAGCGGATCGGGCAGCGCCGCCAGCGCCTGCAGGCCGTCCAGCACGCTCCGCAGCTTGGCCTCGTCAAAGCGCAGGCGGCTCAGCAGCGGCGCGGCCAGATGCTGTTCGCGGGCACGGGCCAGGTCTGAGCGGTTGGCTTCAAAGATATCCTCGCACCGGGCGCGCAGCGTCTCGGCGGCGCACAGCAGCGCCCGGTTGCGGTCCTGGGCGCTCAGCGCGGCCAGCGCGGGCGCGGCCTCGCGCGCCGCCCGGGCGAGTGTCAGGGGCGTGGTCACGGGAAATCCCTCCTTTGGTTCCCTCCATTATAGACCATCGCGCGGAAAAATGCTATAATGGAAACGCAATGCGTGTGCATCGGGATCCGTAGAGGGCGCGTCCGTCAGCCGCGCGCCGTCTGCGCCTCGCGCATGAGATCGCGCACCGTCTGTACCGCGCTGCGCCCCAGCGTGCACAGCGAACGGCCCGTGCCGCGCACCAGCTCGCCCAGCGGCTGCATCACGTCTTGCGCCTGTACGGCGCTCATGCCGAATCGATAGCCCAGCAGGAGCAGCACCAGCGCCGCCAGCAGCAGCAGCGGCGGGCACAGGATCGCCAGCGCCAGGACGAACAGCGCGCTCAGGTCCGTCACCTGTGCGCCCGCCTGCGACACGTTCACCCGCAGGCGCAGCAGTGTGCTCAATGCGCTGCATGCGGCATGCTTGGCCCGCCGCATGGCATCCGAAACGGCGGATCGGACGTCCGGCGCGGCGTCCGCATCGGCCTGCGCAGCGGCCTCCGCATCGGCCTGCGGCGCGGCGCCCGGGGCGTCCGAAGGGGAATTGACGCACCCGTCGCGCTCGAGCTCAATCAGGCAGGCGGCGACGTCGCCGCCGTGGGCCTCGAGTAGCTCCAGGGCGCGGGCGTAGGAGACGCGTGCGTGCGCGCGCAGGTATTCCACGCTTTCCAATAAGTCGTTTTGATATGCGTTCATGAAAACAGCCTCCTTGTCCACTGCGTGTACGCCGGTCCAGGCCGGCAGGAATAGCATAGCACGCGCAGGGGCGCGGCGCTTTGGAGGCGGCTGAGGGACGCATGAGAATTGCATGAGAAAAGCGCGGGCATGGCCCGCGGGAGGGGGAGAATGCGAATGGATCAGGAGATTCGCGCGCGGCTTTCGCAGGTGCGGTGCTTTCTGCTGGACATGGACGGCACGTTTTACCTGGGCAACCGGCTGCTGGAGGGGTCGCTGGCCTTTCTTTCGCGGCTGCAGGAGACGGGCCGCAGGGCGCTGTTTGTGACGAACAACTCCAGCCGGCCGGCGCAGGCCTATGTGGACAAGCTCTCGCGCATGGGGGTGCGGGCGCCGTTTTTGAACGTGCTGACCAGCGCGCAGGCGGCGGCGCGCTACTGCCTGCGGGAGCATGCGGGGCAGCGGGCGTATGTGCTGTGCAGCGAGCCGGTGCGCGCGGAGCTGGAAGAGCTGGGCCTGCTGATTGACAACGAACGGCCGGACTATGTGCTGGCCACGTACGACACGACGCTGACCTATGAAAAGCTGACGCGGCTGTGCGACCTGGTGCGGGCGGGGCTGCCGTTCGTGGCGACGCATCCGGATCTGAACTGCCCGACGGAGACGGGCTTTGCGCCGGATCTGGGCGCGATGCTGGCGCTGGTGGAGGCGAGCGCCGGGCGGCGGCCGGATGTGATCATCGGCAAGCCGAACGCGGGCATCGTGGAGGAGGCGCTGCGCCTGACGGGGCTTGCGCGCGAGGAGCTGGCGATGGTGGGCGACCGGCTGTATACGGACGTGGAGACGGGGCTGCGCTTCGGGATGCTGAGCATCCTGGTGCTCACGGGCGAGGCGACGCTTTCGGACGTGGAGCGCACGGGTGTGCGGCCGGACCTGATCTTCGAGCGGCTGAGTGCAATGAATGCATATTTGTGAAGAAAAAAACAAAAATTTACCGGGGTGAACTTGTTCCGCCGCAAGGAACGTGCTATAATGAGCGCAGACGCCCCGAAGGCCAGTCCTTTGGGCGACAATCGAAGGAGGGACTATCCCATGCAAGAGAACAAGCTGCAGGATCGCCGTGAATTTCTGCGTTCGGCTGGTAAGGTGCTCGCCGGCGCGGCCGCGCTGAGCGCGGTCAGCCCGCTGCTGGGCGCGTATGATCACGCCGTGGCCGAGGAGGCCGTGGAGGCGCCGGCGTATCCCTTCACGTATCAGAAGCTGGATCCGGATGCGACGCTCGAGCGCGGCTACCAGTCGTTCTACGACCTGGGCGGCTGTGCGGCCGGCGCGTTTGACGCGATCATCGGCCAGCTGGCCGAGACGGTCGGCTATCCGTTCAACCAGTTCCCGGCCAAGATGTTCTGCAACGGCGCGGCCGGCTACGGCGCCAACTCGCTGTGCGGCTCGCTGGGCGGCTGCTGCGCGGCGATCGGCCTGTTCTGCGAGGCGACGGACGCCCGCGCGATCACCAAGGAGCTGTTCGACTGGTACCGCGGCCATGCCTTCCCGGAGCATGATCCGGACGGCAACGCGCCCACGACCTCCGTGGCCGAGTCCGTCAACTGCGTGGACTCCGTGGGCAAGTTCATGTCCGCCAACGGCATCGCCGAGATGAGCGATCCGGTCCGCCTGGCGCGCTGCGCGTCGGTGACGGGCGAGTCCGCGAAGAAGACCGTCGAGCTGCTCAATGCGCACTTCGGCCTGTAAAGGCGCGCGGTGTGTCCTGCGAAAAATTTCACCCGGGGAGGCTTCGGCCTCCCTATTTTTTCGTTGTGCAAGCCAAAGGCCCGCGCAAAGGCGCGGGCCCTGATTCGGCGTATAACAGACAGACAAGCTTTGCCGCTCCCTCTTGGCACGGGGGCGTTAGCCCTCTGCGCGGGCGAACAGCTCCGCCGCTTTGACCATTCGGCTGGCTACGGGCACGCCGAAGGGACAGCGCGCCTCGCAGCCCTTGCAGCCGACGCAGTCCGCCGCGTTGGCGGAGAGCTGGGCGTAGTGCGCGCGCAGCGTGGCGGGCAGCTGCGGCTGCATCAGCGCGAGGTCGTAGAGCTTGTTGACCATGGCGATGTCGATGCCGGCGGGACAGGGGGCGCAGTGGCCGCAGTAGGTGCACTGGCCGTAGTAGGCGTGCGCCGGGGCGCTGGCCAGGACGCTGGCATAGTCCTTCTCCGCCTCGCTGGCCGTCTCGTAGGCCACCGCCGCGTCGACATGGGCGACGGTGCTGTATCCGGCCAGCACGCTGGCCACGGCCGGACGGGTCAGCGCATAGTGAATGCACTGCACCGGCGTCAGCGCCACGCCGAAGGGCGAGGTCTTCGCGTCGAACAATCGACCGCCCGCGTAACCCTTCATGACGGTGATGCCCACGCCGCGCTGTTCGCACAGCGCGTAGAGCGACTCGCGCTGCGGGTTGATGCCGCGCAGAGAGGCGTCGTAGGCATCGCGGAAGCAGTCGTCCAGGTTTTCGCTGGCCGGCAGCAGGTCGAAGGCGGGATTGACGCTGAAGAGGATCACCTCGACGACGCCGCTGTGCGCGGCCAGTTTGGCCACGTCGGGGTTGTGCGTGCTCATGCCGATGTGGCGGATCGTTCCCGCACGCTTGAGGTCGAGCGCGTGGCGGAGGAACTCGCCGTCCATGATGCGGCGGTACTCTGCCGCCTCGTCCACAAAGTGGATCATGCCCAGGTCGATGTAGTCCGTGCGCAGGCGCTCCAGCAGGTCGTCAAACGCGCGACGGACCGCGCCGAGCTCGCGCGTGCGCACATACTGCCCGTCCTGCCAGGTGGAGCCCAGATGCCCTTGAATGATCCAACGATCGCGCTTGCCCGCGATGGCCGCGCCGAGGTTGGAGCGCACGTTGGGCTCGGACATCCAGCAGTCGAGGATGTTGATGCCGGCCTGTTCGCAGCGCTCGACGACCGCGCAGACCTCCTGCGCGCCGCAGCGCTCCAGCCACTCCGCGCCCAGGCCGATTTCGCTGACGGACAGCCCCGTCTTTCCCAGCGCCCTGTACTTCATCGTATCGCCTCCAGATTCGGTAGTGACGACATTATACCATCGCACGGCAATGGCGTCAAAGGCCAGGCCGCGCCTGCCGCTCATTTCGGCGGCTTCGTCCAGTTCGCCGCTCTCGAGCCTTCGGGGTTCAGCCCATGACGCGCGACTGCGCCTCCTGGGCAAACTGCTTGACGTACAGGTCGTGGTAGCGGCCGCCCTGGCGCAGGAGCTGCTCGTGCGTGCCCTGCTCGACGATGCGGCCCTCGTGCACGACGAGGATCAGGTCGGCATGGCGGATGGTGGACAGGCGGTGCGCGATGAGGAAGGAGGTGCGCCCGCGCAGCAGGCGCTCGATGGCGTGCTGGATGAGCTGCTCGGTGCGGGTGTCGATGGAGCTGGTGGCCTCGTCCAGCACGAAGATGCGCGGATCGCACAGCACGGCGCGGGCGAAGGAGATCAGCTGCTTTTCGCCGGTGGAGAGGCGGTCGCCGCCCTCGCCGACGTCGGAGAGGTAGCCGCGGTCGAGCTTGTCTACGACGGTGTCGGCGGAGACGGCCTCGGCGGCGGCGCGGACCTCCTCGTCGGTGGCGTCCAGGCGGCCGTAGCGGATGTTGTCCATGACCGTGCCGGAGAAGAGGTGCGGGTTTTGCAGCACATAGCCGATGGAGGAGTGCAGCCACAGCTGGGAGCGCTCGCGGTAGTCGCGCCCGTCGACGAGGATGCGGCCGGCCGTGGGCTCAAAGAAGCGGCAGGCGAGATTGACGAGCGTGGACTTGCCCGCGCCGGTCTCGCCGACGATGGCGACGGTGGTGCCGGCGGGGATCTTCAGGTTGAAGTGGGAGAGCACGTCCTCCTTGCCGTCGGGATAGCGGAAGGAGACGTCCTCAAACTCGATGTCGCCGCGGATGGGCTCCCAGTTTTCGCGGATGGGATGGAAGCAGTCGCCGTAGCGGGCGACGACCTGCGGCGAATCGACGACGAGGGGCTGCTGGTCGAGCAGTCCGGTGACGCGCTCGATGTTGGCCTGCACGCTGATGAAGTCGGCGAGCATGCGGGCCAGGCGCTGGATGGGCTCGAAGATGCCCACGGCATAGGAGAGGAAGGCGGAGAGGGTGCCGATCATCATGCCGCCCTGGGCGGTGATGAGGCCGCCCTGCACGAGCACGGCGGCGGCCGCGAGGCTGGACAGGCACGCGACGAGCGGAATGTACACGGCGGACAGGCGCGCGGCGCGCACGGCGCTGTGCTGCATCTGCGCGGTCAGGGCGTCAAAGTCGCGACAGTTCTGCTCTTCGATGACGAGCGTCTTGCTGGTCTTGGCGCCCATGATGCCCTCGTTGTAGGCGCCGGTGATGCGCGAGTGCGCGTGGCGGACGCGGCGGTTCCAGGCGAGAATGCGGCTCTGGAACAGCACGGTCAGCACGGCGATGGCGGGCACGACGAGCAGCACGACGAGCGCGAGGCGCAGGTTGAGCAGGGCCATGGCGCAAAGGACGCCCAGCACGTAGAGCAGCGCCCAGACGATGTCAAAGAAGTTCCAGGCGATGAGGCCGGCGATGCGGTTGGTGTCGTTCATGACGCGCGAGAGGATGTAGCCCACGGGCGTCACGTTGTAGTAGGAGAGGGACAGGCGCTGCAGGTGCGTGAAGCACGCGCGCTTCATGTCGCGGCCCAGGCGCATCTCGATGCTCATGGAGCCGCGGGTGAAGCCGAGCACGGAGAGCGTCTGCACGAGGATGACGCCCACGCAGAACAGGAAGTAGCCGCCGATGCCGTCGGTGGTGCCGCCGACGATGAAGCGGTCGATGGCGTAGCGCTGCAGCAGCGGCAGGACGATGTCGACCAGCGCGCACACGACGTTGAGCGCGAGTACGACGAGCAGCAGCGGGCCAAAGGGGCGTAGGAAGGGAAAGAGGCGCTTCCAGACGGCCGGCTCGAAGGAGCGGCCGGCGTATTCGGTTTCGTCAAATGCCAAGGGGGGATCACTCCTTTGCGGCTTCGCCGCTGTGCTCCAGCAGCGCACGGTCGGCGGCGCTCATCTGGATGTCGTAGATCTGTCGGTAGAGGCCGGGTTGCGCGATGAGCTCCTCGTGCGTGCCGGACTGTGCGATGCGCCCGCCGTCGAGCACGAGAATATGGTCGGCCTGCATGAGCGTGGTCACGCGGTGGGAGATCAGCACGACCGTCGCGCCCGAGAGCCGCTCGCGCAGGCGGGTGCGGATGAGCTGGTCGGTCTGCGCGTCGACGGCGGAGAGCGAGTCGTCAAAGAGCATGATGGGCGCGCGCTGCATGAGCATGCGGGCGATGGCCACGCGCTGCTACTGCCCGCCGGAGAGCGTGACGCCGCGCTCGCCCACGACGGTGTCGTAGCCGTCGGCAAAGCCCTCGATGGCCTCGTCCACACAGGCGGTGTGCGCGGCCTCGTGCAGGGCGTCCTCGCCGGCCTGCGGGTCGGGCGCGAGGATGTTCTCGCGCACGGTGCGGGAGAAGAGGAACGGCTCCTGCAGCACCAGGCCGACGCCGCGGCGCAGGTGGCTGCGGCGGATGTCGCGCACGTCCACGCCGCCGATGGTGATGCGCCCGCCGCCGTCGGGCAGGTCGTAGAGGCGGTCGAGCAGGTGCACGAGCGTGGACTTGCCGCTGCCCGTGCCGCCCAGGATGCCGACAGTGGAACCGGCGGGGATGGTGAAGCTCACATCGCGCAGCACATCCTGTCCGCCGTAGCCGAACGTCACATGCTCAAAGCGGATGTCGCCGTCAAGAGGCGGGGTGAGCGCGCGCTCGGGCTCGACCTCGGGCTGGGCGTCCAGGATGTAGCGCACGCGCTCGATGGACACGCTGGCCTTGCTCATCTCCGAGAGAATGCGGCCCAGGCCGCGCACGGGCCAGATCAGCGACTGGTTGTAGCTGACAAAGGCCAGGAACATGCCCAGGGAGATCTCGCCGGCGACGGCCATGTACGCGCCCGCGCACACGACGGTGATGATCTGGATGCTGGTGATCAGGTCGCCGATGCACCAGTAGTAGGACAGCAGGCGGCCCAGGTGGATCCACAGCGCGGAGAAGCGCTCGTTGCGCTCGTCGAAGCGCTCAACTTCGAAGCGCTCGCGGCCGAAGGCGCGCACGACGCGCACGCCGGTCAGGTTCTCCTGCACGGCGCTGGTCAGCTCGCCCTCGGCCTCGTCGGCGGTGCGGAAGCGGCGGGCGATGCGCGTGTAGAAGACCATCGAATAGCCGGCCACGATGGGCAGAAAGACCAGCGCGACGAGGGAGAGCTTGGCGTTCATGGAGAGCATCAGCCCCAGGTAGAACGCGACCATGAACACCGTGCGCACGACCTCGGTCAGCTGATTGACGACGAAGGAGCGTACGACCTCCACATCGGACGTGCAGCGTTGGATGATCTCACCCGTCTGATGGCGTACATGCCACGCAAAGGGCAGGCGCTGGATGTGCGAAAAGAGCGCGTCGCGCATGGCCTTGATGAAGCCCTCGGAGGCGCGGGCGAGGGCCATGCGGCCCACGTAGTCGCTCAGGGCGTTGCACAGGGCCAGAAACGCCAGCGTGGCGGCGGCGGCCAGTAGCGCGGGCAGCACGCCGGCATCGACCGCGGGCGCGAGGAAACCGAAGCCCGCGGGCAGCGGCGCGTCGCCCAGCACGCAGTCGACCGCCGCCTTGATGACCTGCGGCGTCATCGCGCCCAGGACGATGCACAGCATCGAGCAGGCGAGCGAGAGGACGAGCAGGCGCGCGCGTCCGCGCAGGAAGCGCAGCACGAGCGCGGCCTTGGGATGGTTTTGCATCGGGAATCCCCCCTGTGTAGAAGTGTCGGGGCGCAAAAAAAGGGCGCCCCTGCGTGCGCAGCGACGCCCAAAATCTCCCAGACAAGGCGGCCCGAAGGCTAGGGCCGACGCCGGGCGGACGAAACGCGCGCATGCGGCACGATGCCGCGCAGGAACAAATTCGCCATGAATCC
Organism: Candidatus Onthenecus intestinigallinarum; assembly: GCA_018713325.1. Classification (GTDB taxonomy): domain Bacteria; phylum Bacillota; class Clostridia; order Christensenellales; family Aristaeellaceae; genus Beduinella; species Beduinella intestinigallinarum. Next base: position 20,756 of record DVFJ01000017.1, on the reverse strand, counting down.
GAACATTTCATCCGCCTCCTTTCGCCTGTGTATTGGGTGAATCCATTGCCGTGGTGCGCCGCCGCGACGGTTCGCAGCGCCGTACAGGGAATAGCATACCGTCGCAAACACAAATTGTCAAGCCCCCGGTCGAACTTTTTTTGCAAAACGGGCGCAGTCGTGCTACAATGGGAGCAGACCGCCCCGCGCGGGCGGATGCATACGGAAGGGAAGGATCAGGCATGCTTTTGCTCATTCAGGGCGGCACGGTGCACGACGCCGTGCATCGCGAGCCGTACCAGGCGGACGTGCTCGTGCGCGACGGGAAGATCGAGCGCATCGAGAAGGACATCCACTGTGAGGACGCGCAGGTGTTCGACGCGCACGGCCTGCAGGTGTATCCCGGCTTTGTCGAGGCGCACGGCCACAGCGGCCTGGACGGCTACGGCATCGGCTACGAGGGCCAGGACTACAACGAGATGGGCGACATCCTCTCGCCGCAGCTGCGCGCCATCGACGCCATCCAGCCGATGGACCAGGCGCTGCGCGAGGCGCGCGAGGCGGGCGTGACGTGCATGTGCATCGGCCCGGGCAGCGCCAACGTGCTGGGCGGCACGTTCGCGGCGATCAAGCCGTGGGGCGTGCGCGTGGAGAACATGCTCGTCAAGGCCGAGGTGGCTATGAAGTGCGCCTTTGGCGAGAACCCCAAGCGCTGCTACCGCGACAAGGGCAACTCCTGCCGCATGTCCACCGCGGCCAAGCTGCGCGAGATGCTCTTCAAGGCGCGCGAGTACGACCGCCAGCTGCGCGCCGCCGGAGATGACGAGTCCAAGCTGCCCAAGTTCGACATGAAGCTCCACGCGCTGCTGCCCGTCGTGCGCGGCGAGATGCCGCTCAAGGCGCACGCGCACCAGGCGGACGACCTGTTCACCGCGCTGCGCATCGCGCGCGAGTTCGGCGTGAAGATCACGCTCGAGCACTGCACCGAGGGACACCTCGTCGCGCAGGAGCTGGCCGCCGAGCACGTGCCCATGGCCGTGGGCCCCACGCTCGGCCATGCCTCCAAGTTCGAGCTGCGCAACAAGAGCTGGACCACCCCGGACGTGCTCTGCCGCGCCGGCTGCCAGGTGTCCATCATCACCGACAGCCCCGTCATCCCCCAGAAGTACCTGCCCCTGTGCGCCGGCCTGGCCGTGCAGGCGGGCATGGATCCCTTCGAGGCCCTCAAGGCCATCACCATCAACCCCGCGCGCCACATCGGCGTGGAGGAGCGCGTCGGCTCCCTGGAGCCGGGCAAGGACGCCGACCTGGTCGTCACCGACGGCTCGCCCTTTGAGATCTCCACGCGCGTGCGCGCCGTGTTCATCGACGGCCGCCGGGTGGAGGACTGAGCGGATCCTGCCATGGTACGGGCGGAGGAATCGTCTTCCTCCGTCCGTTTTTTTGTATCGTTTATAAAAACGTTTACAGAATGACCGGATGCCATATCGCCGTAAATTCATCCAAAAAAGGGTGGGATGTCTGGAAGGGGTTGACAAAAAACAGGCCCGGCGATATAATGTTGTCACATGATATGAAAACGTTTTTACTTGGCCGGCATGGAGAGGAGGCGGCGCGCGTGCAGGGCAAGGCAACCATCCGCGACGTGGCGCGCCGCGCGGGCGTGTCCATCGCGACCGTCTCGCGCTATCTCAACCGCAGCGGACCGGTGGATGAGGCGACAGGCCTGCGCATCGCCCGCGCCGTGGAGGAGACGCGCTATGCGCCGAGCATGGCGGCCTCCAGCCTCAAGACACAGCGCGCGCACATGGTGCTACTGGTGGTGCCGGATGTGTGCAACCCGTTCTATTCGGCCATGGCGCGCGAGGTGCAGCGCCTGGCAGGGGCGCGCGGGTACGCGATGGCGCTGTTCAACACCGGCGAGCGCGCGCAGGAGGAGGAGGAGGCCGTGCGCCTGGCGCGGCAGATGTATGCGGGGGGCATCCTCTTCGCATCGGTGGACGCGCAGGAGCGCGTCATGCGCGCGCTGCAGGGCAGCGGTATCCCGGTCGTAGGGCTCAACGCATATGCCCGCGCGCCGTTTGATGTAGTACACGTGGGCGAGCCGGGGGGTACATATTTGGCGGCGCGCCATCTGATCTTCCTGGGACACCGGCGCATCGCGTTCGCGGGCGGCGTGCCCGGCTCGGTGATTGGACGCAACCGGCTGGAGGGCTATGAGCGCGCGCTGCGCGAGGCGGGGCTGCGTCCGCTGCAGGAGGACGTGCTGGAGACGGGTTTTGGGCAGGAGGACGGCTACCGCGCGGGCTGCTTCTTCGCGGCGCTGCGCCGCCCGCCCACGGCCATCTGCTGCGCCAACGATCTGATCGCGCTGGGCGCGGTACAGGCGCTGCGGGAGCGCGGGCTGCGCGTGCCGCAGGATGTAAGCGTCACCGGCATGGACGATATCCCCTACGCGGCGCTGTCCAGTCCGCGGCTGACGACCGTCACCAATGACAGCGGCGTGTTCGCGCGCGAAGGCGTGCGCATGCTCTTTGAGCGCATCGACGGGCGCTATGACGGCCCGGCGCGCGAGGCGTCGGTCGCCCATGTGCTGGTCGTTCGCGACTCGACCGCCCCGCCCGCAGACGAGTGAGGACCGGCCGGAAGGAGGAAGAACATGCCCAGAGGAATGCTGGCATTGCTGTGCGCGTTGCTGATCGGGATATGCCCGGCGCAGGCGGATTCAAATGCTTCGCAGGCAATTGCAGTTCTGGAGGCGCTGGACAGCCAGGAACTGGAGACGCAGGGCTGGATGCGCGCCATATGGGCCACAGGCGAAGCGGGCGCACAGGTGTGCGCGGGGGAGACGGCGGATGCGCCGATCATCGCGACGCTGGCGCCTGGCGTATTTCTGGAGGGCTGGCGGCGGCTGGAGGGCGGCGCAATCCTTGTGCGCCTGGGCGCGGGCGAAGACGGCCTGACCGGCTGCATCCCGTCTGAAGGCTATACCTGGACCGACAACGGCGCCCACTGCGCGGTGGACTATCCGGTCTATCAGCAGGCGGGGACGCTGGTGGAGGCGCTGGGCCGCACGGCGGACGGGCGCGAGATCGTACGCCGCGACGGTGCGATCGAGCTGCCGCCGGAGTGGGATGCACAGGGCGCTGTGGCGTTGGAGAGGCAGGGGAGCTACTTTGCCTATCCGGAGCCGATGGCTGGAGAGCGCTCCGACGAGGAGATCGCGTATGAGGCCGCGCAGGCGCTGGCCTGCAATGGCGAGCCTGACCGGCTGACCGGTGAACCGATGACGGAGCAGGCGTTGCAGGCGCTGACCCCGCGGGTCAGCCGGCTGGTGGATCCTCAGTTCGGCGTGCGTACCGCCATGGTTTTCTTTGAGGACGCGCAGGGTGCCTGCCACGCCGTGGCGGAGGTGGATCCGGCTTCGGGCCGGGTCATAGCAACCGATGACAACGGATAGAGCAAATGGGCCTTGGCGCGCAGCAGGCGATGCCCTGTCGCGCTGAGGTGCTCCGAGTGCAGACAAAAACCCCCGGCGTGCCCGCAGGCGCGTCGGGGGTTTGTCCGCTCAGGCTTCACGCAGTGGACCGCAGCTGTCGCGCACGACGAGCGATAGGGGCGCGCACACGGTCAAGGGCTCGCGACGTCCGTCGTCCAGGCGCGAGCGTAGCATGTGAAGGGCGACCTGTGCGATGAGCGCATAGGGGATATAGACGGTTGTGAGCGCAGGCGAGAGAAAAGAGGCGGCGGCCATGTCGCCCAGACCGATGACGCTCACATCCAGACCGACACGCAGGCCGCGCTCGGCGATGGCGCGACATCCGCCCACGGCCATGGCATCGCTGGCGTAGAGAATGGCGGTTGGCGCCCGGGGTAGCTCGAGCAGGGCGCGCGTATGGGCATAGGCGCTCTCGGGCGAAAAGGAAGCGTGGCGCAGGTATTCGGCGGGCAGATCGCTGCGGTTTTGCAACCAGGCGGCAAAGTGGCGGGACATGGGATCGGGCAGGCTACAATCCGGCAACTCTTCGCCTGCGGAGACGTATGCCACACGGCTATGGCCGAGCCCTGTGAGATAACCGCACAGGTGGCCGCACAGCCAGTCAAAACCGGGCACAACGGCGTCGAAGGAGAGCGGATCGGGATTTTCGCCCAGGAAGAGGATGTTGTCCGTCCAGCGGCGCAGGCGCTCCATGCGCGTTGGGGAAAACGTGCCGTAGGCAATCAGCGCATCGACGGGCTGCGCCGGCGCATCGCCTGTGACGGTCAGCTTGGCCATGCCCGCAGCATGCAAGGCGCCTTCCACCGCGCGCAAGAGCGACAGATGCGGGGCGCTGTCTGTGCCCGAGAGGGTGCTGAACCCCTTGAGCACGCCGATCGTACGTGCCGGACCAGCGGCACGCACGGGGTGGCGGGGCAGATAGCCGAGCCGGTCGGCGGCGCGGTGCACGCGCTCACGTGTCTGTGGGGAAACGCTCAGCTTGGGGTCGCCATTGAGCAGGCGCGATACCGTTGCGGGGGAGACGCCCGCTATCTGGGCAATCTGTTTGATCGTGGCCATGCGCTCGAGTCCCTCCTGCACGCCGGGCCGCGAGTGCGGCCGGGTCCTGGAAAAAAGTATACCAACAATGGAGGGAAAAAGCAACCAACGGAAGGTAATGAATGAGGAAAAGTTTAGTAAACATGTCCGCACAAAAGACGTGCATGTCGCGCCGGCGGGGCGCATAGGCATGCATGGGGACAAAAAAATCGCCGCGGCGGCGGCGATGGCATGTCAGATCGACTGGTTTTTGAGCTCGCGCAGGCAATCCTTGCAGATCATCTTGCCCTTGTAGGAGACGACGTCGTCGATGTTCTCACAGAAAATGCAGGCAGGATGGTATTTTTTAAGGACGATTTGATCGCCTTCGACGAAGATTTCGAGCGTATCTTTGACGGCGATATCGAGCGTGCGGCGCAGCTCGATGGGCACTACGATGCGACCCAGCTCATCCACCTTGCGGACGACACCGGTAGATTTCATGCGTACTTCCTCCTTTGGTTTTGAAGATGGCAATGTGGAATAATCAACACATTATATCCATATTGTAAAGGAAGCAGGGCGAAATGTCAACCGCAAATCATGGGATTTTCTAACTTTTTCCGTGGTTTTTTAGTAAACAATGGGGGGCGAAAACATGAACGCAATCTGGGCGGTGCTGATGGCCTGCGGGTGTGCGGCGGCACTGTTTGTAGGCGGCGGGGAGGCGCTGACACAGGCCGCTTCGGAGGCGGTGACGCTGTGCATACGCATGGCGGGCGGGTTTGCGCTCTTCTCGGGGTTGATGCAGATTGTGGAGGAAGCGGGCGCGCTTGCGGGGCTGCAGCGGGCGCTGCGCCGGCCGATGGCGCGGCTGTTTCCGGGCGTGGATCCGGACGGCGAGGCGGCGCGCGCGATGAGCGCGAACCTGGCGGCAAACATGCTGGGCCTGGGCAACGCGGCCACGCCCATGGGCCTGCGCGCGATGGAACTGCTGGGGCGCGAGTGCCGCGGCGGCGCGGCAACGGACGCGATGTGTACGTTCATGGTGCTGGGCGCGGCGGGGGTGCAGCTGTTTCCGGCGAGCGTTGTGGCGCTGCGGGCGGCGGCGGGCAGCGCGGACCCGGCGGACATCGTGCTGCCCACGCTGGCGGCGACGGCCTTTTCGGCGGCGGTGGGCGTGGGCGCATGCCGGGTGTTTTCACGCCTGTGGGGGGATTGAGCTGTGGGCGGGCGCGTGGTGGCGGCAATGGCGCTGCTGGCGGTGCTGCTGGGCGTATGGCGGCGCGTGCCGGTGTACGATGCGTTTGTGCGCGGGGCGCGCACAGGGCTGCGCACGGCCGTGTCCATCGCCCCGGCACTGCTGGCGGTGCTGCCGGCGGCGGCGGCGCTCACGGCCTCGGGCGCGACGGATGCGCTATGTGCGCTGCTCTCGCCTGCGCTCTCGGCGCTGCGCCTGCCCGAGCAGGCCGTGCCGCTGATGCTGCTGCGCCCGCTGTCGGGCGCGGGCGCGCTGGGCATGCTCGAGCAGGTGTTTTCCGTCTGTGGGCCGGACAGCCGCGCGGGGCGGGTGGCGAGCGTGGCTGCGGGCGCAAACGAGACGCTGCTGTATGTGTTGGCGCTGTACATGGGCGCGTCGGGCGCGCGCCGTTCGCGCTATGCGGTGCCTGCGGCGCTGCTGGCGTGGGCGGCGGCATGCCTGGCGGCGGGTTTCGTATGTCCCTAGGCGTGTTGGGCGCAGTTGGGGCTTGCCCTTATGGGTCCGTCGGGGTATAATAAAACGAAACCCCTTTTGTGCAAAGGAAGCTTGACGCGATGGAATTTACGTTTTGTCCCCTGTTTTCCGGCTCGAGCGGCAACTGCCTGCTCGCCTGTGCGGATGATACGCGCGTGCTCGTGGATGCGGGCGTGTCCGTGCGCGCCATTTTGGGCGAGCTGGCGACGCTGGGCGTGAAGCCGGACGCGCTGTCGGGCATCCTGATCACGCACGAGCACAGCGATCATATCCGCAGCGTGGGCGCGCTCAGCCGCCGGTTCGGCCTGCCGGTGTATGCCAGCGAGGGCACCTGGCAGGCGATGGAGGACAAAGTGCAGGGCGTGGCGCTGCGCAACCGGCGCGCGTTTTGCGCCGGGCAGGATTTCTTCATCGGCGGTCTGGGCGTGCAGCCCTTTTCCATCCCGCATGACGCCGCCGACCCCGTCGGCTTTTGCCTGCACTATGCCGGGCGCAAGGTCGCCGTGGCTACGGATCTGGGCTGCCTGCAGGCCGGATGGATGCAGGCCGTCTCCGGCGCGCAGGCGCTGCTCATCGAGTCCAACCACGACCCGGACATGCTCGCGCGCGGGCCATACCCTGCGGCGCTCAAGCGGCGTATCCGCGGGCGCAGCGGCCACCTGGCCAACGAGGACTGCGCCCGTGCGCTGGAGCAGCTGCTGCCCACGGGCCTGCGCGGCGTGATGCTGGGGCATCTGAGCGGCGAGAACAACCTGCCCGAGCTGGCCTACGGGGCCGCGCATCGGGCGCTGAGCGCGCTGGGCGCCCGCGTCGGAGAAGACGTGAGCCTGGAAGTCGCCCGCCGCGATGGCCGGAGCAGCCTGCTGACTGTGGCCTGAGTGCAAGAAAAGCGCCGTCTGTTTCGTCTGATTCAATGGAGTCAAACGGAGCGTATGACATGACCTACAGCGAAAGGAGGCTTCCGCCTCATGGAAACGGGACGACCGCGCCGCAGGCGCGTCCCCCCGGAACCGACCGCTCCGATCGAGCCGGCGCAGGCCATTTGGCCTGACGCGTCCGCGCCGCGCATGGGTGTGTCGCGCCGCGCGCCCATCCCTGCGCCCAAACAGCCGGAACAACCCGAGTGGAAGCGGCGCGCTCTGGAGGCCGTGCGTGAGGAGCCCAAGGCGCAAAAGAAGCCTACGCAGCAGCGCTCGACGCAGCGAAAGCCCGCCGCCCAGCCCCGTCCGGCGGCGCGGCAGACGTCGCAGCCGCCGCGCCAGCGCACGCAGGCCTATGGCGCCCCCCGGGCGGCGCAGCCCCGGGCAGCTAAGCCGCGGACCGTTCAGCCTCAGGCGGCACAGCCCCGCACGGCCCAGCCGCGTACGGCGCAGCGCCAGCCCGCCCGCGCCGGCTATGCGCAGAGCGTCCGCTATGGCGCGCCGCCGCAGAAGCGCCGGGGGAACGGCGGGCGGCGAGGGGCGCGCGCGCTGATACTGCTCGTGCTGGTGGCAGTGCTCACGGGCGTGGGCGCGGGCGGCCTGTACGTGCTGGATGTGCGCAACACGCTCGCGCTGGGCGAGGGCGTGTTCTACCCGAACCTGTACATCAACGACATCAACATCGGCGGCATGACGCAGCAGCAGGCCTACGACGCGGTCTCCGCGCAGGTGACGCAGGCGCTGGGCACGTGGGCGGTGTCGGTGGTGCTCAACGGGTCGGAGGTGACGCGCATCACGCCCAGCACGATCAACATGCGCTACGACGTGGGCGATCAGATCAACCAGCTGTGGAACGTGGGGCGCACGGGCACGTCGCAGGAGCGCTACCGGCAGGTGAAGGCGCTGCAGAGCGAGCCGGAGCGGCGCTACACGACGCTGGCCTATGACCTGAGTCCGATCGACGCGCTGCTCTATGAGATCAAGTCGCAGGTGGACACGCCCGCCGTGGACGCCCAGCGCGTGACGGATGAGACGAAGGTGCCGCCATTCAGCTACGTGCAGGAGCAGGTCGGCTATTCGCTGGACACGACGCAGGCGCACGAGGAAATCGTGGGCATGATCGATCGGCTGGAGTCGGGCACGGTGACGCTCACGCCGCAGACGCTGCAGCCGTCGGTGACGGTGGCGCAGCTGCAAAACGAGATCGTGCTGCTCGCCTCGTTCAGCACGCCGCTGCGCAACACCTCCAGCAACACGGAGGGCCGCCTGGCCAACGTGGCCAAGGGCTGCTCGTACTTCAACGGCATGGTCGTGGAGGACGGGCAGAAGGTGTCCTTCAACACGGTGACGGGCAGGCGCGAGCAGTCCACGGGCTGGTTCGCGGCGCTGGAGATCGCCTACGGCGAGTACGTCGAGGGCTACGGCGGCGGCATCTGCCAGGTGTCCAGCACGCTGTACAACGCGGTCATCGGCGCGGGGCTGGAGATCGTCAGCCGCACGAACCACGGCCTGGTCGTGGGCTATCTGGACATGGGCCTGGACGCGACGGTGGGCAACAACGGGCCGGACTTCGTCTTCCGCAACAACACGGGCGCGCCCATCTACATCGAGGCGTACTCCGAGGGCAAGGGCGGCAACTGCGTGTTCCGCATCTACGGCCGGCCGGACCCCAACGGCTACAGCTACAAGCTGGAGAGTCAGGTGGCCGAGACGATCCCCTACGAGACGGAGTACCGCATCGACAAGGAGGGGACCTACGTCACCTACGGCCAGGAGCCCTACGTCTACCGCAAGGGCGCGGATGGCTACAAGGTGGACGTGTACAAGGTGACCTACCAGAACGGCACGCCGGTGGAGCGCGTGCTGGCCTACACGGACACGTACAAGCCCACGACGCAGATCTGCTATCAGGGCGACTACACGGTCATCAATTCCATCGACTGAGGGGCGTCCCGCCGCAGGGCGGGCCCCCTTTTTTTTGCGCGGCGGGCGCGGGGGAATTGACGCGCGGGCCCGGCGCGTTGTATAATAAACCGTTATGCGCCATCCCGTTTCGCGCGGGGGCGAATGCGAAGCGATCACACGAAAAATCGGAGGAAATAGCATGCCGGAAAACGCCGCTCTTTCGACGCTGGAGCAAGAGGTGCGCCGCAGGCGGACGTTCGCCATCATCTCGCACCCGGACGCGGGCAAGACCACCCTGACGGAGAAGCTGCTGCTCTACAGCGGCGCGATCCGCCAGGCGGGCTCGGTCAAGGCGCGCAAGGCCGAGCGCCATGCGACCAGCGACTGGATGGAGATCGAGAAGCAGCGCGGCATCTCGGTCACGTCGTCCGCGATGCAGTTCGAGTACGACGGCTTTCACATCAACATCCTGGACACGCCCGGCCACCAGGACTTCTCGGAGGATACCTACCGCGTGCTGGTGGCGGCCGACAGCGCCGTCATGCTCATCGACGCGGCCAAGGGCGTGGAGGCGCAGACGATCAAGCTGTTCAAGGTCTGCCGCCTGCGCGGCATCCCGATCTTCACGTTCGTCAACAAGATGGACCGCGCCGCCAAGGACCCCTTCGCCCTGATGGAGGAGCTGGAGCAGGTGCTGGGCATCCGCGCCTGCCCGGTCAACTGGCCCATCGGCGTGGACGGCGACTTCAAGGGCGTGTACCACCGCGACACGCGCCAGGTGGAGCTGTACGCCGCGGGCGACCACGGCAAGACGCGCGTGGACAAGCGGGAGATCGACGTGGACGATCCCGGCCTGGACGAGGCGATCGGCGCGTCCTACGCGCAGCGCCTGCGCGACGAGATCGAGCTGCTGGATGTGGCCGGCGACGCGTTCGACCTTCAGAAGGTGCGCGCGGGCGAGCTGACGCCGATGTTCTTCGGCTCGGCGATCACGAATTTCGGCGTGGAGCCGTTCCTGGAGCGGTTTTTGCGCTTCACGCCCCCGCCCTCCGCGCGCGAGAGCGACCAGGGCCCGATCGATCCGTGCCAGGAGGCGTTCACGGGCTTCGTGTTCAAGATCCAGGCGAACATGAACCCCGCCCACCGCGACCGGCTGGCGTTCATGCGCGTGTGCTCGGGCGTGTTCGAGCGCGGCATGACCGTGTGGCACTCGGGCACGGACAAGCAGATCCAGCTCAAGCAGCCCCAGCAGTTCATGGCCGACGAGCGCGAGATCGTCGAGCGCGCCTACCCCGGCGACATCATCGGCCTGTTCGACCCGGGCCTGTTCGCGCTGGGCGATACGCTCAGCGCCGGCGCGCACATCCGCTATCCGGGCATCCCGGTGTTCGCGCCGGAGTTCTTCGCGCGCGTCACGAGCGTGGACAGCCTCAAGCGCAAGCAGTTCGTCAAGGGCGTGCTGCAGCTGTCGGAGGAGGGCGCGATCCAGACCTTCCGCCGGCCCGGCATCGGGTTTGAGGAGATCATCGTGGGCGTGGTGGGCATGCTGCAGTTTGAGGTGCTGGAGCACCGGCTGCTCACCGAGTACAACGCGCAGATCCGCCGCGAGACGCTGCCCTACCGGTTCGTGCGCTGGGTCGTGCGCACGCCGCGGCCGCTGGAGGCGCTCAAGCTCACCTCCACCACCTCCGCGGCGGAGGACGCCCGCGGGCGCGACGTGCTGCTCTTTGAAAACGAGTGGTCCATCCGCTGGGCGCTGGAGAACAACGAGGGCCTGGAGCTGGCCGAGACCGCCACGCGCGCCTGAGCGCGCAGGCCCGCAGATCGAGAGAAAGAGGGAATCCTTTTGACTATCACCCGGGAAAACATCCGCAACATCGCCATCATCGCCCACGTCGACCACGGCAAGACCACGCTCGTGGACGAGATGCTCAAGCAGGGCGGCGTGTTCCGCGAGAACCAGCAGGTGGCCGAGCGCGTGATGGACTCCAACGACCTGGAGCGCGAGCGGGGCATCACGATCCTGGCCAAGAACACCGCCGTGCACTATGGAAACGTCAAGATCAACGTCGTGGATACGCCGGGCCACGCGGACTTCGGCGGCGAGGTCGAGCGCGTGCTCAAGATGGTCGACGGCGTGCTGCTGCTGGTCGACTCCTTCGAGGGCCCCATGCCCCAGACGCGCTTCGTGCTCAAGAAGGCGCTGGACCTGAAGCTGCCGGTCATCATCGTCATCAACAAGATCGACCGGCCCGACGCGCGCTGCGAGGAGGTCGAGGGAGAGATCCTCGACCTGCTGATCGACCTGGAGGCCGACGAGAGCCAGCTGGACAACCCCATCGTCTACGCCTCCGCGCGCCGCGGCACCGCCACGCTGGACCTGAACACGCCCGGCGCCGACCTGCGCCCGCTCTTTGAGACGATCCTGCGCTGCATCCCCGCGCCCACCGGCGATCCCGACGGCCCCGCGCAGATGCTCGTATCCACCATCGACTACAACGACTACGTCGGGCGCATCGGCGTGGGCCGCATCAGCCGCGGCCGCGTCAAGGCCGGCATGATGGCCGTGCGCGTCATCCACGGCGAGGACAAGGTCTCCGCGCCGCTGCGCCTGTCGGGCCTGTTCTGCTTCGACGGGCTCAAGCGCGTGCCCGTGCAGGAGGCCGAGATGGGCGACATCGTGGCCGTCACCGGCATTGAGGATATCATGATCGGCGATACCATCTGCGACCCGGCCTGTCCCGAGGGCCTGCCCTTCGTCAAGATCGAGGAGCCGACCGTGCAGATGACCTTCTCCGTCAACGACAGCCCCTTCGCCGGCCGCGAGGGCCAGTTCGTCACCAGCCGCCACCTGCGCGCGCGCCTCATGCGCGAGCTGCAGACGGACGTGTCCCTGCGCGTGGAGGAGACCGACTCGCCCGACGCGTTCCGCGTCTCCGGCCGCGGCGAGCTGCACCTGTCCGTGCTCATCGAGACCATGCGCCGCCAGGGCTATGAGTTCCAGGTCTCCAAGCCCGAGGTGCTCTACCACGTGGCGGAGGATGGCACCCGCCTGGAGCCCATCGAGCGCATGGTCGCCGACGTGCCCGCGGCCTATGCCGGCGCGGTCATCGAAAAGCTGGGCCGCCGCCGCGGCGTGCTGGAGCAGATGAGCGGCACCGACCGCGTGCGCCTGGAGTTCTCCGTGCCCTCGCGCGGCCTGTTCGGCTACCGGTCCGAGTTCATGACCGATACGCGCGGCGAGGGCGTCATGAGCGCGGTGTTCGACCGCTACGAGCCCTACAAGGGCGACATCCCGCACCGCACGCAGGGCGCGCTCGTGTCCTTTGAGACGGGCGAGGCCGTCATGTACGGCCTGTACTACGCCCAGGACCGCGGCACGCTCTTCTACGGCCCCGGCACCCAGGTGTACACCGGCATGATCGTCGGCCAGAACGCCCGCCAGGGCGACATCGACGTCAACGTCTGCCGCAAGAAGCACCTCACCTCCATCCGCAACGCCGCCGGCGCCGAGGAGGCCATGAAGCTCACCTCCATGCGCACGCTCTCGCTGGAGGAGTGCCTGGAGTTCATCGACGACGACGAGCTGCTGGAGGTCACGCCCAAGAACCTGCGCATGCGCAAGCGCGTGCTGGACACCGAGGCGCGCAAGAAGCTGGACGCGCGCCGCCGCCAGCAGGCCTGATGGACTTGACATCGCGCCCCCCGACGCCGTACAATGCAGGCGAAGGGGGGCGCTTTTCGATGTATGACGAACTGAAGAAGGCGATGCTCGCGGCCGTCGGGGCCGCCGCGGTCACGGCTGAAAAGGCCCGCGAGGCCGCCGACCTCCTCGCCGAGCGGGGCGAGCTCACCGTCGAGCAGGGCAAGGCCATGACCGACGGGCTGCGCCGCAGCGTCGGCGCGCGCATGGACCTGGCGGCCCGCAGGGCCGACCTGGCCGCGCAGATGGCCGGCCTGTCCGAGGAGGAGCTGGAGCAGGTGCGCGCGCTGGTCGAGCGTCTGCGCGCCGCGCGGGCTGATGCCGATGATGCGGCCGACGCCGATGACGCGGCCGACGCCGCCGACGACGCGGCCGACGCGGCCAATGCCGACGACGACGCGCCCGGCGCTGACGGCCCGGACGCGCCCACCGCGTGAGCGCAGGCAGGCCCCCGGGGGAGCGATCCCTCCGGGGGCCTGTGCGTTTTGGATCTCACAGATAGCCGTGCTCGACGCGGATGACCGCAAAGTACGGGCCGTCCAGGCCGCGTACGGCGTCGTGCACGGCGCGGGAGACCTGCGCGTCGGTCATACGGAAGCGGTGAGGCACGCACACGTCAAAGATGAGGTTGGTGTGCGTGGGGCTGACGACCATGCGGAAGTCGTGGATGGACAGCGCGGGGTCGACGCCATGCACGGCCTGCTCGACGCGCGCGCGCATGGAGGCGGTGGCCTCGTCGTCCACGGCGATGGGGTCCATGTGGATGGTCGTCTCGCAGCGGAAGCGGGCGCGCAGCTCCATCTCGATGCGGTCGATCACGTCGTGGATGACCAGGATGTCCTCGTCGGCGCGCACCTCGGCGTGCAGGGAGATCATGCGCTGGCCGGGGCCGTAGTCGTGCACGATCAGGTCGTGGATGCCCACGACCTCCGGGTGGGCGAGCACGGTCTGGGTGATCTCCTGGACGAACTCGGGGTCGGGCGACTGGCCCAGCAGAGGGGAGAGGCTGTCGCGGGCGGTGGTGTAGCCGGTGTAGAGGATGAACCCGGCGACGGCCAGGCCGATCCAGCCGTCGACGTACAGGTGAAAGGCCGAGCCCAGCCCCACGCCCAGCACGACCGCGGAGGTGGCGACCGCGTCGGTCAGGCTGTCCTTGGCCGTGGCGGCCATGGCCGTGGAGCCGATGCGCGCGGACAGCGCGCGGTTGAAGCGGGACATCCACAGCTTCACGCCCACGGCGCACACGAGGATGCACAGCGAGGGCAGGTCCATCTCGGTGGGCGCGGGGTGGAGCACCTTGTCAAAGGAGCTCTTGAGCAGCTCCACGCCGACCACGAGGATCGCCGCGGAGACGAACAGGCCGCTGAGGTACTCGATGCGGCCGTGGCCGAAGGGGTGCTCGTCGTCGGCGGGGCGCTCGGCCATGCGAAAGCCCACGAGCGTGACGATCGAGCTGCCCGCGTCGGACAGGTTGTTGAACGCGTCGGCCACCACGGCGATGGAGGCCGTCACCGCGCCGGCCAGAAGCTTGAGCGCGAACAGCAGCAGGTTGAGCGCGATGCCCACCCCGCCCGAGAGCGCGCCGTAGCGGGCGCGCACGCGCGGGTCCTGGGTGCGCTGATGGTCCGGCACGAAGCGGCGGACGAGCAGATCGACGAGCATGGAAAGGTCACCTCTTTGTGCGGATAGGGGCCGGCTTACGGACATTCTATGCGCCCGGCCCGCAGGGTTTTACGGATAGTGTACATCCGATTGGGCTTGAAAGCAAGCCCCAGTTTGGCTATAATGACAGATACAGAACGAACGCCCTCAGGGCGAAGGAGGCATTCGAAAGATGGCAAAGATTGCGTTCATGGGCGCGGGCTCGACGGTGTTTGCAAAGAACGTCCTGGGCGACTGCATGCTCTCCCCGGCGCTTTGCGACAGCGAGATCGCGCTGTACGACATCGACGCCAAGCGCCTGGAGGAGTCCAAGCTCATGCTGGACGCCATCAATGGCAACCTGGGCAACAGAGCGACGGTCAAGGCGTACCTGGGCGTGGAAAATCGAAAGGACGCGCTGCGCGGCGCGGACTTTGTGGTCAACGCGATCCAGGTCGGGCTGTACGAGCCGTGCACCGTCACCGACTTTGAGGTGCCCAAGAAGTACGGCCTGCGCCAGACCATCGCCGATACGCTGGGCATCGGCGGCATCTTCCGCGCGCTGCGCACGATCCCGGTCATGATGGATTTTGCGCGCGACATGGAGGCGGTCTGCCCGGACGCGTGGCTTCTCAACTACACCAACCCCATGGCCATGCTCACCGGCGCGATGCTGCGCCTGACGCCCATCAAGACCGTGGGCCTGTGCCACAGCGTGCAGGTGTGCGCCAAGGGCCTGCTGGAGGGCCTGGGCATGCCGTATGACGAGCGCGTGCAGTGGAAGATCGCCGGCATCAACCATCAGGCGTGGCTGCTGGAGCTCACGCGCGACGGGCAGGACCTGTACCCCGAGGTCAAGCACCGCGCCGCCGCGCGCACCGAAAAGCATAACGACATGGTGCGCTACGAGATCATGAAGCGCTTCGGCTACTATGTGACCGAGTCCTCCGAGCACAACGCGGAGTACATGCCCTTCTTCATCAAGGACAAGTACCCGGAGCTGATCGAGCGCTTCAACATCCCGCTGGACGAGTATCCGCGCCGCTGCGTCAAGCAGATCGCCGAGTGGGAGAAGCGCCGCGTGGAGCTGACGCAGGATCCGCACCTGAGCCACGAGCGCACCAAGGAGTACGCCAGCTACATCATGGAGGCGATGCTCACCAACGCGCCTTACAAGATCGGCGGCAACGTCATGAACGAGGGGCTGATTACGAACCTGCCGCGAAACGCCTGCGTGGAGGTGCCCTGCCTGGTCGACGCCAGCGGCGTGACGCCCACGTTCGTGGGCGACCTGCCCGAGCAGTGCGCCGCCATGAACCGCACCAACATCAACGTGCAGCTGCTGACCATCGAGGCCGCGCGCACGCTCAAGAAGGAGTACATCTACCAGGCGGCCATGATGGACCCGCACTGCCAGAGCGAGCTGTCCATCGACGACATCGTCAGCCTGTGCGACGACCTGATCGCCGCGCACGAGGGCTGGCTGCCCACGTATCGCTGATCCCACCCCGCGCGGCTGCGAAGGCGGCCGCGCGCTTGACTTTTTGGCCGCATCTATTGTACAATGGCATTTGCTGCGCCCGCGCGCGGCAGAGCAATCGGGGCCGCGCCCCGCCGGGAGGATTCGCATGATCGCAACGCAGAACGTCACGCTCAGCTACAGCGGCAAGCCGCTGTTCAAGGACGTGAGCATCAAGTTTACCGCAGGCAACTGCTATGGCATCATCGGCGCGAACGGGGCGGGCAAGTCGACGTTCCTGCGCCTGCTGTCGGGCGAGCTGGAGCCCACGAAGGGCGAGGTCGTGCTCACGCCCGGCGAGCGCATGGCCGTGCTGCGCCAGGACCACTTCGCCTTTGACGAATGCGAGGTGCTGCAGACCGTTATCATGGGCCACAAACGGCTGTATGACATCATGGTCGAGAAGGACGCGCTCTACCAGAAGGAGGACTTCAGCGAGGCCGACGGCGTGCGCGCCTCGGAGCTGGAGGGCGAGTTTGCCGACCTGAACGGCTGGAACGCCGAGGCCGACGCGGAGATGCTGCTCACCGGCCTGGGCCTGCCCCTGGAGCTGGAGCACCGGCCCATGAAGGAGCTGGACGGCGGGCAGAAGGTCAAGGTGCTGCTGGCGCAGGCGCTGTTCGGCAGCCCGGACGTGCTGCTGCTGGACGAGCCGACCAACCACCTGGACGCGCAGAGCGTGCGCTGGCTGGAGAATTTCCTGCTCGACTTCCCCAACACGGTCATCGTCGTCTCGCACGACCGTCACTTCCTCAACAAGGTCTGCACGCACATCTGCGATATCGACTACGGACGCGTGCAGCTGTACGTGGGCAACTACGACTTCTGGTACGCCTACACGCAGATGGCCGCGCGCCAGGCCCGCGAGCAGAACAAGAAGAACGAGCAGAAGGCCAAGGAGCTGCAGGCGTTCATCGCGCGCTTCTCGGCCAACGCAAGCAAGCACCGCCAGGCGACCAGCCGCAAGAAGCTGCTGGACAACCTGACGATGGACAACTTCGTGCCCTCCAGCCGGCGCTACCCGTTCGTGCAGTTCAAGCCGGACCGGGAGATCGGCAACGACCTGCTGACGGTGCAGGGGCTTTGCAAGTCGGCCGGCGGGCGCATGGTGCTCAACAACCTGACCTTCACCCTCACCCCCGGCGACAAGGTGGCGCTCGTGGGCGGGGACGAGCTGGCGCGCACGACGCTGCTGCAGGTGCTCGCGGGCGAGCTGGAGCCGGACGCGGGCAGCTTCAAGTGGGGCGTGACGACCTCGCAGGCGTACTTCCCCAAGGACAATGGCGCCTTCTTTGACGGGTGCGACCTCACGCTCGTGGACTGGCTGCGCCAGTTCTCCGAGGAGCAGTACGAGGCCGACATCCGCGGCTGGCTGGGGCGCATGCTCTTCTCGGGTGAGGACGCGCTCAAGCCCGCGCGCGTGCTCTCCGGCGGCGAGCGCGTGCGCTGCATGCTCTCGCGTATGATGCTCTCGGGCGCGAACGTGCTGCTGATGGACGAGCCGACCAATCACCTCGACCTGGAGTCGATCACCGCGCTCAACGAGGGCATGACCTCCTTTACCGGCAGCATGATCTTCACCACGCGCGACCACGAGTGCGTGCAGACGGTGGCCAACCGCATCCTGGAGATCCTGCCGGGCGGCCTGATCGACCGGCGCGACACCTACGACGAGTACCTGGAAAACCCCGACGTGCCCGCGCTGCGCGAGCGGCTGTCCCGCGCGGACTGAATGCGCTGAAATTTTGCCCCGTCCGGGTGTTTTCTCGCGCGCCGGAGTATGCTATAATATCCGGAGGCGGGGGCGCGGCGCGCTCCCGGAAAGGAACATCAAACGGTGGAGAAGATTCGGCAGGACAAGATCCTCAACGTGCCCAACGCGCTGACCATGCTGCGCTTTGCGCTCATGCCCTTTTTCGTGTGGCAGTTCTTCAGCGGGCACATGGCCGCGGCGTTTTGCATCTACGTGGCGGTGCAGCTGACCGACATGCTCGACGGGCTGATCGCGCGCAGGTTTCATCTGGTGACCAACTTCGGCAAGCTCATGGATCCGCTGGCCGACAAGCTCATGCTGCTGACGGTGCTGGTGTGTTTCGGCATCGACGGGCGCGTGCCGTGGTGGATCATCGCGCTGGTCGTCTTCAAGGAGGCGCTGCTCGTGGCGGGCGGCGCGGTCGCGCTGCACCGCGGCATCGTCGTGCACGCCAAGCACATCGGCAAGGTGGCGACGGTCGCCTTTGCGCTGGCGATCGTGCTCAGCTTCCTGTCGGCGCAGCCGTGGGACCGCATCGCCATGGGCGCGGCCGTCGTGCTGACGCTGGGCGCGCTGGTCTTCTATACGGCGGACATGCTCGGCCCGCTGCGCGCGGCCAAGCGCCCGCGCAAGGAGTAGATATCGCACAGACGCGGCGCAGCCAGATGGCTGCGCCGCGACCGGTCTGTAAAAAAATCCGGTAAGGCGTCGGAGGGGCCGCAGCCCCTCCGACTTTGCGTATCCGCCGGCCTTGCCGGCAGGGCAGGTTGGCCAAAGGCCGCCTTCCCGCAGGGTTTACGCCGAGGGGGAGAGCGTAACGCCGTCCAGGTTCAGGGTAAAGCGGATCTCTCCGGTACGCCCGCCGGTATACAGCAGCGTGTCGTCCTCGGTATAATGCGTGACCGTATAGGGAATGGTGCATGTCACGCTGGAGGCGCCTTTCAAACGTTGCTGGAGTTCCTGTGCAGTTTCAATGTTTTGGAGCAGGAAGGTAAATTCCGGGTTTTCTTCCAGGAGATGCCGCTGTCTTTCGATATAATCGTCCTGCAGGAAGTCCAGGGACACCTCCAGCACGGTATG
Organism: Candidatus Onthenecus intestinigallinarum; assembly: GCA_018713325.1. GTDB lineage: Bacteria > Bacillota > Clostridia > Christensenellales > Aristaeellaceae > Beduinella > Beduinella intestinigallinarum. Next base: position 2,005 of record DVFJ01000017.1, on the reverse strand, counting down.
CACCGCGCCGTCCTCGTTGATGTAGGCGTCCATGCTTGCCCCGACGAGGTCCAGGGACAGCCCGTCCAGGGAAGGCGTGCCGCAATCCAGCAGAAGCAGCTGCTTGCCGGGCGCTACCATTTCATCCACCGGCCCGAAGCCTTCCGGCGTCCACAGCCAATGCTCGCTTCGGTCTTCACTGTCCTCGGTGACTTCGGCGGGCGCGCTATCGCCCACATAGGCCCCGTCGGCGTCCAGGTTCCACATGGGATGCAGTTCGGCCTGCTCGGGGTAACGGGCGGTTGCCAGGAGCGAGATGACCAGCACGTTCTGCTCCTGTGCCCAGGAGGCCTCCGTTACGGCAATCTGAATATCGGGGTCGTCCGGGGTGGTTTGAGGCGGCTCGGTTTGCAGATGCCCCATGATGGCGTCGTACTTTTCGGGTTCATTTTCCTGATAGGCGGTAAAACGGTTGTTGTAGTACCATTCCAGCCCTTGGCTGACAAGGGCGATGGCCGTGGTGCAAAGCAGCAGGGTAATGAGCGTTACAAGAACGACGGTACAGAACGCGACGCGCTTCATTTCTTTTTCCTCCTTCAATCCGCGGAGTGTCTGATCCATGCGGTGAACGAAGGAAGGCGGAGTTTCTCCCAGCGCCCGGTCGAGCTCTTCATTGCGCATGGCTGGACACCTCCTGTTCGAGTTTGTGCTTGGCACGCGCGACCCGGGTTTTGACCGTACCCAGGGGCAGGGAAAGAAGTGAGGCGATCTCCTGCAACGTATAGCCTTCCAGCAGGTTCAGCGTCAGGGGGACGCGGTATTTCTCCGGCAGGGAGAACAGGGCCGCGCGCAATAGGGCGGCCTGCTCGTCCGGCGGCGGCGTCGAGATGTTCGGCAGATCCGGCTGGAGAACATGACGCTTTCGTTTGCGCAGCAGGGTTTTGCATTCGTTGATGAGAATGCGGTTCAGCCACGTGCTGAAATAGGCGGCATCGCGCAAGGTGTTGCGCCGGTTCCATGCCCGCAGCAGGGCTTCCTGCATGACATCCTCGGCGTCTGCGCTGCTACCCGTATAGCTGACGGCGATACGGTACAGCTGCCGCTGCTGTTTTGTCACCAGTGCGGCAAAGGTTTCCTTGTCCATAGGAAGAGCCCCCCGTGTTGCGTAAGGTGGTTTCAACGTTGATTCCACTCATTAGAAGCGGCAGAAGCGCAAAAGGTTTCATGTGATGAAAAAATGCTCATGTGCCATAAAGTAACACAACAAATTGATAGACAACCACCTGCTATTCCGTCAACGATCCTACTTAGCGAATGAAAATAGCAAAGCCAGCCGAGCCAGTCAACGGTCAAGATGAACGGCGCATACGCGCCGCCGTTGACAGCCTCGCCCGCCTTTACTGATAGGTAATCAAGGGGCGACAGCAAGGAGTGCTGCCGCCCCGCGCTATTAAAGTAACACGCAATAATTTGACAAACAGCAGCCCTATTCCGTTAAAAAATTTCTTAGACATAAAGCAAGAAATATGTTATACTAGAAAGTAAATTTTAGAGGAAGGCGGTGAGCAGATGGCGGGAAAAAATAAGTACACTTTTGAGAGTAAAATCCATGTGTACCGAGCGACCAAGCGAATGACCCAGCAGGAACTTGCCGATTTAGTCGGTGTGTCCCGCCAAACCATTATGCAGCTTGAAAGAAACCGTTATAACCCATCCATGCTTTTGGCGTATAGCATAGCGAAAGTATTTGATGTAACGATTGAAGATTTGTTTGAGTTCCGGGAGGGAGAATAATGCAGAATTTATGCGAACTATTATTTGATAGCCAAATTGCTCTAAGAGGTAATGTCATATTGGGATGTATACTATTAGCTATTTTCATTTTCTATTTTTTCTCTAAAGAAGGCCGTGATGAAAGGGGCCGAAAAATCATTGCAACCGCGTCTCTATGTTCATTTGTAACACTTTTCGTTGTTCTCAATATGATACCTTTTTTTGTTACATGGATGATGGATAATGAAATTCG
>DVFJ01000016.1 GCA_018713325.1 Candidatus Onthenecus intestinigallinarum | reverse complement strand
GCCACTCGAAACAAGTGACGGCTTCGCCTAAATCCAATATTCTGCTGTGTTTGAAATCAAAAGGCTTTGAGTTCCTTTCTGCTATTCATTTGTCGTTAATGAAACACCCCCTATAATTCGACTTATTTCAGCGTGATTTTTCGGTTTGGAAAAGGATGAAAAACCAGACTGAAAACCTCAAAACCCTTGATTCTACGGGGCTTTTTCGGTTTGTCGTAATTATACCGTAAGGGCACACCTACATCACGCGCCTGCTGCTGCAGGGCTGCAATCCCCGGATTGTGCAATATCTGGCCGGTCATGCGGCCCTGTCAACGACCATGCGCGTCTATACCCACATCACGCCCAGGGACGCCCAGCGCGAGCTGTCGCGCCTGCATGTCACCTGACTCTTAATCAGGGTGTCCCGGGTTCGAGTCCCTGATGGCGCACCACTCGTTTGCGAATTGTCCCTTTGCCGTCCGGTGTTCCTTCCACCGGGCGGCGCCTTTTTTTATGTCATCCCCCGATCGTCTGGCGGCGCATTCCTGAATTTGCATGCCGTCCGGGCGTCTTTTTTTTGCGCATCCGGCTTGCCATTTTGCGCAAAGGTCTTTACAATGACAGCATCGGCCTGCGGGGCCGAAAGCGCGCGACAGCGGAGGTCATGTGTGATGAAGGCGGATTTCAAGCGTTTTTTGAACCTGCATACGTTACAGGGCAAGATGTTCGTCATCATTCTGGCGGTGGCGCTGTTGGTCATGGCCCTGTCGCTGACGCTATGCTGCTACTTGTGCGTGGACGCAGTGGAAGAGCTCACGGCCGGCTACATGACGAACTACATCCGCTTTGCAGACGAGACGCTGAGCGAAAAGCTGGACAATGCGGTCATGACGTCGCTGACCGTGACGGCCGATCAGGAGATCGTGCATGAGACGATAAAGAGCAGCGCGGCGCTGGCCTCGTACCGGTGGTTTCAGCAGTATAAGCCGACCGTGAGCCTGCTCAACGGCGTCATCTCCGACAAGCCCTACATCACGACCGCCGCGCTCGTGCTGCTCGACGGGCGCATCTATCAGTCGACCGGGGGCGTGCTGCGCGGCACGGCGCTACAGGAAGACTGGTTTTTGCGCACGGTCGAGTCCGCATCCATGCAGGTGGATTACCTGAATGACGGCGTGCCGATGGTGCGCGTCGCCTGCCCGATCATCCGCGCGCGCAGAGTCAGCGCCGTGGTGATGCTGGAGATGAGCTTTCAGGAGCTGGCGGAGGCATTTCGCCTCTCGCCGTTGGAGGGCATGAGCCTATACACCTATTCGCCGGAGGGCGTGCTGATGTACCAGTCCGGCGACACGCCTGCGCCGCCGGTGCAGCCAGGCAGGCCGGGGGAGATCACGCAGTCGTATCAAACGCTGGGCGGCGAGCAGTATTTTCTCGTGCAGTACGAGAGCGCGGCGAGCGGCCTGACGACGGTGGGCATCATCGATACGCATACGATGATCTTCGGCGCGCTGCGCCTGACGGACCAGATCGCCGGCATCGCCGCGCTGTGCCTCATACTGGCCATCCTGGCCTCGTGCGTGTTCTCGGCGTTCCTGTGCCGCAACCTCAACGCGCTTATCGAGAGCATGCAGGCCGTACGCCGCGGCAACGTCAACGTGCGCGCGCGGATCCAATCAAAGGATGAGATCGGCGAGGTGGCGGGCGCGTTCAATACGATGATGGAGCGCATCCGCAGCCTGCTGGACGAGGTGCGCGTGCAGGAGGAAGAAAAGCGCCGCGCCGAGCAGGAGGTGCTGGCGGCGCAGATCAAGCCGCACTTTGTCTACAATGCCATCAGCGCCATCCAGTACGTGGCCAGTATGCGCGGGCAAAAGGACATTGAGGCCGCGGCGCTCTCGCTGTCCAGTCTGCTGCGCAGCGTGCTGGGCAATCGGGACGAGTTCATCACCTTGTGGGAGGAGCGCGAGTACATCGAGCACTACATCGCGCTGCAGCGGTTCAAATTCCAGAATTCCTTCCGCCTGGTGTGGGAGGTCGACGAGGCGCTGTGGGCGATGCGCCTGCCCAAGCTGCTGTTGCAGCCCATCGTCGAAAATGCGCTGATCCACGGCATCGCGCTGCGCGAGGACGGGCTGATTACGGTCAAGGGATCGCATCAGGGCGGGGAGACGGTGCTCAAGGTCATCGACAATGGCCGCGGCATGGACGAGCGCCAGATCGCCGCCTGCGTCTCTGAGGGGCGCGAGCCGAGCACGTTCCGCCACGTCGGCCTGCCCAACGTCCTGCTGCGCGTGCGCGCCATCTATGGCCCCGAGGCGACCTGCCAGATCTTCAGTTCATCCAACCGCTTCACCTGCGTGGAGCTGCATCTGCCCGACCGGAAGGAGGACTGGCCATGAAATACAGCGTCGTGCTGGTGGACGACGAGATGGTCGCCCGCGCGTACATCGGCGGCATGCGCCTGTGGAGCGAGGGCGAGTTCGTCCTGGTGGCGCAGGCGAGAAACGGCGAGGAGGCGCTGCGCTATCTGGAGGAAAGGCATGCTGACATCCTGCTGATGGATGTGTCCATGCCTGGAATGAACGGGGTGGAACTCTCCGGCGCCGTGCGCAGCCGGTTTCCGGGCGTCATTCAGATCGCGCTGAGCAACTTTGACGACTACGACTATGTGCGCCCCATCATGCGCAACGGTGCATACGACTACGTGCTCAAGGATCGCCTGACGGAAGAGGGGCTCAGGGGCATTCTGCAAAGCTGCGTACAGCGCGCGGGCGCGCATGGACGGGGCGAATCGCAGCGCCTGCTGCGGGGCCGTCTGCGCGACTACATGGATGCCGGCGGACAGGGCCCCTGTCCGCTGCCCAACGACGGCGCGCGCCTGGCGGCGAGTTTTGCGCGCGTCGAATGGCCGTCGAGCTATGACGGGCAGCAGCGACAGGCTGCGGCCTCGGGCATCGAGACGCTGCTGGAGAGCGCGGAAGGGGAAAATACGGGAATCCTCGCGCTATACTTTGAAGGATCGGGCGAAGAAAACGGCTGGTTCGTCCTCTTCTACCGGCTGTATCAGACGGATTCAAGCCAGGAGATCCAGCGGCGGTTGTACTATGTCCAGCGCCGTCAGGAGGAGAGCATCCGGGAGATGTACCATCTGAACCTGCGCATCGAGCCCGCGCCGCAGATGCACAGCATGCAGGCCGTGCTCAGCTATGCGGTGCACCGCCTGCAGGCGGGAGACGCGACTGCGCCCGCTGCGCCAGCCGGAAGCGGCCTGTCCCTGGCCGACCAGAAGGCGCTGCTCTCCGCGCTGGAAGAGCCGGACGACGGGCGAATGCGCGCCATCCTGCAGGGGCTGCTGCGCGCGCAGGATGGCGGCGCGGAGACGTTGCTGCTCAAGGAGCTGATCGACCTGGCGGCTCATGCCGCGGAGGAATGGGACGCGCGGGCGGACCTCCCCGCCGCAGGCAGCGCAATCTTCCAATGGCTGAGCCGCACGCCGCGTGAGGAGGCCTGCGAGGCGGTGACGCGCCTATATGTGCAGCTGTTTGCGTCGCTTGCCGAGCACCGCCGGCCGCGCTGCAGCGAGCCCGTCGAGCGCGCGCTCGCGTTCATCCGGGAACGCTTTGCCGGCCCCGTCAGCGCGCAGGAGGTCGCTGCGGCGGCGCGGGTCTCGCCCGCATACCTGAGCCGCGTCTTTCACCGCGAGACGGGCAAGACCCTGACCGACGCGATCAACGGCCTGCGCATCGAGCGCGCGCAGGCGCTCATCGGGCAGGGGCGGCCGCTGAAGGAGGTCGCGTCCAGCTGCGGGTTTGCACAATATACCTATTTTTTGAAGGTTTTTAAGGCACAGACGGGCATGTCGCCCAAAAATTACACGCGCAAAAGTGAAAAATGAATAGCTTTTGGTCAAAAAATTGCAGAAAATCGAGGCGCGACAGCGCGGCACGAAAGCTATAATGAGACCAACAAATTTGAAAGGGGTGTGCCTATGAAGGCTCGCCAACGACTTGCTTGCTTCGTCGCGTTTGTCCTGCTGCTGACGATGACGGCGTTCCCCGCCGCTGCGGAGGATGCAACCCTGGAAGATCTCGGCTTCCATGAGACCGGCTATCCCGTGGTCGATCAGCCCGTCACGCTGACCGTGTTCGGCTCGCGCGACCAGAACCAGGCGGAGTGGAAGGACGTGCGCATGCTCAACGCCTCCGCCGAGAAGGCCGGTATCACCTTCGACTGGCAGGAGGTGCCCGCGCAGGGCTTCGACGAGAAGAAGAACCTGATGTTCGCCGGCAACGAGCTGCCGGACGTCTTCCTGCGCTGCAGCTTCTCGACCAATGAGATCATCATGTACGGCGTGACCAGCCAGCAGCTGATCCCGCTGGACGACCTGATCGCCCAGTACGCGCCGAACCTGAGCAAGATCTACGAGGAGCACCCGGAGATCCGCCAGGCGCTCACCGCGCCCGACGGGCAGATGTACACCATCCCGCACATCGACCTGAGCGATACGGGCAAGATGGGCTTCAAGCAGTGGATCAACAAGGACTGGCTGGAGGCCGTGGGCAAGGAGATCCCCACCACGCTGGAGGAGCTCAAGGACGTGCTCATCGCCTTCCGCGACGGCGACCCCAACGGCAACGGCCAGGCGGACGAGATCCCGCTGGGCATCCGTGAGCCCAGCTCCGTCTACGTGCTGGGCGGCTCCTTCGGCCTGCAGAGCCAGATGAAGGATACGTACAACATCGACGAGAACGGACAGCTGCACAACTGGCTGTGCGACGATGAATTCAAGGAATACCTGATGTTCCTCAACGACCTGTACGAGGAAGGCCTGCTGTGGGTCGACTACTACAAGAACGACCGTCCGGCCTGGCGCTCCAACCTCTCCAACGCGCTGTTCGGCGTGATGTACATGCCCTATTCGGACGTGTTCCTCAACGTGGAGGACCAGTACGTCGGCTTTGAGCCCCTCGTCGGCCCCACCGGCGAGCAGCTCTGGGTGGATGCGACCGCCGGCATCGAGAACATCGGCGCGTTCGCCATCTCCAACACCTGCAAGTACCCGGAGATCGCCATCCGCTGGGTCGACCAGTTCTTCAGTGAAGAGGGCTCCGTCGAGTTCTGCTACGGCGTGGAGGGCGAGACCTACTACGTCGACGAGAACGGCCAGCCCCGCTACGTGGACGAGATCCTGAATGCGGAAGAGGGCTTCATGACCGCGATGGGCAAGCTCAACCTCGTGCCCGGCGGCGGCTTCCCGCGCCTGACGACCAACCTGACCGACGGCACCGTGGCCAGCGACCTGACCAAGGAGGTCGCCGCGCTCCTCGTGCCCTATCTGCCCGAGACCGTGGTGCTCAAGCCCGCCGTCAGCATCGAGGACATGGACATGGTCAACATGATCTCGCAGGACCTGACCACCTATCGCGACACCGCCGTGACCAACTTCATCCTCGGCGAGTGGGACTTTGACATGTGGGAAGAGTATTGCGCGACCCTGGAGCAGATCGGTATCCGCGAGCTGGAGGCCATCTATCAGCGCGCGCTGGACGCCGCGGCCGAATAAATCCCAATCGGCACGTCCCCGCGAAGGCAGCCCCGTCCCCCGGCGGGCGGGGCGCCCCGCGGGGCGTTCGCTTTTGCCGGGCGCCGGACGCCACCCCATCCCACGAAGGAGTGACCTCAAGTGAAAGCCTTGCGCAGAGCCCTCAGAAACCGGTATGACCTGTACCTGCTGCTTCTGATCCCCCTGGCCTGGTACATCCTCTTCCAGTACGTCCCCATGTACGGACTGCAGATCGCCTTCCGGCGCTTCAACCCGTCGCTGGGCATCACGGCCAGCCCCTGGGTGGGCACGCTGTACTTCCGCCAGTTCTTCAACTCGTATTACTTTGAAAGCCTGCTGGTCAACACGCTCGTGCTCAGCATCTACCAGATGGCGCTGGGCTTCCCCATCCCGATCGTGCTGGCGCTGCTGATCAACGAGGTCCGCATCAAGCCGCTGCAAAAGGCGGTGCAGAACGTCACGTACATCCCCTACTTCCTGTCCATCGTCGTGATCGTCAGCATGTTGGATCTGTTCTCCGACCCGTCCTACGGCCTGTTCAACAAGCTGGGCGCGCTGCTGGGCGCCGCGCCGCAGGACTACATCACCCGCGCGCAATACTTCCGCCCGCTGTATGTGTTCTCCGGCGTGTGGCAGAACATGGGCTTCAACTCCGTCATCTACATCGCCGCGCTCACTGCGATCGATCCGCAGCTGTACGAGGCCGCCAGCATCGACGGCGCCAGCCGCTTGCGCAAGATCTGGCACATCTCGCTGCCGGGCATCCTGCCTACGATCGTCATTCTGTTCATCATGCGCATCGGCAGCCTGATGAACGTCGGCTTTGAAAAGGTGCTCCTGATGCAAAACCCCGTCAACATGACGACGAGCGACGTCATCTCGACGTTCATCTACCGCAACGGCATCCAGAAGGGCCAGTTCAGCTACAGCGCGGCGGTGGGCATCTTCAACTCCCTGATCAACCTGATCCTGCTGGTGGGGGCCAACGCCCTTTCCCGCAAGGTGACGCACAGCAGCCTGTGGTGAGGAGGCGACGGCAATGGTGATTCATAAGGCACATACATCCAGAATTCGCCAGAGCATGGGCGACAACCTGTTCGACGTCGTCGTCAACGTCGTGGCCGTGCTGGTCATGCTGCTGGTGCTCATCCCTCTGATCTTCGTCGTCGCCGCGTCCTTCTCCGATCCGGACCGGGTGCTGCGCGGCGAGGTGTTCCTCTGGCCCAAGGGCTTTACCCTAGAGCCGTACAAGATGGTCTTTGAAAACCAGGACATCTGGCTCAGCTACCGCAACACGATCTTCTACACCGTTGCGGGCACGGCGATCAACATCGTCATGACCATCCTGGCGGCCTACCCGCTCTCCCGCCGCGATCTGGAGGGACGCCGCTTCTTTACGCTGATCATCCTCTTTACGATGTACTTCAACGGCGGCCTGATCCCCACCTACCTGCTCGTGCGCGACCTGAACATGGACAACACGATCTGGGCGATCCTGATCCCGGCGGCGATCTCTACCTATAATCTCATCGTGGCCAAGACGTTCTTTGAGAACAGCATTCCCCACGAGATCTATGAGAGCGCCTTCCTGGACGGCTGCTCCAACGCGCGCATGCTGGTGGCCATCGTGCTGCCGCTGTCCAAGGCGATCATCGCAGTGCTCGTGCTCTACTACGGCGTCGCCCACTGGAACTCCTACTTCAGCGCGCTGGTCTACCTGCGCGACAAGGAGCTGTTCCCCCTGCAGATCGTGCTGCGCGACATCCTGCTGCTGGGGCAGACGGAACAGCTGGGCTCCAACGACGTGGGCATGGGCGAGAAGATCAAGATGGCCGAGGCGATCAAGTACTCCGTCATTGTCATCTCCAGCGCGCCGGTGCTGGCGCTCTATCCGTTCGTGCAGAAGTACTTCGTGCAGGGCGTGATGATCGGCGCGGTGAAGGGCTGACCCGGGAAACCGACAGAGAAAGGAAGCGTTCGGATGAAACCCAATATCGTCATCGTCATGACCGACCAGCAGCGCGCCGACCTGCGCAGGGGCTGCGGCTACCCGCTGGATACCATGCCCTTCCTGGACGCCTGGGCGCAGGGCGGCGTGGACTTCCGGCGCGCGTACACGCCCAATCCGACGTGCATGCCTGCGCGGGTGAGCATGTTCACGGGCCGCTACTCGCAGTGCCACCGCGCGCGCACCAACCACAACGCCATCGACGCGCTGTACAGCAAGGACCTGCTGGACGTGCTCAAGGAAAACGGCTATGTGACCGCGCTGTGCGGCAAGAACCACTCGCACCGCCGGCCGGAGGCGTTCGACTTCCACGAGACGTGCGGCCATCTGGGCTATGAGGGCGAGGAGAACGAGACGCCCGCGCAGAAGGAGCTGGCGGACTTCCTGTGCGCCACGCGGCACATGGAGAGCCACGTGCCCTCGCCCGGCACGGTGGAGGAGCAGCACCCGTACCGCAACGTCTCCTCGGCGCTCAAGTTCATCGACAGCCTGGACGGCAACGCGCCGTTCTTTGCATGGGTGTCCTTTGCAGAGCCGCACAACCCCTATCAGGTGCCTGCGCCCTACTTCGACATGTTCCCGCCCGAGGCGCTGCCTCCGCTGCACTCCTCCAAGGACGACCTGCCCGCTAAGGGACCGCGCTACGAGTGGCTGCGCGGCGTGTGGGAGACGGTCCTGACCGGGGACATCGAGGCGCGCATCCTGCGCGCGCGCTCCAACTACCTGGGCATGCTGCGCCTGATCGACGACCAGTTCAAGCGCCTGATCGAGGGCCTGGAGGCGCGCGGCCTGTCCGAGAACACGATCGTGCTCTTCCTGTCGGACCACGGCGACTTCGCGGGCGAATACGGCCTGATCCGAAAGGGCGTGGAATTGAGCCAGATCCTCACGCGCGTGCCCATGGTCTGGCGCGGCCCCGGCATCCGGGCGCAGGGGACGCAGGACGACGCCTGCGTGAACATCGTGGACATTCTGCCCACGCTGTGCGACGCCATCGGCGCGCCGGCGCCCGTCGGCTGCCAGGGGCGCAGCCTGACGGCTCTGCTGCGCGGCGAGCCGTACCCGGCGCACGAGTTCGATGTGGGCTACTCCGAGAGCGGCTTCTCCGGCCTGTACTGGGACGGCAAGGACGGTTTGACGCTGGTGGGTGAGGGCGCGAGCCAGAACATGGTGACGTTCGACTGCCTGAACAGCTGGACGCAGTGCGGTCAGGTGCGCATGATCCGCAAGGGCGACTACACCCTGCAGGTCGATATGCTCGGCAGCGGCTACCTCTACTGCCTCCGGGATGACCCCTACGAGCTGCACAACCTGTTCGACGATCCCGCCTATGCGCAGGTGCAGCTGGACATGCTCCGCGAGCTGATGGCCGCCACGCTGCGCGCCAGCGATCCGCTGCCCGTGCCGCACCACCGCTACCGCACGAAGATCCACCCCAAGGGCTACTGGTTTGACGACTACCACTGCGAGGACCCGGGCGTATGCCCCATGGGCTGCCTGGCCGACTATTGCCGGCACAAGGACGACTGAAGCCCGCCGCGCGGACCGCACACAGCGCCGCGCGGCGCTTTTTTTGCGCGGCACGGACACGGATGAAAAAGCCCCGCTTGACAATTGGCCTGCAAGGCTTTAAGATAAAACTTGCATATTTTCATCGATTCCGCATATTGTGCGCATGCCGCTTGACTTAGGAGGGATTGCATGTATCCGATTCGCAGGGCTGAAAAGCTGGCGGACAAGATCTACCTCATGGACGTCGAAGCGCCGCGCACGGCGCGCAGCGCCGAGCCGGGGCAGTTCCTGATCGTCAAGATCGACGCGCGGGGCGAGCGCATCCCGCTGACCATCTGCGACTACGACCGCGAGCGCGGCCTGGTGACGATCGTGTTCCAGGTCGTGGGCGCGTCCACGGAGCGCATGGCCGCGCTGGGCGTGGGCGATGCATTCGATACGGTCGTGGGGCCGCTGGGACGCCCCAGCGAGATGCTTGCGGATCCGGACATCCGCCAAAAGAAGGTGCTCTTCGTCGCCGGCGGCGTGGGCACGGCGCCCGTGTACCCGCAGGTCAAGTGGCTGCGCACGCAGGGCGTGGCAGCGGATGTGGTGATCGGCGCGCGCAGCGCAGATCTATTGATCCTGCAAAGGGAGATGGAGGCGGTCGCGGGCGGCGTGTACATCGCCACCAACGACGGCTCCGCGGGCGTGCAGGGCATGGTCACGGACGTCGTGCGCGACCTGGTGCAGCGCCAGGGACGCCACTACGACCTGTGCGTGGCCATCGGCCCGATGGTCATGATGAAGTTCACCGCGCAGCTCACGCGCGAGCTGGGCATCCCCACGGTCGTGTCGCTCAACCCCATCATGGTGGACGGCACGGGCATGTGCGGCGCGTGCCGCGTGAGCGTGGGGGGACAGACGCGCTTCGCCTGCGTGGACGGGCCGGAGTTTGACGGCCATCTCGTCGACTTTGACGGGGCGATGAAGCGCCAGCAGATGTACAGGACCGAGGAGGGCCGCGCGCTGCTGCGGCTGCGCGAGGGGAAGACGCATCACGGCGGATGCGGACATTGCGGAGGTGAGGACTGATGGCAAAGTCGAGGGTGCCGGTGCGCGAGCAGGACCCGAAGGTGCGCGCGCACAACTTTGAGGAGGTCTGCCTCGGCTATGACGAGGCGGAGGCCGTGCAGGAGGCCCAGCGCTGCCTGGGCTGCAAAAAGCCGATGTGCGTGGCCGGCTGTCCGGTCGGCATCGACATCCCGGGCTTCATCGCGCGCCTGAAGGAGGGCGACGCCGTGGGCGCCAGCCGCGTCCTCGCGCGCGACTCGGCGCTGCCTGCGGTGTGCGGGCGCGTCTGCCCGCAGGAGACGCAGTGCGAGGGGCGCTGCGTGCTGGGCGTCAAGGGCGAGCCGGTCGCCATCGGCAAGCTGGAGCGCTACGCCGCCGATACGGCGCGCCGCATGGGCGTTCAGGCCGAGCCGCCCCAGGAGAAGAACGGCATGCGCGTGGCCGTGATCGGCGCGGGCCCGGCGGGGCTCACCTGTGCGGGCGACCTGGCGCGCATGGGCTACGAGGTCAAGATCTTCGAGGCGCTGCACCAAGCGGGCGGCGTGCTCGTGTACGGCATACCGGAGTTCCGCCTGCCCAAGCGCGAGGTGGTCGAGGCCGAGATCGAGAATGTCCGGCGTCTGGGCGTGCAGATCGAGACGAACGTCGTCGTCGGCCGCTCGGTGACGATCGACGCGCTGCTGGACGAGGAGGGCTACGACGCGGTATTCATCGGCTCGGGCGCGGGTCTGCCCAAGTTCATGGGCATCCCCGGCGAGAACGGCAACGGCGTCTTCTCCGCCAATGAGTACCTGACGCGCGCCAACCTGATGAAGGCCTTCTCGGATGAATACGACACGCCCATCGTCACCGGCCGGCGCGTGGCGGTCGTCGGCGGCGGCAACGTGGCCATGGACGCGGCGCGCACGGCGCTGCGCTTGGGTGCGCAGACGCACATCGTCTACCGGCGCGGCGAGCAGGAGCTGCCCGCCCGCGCGGAGGAGGTGCACCACGCCAAGGAGGAGGGCGTCGTCTTCGACCTGCTGACCAATCCCCGAGAGATCCTGCTGGACGAAAACGGCTGGGTGCGCGGCATGGTCTGCGTGCGCATGGGCCTGGGCGAGCCGGACGCGTCCGGACGCCGCCGCCCGGTGGAGATCGAGGGCAGCGAGTTTACGATGGAGGTCGACACGGTCATCATGGCGCTGGGCACCTCGCCCAACCCGCTGATCGCCTCGACCACCCGGGGCCTGGAGACGAACCGCTGGCGCTGCATCGTCGCCGACGAGCGGGATGGCCGCACGACCAAGGAGGGCGTCTATGCGGGCGGCGACGCGGTCACCGGCGCAGCGACGGTCATCCTCGCGATGGGCGCGGGCAAGGCGGCGGCCAAGGGCATCGACGCCTACCTGAAGGGCCGAAAGAAATGAGCATGCAGACGGAGGAGGAAGCAAAAAGCTTCCTCCTCCGTTGTTTGATTGCCGGCATTCAGGCAAACCGGCCTGTCAGCACCCGCAGGTCGATGGTGATATCGCGGATGGAGGCCAGCGCCGCAGCGTCCAGCGTTCGCCCGCCCGTCAGCGGCGTCATGCGGAAGAACGCCTCGCGCAGCCCGCCGTCCACCGCGCAGGTATAGCGCAGCGATTCGCAGCATACGCCCGTCATGTGCGCGCCAAAGTAGTCGATCACGTCCTGCGGCGCGTGCGGTCCCTGTCCCAACGCAGCGCGCAGCTCGCGCAGGTAGTCCTCGCCCGGCGCGATCTTGACAAGCAGTCCGCCCGGGCGCAGCGCGCGGCGAAACGACGCGTAGTTGGCCGGGGAAAGGACGTCGATCACGACGTCTATCGAGCCCGGCGCGAGCGGCAGGCGCGTCAGGTCGGCGACGCACCAGCAGACCGGCTCCGGTCGCTGCGCGGCCAACGCGACCGCGTCGCGGCTCAGGTCCACGCCGAAGACTTCGCACCCGTCCCGCGCCAGCGCGGCCGCATAATAGCCCTCGCCGCAGCCCGCATCCAGCGCGCGCGGCGGCCGGCCCAGCCGCGCCGCCTCCGTACCCAGCACGCCGCGCAGCGCATCCGCCACGGGCGCGTAGCAGCCGGCGTCAAACACGGCGCGCCGCGCGAGAAACAGCGCCCTGTCGTAGTGCGCGAGCGTGCCCGCGCACGCGAAGTTGACGTAGCCCTTGCGCGCCACGTCAAAGCAATGGCCTTTTGTGCAGCGCAGGCTCGCGCCCTCGGGCGCGCAAAGGGCCGCGCCGCACAGCGGGCAGGCGAGGTCGTTCAGCCGGCTGCTCAGCAGCGAAAGCAGGCGCTCAAGGCGGGAAATGTCGCTCATGTGCATCCCTCCGAAGGGTCTTTACCGCTATTATCGCCGGGATGGGGCTTTGTGTCAAGCGCGCATATTTGGCGTCGCGGGCGCATACAACAGTGGGAGTGCCCCGGCGCGCAGGACACAATCTTTCACAGCCGCGCTACATTCGGCACATGGGAGGGCCATTTTTGAGGGGTATCATAGAGGTAGAAGGAACCACAGCAGACACGGCGCTTGGCGCATGCGATAGATCAAACGGATCAGAGGTGAAGGAAATGGAAGCTTCCTTGAAACAGGCGACGGCGCGCATGCGACTGCTGCCCGCACAGGAACAGGGCATCGCGCCGGCAGATTACCGGCGGCTGCAATACCTGTACGGCGAGGCGCTGGCTGAACTGAACCTGCGCATATCGAATTTGCAGCGAGAACAACGGCTCCAGTTGGGACGTGCGCCCATCCATCATGTGCAGACACGCATCAAGACCTACTCGAGCATTTGCGAAAAGCTGACGCGTAAGGGATACGCGGTCAGCATCGAGTGTGCGAGAGACCGTCTGTACGACATCGCGGGCATGCGCATCGTCTGCCCGACGGTCGAGGACGTATACGATGTGGGCCAGGCGCTGCGCGCGCTACCCGGCATCGGCATTCTGCGCGAGCGCGACTATATCCGCGCCCCGAAGGAGAACGGATACCGTAGCCTGCACGTCGTGCTCAACATGCCCGTGTGTACGGTCGAGGGCGCGCGGCGGGTGCCGGTGGAGGTGCAGGTGCGCACGCTGGCCATGGACGTATGGGCGAGCCTGGAGCACGACCTGTGCTACAAGCGCGAGGCCACCTGCGCGCCGCGGACGCGGCGGGAGATGCAGGGCCTGTCCCGCCGCATGGCGGAGGTGGATGCGCGGCTGTCCGCGCTGCGACGCGAGACGGAACTCTCGTAGCGAAGATTCTGCACAAACCGTATGCGCGGCGAAGGAAAAGACGCGCATCCCGGCGAATATTCCTCCAGCACCGGCGCCGCAGAGCGCGGGTACAAAGGAGGACATCCTGATGATTACATTCGGCACGGGCGGCTGGCGCGCGATCATCGGCGACGAGTTCACGCGCGAGAACGTGCAGCGCCTGGCGTTCGCTCTGGCGCAGCGCATGGAGGCGGAGGATGTCGCCTCGCGCGGGATCTGCATCGGCTTTGACCGCCGGTTCCTCTCGCGCCAGGCGGCACAGTGGGCGGCCGAGGTCATGGCGGCGCGGCGCATCCACACCTATTTCATCAACCGTGAGGCGCCCACGCCGCTCATCATGTATACCGTTCAGCAATACGGCCTGTACTACGGCATGGCCGTGACGGCCAGCCACAACCCGGCGCTGTACAACGGCATCAAGCTCTTTACCAAGGGCGGGCGCGACGCCAAGCAGGAGGTCACGGACGAGCTGGCCGCGGCGTGCGCGCAGATCCAGAAGGACGACATCCCCGTGCTGGACTACGAGAAGGCGCTGGCCGCGGGCTATGTGGAGATCATCAGCCCGTACAACAGCTACATCGACACGATCATCCGCGCGGTCAACATGGACGCGATCCGCTCGCGCGGGCTGAAGATCGTGCTCGATCCGATGTACGGCGTGAGCCGAACGGCCCTGCAGACCATCCTGCTCACTGCCCGCTGCGAGGTGGACGTCATCCACGAGCGGCACGACACGCTCTTCGGCGGCCGGCTGCCTGCGCCCAACGAGCGCACGCTCGGCGCGCTGCGCGGCGTGGTGGAGGAGACCGGCGCGGACATCGGCATCGCCACCGACGGCGACGCGGACCGCCTGGGCATCATCGACGATGAGGGCAAGTTCGTCCATCCCAACGAGATCCTCGTGCTGCTGTACTACTACTTGGTCAAGTACCGCCACTGGCACGGACCCGCGGTGCGCAACCTGGCGACCACGCACCTGCTGGACAAGGTGGCGCACGCGTTCGGCGAGGAGTGCTACGAGGTGCCGGTGGGCTTCAAGCACATCTCGGCGGCCATCGACGAGCACAACGCGGTCATCGGCGGCGAGTCCTCCGGCGGCCTGACGGTGCGCGGACACATCAGCGGCAAGGACGGCATCTACGCCGGCACGCTGCTGGTGGAGATGCTGGCCGTCACGGGCAAGAAGCTCTCCGAGCTCTACCGCGAGATCACCGATCAGTTCGGCGAGTGCTACATGGTCGAGCACGACTGCAAGTTCGACGCGGAGCTCAAGGCGAGCCTCAACCAGCGGCTGATGGTCGACAAGCAGCTGCCCGCGTTTGCCGAGCACGTGGAGCGCGTCTCCTACCTGGACGGCTGCAAGGTCTACTTCTCGGACGGCTGGATCATCGTGCGCTTCTCGGGCACGGAGCCGCTGCTGCGCGTGTTCTGCGAGATGCCCACGCTCTCGCGCGCGGAGGCCGTGTGCGAGCAGATGGCGGACTTCCTGGGTCTGAAACTGAACTGACGCATGTCCCGTCGGGCGGCCAAACGCCGCCCGGCGACAAACCGCCGTCCTTGGAAGGGCGGCGGTCTTTTTGTGGGATTCGATCGGATCAATCAGCCGGAATGCCATACCTGTATCGCGCAGACAAAAGTTTATGCTCTTTTTGACCGCTACGACATTTAGCCATACATGGGTAGAGAGCGTTTTCTAAATGGATTTTTTAAAGTGGATACAGGCATAGTCCTCTGCATCAACCGTGACCATGTGAACAAACGATTCGCTGGGCTCTGCTCCGAGTTCACGCGCAATGCGCGCAGGATCCATGGCGCGCAGATGAGAGGGAGGAGGTACCTGCTCCCCATCACGCTGTGCGGCGTGGAGGTACCCGGCAAGACAATCCACAGCTGCGGAAAACGCGCCGGTCAGGCTGTCGGAACACGTTGCGAGATAGCCCAGGTCGGGAAAGACAACGGAATAACCGGCATCTTCCTGAAAGAAGCATGCGGGATAAGCGATCGGCATGAGTGATACCTTCTGCTCTTATTGTTTAAACAAACTGGGCTCTCGTGGAAGTGTAATCATAATTTACTCGCAGGTCTCTTCTTCAAGATCTTCCAAGTCGATAGAGTTAGGTACTTCGTCGATTGAAAGACTTTGACGGAACTGTTCGGCGAGAGCGGTGCGGTTGAAAGCTGCAGAAGGATCACAGTCTTCTACGAGCGCTTGGAGTTCATCTAGGCTGATGCGGAAGAATTCTTTACGTAGGTTAATCTTATTTATGCGTTTATTGTTAAGCATGCGATGCAGCTTTGTCTCGAGCGCAACGGCATCCTCGGAAAAAATAAAGCTATGCACATCAAATGGGAAGGGA
>DVFJ01000015.1 GCA_018713325.1 Candidatus Onthenecus intestinigallinarum | reverse complement strand
TTCCCATACCGAACACAGAAGTTAAGCCCTTGTGCGCCGATGGTACTTGGCTGGAGACGGCCCGGGAGAGTAGGTCGCTGCCGGATCCCAATGAGAAAGCGCCCAGACGTTCGTCTGGGCGCTTTTTTGCGCAGACAGGTCGGGAAAGTTGGCCGCGTGTCATCAAAAAGAAATCAAAAAGTCGCGTCTGTGCAGACAGGCGCAGGCCTATCTGCTATAATAACTGTAAAATGATGGAGCACAGAAGGGGGGCGGACAAAGTGCGCATCTGAGTCCAACGATGCTGCTATGATCCCATTCAAAAGATGGAGGGATGCGCGTGAGACGAATTTTCCAAATCTATGGCCCCTTTTACCGCCGCCACCGCTGGCTGCTGCTGGGCTACCTGCTGCTGACCGTCGCGCACAAGTCGCTCGCCTACCTGTCGCCCCAGACGATTCAGCGGCTGATCGACGTATGCGCGGCCGGGGACGCCGCGGGCTTTCGCACCGCGGTGCTGCTGGCGCTGGCGCTGGGCGTCGCGTTCGTGCCGGTGCTCTTCTTTCGCTACGTGGTGCAATACGCCGCGCAGAACCGCGCCGACACGCTGGAGCGCGAACAGATCCTGCAGGACCTGCTGCGCCTGTCCCTGACCGACCTGAAGAAGAAGAACCTCGGGCACTACGTGCAGCTGGTCAGCCGGGACGTGGAAAAGGCGGGCGGGCTGGCGTTTTACGACGGGATCTCCTTTGTGGGCAATCTGACGCTGGCCGCGTGCATGCTCGGCTATATGTTGAAGACCGACTGGCTGCTCTCGCTGCTGATCGTGGTGACCTATCCCCTGTTCGCGCTGGCGACGAAGCGGATGGTGCCGCGCGTGGAGCGCGCCGAGGAGGCCGTCATCGAGGCGGAGGAAAAGCTGAACACCCTGACCGACGAACTCTACACGGGCGGCGAGGAGATCCGCTCGACGGGCGCGCAGGCGTTCTTCAGCGAGCGTGCGAAGGCCGGGCTGTCCGGCCTCTTTCGCGCTACAGAGCGCCACAACTGGCTGGACAACTGCTACGACCTGCTGTGCGTGAACGGGCTGATGAACATCGCCAACACCCTGACCTTCTGCATCGGCGGCCTGCGCGTGCTGCAGGGGGTCATTTCGATCGGCACGGTGACGCTCTTTGCGCTCTACTTCTCCTCGATGTGGGGCAGTCTGGAGGGAGTCATGGAATTTTTCAAGGCATACCGGGTGAAGCGGGTCTCACTGGGCCGCCTGTCGGCGTTCCACGAGCAGACGGCGGAGGCGCGTGCGCAGGCGCAGGGCGCGCTGGATGTGTTCGAATCCCTCGAGGTGCGGGATCTGTACTTCGCCTATGGGAGCAGGCCGGTGTTCGAGGGCTTTTCCATGGACCTGCGCAGAGGGGAGCGGCTGCTCGTGACCGGGGAAAACGGCTCCGGCAAGTCGACATTGGGCCGCCTGCTGGTCAAGCTGCTGATCCCCTCGGGCGGGCGCATCGCCTATAACGGGCAAAGCTATGCGGATCTGGACGCGCAGCGGCTCCGCGCAAGGGTGCTGCTGGTGCCCGCCGAGCCGTTCCTGATCGAGGGCGCCGCCGAGGAGAACCTGTGGGACCGGCCGGCGGCCGCCGCGCGGCTGCCCGAGGCGCTGCGGGGCGCGGCGGTCGGGCAGGACGGCGAGGGGCTCTCCTCCGGACAAAAGAAGCAGCTGCAGCTGGCGCGCTGTCTGGCGACGGATGCGGACGTCTACATTCTGGACGAGCCGTTCAACTACGTGGACGCCGCGGCCAAGGAAGACCTGTGGCGCTACATCCTGGAGGCCTTTCGGGACAAGACGCTGGTGATCATCTCGCACGACCTCTTCTTTGAAAAGGACTGCACGCGCCGCATCCGCATCGACCGCGCGCAGTCGTGACGAATGCGCTTTTCCATGCAAAAGGCCGCCCGAAAGCCAGGCTTTCGGGCGGCGTCGCGTCAGGCGAACTGGGCGCTGCGCGGTTGGATCGGCGGCGTCTGGATGCAGTCGCGCAGACAGCAGCCGCTCTGGCCGCCGCAGCCGCAGCCACAGCCGATGCCGCTGCAATGGCCCCAGCGGCAGATGCGCCGGCGGTTGACGATGGTGACGACGGCCGGCGGGCAGCCGGGCACGAGGCGCACGCAGTTGCCGCAGACGTTCGGGCCGGTGATGGTGCTGCAATAGCTGCGACCGGTGTCGCAGATCTCCTCGATCGTATAGTCGCCGCAGATCAGGCCGGCCAGGATGAGCGGCTCGTCGATCTCCAGGCAGCTTCCGGCGGTCAGCTGGAAGACCTCGCCGTTGGGATAGCTGGGGCCCTTGACGCAGATGGAGAACGTACGCGGCGTGCAGGATTGGCCGCCACAGGCATCCAACACGATCTTATGGATGACAAGCGTACAGCCGTTTTCCGCGATGGGGCCCGTGCCTACGCAGGCACATCTATCGACGCTACAACCGCAGTCGAGCGGCTGGATAAAATCGGGAATCCGGGGTTGGGTCAAATACATCTTTCTGGCACCTCCGTTGCAGGGGTTGGGACCCGCTATACTCTATGCCGCGCTGCGGCGGCGGGTGCGCAGAACCGGCTATGCAAAAGCGGCCGTTGGGGGTATAATAAAAAGGAAACCCAGCGAAAAGGGGAAAGCCGATGCCTATCAAACAGATCGCCCGGCGCATTACGGGCAACGATTACGTGTTCACCGTACTGACGAAGGTCTTCGCGTTGTTGATCGGCCTGGTCGCGTCCGCGTTTTCCAACCGGTACCTCGGCCCGGAGCTCAAGGGACAGCTCGCGGGCATCAACGCGACGCTGACCATCGTGGCCATCACCGCCAACTTCGGCCTGTATCAGCCGCTGCCGTATTACAAGCGGCTGGGTACGCCGGACGTGCTGGACAAGTTCCTTCGCATCTTCCTGCTGCAGTTCATCGCCTATACGGTGGTGGGCGTGGTACTGGCCCGTGCGCTGCATTCGTTTGCGATCACCGCGGTCTGCCTGATCGCGCCGGTTCAGGTGCTGGCCAATCAGATGAGCTTCACCATCACCGTCGAGGATGTGAAGTTCAAAAACGTCATCTTCTTCACCGCGCGCATCACCAATACGCTGATCACGATCCTGGCGTTCTATACGCTGCAGCCGTCGCTGCTTGTGGCGCTCGCGCTGATCGTCGTGGGCGATGTGATCACCGTGGTGATGGCGTTTTACCGGATCAGGCGCCTGCCCAATCCGTTTCGTGCAGACCTGCGCTTTTTGCTGAAGATCCTGCCCTTCGGCCTGGTGACGATGCTCACCACGCTGATGCTGACGCTCAACTACAAGGTCGACGTACTGATGATGGAGGGTTTCGGCGTGCCGGATGCCCA
Organism: Candidatus Onthenecus intestinigallinarum; assembly: GCA_018713325.1. Classification (GTDB taxonomy): domain Bacteria; phylum Bacillota; class Clostridia; order Christensenellales; family Aristaeellaceae; genus Beduinella; species Beduinella intestinigallinarum. Next base: position 100,426 of record DVFJ01000015.1, on the reverse strand, counting down.
GATCGGCTACTATACGCTGGGCGTGTCGCTGGCCGAGTACGGTTGGCTGATCTCCGACGCGTTCCGCGAGGTGCTCTTTTCGCGCACGGCCAAGGACGATGCGGTTGGCGAGATCACCATGAGCCTGAAGATCAACCTGTACCTGACGCTGGTGGTGATCGCCGGCATCGTGGTCTTTGGCCGGCCCGCGATCTACGTCATCGGCGGCAGCGAGTTTCTGCCCGCCTATGGCGTGACGGTCATCCTGCTGCTGGGCGTGTTGAGCATGTCGTACTTCAAGATCATCGGCACGCTGCTGCTGGCCAAGGGAAAAAAGGGCACTTACCTGGGCATGCTCACGGGCAGCGTGCTGGTCAACGTCGCGGTCAACGCCGTGGCCATCCCAGCGATGGGCAAGGAGGGCGCGGCGATCGCGTCGGTGCTGTCCTATACCGTGGCCGGCGGGCTGTTCCTGCTCTACTTCCTGCGCACCTATGGCGTGCCCGCTGCGGACGTGTTCGTGCTGCGCCGCGCCGACGTGCGCAGGATCCTGGCCAAATTCAAACGATAAACGGAGGATGATGCCATGGATGCGCTGTCTGAACAGGCCGCGCGGCACTATGCGCGGTTGCGGGACATCTGTGATGAGATCGTCCGCAGCGGCAATTGGACGCAGGTGGGCGTGGCCGATGCGCGCTTCTTTCTGGCAATGTATATGCAGGCGCTGCTGTTGCGCCTTGCGACGCTGCAGGGCGAGCCCAGCGAGGCGCAGCGCGCGTTCATCGCGCATCTGCCGGACGTGGATGCGCTGGACGTCGCGCACGAACGGGATCTGGCCAGCCTGGCACACCGACATCGTTCATTTGCGCAGGGCACGCCGCTGCTGCTGCGCTGCGCCGGTGCGTGCGACCGCAAGGATGGCACCCGGATCGCAAAGGGCTTCGCCTCGTCGGTCCTGACCATCCTGCGCGCATTTGCCGCATCCTTCGATGGCTGCCTGGACGAGCGTGAAAGCGCGTTCATCGCCGGTTATGAGCGCACGCTGAGCGCGCTGGCCGGTCCGTTGGACGGGGCGCCGCACGCTGGCGAGGCGTGTCCGGCCACAGAAACGGCCCCAAAGGAGGAGAATGCGGCGCAGGCGCAGAAAGAACAGGAACCGGAGACGCTCGAGGAGCTGACGGCGCAGCTGCACGCGCTGATCGGCCTGGAGGAGGTCAAGCGCGAGCTGGACACGCTGATCAACCTCATCCGGATCCGCAAGCTGCGCGCGGACAGCGGGCTGAAGGTGATGGACATGTCGTTTCACATGGTCTTCACGGGCAGCCCCGGAACGGGCAAGACGACCGTCGCGCGCCTGCTGGCCAGGATCTACCGCAAGCTGGGCTTTCTGTCCAAAGGACATCTGGTCGAGACGGACCGGTCCGGCCTGGTGGCCGGCTATGTGGGGCAGACGGCGCTGAAGGTGCAGGAGGTCGTGCGCCAGGCGATGGGCGGCATCCTGTTCATCGACGAGGCGTATGCGCTCGCGCGCAGGGGCGCGCAGAACGACTTTGGCCGCGAGGCGGTGGACGCGCTGGTTAAGCTGATGGAGGACAACCGGGGCGACCTGGTCGTCATTGCCGCCGGATACACGCGCGAGATGCAGGACTTTCTGGATGCAAACCCCGGCCTGCGCTCGCGTTTCAACAAGTACATCGAATTCCCGGACTACACCACGGACGAGCTGATGGCCATCCTCGAGCTGAATGCGGGGAAGCAGCAGTATACCGTCGAGCGGGAGGCGTGCGCCGTGATCCGCGGCGCGCTCGAGCAGATGCGCCCCGCCGACCGCGCGGATTTCGGCAACGCGCGCGGCATTCGAAACACGCTGGAGAAGCTCGTCGAGGCGCAGGCCAACCGCCTCGCGCAGGAGAAGGGCACGCTGTCGATTGAACAGCTGCAGACGATCACGTCCGCCGACGCGCGGGCGATCCTGCCGGGGAAAGAAGAGGAGGACGATGACAGGGCGCTTCCTTGCGCTGCTCATGGTGTTGATGCTGACAGTGGGCCCGTTGGCGGCCCTGGGAGAGACGGATGACGCGTTTGAACCGATGCAGCCCAAACCGCGCGTGCGCCTGATCGCGCCGACGGCGTCAGATGGCGCGGGGGTTGGAAGGCTGTTGCGGGTGGAGGCGGAGGGGACGAACGTCTTGCGGCTGGAGCTGTGCTTCTCCTGGACGGGGGGAACGATTGTGCTGCGCGCGGAGGGCGGGCGCATGGAGCAGACGGCGCTGCTGCCCGCCACGCACGAGCGCGTGACGGCCACGCTGACCGGCTACGGGATGGAAGGACAGACCGCCTGGGTGTCGGTACAGCTGCGCACGCCGCGCGAGACGCTGATCGACGACATGCTCGGCCGCGCGCAGGCGATCGCGCAGGATGCAAATGCCCGCTTCATGCCGGCGGATGACGCCGACGATCCGGGCACCTGCAAGAACTTCCTGCGCGGGCTGCTGGAGGCCTTTGCGGACGGCTATGCGCTGGCGGATGCGCCGGACGCGCGGCTGGCCATGCCGCTGAATGCGGACGCGGAGGACTGTTCTCCCTGGCGCTACGGCGTGCAGTGGGCGCAGGCGGCGGACAGTCCCTACGCCGAGGTGGGCAGGTTTCGCTCGGATCCGGAGCAGGCGCGTGAGGAGAACGCGCAGCAGGCCGCCGAACTGCTGCGCATGGCGCAGCGGGGCGACGTGCTGCAGCTGGCGTGCAATTACGTGGACGGAAACGGCCCCCACGCGATTTTGCTGACGCAGGACTGCGACGGAGAGGCGCTGGTCTTTGCGGACAGCAATCGCAAGGGCACCCGCGTCGGCGGTGTGCGATATGGTTGGGCGCAGTATGGCGCGCGCTGGACGGTCGAGTTCCTCGCGGATGCGCTTGCGGCGTCCGGCTGCGGGGCAACGCTGTACCGGCTGCGGGAGGACATCACGCGAAGATGAGGTGCATGAACGCATGACGGAAGAGGAGATCCGATGCAGGCGGCTGGCGGGGCAGCATCTGCTCGCGCCCGCGCCTGCGCGCACCGTCGTGCGCGACCTGTGCGGCGTGCAGGCGCAGTTTTTGCAGAGCGCGCTGCACGCCCTGCGCATCCGCAGCGGCGGTGCGTGCGGCCCGGAGAGGCTGGTCAAATCCTGGACAATCCGGGGCACCCTGCACGTGTTCGCGTTGGAGGACCTGCCCGTATTCCTGCACAGGGGGCGCGCGCAGAGCCCGCGCGATTGCGACACGCTGGGGGCAGATGCGCGCGTGGATGCGGCGCGCAAGCGCTTTTTTGCGGACCTCATCCTGCAGCGCATCGAGGCGGGGGAGAACACGCGCGAGGCGCTGCGTGCGGCCTGCCGCAGCGCCGGCATGACGGACGGGGAGGCCGAAAGCATCTTCAATGCCTGGGGCGGAACGATCCGCGCGCTGTGCGACGCCGGCCTGATCGGCTATGCCGTATGCGAAAAAAAGACGTTCATGCGCCTGCCGGATTTTGCGCCGATGGAGGCAAACGAGGCGCGCCTGGAGATGGCGCGCCGGTATTTTGCGCATTTCGGCCCGGCTACGGTGCGCGACGCCGCCTATTTTTTCGGCGCGACGCAATCGCAGGTCAAGACATGGCTGGACCGGCTGCCGGTCCGCGCCATCTCCTGCAGCGGGCGCACGTATTATGCACTGGAGGACGGCCCTGGGACACCGGACGGCGCGCATGACATTCCGCCGTGCGTCCTGCTGGCGGGGTTTGACCAGCTGATGCTCGGATACCAGAAGACGGAGAGCCTGTTTTTCCGGCCCGAACACCTGCGCGGCATCTTCAATCTGACGGGCATCGTCGCGCCGACCGTGCTGCTGAACGGACGGGTCGTCGGGAAGTGGAAGCGCAGCGGCAGACGGCTGACCGTGACGCCGTTTGAGGCCGTGCGCGCGGCGGACCGGCGGCGCATCGAAGAAGAGGCGCTTCGCCTCTTTCCGGCGCTTTCGGGCGTCGTGTTTACCGAGGAATGAAAAGGAGATCGAACGGCTTATGGCGAGCATCCTGAGCGCAGAGGGCATTTGCAAATCCTACGGCAGCCGACCCGTCCTGAACGGCGCGACGCTGCACATTCAGCCGGGCGAGCGCACCGGCGTGGTGGGCCTCAACGGCGCGGGCAAGTCCACGCTGCTCAGGATCGTGGCCGGCATCGAGGAGCCGGATGCGGGCACGATCACGCAGAAAAACGGGCTGACCGTTGCGTATCTGCCCCAGACCCCGGACTTCGCGCCGGGGAGCACCGTACTCGAACAGATCTTCGACGGCCTCTCCCGGGATGTGCGGGATGCGGCCGAATACGAGGCCAAGAACATGCTGACGCGCCTGGGGATCGGCGCGTTTGACCAGGACATCGGCACGCTCTCGGGCGGCCAGCGCAAGCGTGTGGCGCTGGCGGCGGCGCTGATCCGGCCGGTCGACCTGCTGCTGCTGGACGAGCCGACCAACCACGTCGACGAGCGCACGGTCGAATGGCTGGAGGAACGGCTTGCGCGCTATCCCGGCGCCCTGATGATGGTCACGCACGACCGATACTTCCTCGACCGCGTCTGTGGGCGCATCGTCGAGGTGCAGGGCGGCAACCTGTACGCGCACGAGGGCAATTTCTCCGTCTATCTGGAGCGCAGGGCCGCGCGCGAGGAGATGGAGCTGGCCGGCGCGCGCAAGCGGCGCAGCATCCTCAAAAAGGAGCTGGAGTGGATGCGGCGCGGCGCGCGCGCCCGCTCGACCAAGCAGAAGGCGCGCATCGAGCGCTATGAGGCGCTCTCGCAGGTCGAGGGGCCCCGGGAGGCCGAGCGGCTGCAGATGGGCTCCGCCAGCGCGCGCCTGGGGCGCAAGATCGTGGAGCTGGAGCACGTCTGCAAGGGATTTGGGGATAGAAGGCTGATCGAGGACTTCTCCTACGTGCTGCTGCGCGACGACCGCGTCGGCATCGTCGGTCCCAACGGCTGCGGCAAGACCACGCTGCTGTCCATGATCGCCGGAACGCTCGCGCCCGACAGCGGGCGCATTGAGGTGGGCGATACGGTGCGCTTCGGCGTCTTTGCGCAGGAGTACCCGCCGGTCGATCCAGACCTGCGCGTGATCGACTACATGCGCTCCATCGCCGAGTACGTACAGACGGCCGAAGGTCGGCTCAGCGCGTCGCAGATGCTCGAGCAGTTCCTCTTTCCGCCCGAGGCGCAGTATACGCAGGTGCGCCGGCTTTCGGGCGGCGAACGGCGGCGGCTCTACCTGTGCAGCGTGCTGATGGGCTCGCCCAACGTCCTGCTGCTGGACGAGCCGACGAACGACCTGGATACCGATACGCTCGCCATCCTGGAGGACTACCTCGACGCCTTCACCGGCGCGGCGATCGTCGTCTCGCACGACCGCTTCTTCCTCGACCGGGTGTGCGCGCGCCTGTTTGCCTTTGAGGACGGCCGGCTTGCGCCCTACGTCTGCTCCTACAGCGAGTATGCCGCGCAGCGCCGCGAGCGGGACAGGCAGCCCGCGCAGGAGCGCGCCCCGCAGGCGCGCCGCGAGCGGACGCGGGAGCTGCGCTTCTCCTTCAAGGAGCAGCGCGAGTACGAGACGATCGACGCGACCATCGCCGCGCTGGAGGCGGAGATCGCCGCCATCGACCGTGAGACCGAAGCGGCGGCCAGCGACTATGTGCGCCTGCAGGCGCTGGCTGAAAGGCGCCGGGAGGCCGACGAGCGGTTGGAGCAGGCCACGGAGCGCTGGGTCTACCTAAACGACCTGGCGGAGCGCATCGCCGCGCAGGAAAAAGGGGAATGAAGGGGCAGAAACGCCCCTTTTCCCGTTGACAGGCACGCCGGATCGTGCTAATATTGGCATATGTCAGAAATGGTCGGGAGGGATCGGCTTGGGCAGACCCGTCAAATGCCGCAGGATCTGCGCGCTGCCGGGGTACGAGTCGTTCGGCCCCTGCTCGCAGGCCGCTTCACGGGAGGTGGAGATGGCGCTGGACGAGTACGAGGCCATCCGCCTGATCGATCTGCTGGGGCTGACGCAGGAGGAGGCCGCGCGCCAGATGGGCGTTGCGCGCACGACCGTACAGGCCGTGTACGACGCGGCGCGGGGCAAGCTCGCCGACGCGCTGGTCAACGGCCACAGGCTGCTGTTGCGCGGCGGGCGCTACGAGCTGTGCTCGCAGGGGGAGAGCTGCTGCGGGCGCATGTGCGCGGGCGGCAGCTGCCAACGGCAAGAGACGGGCTGCGTGCGCCGCTGCGGATGCCCGACAGCTGACGAGCAAAAAAGGAGGAATACCCCATGAAAATCGCGGTAACGTATGCAAACGGACAGGTTTTTCAGCACTTTGGGCACAGCGAGCAGTTCAAGCTCTATGAGGTCGAGGACGGCAAGGTCGTCTCCGAGCAGGTTGTGGGCGTGCAGGGCGAAGGCCACGGCGCGCTGGCCGGATTTCTGAAGGCGCAGGGCGTGAACGCCCTGATCTGCGGCGGCATCGGCGGCGGCGCGCGCACGGCGCTGGCGGCGGCCGGCATTGAGCTGTATCCGGGCGTGCACGGCAGCGCGGACGAGAGCGTGAAGGCGCTCCTGCGCGGCGTGCTGGCCTATGATCCTCAGACGCAGTGCAGCCATCATCACGGCGAGGAGGGGCACAGCTGCCACGAACACGGCGCCTGCGACGGCCATTGCCATTGATCTTTCGGACAAAAAACCGGCGCCGGCCGGGCCATGAGGCCCGAGCCGGCGCCTTTGCGTTGTGTGGATTGTCTGGAGGATTTGGGCCTCCAGGGTCGTCTTATGGGCAAGCGGGGTTCATCACGGGCTGCTGGTTCCAGTGGGACCAGTGGGACCGGTCGGGCCGGTAGGACCGGTAGCGCCTGTCGCACCGGTAGCGCCCGTCGGGCCGGCATCGCCGGTATCGCCCTTGGCGCCCTCCGGGCCCTGAGCGCCGGCGGGACCCTGCGGACCTTCGGCGCCCGTCGGGCCAGTCGGCCCGGTTTCTCCGGTAGCGCCGGTAGCGCCGGTAGCGCCCGTCGGACCGGTAGCGCCCGTGTCGCCCGCGCCGGTGGGGCCGGTAGCGCCGGTAGCGCCCGTCGCGCCGGTGGGACCGGTGGGGCCGGTGTCGCCTGCGCCGGTAGGGCCGGTGGGACCGGTGGGACCAGGATCGCCTGCGCCGGTGGGACCGGTGGGGCCGGTGTCACCCATGGAACCGGTGGGGCCGGTCGCGCCGCTGGATACCAGCAGCAGGTAATCGGGCGAACTGCCGGGCGTACCGGTTGGATTGGAGCGCATGACCGCGTAGAGCGAACCGTTATAGACCACGGGCGTGCCTGCAACGTAGTTGGGAGCGTTGTTCGGATCGTATACGACCGTCTGGCTGAGCGGAGAACCGGCAGCGCCGGTGGGACCAGTGGGGCCAGTGGGGCCAGTGGGGCCGGTGGGGCCCGTCGGACCTATCGGACCGGTGGGGCCGGTGATGCCGGTGGGCGCGCAGGGGCGCTGGCAGCAACAGGCCCATGGCATGCGGCATGAAGGATAGGGCGAAACCGGCTGGCAGACATTGCTGTATGTGCCGGCGCAGCGATTGCCCGGAGGATAATAAATCGGCAAGCGAATCACCATTTTCTTTGAATTTTGAAGCGGAAGACGTCTTTCAACCGCTCCCGGCATATCCTATGACGGAGTAAAGATGCACGTGCGGAGGGATACGCCATGAACGAACGCATTGGGGGTGCGACCATCAGCCTTTGCATGATCGTGCGAAACGAACACCGCCATCTGGCGCGCTGCCTGGAATCGGCGGCGGCGGCTGTGGACGAGATCGTGATCGTCGACACGGGCTCTACGGACGACACCCGGGAGATCGCGCGCGGGTTTACCGACAAGGTCTATGACTTTGTCTGGCAGGACGACTTTGCGCTGGCGCGCAACTATGCCTTTTCCAAGGCGACCAAGGACTTTCTGTTCTGGATGGACGCGGACGACGTGCTGGAGCCACAGGATGCCCAACGGCTCATCGCACTCAAGCGGACCATTGGCCAGAATGCGGACGTCGTGATGTTGCCCTACTATGTGGGGATCAATGCGCGCGGCGAGCCGGCGCTGACCTACTATCGGGAGCGGCTGCTGCGCCGCTCGATGGGCTTCCGGTTTGAGGGCGCGGTGCATGAGGCGGTGGCGCCGCGCGGTCGGATCGTCTACGGGGATGCGATCATCCGTCACCGCAAGGAGGGCCCGGGCGAGAGCGAGCGCAACCTGCGCATCTATGAGAAGCTGCTCGCCCGCGGCGAACGGCTGGATACGCGCGGCCTGTTCTATTATGCGCGCGAACTGAGGGACCACAAGCGCTACGAGCAGGCGCTGGAGCGCTTCGAAGAATTTCTCTCAAGGCCCGATGGATGGGTCGAAAACCGCATCGAGGCCTGCCGCTGCGCTGCCCAGTGCCTGCAGGCGCTGGACAGGCCGGAAGAGGCGCAGGCCATGCGCATGCGGACGTTTGCGATGGATCTACCGCGGGCGGAGACCTGCTGCGAGATCGGCGCGGGCTTCATGGCCATGCAGAACTACCGCGCCGCCGCCTACTGGTATGAGCGGGCGCTGGCATGCAGAAAGGACGAGCGCTCCGGCGCGTTCGTGCAATCCGCTTGCTATGATTACGTGCCGCTGCTGCAGCTATGCGTGTGCTACGACCGCCTCGGCGAGCGCGCGCTGGCGCGAGCGTATAACGACCGCGTCGGCGAGCGCTGGCCGGAGGACAAGGCGTACCTGTACAACAAGGAATACTTCGAGCGGACGGACTGCACGGCCTAGGTCACCAGAACAGCGACGTGCGCTCCGTGGGCGAGGGCGTCGGCTCCTGTGCGGGCGCAAGCCAGTCGACCAGGCCGTCCAGCAGCGCGTCATACGTCCAGCGCGCCTGGGCCACCTGTGCGGCGCTTGGACCCTCGAGCCAGACGCCCTCCTGCAAGAGCTCCTCGTGGATCGGGATGACGCGGTAGGTGTAGGTCACGCCGACCTGCGCCTGCGCGTCCTCATAGACGGCCTCCTGGCCCGCTTGAAGTACCATCTCCGTCAGCTGCACCGTCTCCCCGCCCGCTGCCTCGCGCACGATCCGATAGCGCGCGTATTGCGCTGCGGTGAAGTGCAGCAGCGGCTTGCCGCCGGAGGCGTGGTCGATGTAGAAATCCACGGGCGCAGGCGGCGGATTCCAGACCGTGCTGACGTCGTAGGGCCGGTTGTGCTGCAGGAACACCTCGCCGTAGCGGTAGCGCGCCGGCGTCGTGTCGCTGGCGAGCATCGCCTGGCCGGTCAGCTGCATGGCGCGCTCGTCCAGCGTGAGCCAGACCAGGCCGTCGGGCACGACAAACTCCGGCGACCCGGCGCCGGCCAGCGCCTCCTTCAGGAAGGCGGCGGCCAGCGCGGCCGTGTTGGCGCCGCCGGTCGTGCCGTTGGCGATCTTGTGGGCGCTGTCGGTCTGGTCAAAGCCCATCCAGGTGACGACGGCATACTGCGGCGTATAGGCGGCCATCCAGATGTCCCGGTTGCCGCCCGTCATGGAGACGGTGCCCGTCTTACCCGCCACGGGAATGCCCAGTGCGCCGAGCTTGGAGCCCGTGCCGCTGGAGGTGACGGTCTGTAGCATGGAGGTCATCAGGTAGGCGTTTTGCGGCGAAACGACCTGCGCGGGCGCGTCCGCGTGCGCGTACAGAATGTTGCCCGCGCTGTCCTCGATGCGCTCCACCACGTAGGGCGCGCGGTAGACGCCGCCCGCCGCATAGGCCGCATAGGCCGCGGCCAGCTGCGTGGGCGTGACGCCCTGGGCCATGGAGCCCAGCGCCAGCGAGAGGTTCAGGTCCGCATCGCCCGTCTCGATGCCAAAGCGCGACAGGTATTCCGCCGCGGCGGGCAGGCCGATCTCCTGCAACAGGCGAACCGCCGGCACGTTCAGCGAGCGCCTGAGCGCCGTGCGCATGCTCACGGGGCCGTAGTACTTGCCGCCAGCATTCTGCGGCGTATAGCCGTCAAAACTGGCCTGCTCGTCAAGCAGAATGCTGGCCGTCGTGTAGCCCAGCTCCAGCGCTGGCCCGTAGACCGACAGCGGCTTGAGCGCGGAGCCGGGCTGGCGGCGCATCTGCACGGCCCGGTTCAGACCGCGCCGCACGGTGTATTCCCGCCCGCCGACCATTGCGACGACCGCGCCCGTGCGCGCGTCGACGACGCTCATGGCGCTCTGCACGGGCGTGCCGTCCTGCGCATCCGGCGGGAAGTACTGACCGTCCGCGTAGAGCGCGTCGGCAATCTGCTGAAGCTCCGGCTGCAAGGTCGTGTAGATGTGGTATCCGCCGCCGAGCAGCGCGTCCGCGGAGACAGCCAGCAGGTCCTCCGCCTGGCGGAGCGCCTCGTCGATAAACCAGCCGTAGACCACGGGCTCCTCCTCCCGCCGCAGCACCCACAGCGACGTCTCCTGCGCGCGCTCCGCCTCCTCCTGCGAGATGAAGCCGTTTTCCGCCATCGTGCGCAGGATGTAGTTGCGCCGGTCGCGGTTGTTCTCCGGCTCCAGGTGCGGCGCATAGGCCGAGGGCGCCTTGAGCGTGGCCGCCAGGCCCGCGGCCTGCACGAGCGACAGCTCCTCCACGTCCACGCCGAAATACGTCTGCGCCGCCGCCTGGATGCCGTAGGCGCCGTTGCCGAAGTAGATGTAGTTGAGGTACATCTCCAGGATCTCGTCCTTGGAAAAGTCCTGCTCCAGCTGCCAGGCGAGGTAGATCTCCTCGAACTTGCGCGCGAATGTCTTCTCGCTGGTCAGGTGCGTGAGCTTGACGAGCTGCTGTGTGATCGTGCTCGCGCCCTCGCGCAGGGAGCGGGACTTGATGTCGCTGATCAGCGCGCCGGCCATGCGCACGATGTCAAAGCCCGAGTGCTCGTAAAACCGCAGGTCCTCCGCCGCGATGAACGCATCCTGCACGTAGCGCGGGATGCGCTCAATCGGCACGACCGTGCGGTTTTCTGTGCCGGCCAGCGCCTGCACGAGCGCGCCGTTGCCATCGTAAATGCGCGAGGTCTGCTGCAGGTTGACGAGCTTTTTCGGGTCGATCTTCTGCCATTCGCCCGCGTCAAACGCAAAATAGATAAAGGCAAACCCGCCCGCCCCCAGCGCGAGCAGGCTCAAGAGCGCGATCAACGCCGCGCGCGCGAGCTTTTTTTTCATATTGCGCCCCTCCAGACGGATTCAGTTTCGCCCTTCGGCCGCGAGATTACGCATCCAACATTTGTCCGTTTACGCGCCGCGCCGCATCCTGTATAATGAACGCATTCATTCATGATAAAAACATAATGAGGTGGCAAATGTGAGAAATCATTCCGGCCGGACGGCGCGCACGGCGCTGCTGCTCATCGCGGCGGCGTGCTTGACCACGGCGCTCTTTTACGCATGGCCGCAGGCGTGGGCGTGGGAGGATGCGCTGCGCCTGCTGCTGGGCGGGCTGCTGGTCTTTGCGCTCGTGGCCGCGCTGCGCTCGTCCGGCCGCGCGCGGACCGGGCTGGCCCGGGGGCTGGCGATGGAGGTCAGTGAGGCCGCGCCGTCCACGCGCTTTGCGGACGTGGCGGCCAACGAGGAGGCGCTCGCGTCGCTGCGCTCGCTGGCGGACGCGCTCCGAGAGCCGGAGCGCTATGCGCGCCTGGGCGCGCGGCCTCCGCGCGGTGTGCTGCTCTACGGACCGCCCGGCACGGGCAAGACGCTGATGGCCCGCGCGCTGGCGGGCGAGGCGGGCGTGCCGTTCTATGCGGTGTCGGGCTCGGACTTTGTGCAGGTGTACGTCGGCGTCGGCGCGGCGCGCGTGCGCGAGCTGTTCGCCAAGGCGAAGAAGGCCGGGCGCGCGGTGATCTTCATCGACGAGATCGACGCGCTGGGCAAGCGGCGCGACAACGCATCCAGCGAGGAGCGCGAGCAGACGCTCAACGCGCTGCTCACGCAGATGGACGGTTTTGACGGCGGGGCGGGCGTCGTCGTGCTGGCAGCGACGAACCGCGTGGACACGCTGGACGACGCGCTGTTACGCCCGGGCCGCTTTGACCGCCACGTCTGCGTGGGCCTGCCCGGAAGGGAGCAGCGGGCCAAGATTCTTGCGCTGCACGCCAAGGACAAGCCGTTTGAGCCGTCGGTCGACTGGGACGCGCTCGCGCAGGACACGGTGGGCTTCAGCGGCGCAAAGCTGGAGAGCCTGCTCAACGAGGCGGCAATCTATGCGGCGCAGCGCGCTGCGGAGCGCATCGCGCCCGAGGACGTGCGGCGCGCCTTTTCGACGATGCTCGTGGGCGAGGAGCGGGCCGGGGCAGGCTTCAGCGAGCGCGAGCGCCATGTGACGGCGGTGCACGAGGCCGGGCACGCGCTGCTCACGCTGCTGCTCATGCCCGAGTCGCGCCTGAGCCAGGTGAGCATCGTGCCCAGCACGGGCGGCGCGGGCGGTTACAGCATGGCCGTGCCGCCGGACAGCGCCTTTCTCTCCCGCGCGCAGGTGCTGGCGCGCATGGCCGCGGCGCTGGGCGGGCGCGCTGCGGAGCGCATCGTGCTCGGCGGCGAGGAGATCACCAACGGCGCGGCGGGCGATTTGCAGCATGCGACGCGACTGGCTGCGTCGGCCTGCTTGTGCTGGGGCATGGACGACGACCTGGGATACGTCGCCGCGGACGCCCTGCCCGACGGGCTGGCGGACGGCGCGCGGGCGCGTGCGGCGGTGGAGCGCATGCTGCGCGAGGCGATGGGCCTGGCGGAGCGGACGCTGCGGATGCGACGCGACGCGCTGGAGCGCGTGTCGGAGGCGCTGCTGGCGCGCGAGCGCATGACGGGCGAAGAAATTCGGGAAATTGCGGGCTGACGGCGCGTTGCGCGTGCGGCCGCGGCGTGGTACAATCAGAGCGTCGCCTCGACGCAGGGGCGGCCTGAAATGGAGGCATGACGATGGCGTATGAGATCGGCCCCATGACGCGCCCGGCCGCCGGACAGATCGCCCGATGGACGTATGAGGGCGAATACGCGGTATACAGCTTCCGGCCGGATCCGGAGACGCTGGACGAGCTGATGAGCGGCGCGTATGTGGCCTGCACCGTCCCGGAAGACGGGCTGACCGGCTACTTCTGCTTCGGCCAGGCGGCGCGGATCCCGACCGTGGAGCCGGACGTCTACCCGGACGGGCCCGTCGACCTGGGGCTGGGCCTGCGCCCGGACCGGTGCGGCCGGGGGGAGGGCGCGGCCTTCCTGCAGGCCGGCCTTCTGTATGCGCGCCGGGCATACGGGCCGCGGGAGATGCGGCTGACCGTGGCGTGCTTCAACCGGCGCGCGATCGCGCTCTATACGCACGCCGGATTTCGCCCGCAGCGGACCGTCACGCACCGGTTGTCCAGCCGGCCCTTTCTCATCATGACGCGCCCGGCGGATCCGTGATCCGCTGAACGCAGCAGGGACCGCCCTTCGCCGCATGGCGGCACGGGCGGTCCCTGCGTTTTTTTGGCGAACGGTTTTGGCGGTTTCGGCATAAACAGTGCATTTTCGCGGCAGGATATGGGCGGGTGGATACGGAAACAAACGCAATCACCGGAGCGGAGGAGGCAGGGATATGCTCAAACACAGGAAGCAGCGGGATGCGCTGATCGTCTGCCTGGAGGGAGAACTGGACCACCATTGCGCGCAGACGATCCGCCAGGAGATGGACCGGCTCATTGAGAAGGAGCAGCCGCAGCGCCTGATCGTGGACATGCAGGGCGTGTCGTTCATGGACAGCTCGGGCATCGGCGTGCTGATCGGGCGCTATCGCACGCTCAGCAGAAGCGGGGGACGCATGGCGGTGTGCAACATGAGCCCGCACGTGGAGCGGATCTTTCAGCTCTCCGGGCTGCAGCGCATCATCGAAACAGTGCGATAACACGGGAGGATGGGATTATGGTGAGCAAGAACAGCATGCGGCTGGAGTTTCTCGGCTGCGCACAGAACGAATCCTTCGCGCGCGTGGTCATCAGCGCGTTCGCCGTGCAGCTCGGCCCCACGATCGAGGAGATCACGGACGTGAAGACGGCGGTCAGCGAGGCGGTCACCAACGCGATCGTGCACGGCTATGAGGGCACGCAGGGCACGGTCGTGCTCAGCGCCTGCGTCGAGGACGAGCACGTCCTGAGCGTCACGATCGAGGACGCGGGCAAGGGCATCGCGGACGTGGAAAAGGCCATGGAACCCTTTTACACCACGCAGCCGGAGATGGAGCGCTCCGGCATGGGGTTTGCCGTGATGCAGACGTTCATGGATACGCTGGAGGTCGCCTCCGTCCCCGGCGAGGGCACCCGCGTGCGCATGACCAAGCGGTTCGGCGCCGACGCGTGATGGCCGGCGTGCTCTCACACGAGGAGGCCATGGCGCTCATCCGGCAGGCGCAGGCGGGCGACGCGCAGGCGCTGGAGCGCATGGTCGGCGCAAATCTCGCGCTGGTGCGCTCCGTCTGCGGGCGGTTTGCGGGCCGCGGGTGCGAGATGGAGGAGCTCTACCAGCTGGGGGCGCTGGGGCTCGTGAAGGCCATCCGCAACTTCCGGGTGGAGCTGAACGTGCGCTTCTCTACCTATGCCGTGCCGATGATCATGGGCGAGATACGCCGGTTTCTGCGCGACGACGGGCCGCTGAGCGTCTCGCGCAGGCTGAAGGAGACGGCCGCGCGCGCCGCGCGGGTCGCGGAGGCGCTGCGCCAGGCGCTGCTGCGCGAACCCACGCTGCCGGAGATCGCGCAGGCCCTGCGCTGCGACGAGCATGAGCTGGTCATGGCATTGGAAAGCGCCAGCGCCGTCGCCTCGCTGGACGCGCCGCTGCCCGGCGCGGACGGCGGCACGCTCGGGGATGTCGTGGGCGAGGAGCAGGCGGATGCGATCGATCGCATGGCCCTGCGCGAGGAGATCGAGCGGCTGCCCGAGCGCGACAGAAAGCTGATCATGCTGCGCTACTTCCGCGACTGGACGCAGGCGCAGACGGCGCGCGCGCTGGGCATGACGCAGGTGCAGGTGTCGCGACAGGAGGCGCGCATCCTGCGGCGCATCCGGGAGGCGATGGCGCCGGACGCGAAGGAGGCCTAGCCGGGGAACGGGCGTGCAGAGGCGCGCCCGCTTTTTTGGCTTTTGCTCCGCAGGGCTTGAACGGGGTGCGGAAAGCCTGTACAATAGAGCTGCGGTCACGTATGGCCGGATGCGGGCGCGAATGGAGGCATGAGATGGAGCTGTTTTGCATGGAGGGCATTCCGTACCGGCTGAAGGTGCCCTTTGACTTTGGCTTTCTGAGCCGGTATGGCAGGGTGTTCAGGATCTTTGACGCGCAGGATTCGGGCAATATCTGCTTCGGCGTGGAGCAGGGCGGCAGGCGATACTTCGTCAAGTTTGCGGGCGCTCCGACCGCGGCCTATGACGGCGCGCCCGAGGCGGCCGTCGCGCGCCTGAGGGAGACGGCGCCCCTGTATGCCCGGCTGACGCATCCGAACCTGATCCCGTTCGTTCGGGCGGAGGAGGTTGGCGGCGGGTTTGCGATGGTCTTTGAATGGGCCGACGGCGACTGCATGGGCCGGATGTATCCGGCCTCCCACCGCCGGTTCATGGCTCTGCCCGTGGAGGACCGGCTGGCGGTCTTGGACGACATCCTGTGCTTTCTGGCATACGTCGCTTCCCAGGGCTATGTCGCGATCGACTTCTATGACGGCAGCATTCTCTACGATGCCCGGCACCGCAAGACGACCGTCTGCGACATTGACTTCTTCAAGAGGCAGCCGTTTGTCAACGACATGGGCCGTCTGTGGGGCAGCGCAAAGTTCATGTCGCCCGAGGAGTTCCGGCTCGGCGCGGTCATCGACGAGGTCACGAACGTCTACACGGCCGGGGCCATGGCCTTTGCGCTGTTCGGTGCATATGAGCGATCGCGGGACGCCTGGCAGCTGGGCGAGGCGGCCTTTCGCGTCGCGGCCCGGGCCGTGAGCGACGACAGGGCGCGCAGGCAGCAGTCGATCGGGGAACTCAAAGAGGCGTGGACATGCGCGCTGCGGCGATGAACGATCAAACGCGGCGTGATGGTTCTGATACCGTCACGCCGCGTTCATTCATGTTTTCTCTGATGGAATCAGCAGGCGAACCCGTCCAGGAAGGCCCTGCCCGCGTCGATGGAGGCCTGCACGGCCTCGGGCGCGGGTCCGCCGGGAATGTTGCGCAGGTTGACGCACGCCTGCAGGGAGAGGGCCTCGAACACGTCCTCGTCAAACAGCTCCGAGAACGTGCGCAGCTCCTGCAGCGACAGGTCCAGCAGCGCCTTGTCCTCCTTGATGCAGTGCAGCACCAGCCGGCCGACGACCGCGTGCGCCTCCCGGAAGGGCATGCCCTTCTTGACCAGGTAGTCCGCCGCGTCCGTCGCATTGGTGAAGCCGCCCGCCGCGCCGCGCGCCATGACGTCCTTGCGGAACGTGCACGCGTCCAGCATGTGGGTGAACACGACCAGCGACTTGACCAGCGTGTCGCGCGCGTCAAAGAGCGCCTCCTTGTCCTCCTGCATGTCCTTGTTGTAGGCCAGCGGCAGGCTCTTCATCGCGGCGAGCAGGCCCATCAGGTCGCCGTAGACGCGGCCGGTCTTGCCGCGGATGAGCTCGGCGACGTCGGGGTTCTTCTTCTGGGGCATGATGGAGGAGCCCGTGGCGAAGGCGTCGTCCATCTCCACAAAGCGGAACTCGTGGCTCGACCAGAGGATCAGCTCCTCGCAAAAGCGCGACAGGTGCATCATGCAGATCGAGGCGGCGCTCAGGTAGTCGAGCATGAAGTCGCGGTCGGACACGCCGTCCAGGCTGTTTTGCGTGATCGCGGAAAAGCCCAGCAGCTGCGCCACGCGCGCGCGATCGAGCGGATAGGTCGTGCCGGCCAGCGCACCCGAGCCCAGCGGCATCACGTCGCTGCGCCGGTAGCAGTCGCGCATGCGGTCCATGTCGCGCGTGAACATCTGAAAGTAGGCCATCATGTGGTGCGCCAGGGTGATGGGCTGCGCCTTTTGCAGGTGCGTGTAGCCGGGCATGACGGTCGTCAGGTTCTCCCCGGCGATGCGCAGCAGCACGCGGCACAGCTCGCCCAGCAGGTTGCACGCGCGCACGGCCTCGTCCTTGACGTACATGCGCCCATCCAGCGCCACCTGGTCGTTGCGGCTGCGGCCCGTGTGCAGGCGCTTGCCCGCCTCGCCGATGCGCTCGATGAGCAGCTTCTCCACGTTCATGTGGATGTCCTCGGCGTCGATGGCGAACTGCACGCGCCCGGCCTCCACATCCGCCAGGATGCCCCGAAGCCCCTCGACGATCCGGTCCGCGTCGCCCCGGTCGATGATGCCCTGCTCGCCGAGCATCGTCGCGTGGGCGATGGAACCCTGGATGTCCTGACGGTAGAGCCGCTTGTCGAACGTGATGGAGGAATGGAAGTCGTCTACGAGGCCGTCGGTCTGCTTTTCAAAGCGTCCGCCCCAAAGCTTCATGAAAACACGCTCCTTGCTCGTCATAAAGAGAAAGACAGCAAACGCTGCCTTTCTCTTTGCATCTGGATTACAGCTGGCCGTTCTTTTCCTTCATCATGGCCTGAACCTTGAGCGGCAGGCCGAACAGGTTGATGAAGCCCTCGGAGTCCTTGTGGCTGTACAGGTCCTTGGAGTCGCCGAAGGTGGCGATCTCCTCGAAGTACAGCGAGTTGGGGGACTTCATGCCCGCCGGGATGCAGTTGCCCTTGTACAGCTTGAGGCGGACGGTGCCGTTCACGTTCTGCTGGGTCGAGTCGACGAATGCGCTCAGCGCCTCGCGCAGCGGCGTGTACCACTGCCCGTCGTAGACCAGCTCCGCAAAGCGCAGCGCGACCTGCTCCTTGTAGTGGCTGGTGATGCGGTCGAGCGTGATCTCCTCGAGGTTCTTGTGCGCGGCGTAGAGCAGCGTGCCGCCAGGCGTCTCGTACACGCCGCGGGACTTCATGCCGACCAGGCGGTTCTCGACCATGTCGGCGATGCCCACGCCGTTGCGCGCGGCGATCTCGTTGGCCTTCTCCACGAGCGCGACGGAGTCGAGCCGCTCGCCGTTGATCGACACGGCCACGCCCTTTTCAAACTCGAGCTCCACGTACTCCGGCTTGTCCGGCGCGTCCTCGGGGTTGACGCAGATGAGCGGCAGATCGCGCGGCGGCTCGTTCCACGGATCTTCCAGGTCCGCGCCCTCGTGCGAGAGGTGCCAGAGGTTGCGGTCCATGGAGTAGGGGCGCTTCTTGCTGACCGGCACCGGGATGCCGCGCGCCTCGGCGTAGTCGATCTCCTCCTCGCGCGTCTTGATGTCCCAGATGCGCCAGGGGGCGATGATGTCCATGTGCGGGTCGAACGCCTTGATCGTCAGCTCAAAGCGCACCTGGTCGTTGCCCTTGCCGGTGCAGCCGTGGCAGATGGCGGTGCAGTGCTCCTGATGCGCCAGCTCCACCAGGCGCTTTGCGATCAGCGGGCGCGCGAACGACGTGCCCAGCAAGTACTTGCCCTCGTAGACCGCGCCGGCCTTGATCGTCGGCCAGACGAAGTCCTCGACGAATTCCTTGCGCAGGTCCTCGATGTAGAGCTTCTCCGCGCCGGTCTTCTTCGCCTTCTCATGCAGCGGGGCCAGCTCCTCGCCCTGGCCCACATCCGCAGCCACGCACACGACGGCGCAGCCGTAGTTTTCCTTCAGCCAGGGGATGATGATGGACGTATCCAGGCCGCCCGAATAGGCGAGCAGCACGCGGTCATGCTTTTTCACAAAAGACCCCTCCAATTGATTCTATGCCGGGCCCCGGGCCCGATTTTTCGCGATGACGCTCGTATTATAAGCCATCACGGCAAAAAATGCAAGAGGGTTTGCATAAAAATACATCGCGATGTTTCCTTGACAGCGCGCCGGAAACGGGATAAGATAAAATAGATTTTTTATGGGCAAACGGAGCGATGCGCTTTGACGATTCTGGGGATCGACCCGGGCCTGGCGACGCTGGGCTGGGGCGTGGTGGAGCAGGCGGGCAGCCGGCTGCGGCTGGTGCAGTACGGCGTGCTGTCCACCCGGCCCGGCGTGTCGATGCCGCACAGGCTGCGCAGCATCTACATCGGCATGCAGCAGCTGATCGAGACCTACCGTCCCGACGACATCGCGTTTGAGGAGCTGTTCTTCTCCAAGAACGTGACGACGGGCATGGCGGTGAGCGCGGCGCGCGGCGTGGCGCTCGTCGCGGCGGCTGAAAAGACCGACAATTTGTATGAATACACACCCATGCAGATCAAGCAGGCGGTCGTGGGCTACGGCAAGGCGGAAAAGCAGCAGGTGCAGCAGATGGTGCGCATGCTGCTGGGCATGAAGGAGATCGCCAGGCCCGACGACGCCGCGGACGCGTTGGCCGTGGCCATCACGCACGCGCATACGGGCGCGGCCCGCGCGCAGTTCAAGATCAAGTGAGGGATTGGCGATGTACGCATTCATCGAAGGCAAAATCGAAGAAAAGCGCCAGGGCGAGCTGGTGATCAATGCGGGCGGCGTGGGCTATCAGCTGATCTGCTCGTCCACGACGCTCTCTGACGCGCCCGGCGCGGGCGAGCGATTCCGCGCCTATACGTACCTGTCCGTGCGCGAGGACGCCATGGAACTGTTCGGCTTTGCGTCCCGGGAGGAGCGGACGCTCTTTCTGAAGCTGCTGTCCGTCTCGGGCGTGGGCGCGCGCACGGCGCTGGGCATGCTCTCGGCCATGCCGCTGCGCGATCTGTCGCTGGCCATCGCCACGGGCGACATCGCCACGCTCTCGCGCGCGCCGGGCATCGGCAAGAAGACGGCGCAGCGCATCGCGCTGGAGCTCAAGGACAAGGTCGAGGCGCAGGAGCTGCGCTCCGGCGCCGGCCAGGGCGTGTCCGCCGCCGCGCCGGACGCCCGCCGGGAGGCCGCCGCCGCGCTCATGGCCCTGGGCTACACCAGCGCCGAGGCCGCGCGGGCGATCAACCAGGTGCAGGACCAGGCGGACAAGACGGACCAGCTGATCATGCTGGCGCTGCGCCTGCTGGGCGAGGGCTAAGGGGAGGATGCGACGATGGAAGAAGAACGGCTCATGACGACGGGCTTTCGCGACGAGGATGCGGACATCGAGCAGTCGCTGCGCCCGCGCACGCTGCGCGAATACATCGGACAGCAGACGGTCAAGGACAGCCTGAACATCTACATCGAGGCGGCGCGTCAGCGCCGCGACGCGCTGGACCACATGCTGCTCTACGGCCCGCCGGGCCTGGGCAAGACGACGCTGGCCTGCATCGTCGCCGCCGAGATGGGGCAGAACATCCGCATCACCTCCGGACCGGCCATCGAGCGACCGGGCGATCTGGCGTCCATCCTCACCAACCTGAACGCGGGCGACGTGCTGTTCATCGACGAGATCCACCGCCTCTCGCGCACGGTCGAGGAGGTGCTCTATCCCGCAATGGAGGACTATGCGCTGGACATCATGATCGGTAAGGGGCCGAGCGCGCGCTCCATCCGGCTGGATCTGCCCAAATTCACGCTCGTGGGCGCGACCACGCGCGCGGGCCAGTTGTCCGCGCCGCTGCGCGACCGGTTTGGCATCCTGTTCCGCCTGCAGCTGTATTCCACCGACGAGCTCGCGCAGATCGTGCGCCACAGCGCAAACATCCTCAAGATCCCCGTGGAGCCCGAGGGCGTGCGCGAGATCGCGCGCCGCTCGCGCGGCACGCCGCGCATCGTCAACCGCCTGCTCAAGCGCGTGCGCGACTTTGCGCAGGTACGCGCGGATGGGACGATCACCTACGAGGTCGCGCGCGAGGCGCTGAACCTGCAGGAGATTGACGAGCTGGGGCTGGACCGCGTGGATCGCGGCATGCTCTCCACGATGATGGACAAGTTCGGCGGCGGGCCGGTGGGCCTGGACACGCTGGCGGCCACCACGGGCGAGGACGCCGTGACGATCGAGGACGTCTACGAGCCCTACCTCATGCAGCTGGGCTTCATCATGCGCACGCCGCGCGGGCGCGTGTGCACGCCGGCGGCCTATGCGCACATGCGCCGCACGCCGCCGCAGCCCCGCGCGGACGGGCCGGACCAGACCCGGCTGGACATCTGACCAGGGGAGGGACGAATGGGCCTTGGGCCGCCGTCGCCGCCGCACGGCGAATACATGCTGAAGCTGACAGAAAGGCAACACATTGATGAAGACATCCGATTTTGACTATGAGCTCCCGCAGGAGCTGATCGCCCAGACGCCCGTGGAGCCGCGCGACCACAGCCGGCTGATGGTCGTGCACTGCGCCGACGGGCGGATCGAGCACAGGCACTTTTACGACATCGTGGACTACCTGCGCCCCGGCGACGCGCTGGTGATCAACGAGACGAAGGTCATCCCGGCGCGGCTGCTGGGCGTCAAGGAGGAGACGGGCGTGCCGGTGGAGGTGCTGCTGCTGCGCCGCCACAGCGCGACGGACTGGGAGGCGCTCGTGCGGCCGGGCCGGCGGCTGAAGCCGGGCACGGTCTGCTCGTTCGGCGGCGGGCTGCTGCGCTGCACCGTGCTGGAGAGCGTGCCCGAGACGGGCGGACGGCTGGTGCGCTTTGCCTACGAGGGCGTGTTCGAGGAGCTGCTGGACCGTCTGGGCGAGATGCCGCTGCCGCCCTACATCCACGAAAAGCTCGCGGACGCAAGCCGGTACCAGACGGTCTACGCCCGCGCGGAGGGCTCCGCCGCCGCGCCGACGGCGGGCCTGCACTTCACGCCCGAGCTGCTGGAGAGCGCCCGGCGCAAGGGCGTGCAGGTCGTGCCCGTGCTGCTGCACGTGGGGCTGGGCACGTTCCGCCCCGTGAAGGAGGAGGACGTGGACAGGCACGTCATGCACTCGGAGTTTTACCAGGTCACGCGCGAGGCGGCGGATGCGCTCAACGGCGCGCGCCGGGCGGGCGGGCGGCTGATCTGCGTGGGAACGACCTCGGTGCGCACGATCGAGACCGTCGCCGACGAGGACGGGATCATCCATCCCGGCTCGGGCGAGACGTCGATCTTCATCAAGCCGGGCGTGAGGATCAAGGCCGTGGACGCGCTGATCACCAACTTCCACCTGCCGCAGAGCACCCTGCTCATGCTGGTGAGCACGTTCATGGGCCGGGAGGCGGCCCTGTCGGCCTATGAGCTGGCGGTGCGGGAGCAATACCGCTTCTTCAGCTTCGGCGACGCGATGCTGATCCTGCCCACGGAGCCCAAAGATCAAAAAGGAAATGAGGACGAATATGCCACAGCCGCTGACGTTTGAACTGATCAAGCAGGACGCCGGGACCGGCGCGCGCCGGGGCGTCGTGCATACGCCGCATGGCGACATCCAGACGCCGATCTTCATGCCCGTGGGCACGCAGGCGACGGTCAAGGCGACCACGCCCCGCGAGCTGGAAGAGGTGGGCGCGCAGATCATCCTGTCCAACACGTATCACCTGCACCTGCGCCCGGGCGAGGCGCTGGTCAAGGAGGCCGGCGGACTGCACCGGTTCATGTCCTGGAACCATCCGATCCTCACGGACAGCGGCGGATTCCAGGTCTTCTCTCTGGCCGGCCTGCGCAAGATCAAGGAGGAGGGCGTGTCGTTCCAGTCGCACCTGGACGGCAGCCGCCTGTTCATCGGGCCCGAGACGTCCATGCAGATCCAGCAGGACCTGGGCGCGGACATCGCCATGGCCTTTGACGTCTGCTCGCCCTATCCGTGCGATCACGCCGCCGCCGAGGAGGCGATGCACCGCACGCACCGCTGGGCCGAGCGCTGCCGGGCCGCGCACACGCGCGAGGATCAGGCGCTGTTCGGCATCGTGCAGGGCGCGTTCTACAAGGACCTGCGCGTGCAAAGCGCCAAGGCGCTGGCGGACATGGACTTTCCGGGCTACGGCATCGGCGGCCTGAGCGTGGGCGAGCCCAAGCCCGTCATGTACGAGATGCTCGAGGAGCTCATGCCGTACATGCCCGCGAATAAGCCGCGCTACCTCATGGGCGTGGGCAGCCCCGACTGCCTGGTCGAGGGCGTGCTGCGCGGGGTGGACATGTTCGACTGCGTGCTGGCCACGCGCATCGCGCGCAACGGCACCGTCTTCACCGACGCGGGCCGACTGGTCATCCGCAACGCCCAGTACGCGCACGACTTCGGCCCGCTCGAAGAGGGCTGCGACTGCTATACCTGCCGCAACTTCTCCAGGGCCTATGTGCGCCACCTCATCAAGGCGGGCGAGATCACCGGCGGACGGCTGACGACCATCCACAACCTGCGCTACCTGCTCAGGCTCATGGAGCGCATCCGCCGGGCGATCGAGGAGGACCGCTTCGAGCAGTTCCACCGCGAATTCTTCGCCCGCTATGACATGAGCCGGAATTTCTGAGGGAAAATGGACGCGCAGGCGAATTAGTCCTTGCATTCACATCCGTCACAAGATATAATGAGATGGAATTTTAAACAAGGAGTGTCTTTGAACCATGTTGAATGCGCTTACGCACCTGCTGGCCGACGCGGCCCCCGCGACGACCGCCGCCGCTTCCGCGACCCTGGATCCCGCTGCCGCCGAGATGAGCGGCGCCGCCGGCGTGGTGGGCATGATCGGCACGTTCCTGCCGATGATCCTGATCTTCGTGGTGTTCTACTTCCTGCTGATCCGCCCGCAGCGCAAGAAGGACAAGGAAGCCAAGGCCATGCTCGCGGCGCTCAAGGTCGGCGACCGCATCTGCACGATCGGCGGCATCTACGGCACGATCTCCAACATCAAGGACGACGTGCTCACCGTGGAGGTCGGCGCTGAGAAGACCAAGCTCGTCTTCGCGCGCTGGGCGATCCGCAACGTCGAGGAGATCTCCATCTCCAACGACGCCGAGGCGCTCATCTGACCGGCGACATTGGAGTGATAGCGTCCCCCGTCCGGGCATAGATTCCTCTATGACACGGACGGGAGGCGCTTTTTTGATGAGACAGGCAACATCGGCGAGGACGCAGGACACCCTCATCCGGCGCAAGCCGCGCGCGCCGGGCCGGGGAAGCGGACAGTTCAGACGGCTATTGTGGGGATTCCTCAGCGCAGTGGCGGCGACCGTGCTGGGCGTGGCGCTGTTTGCGCTTGCGCTGCGGGTATGGCCGCTGTCCAGCGGCGCGATCACGACGGTCAACCAGCTGCTCAAGCTGGCGGCCATCCTCGTGGGCGCGCTGGTCGCGGTCGGCCGCGGCGGCGAGCGGGGCGCGATGCGCGGCGCGGCGGTGGGCCTGCTGTACATGGGCCTGGGCGTCGCGCTCTACGGCCTGCTCAGCGGCCAGCAGCTGGGCCTTGCGGGCTACGCGGCGGACATCGGCATGGGCGTGGCCGCGGGCGGACTGTGCGGCATGATTTTGTCGAATCTTCCGGCGAAGTGATTGCATCCGGCGTGGAATTGGTGTATAATCATTGAATGAATGGTAACCTCGAATCTGTGCTTACGGAGGAATGAAAGATGAAGCATATTCAGACCCTTCAGAAGTCCTGCCTGCGCGAGAGCCTCAAGTACGGCGGCTGCGGCGAGTGCCAGGCCTCCTGCCAGAGCGCCTGCAAGACGTCCTGCACGGTGGCCAACCAGTCCTGCCAGAACAAGAAGGACAAGTAAGGCTCGGGCATATCCCGCGACGGCATCCGGCACGGTTCGGGTGCCGCTTCTTTTGGCCCGCGCCGGCGCGGCCGATCTCACCAAAGGAGGAAACCCACTTGATCCATACGTTTACATCCTGCGGCAAGTATATGGCGCTGGACGTGGGCAGCGGCGCGGTGCACGCGCTGGACGAGCTGGCCTACGACGCGCTGCGCCTTTACGAACAGGGAACCGCCCTGGACGGCATCCGCGCGCAGCTGCAGGGCAAGCACGACGCCGCGGAGCTGGACGAGACGCTCGGCGAGATCGCCC
The DNA here is from genome assembly GCA_018713325.1 of Candidatus Onthenecus intestinigallinarum. GTDB lineage: Bacteria > Bacillota > Clostridia > Christensenellales > Aristaeellaceae > Beduinella > Beduinella intestinigallinarum. The sequence goes on along the minus strand of DVFJ01000015.1, from coordinate 75,459 downwards.
AGTTGATTGAGGCGGGCCAGTTGGACAGCGACGACGACTACGCCAGCGTAGATGTGGCGGCCGACCCGGGCGTCGTCAAGGCCATGTGCCTGCTCGTCACGCAGGACTGCAACCTGCGCTGCAAGTACTGCTTCGCCTCTGCGGGCGAATATCACATGCACGGCAGCCGCCTGATGTCCCTGGAGACGGGCAAGCGCGCGCTGGACTGGCTCGTACAAAAGAGCGGCAAGCGCCGCTCGCTGGAGGTCGACTTTTTCGGCGGCGAGCCGCTGATGAACTTCGACGTCGTGCGGGAGCTGGTGGCCTACGGCCGCTCGCTGGAGCAGGCGCACGACAAGCAGTTCAAGTTCACCATCACCACCAATGCCGTCGCGCTCACGGACGAGATGATCGACTTCTTCAATCGGGAGATGCACAACGTCGTGCTGTCCATCGACGGACGGCCCGAGGTGCACGACCGGATGCGCCCCACGCCCAACGGCAAGGGCTCCTATGAGCTGATGGCGCCCAAGGCGCTGCGCCTGGCCAAGGCGCGCGGACAGCGCGACTACTACGTGCGGGGCACCTACAGCGCATACAACCTCGACTTTGCCAACGACGTGCTGCACCTGGCGGACCTGGGCTTTGAGCAGATCTCCGTCGAGCCCGTCGTGGCCGATCCCGCCTGCGGCTACGCATTGACGGAGGACATGCTGCCCGCGCTGCGCGACGAGTACGAGCGCCTGGCGCGCATCTACGTGCAGCGGCGCAGGGAGCCGGGCAAGTGGTTCAACTTCTTCCACTTCATGGTCGACCTCAACGGCGGCCCGTGCCTGAAGAAGCGCCTGACCGGCTGCGGCGCGGGCAACGAATACGTGGCCGTGACGACGGACGGCGACATCTATCCGTGCCACCAGTTCGTCGGGCGCGAGGGATACCGCATGGGCAGCGTGCTGGACGGCAGCTTTGACGCGGGCATCCAGCGGACGTTTGCGGAGAACCACGTGCTCAACAAGGAAAAGTGCTCCAAGTGCTGGGCGCGCTTTTACTGCAGCGGCGGGTGCGCGGCCAACGCGCAGGCGTTCGGCGGGGATATCCGCACGCCCTACGACATGGAGTGCGAGCTGGAGCGCAAGCGCCTGGAGTGCGCCATGGCCATCTATGCGGCCGAGCATGAGGACGAGGCCTGAACGCGAACGGCCCCTTGACGCAGCGCGCAAAAAGCCCTATAATACCTGTATCTGTTTGCCCCAAGAATCGTCGCTGGAGGTGATGCGCATGGCCGGTAAGGGGTCGCTGCGCGCCGCGGTGACGGTTCTTTTTTTGCTTCTGTGTCTGGCGGCGCTGTGCTGCGGCGCAGACCGCCTGCTGTCCGGGGCGCAGCCCGTGGCCGACGCGCGTCCGATGCCGCCGGCGGTGATGGCGTATGCCGCGCCATCCGTGCAGGCGCCGCAGGCGCAGGCCGGGCCGGAGGAATCCGAAAGCCCGCGAGCCTCGGCGCTGCCGCTACTGGCCTGCGCCGCGCTGGCGGCGATGGGCCGCCTGCAGGCGCGGCGGGGTCGGGACCGCAACGGCAACGTCCTGCAGGGGCGCAGCTACATGCGCTCGATGCACCAGGCCTTTTCCTTCAGCGATGGCGGCGCATAGGCGCGCATGCTCCGAGCGTCCTGCCAAAAGCATCCTGAAAGGAAGAATGACAACATGGCCAACACGAAGTTCAAGCGGAAGAACCGCAAGGGCGTCAGCGCAGTGCAGCTGGCGCTGATCCTGCTCGTCATCGTCGTGGCGAGCTACCTGGCGCTCAACGGCTTTGGCCGCGGCACGATGGTGCGCTATATGCTGCCCTGGGGCGAGGCGATCAGCCTGGGCCTGGATCTGCGCGGCGGCGTGTACACAGTCTATCAGGCCGACAGCGAGGGCGTCGACGACTTTGACGCCAAGATGGACTCGACCGTCTCCATTCTCACCAGCCGCCTGACGCGCCAGGGCTTCACCGAGGCGACGATCACGCGCCAGGGCAGCGACCGTATCCGCGTCGAGATCCCGGACGTGCAGGACCCCAATGAGATCCTCGAGATCATCGGCACGCCGGCGCACCTGGTCTTCAAGGACAGCGAGGGAAACGTCGTCATGGAGGGCGCGGAGGTCGAGGAGGCCTACCTCAGCCAGGACGAGAACGGCCGGCCCTGCGTCGGCTTCCGCCTGTCCGACACGGGCGCCAAGCAGTTTGCAGAGGCGACCGCTGCGAACCTGAACAAGACGATCAGCATCGAGCTGGACGGCACGGTCATCTCCGCGCCGATGGTCAACAGCGTCATTACCGGCGGACAGGGCATCATCCAGTCCTCCTCCATGACGGTCGAAGACGCCAACGAGCTGGCCATGCTCATCCAGTCCGGCGCGCTGCCGCTGGACCTTGAGCAGCTGGAGGTCTCCGCCATCTCTGCGACGCTGGGCGTCGAGGCGCTCGATACGGCCATCCTCGCGGGCGTCATCGGCGTCGCGCTGGTGATGCTGTTCATGCTCGTGCGCTATCGCGTGTGCGGCCTCATCGCCGACATCGCGCTGACGGCCTACATCCTGTTGGTCATCTTCCTGCTCGCCGTCACGGGCGCGCAGCTGACGCTGCCCGGCATCGCGGGCATCATCCTGGGCATCGGCATGGCCGTGGATGCCAACGTCATCATCTTTGAGCGCATCCGCGAGGAGCTGGGCGCCGGACGTCCGCTGACCGCCGCCATCAAGCGCGGCTTCAACAACGCGCTGTCCGCCATCCTTGACTCCAACGTCACCACGATCATCGCGGCGCTGGTGCTGATGTGGTTCGGCACGGGCTCTGTGAAGGGCTTTGCCATCACGCTCACCATCGGCGTGCTGACCTCCATGTTCACCGCGATCGTCGTCACGCACGCGCTGCTCAACATCTTGGTCGGCCTGGGCATCCAGTCGCCGCGGCTCTATGCCCGCCCGATGAAGGAGAATGAAGGCCGCATCCTGCGCGACCGCTCCAAGGTCTGCATCCGCGTCTCCTCCGCCGTCATCGTGCTGGCGCTGGCGCTGTCCGTGTTCGGCCTGGGCATGAACCTGGGCATCGACTTCGCCGGCGGCATCATCATGGAGTACGACATGGGCGCCGAGTTCGATGTGAGCGACGTGCAGACGGCGCTGGCGAATCAGGGCGTCGCGGAGTCGCAGATCCAGGTGAGCGGCGAGGACGGCCACATCGCGCAGATCCGCATTCGCGACGTGGAGAACTCCGACGAGATGCGCGCCGCGCTAGAAGAAGAGCTCTCCGCCAAGTATGCGGACATCGAGTTCGTGACGGTCGACCGCGTGGGCGCGGTCGCGGGCCGCGACCTGATCCTCAACGCGCTCAAGAGCGTGCTGGTCGCCGCGGTGCTGATGCTGGCCTATATCGCTCTGCGCTTTGACTTCTATTCCGGCCTGGCGGCCGTCATCGGCCTGGTGCACGACGTGCTGATCATGGTGGCCGTCATGGTGTTCCTGCGCGCGTTCGTGCAGGTCAACACGACGTTCATCGCCGCCATGCTGACGATCGTCGGCTATTCGATCAATAACACGATCGTCATCTTCGACCGCATCCGTGAAAACGTCAAGGGCGGCGCGCTGCGCAACCATACGCGTGCGGAGGTCGTCGTGCTCTCCACGCGCGAGTGCTTCACCCGCACGGTCAGCACTGCACTGACGACGCTGCTGACCACGGTGACGCTGTTTGTGCTGGGCGTCTCTTCCATCCGCGAGTTCACGCTGCCGTTGATCGTGGGCATCGTTTCGGGCGTCTACTCCGCCAACGCCATCAACGGCTACGTGTGGGCGTTCCTGATGGACCGCCGCGCGGCCGCCAAGGTGAAGAAGGTCAAGAAGGCGTAAGCTGCGATAAACGAAAGAGCCTGCCGCGCCGCAGGCTCTTTCGTCCTATTTTCAGAGGGTTCCGCCCGCCGGGCGAAAGGAGAAAAGGAGTGCCGGGCTTGCTACGGTTCGTTCAAAAAGTACAGGGCGACGCGCCGCAGGCGCTGCTGGCGGCGGGGATTGCGCCGCGGCTGGCGCAGCTGCTCGCCGCGCGCGGGATTGACACGCGGGAGGCTGCGCAGCGGTATCTGCAGCCGAAAAAGACGGATCTGCACGATCCCATGCGCATGCAGGACATGGACAGGGCCGTCGCCTGCGTGCGTGAGGCGCTCGCGGACGGAGAGCCGATCGTCATCTACGGCGACTACGACGTCGACGGCGTCATGGCGACCTGCATCCTGCTCACATTCTTGAAAAAGCAGGGCGCAAATGTCAGCTACTACATCCCCGACCGCCACGGGGAAGGGTACGGCCTGAACATCCCCGCCGTCGAGTCGATCGCGCAGCGCGCGCGCCTGCTCGTCACGGTCGACTGCGGCATCACCTCCTGCGCGGAGGTCGCGCGCGCTCGGGAGCTGGGCATGCGCGTGATCGTCACCGACCACCACCAGCCGGGCGGCGTGCTGCCCCAGTGCGAGGCGGTGCTCAACCCGCTGCTGGGCGACTATCCGTTCAGGCGGCTGTGCGGCGCGGGCGTGGCGTTCAAGCTCGTGCAGGCGCTGGGCGGCATGGAGGCGCTGGAGCCGCTGTGGGAGCTGGCCGCGCTGGCCACCGTGGCCGACATCGTGCCGCTGCTGGACGAGAACCGCGTCATCGTCACGCACGGCCTGCGCGCGATCAACCGGACGCGCCGGCCCGGCCTGCGCGCGCTGATCGAGGCCGCCGGCCTTTCGGAGCGCGAGATCACCAGCGGGCACATCGCCTTTCAGCTGGCCCCGCGCATCAACGCGGGCGGCCGGTTGGCGCTGGCGGCGCGCGGGGTGGAGCTGATGACCACGCGCAACGAGGAAAAGGCGCGCGCCATCGCCCGCGAGCTGGAGGACGACAACGCCGAGCGCAAGGAGCTGGAGCAGCAGATTCTGCTGCAGGCGGAGGAACTGCTGCGCGAGCAGGTCGACTTCCTGCGCGACCGCGCGATCGTGCTGTGCGGCGAGGGATGGAACCCCGGCGTCATCGGGCTGGCCGCCTCGCGCCTGGTCGAGCGCTACCGCTGGCCGGTCATACTGCTGTCAAAGGCGGAGGACGTATGCGTGGGCTCCGCGCGCTCGATTCCCGGCGTCAACATCCACGAGGCGCTCAGCGGCTGCAGCGACCTGTTCACCCGCTTTGGCGGGCATGCGCAGGCCGCGGGCCTGACGATGGAGGCGCGGCATCTGCCGGCATTCCGCCGCCGGCTCAACGAGCAGATCGCGCGGCAGGAAAAGTGGGATACGTTCTATCCCACGGAGGAATACGACCTGGAGGTGCAGCTGCCGGAGCTGACAGAGGAGCTCGTGCACGGGTTTGACCAGATGCAGCCCACGGGCTTTGGCAACCCCGCGCCCGTGCTGTGCCTGCGCGGCGTCGAGCCGACGGACGCGCGGCGCGTCGGGCGCGACATGGCGCATCTGAAGCTGCGGCTGTGCGCGGACGGCGAGCAGCGCGACGGCATCGCGTTTCGCATGGGCGAGCGCGCCGGGGATCTGCCCGAGCGCGTGGACGTGCTCTTTTCGCCGTCGATCAACGAGTGGCAGGGCGAGCGGCGCGTGCAGTGCGAGGTGCGCCAGATGGAGCCGTTTGCGGCGCCGCAGGCGTTTGTGGCAGCATGCAGGAAAAACGAGGAAGGATTTGTGCGTGCAATTTTGGCGCAAATCATCTATAATATGCACAAGCCCTGTCCGACCCCAACCGCCTGCGAGCCGTTGACGCTCGAACAGGCTGACGCATACATCCGCGGCGCGCTGGCGGACAGCCTGCAGGGCACGCTGCTCGTGTGCCAGACGCTGGGCTGCCTGCGCAAGTGGACGGTGCGCCTGGCCGTGATGGACGCCAAGCTCGACTATGCCATGGGCGCGCCGCGGGACGCGCGGCGATTCAACACGCTGCTGGCGCAGCCGGATCTGTCCGCGCTCGCGGCGGCGGGGAACGTGCGGCGCGTGGTGCTGCTCGACGGCGCGGTGGAGCCGGATTCGCTGCACGCGTTTCAGGAGGCGTTTGCGGGCGCGCAGATCGTCTGCGTGCGGGACGACCTGGGCTATATCCGCCGTGAGGCGCAGCGCCTGGCGCTCAGCGACGAGGAGCTGCGCGCGCTGTACCGCAATGTGCGCGCGCTGCCCGCCGACAGCGCGCTGGAGGTCATTGCCGAGGCTTCGGGGATGGAGCCCTGCAAGGCGCTTGCGGGGCTGTGGGTGTTTGGCGAGCTCGGACTTGTGCAGATGGAGGAGGCGCCCTGGCGGGTGCGGCTGCTGTCGGCCCGCAAGTGCAGCCTGGCGGACAGCGCGCTGCTCAGGCGGCTGCGGACGCTGGCAGGCTGAGCCAGGCGAGGAGAGGACCGCCCCGGTGGGCGGGGGAAAAGGAGAATGAACCCGTGACAAACGATGCGTGTACAAGTTTGGAAGAACTGCTCGGCAGGGTGCGAAAATACCACCCGCAGGCCGACGGCGAGGCGCTGATCGAAAAGGCCTACCGCTTTGCCGAAAAGGCCCACGCGCCGCAAAAGCGCGAGTCCGGCGAGCCGTATTTCGCGCATCCGCTGACCGTCGCGAGCATTCTGGCCACGCTCATGCTCGACGCGCCGACCATTGCGGCGGGCCTTTTGCACGACACGGTCGAGGACTGCGAGGGCGTCACGCTCGAGGTCATCGAGCGGGAATTCGGCCAGGAGGTCGCCCTGCTCGTCGACGGCGTGACCAAGCTGGACAAGCTGGAGTTCAACTCGCGCGAGGAGCGGCAGGCAGAGTCGCTGCGCAAGATGATCCTGGCCATGTCCAAGGACATCCGCGTGGTGCTCATCAAGCTGGCGGACCGCCTGCACAACATGCGCACGCTCAAGTATTCGCCCCCTGAAAAGCAGCGGCGCATCGCGCAGGAGACGCTGGACATCTACGCCCCGCTGGCGCACCGCCTGGGCGTGTACAAGATCAAGCAGGAGCTGGAGGACCTGTGCCTGCGTTACCTCGACCCGCAGGGCTATCAGAACCTGATCCAGAAGGTCGGCATGCGCCGCGCGGAGCGCGAGGAGTCCATCCGCCTGGTCATCAAGCAGCTCGGCCAGAAGATCGAGGAGCTGGGCATCCGCTACGACATCGACGGGCGGCCCAAGCACTTTTACAGCATCTACAAGAAGATGGTGCTGCAAAACAAGCCCTTCGAGCAGATCTTCGACCTGATCGCCATCCGCGTGCTGGTCGATTCCATCCCCGACTGCTACGCGGTGCTGGGCATCGTACATACGCTTTGGAAGCAGGTGCCCAACCGTTTCAAGGACTACATCTCCACCCCCAAGCCGAACATGTACCAGTCGCTGCACACGACGGTCGTCGGACAGAACGGCATGCCCTTCGAGGTGCAGATCCGCACGTGGGAGATGCACCGCGTGGCGGAGTTCGGCATCGCGGCGCACTGGCGCTATAAGGAGGGCAAGCAGGCCGGCGACGAGCTGGACAAGAAGCTGTACTGGCTGCGCCAGATCCTGGACTGGCAAAACGAGACCAAGGACTCCAAGGAGTTCATTAGCTCGCTCAAGGTCGATCTGTTCAGCGACGAGGTCTTCGTCTTCACGCCCAAGGGCGACATCCTGGACCTGCCCAAGGGCGCGACGCCGATCGACTTCGCCTACCGCATCCACAGCGCCGTGGGCAACAAGTGCATCGGCGCCAAGGTCAACGGCCGCATCGTGACGCTCGACACGCCGCTGAACACCGGCGACTTTGTGGAGATCATCACCCAGGCCAACGCCAAGGGCCCGAGCATGGACTGGGTCAAGATCGCCAAGACCTCGCAGGCCAAGGCCAAGATCCGCCAGTTCTTCAAGCGCGAACTCAAGGAGGAAAACGTCGCCAAGGGCCGCTCCATGCTCGAGTACGAGGCCAAGCGCCAGGCGGTCAACCTGCCGGCGCTGCTCAAAAACGAGTACCTGGAGCCGCTGCTCAAGAAATACGCCTTCCTGGACACGGACGACATCTACGCCGCCGTCGGCTACGGCGGCCTGGCGGCCAGCCATGTCATCACCCGGCTGGTCGAGGAGCAGCGCCGCCGTGAAAAGCCCGCGCTGCCGCCCGCGCCCGCCCCGCAGCCCGCGGAGGAGCAGCGCCCGCGCCAGCAGGCGCAGCACACCGGCAGCAGCGACCACGGCATCTTCGTGCGCGGCGAGCCGGGCATGCTCGTGCGCTTTGCGCGCTGCTGTAACCCGCTGCCCGGCGACGAGATCGTCGGCTACATCACGCGCGGGCGCGGCGTTACCGTGCACAAGGCGGACTGCATCAACGTGCTGTCCGAGATCGACTCCGCGCGCCTGGTCGAGGTCTCCTGGGATGCGGAGGTCAAGACGAACTACGACGGCAGCATCCAGATCCTGGCCTACGACCGCGACGGCCTGCTGGCGGACCTCGTGCTCTTCATCGGCAGCATGAAGGTGACGATCAGCGCCATCTCGGCCAAGACGAACAAGAACAAGACGTGTACGATCAACGTGACGCTGGAGGTCAAGAACCGCCAGGAGCTGGATAAGATCATCAAGCAGCTGAGCAAGCGCTCCGACGTCATCGAGATCTTCCGCGTATCGACCTGAGAGAGGACATAGACGCGATGAGACTGGTGATCCAGCGCGTGAAGGGCGCGCATGTGGAGATTGACGGCGAAACCGTGGGCCGCGTCGGCCCGGGGCTGATGGTGCTCGCGGGCGTCGAGGAGGGCGACACGCGCGCCGACGTCGACTACTGCGTGGAGAAGACCGCGCACCTGCGCATCTTCGAGGACGAGGCGGGCAAGATGAACCGCTCGGTGCTCGACACGGGCGGCGGCGCGCTGGTCGTCTCGCAGTTCACGCTGCACGGCGACGTGCGCCGCGGCAGGAGGCCCAGCTTCATCCGGGCCGCGCGCCCGGAGACGGCCGTGCCGCTCTACGAGGCGTACTGCGAGGGCCTGCGCGATCAGGGCCTGCACGTGGAGACGGGCGTCTTTCAGGCAGATATGCAGGTCTACATCCAAAACGACGGGCCTGTGACGCTGCTCGTGGACAGCAGGAGGTGCTTCTGATGCAGGCCGAAAAGCTGACCGGCGGGCCGCTGGGCGTCAACACGTACGTCCTGTCCGTTCCCGGCCGGGACGACTGCATCGTGATCGACCCCGGCGTGCCGATGGAGCAGATCCGGCGCGCGGTGGGCGTTCGGCGGGTGGCGGCGGTGCTGCTCACGCACGCGCACTTTGACCACATGCTTTCGGCTGCGCCCCTGCGGGAGGCGGGGGCGCAGCTTTGCGTGCACCGGCTGGACGCGCCGATGCTCACGGACGCGCGGCTGAACCTGAGCGGCCTGATCGGCGAGCGCCTGACGCTTGCGCCGGCGGACCGCCTGCTTGAGGAGGGCGACGCGATCGAGGCTGCGGGGCTGCGGCTTTCCGTGCTGCACACGCCCGGCCATACGCCCGGCGGCGTCTGCTACCGGCTGGAGGACATGCTCTTCACCGGCGACACGATGTTTGCGGGCGGCTATGGGCGCACGGACTTCCCCGGCGGCGACGGCGCGCGGCTGCTCGCGTCGCTGCGCAGGCTGGCCGCGCTGGACGGCAGCCTGTGCGTGCGCCCCGGCCATGGCGCGGATACGACGATCGCCGCAGAACGGAGGACATACCTGTGAAGATCGGCATTCAGACGCAGACGCCGCAGTTTTTCCCCGACTTGTGCGACGTGGTGCGGCTGTTTTTCGGGGAGGGATCGGCTGTCGCGGACGGCGAGCCCTGCGACGCGACGCTGCGGCACACGCACGTGGAGGCGGACGGGCTCTGGCTGGAGCGCTGCGAGCTGTCCGGCGGCGAGCCCATCGCCTGCGAGCGGCGGGCGCAGGCCGTGCACGGCGGGCTTTCTGAAAAGCGGCTGCTCAAGCGCGCGGTCAAGCTGTGCTGCTACGACCTGATGAAGCGGCTGACGGGCCGCCAGCCGCCGTGGGGCGCGCTCACGGGCATCCGTCCCACGCGGCTGCTCTACGCGCAGATGGAGGCGGGCGATTCGCTGGAGCAGGCCGAGCGCGCATTGCGGGACACGTTCGACCTGTCGCAGGAGAAGGCCGCGCTGCTGCGCGAGATCATCGTCAGCCAGCGCGGGATCGTGGAGCGCGCCCCGCAGGATGTGGACGTGTACGTGGGCATCCCGTTTTGCACGACGCGCTGCGCGTACTGCTCGTTCTCCTCGGGCGAGATCGGCGACGGGCGCCTGGTCGAGCCATACCTTTGCGCGCTCTTTGACGAGATCGACGCGGCGCGCGCGCTGATGGACGAGGCAGGGCTTCACCTGCGGGCGGTCTATGTCGGCGGCGGCACGCCGACGGCGCTCACGGCCGCGCAGCTGGCGCGCCTGCTTGCGCGGGTGACGCGCGCGTTCCCGGGCGCGCGGGAGCTGACGGTCGAGGCCGGACGGCCCGACACGCTGGATGCGGACAAGCTGCGCGCGCTGCGGGATGCGGGCGTGGGCCGCATCAGCATCAATCCGCAGACGATGAACGACGCGACGCTTCGCGCCATCGGGCGCGCGCACACGGCGCGGGATATCTGCGAGGCGTTTGCCTTGGCGCGCAGCCTGGGCTTTGACAACGTCAATATGGACGTCATCGCGGCCCTGCCGAGCGAGACGCCGGACGACTTTCTGCGCACGCTGGAGCAGGTCCGGGACCTTGCGCCCGAGAGCCTGACCGTGCATACGCTGGCCGTCAAGCGCTCCTCCCGGCTGCATGAGCGCGGCTATCGCCCCACCGGCGAGGAGGACGCCCGCCGCATGGTCGACATGGGCCTGCAGGCGGCGCACGGGATGGGCATGCGCGCCTACTACCTGTACCGCCAAAAGTACATGGCCGGCAACATGGAAAACGTCGGCTATGCGCTGCCCGGCTGCGCATGCGCGTACAACGTGGACATCATGGAGGAGACGACGTCCATCCTCGCGCTGGGCGCGGGCGGCATCTCCAAGCGGGTGCAGGAGGATGCGCAGCTGCGCATCCGGCGCGCGCCGAACGTCTCCAACATCGAGCAGTACATCGCGCGTGTGGGCGAGATGGCGCAGCGCAAGCGCGCGCTCTTTCTGGAGGATACACCGTAACGTTGCAAAGCGCACGGTTTTCGTGTAGAATAAGAGGCGAAGCGAAGGGAGGGGATCGGCGTGCGCATTGACGACAAGGACGACCTCAAGCGCCAGATTCGCGCGGCGGTGCGCGCCCTGCCCGCCTATGACGTGTGCACGCGCCTTTGCGCCGGCGAGCCCGAGATGGGCGTGTGCGCGATGCTCGCGCACCTGGAGCCCGACCTGGACGCAGACGCGGCCTTTGAGCGCCTGACAGTTGAGGAATCTCCGCTCTCCACCGGCGCGCAGGACCTGATTGCCGCGCTCGACCGGCTGGACATGCCCCTGGACGACCTGCAGATGATCCGCCTGCGCGAGGACGCGATGACGCGCCAGACGCGTCTGGACCGCGTGCGGGCCGAGGCGGGCTGGGCGGCGGCGCTGTGCCCGGTGACGCCGGAGACGGACGCCATGCCGGCGGCGGCGTTTCTCCTGCCCGCACTGGACTTGGATGCCTGCCGCGCGCAGCCGGGGCGCTACGGCGACGGCTACGCGCAGGCTGCGCGCGCGCTGTCGGACTTTGTGCAGGCGCGCGCGATCCGCGACGCGCTGATGGCGCAGGCAGACGAGGCGTCGCTCCTGGGCGAATGGGCGCGCTATGCGGCGCTGCCGCTGTGCGAGGACGCGCGCCTTTCACTCAGCGTCGGCCTGACCGACGCGGCGGCGCTTTCGGCGCTCGTGCGGCAGATGGCGGCCTTTCCGGCGCTGCGCGTGGCGGCGTTTTGCCTGCGCGCGGCGGACGAGGCGGCGCTCGTGCGCGCGGCGGCGCAGTCGCAGGGGCGGCTGCTTCCCTGCATCCGGCCGCAGTCCATCCCGGATGCGCTGGAGTGCGACCGGCCGCGCTTTCTGCTCTACCCGAGCGGTGCCCACGTCGCGGAGCTGGGCATCGGCCACTGGCGCAGGATGCGCGCGCAGGCCGCGCGGACGCTGTATGAACGCTATCTTCCGCTGCTGCGCGGCGGATTTCCGCTGACCGGCCGGAGCCTTGCGCGGGACGTCTCGCGCATGATGGCCTCGGGCTGGGCGACATTGCACGAAGAAAATGAGGAGGAAAAAGAGCATGCAAAATCCGATTTTTACGATTGAGATGGAAGACGGCGGCAAGATGACGGGCGAGCTGTACCCGCAGATCGCGCCCAACAGCGTGGCCAACTTCGTGGAGCTGGCCAACAGCGGCTTTTACGACGGCGTCATCTTTCACCGCGTGATCCCCGGCTTCATGATCCAGGGCGGCGATCCGCAGGGCGTCGGCATCGGCGGGCCGGGCTACTCCATCCGCGGCGAGTTCAGCCAGAACGGCTTTAAAAACGACCTGCGCCACACGCGCGGCGTGCTCTCCATGGCGCGCTCGATGATGCCCGATTCGGCCGGCTCCCAGTTCTTCATCATGGTCGCCGACGCTCCGCACCTGGACGGCGCCTATGCCGCCTTTGGCAAGGTGACGCAGGGCATGGAGGTCGCCGACGCCATCGTCGCCCAGAAGCGCGACCGGCGCGACAAGCCCGTGAGCGATCAGCGCATGAAGACCGTCCGGGTCGAGACGTTCGGCGTGGAGTACAAGGCCGAAAAGCTGCCGCGCTGAGGAGGGACCGTCCCGTGGAAAAGATCAAGACGACGGTAAAGATCGCGGGCAAGGAATACACGATGGTGGGCACCGAGTCGGAGGAACACATCCGCCGTGTGGCGGTGTATGTGGACCGCAAGATGGAGGAGCTCGCGTTGACCACCCGCATGCCGCAGAACATGGTGGCCGTGCTGACCGCCATGAACATTGCGGACGATCTGCTCAAGGCGCAGGATGAGAACACGCGCCTGCGCAAGGAGATCATGCAGGTGCAGCAGCAGCTCACGGCGATGCGCATCGAGCACAACGCGCCGCCGATGAAGCGCACACAGGAGGCCGCCAAGGACAAGCAGTGACCGGTCGGGCCGCCCGGGGAAAGCGCCGCGCACGCGCGGTGGCTCCCCGGGATGGCCCGCCTTTTTTGGGGGAAGGAACATGGAGCTCTTATCGCCCGCCGGCAACCGCGAGGCGCTGATCGCCGCCGTGCAAAACGGCGCGGACGCGGTCTACCTGGGCTATACTGCGTTCGGTGCGCGCAGCTATGCGGGCAATTTCGACGAGGCCGGGCTGGCCGAGGCGGTCCGCTACTGTCACGAGCGCGGACGCAGGGTGTACGTCACGGTCAATACCCTGGTCAAGGAGCCGGAGATGGACGACGCGGCGGACGTGCTGGAGATGCTCTGCCGGCGGGACGCGGATGCCGTGCTCGTGCAGGATCTGGGCCTGGCCGCGCTGTGCCGGGAGCGCTTTCCCGACCTTGCGCTGCACGCGAGCACGCAGATGACGATCCACAATGCGCAGGGCGTGCGGCTGCTGCGGGAGATGGGCTTCACGCGCGTCGTGCCCGCGCGCGAGTGCCCGCTGGAGGAGATCCGCCTCATCGCGGCGGAGGGGCTGGAGACGGAGGTGTTCGTCCACGGCGCGCTGTGCGTGTCCGTGTCGGGCCAGTGTCTGTTTTCCGGGATCGTCGGCGGGCGCAGCGGCAACCGGGGCAAGTGCGCGCAGCCCTGCCGCATGCGCTACCGCCGGCCGGACGGCGTGCAGGGCTGCCTGCTCTGTACGCGCGACCTGATGCTGCTGCAGCGCCTGCCCGAGCTGCGGGATGCGGGCGTGGACTCGCTCAAGATCGAGGGGCGCATGAAGCGGCCCGAGTACGTCGCCGTCGTGACCGCGGCATACCGGCGCGCGCTCGACTGCGCGCAGCGGGGCGAGCCGTACGCACCGGACGAGGCGACGTGCCAGGCGCTCAGGCAGATCTTCAACCGCGGCGGCTTTACCGAGGGCTACCTGATGGATAAAAACAACGCCGCGCTCATGAGCTGGGAGCGGCCGGGGCACTTTGGCGTGCCGGTGGGGCGCGTCGAACGCGTGCGCGGCGAGTTGGCCGGCGTGCGCCTGGAGCGCGCGCTGCATGATGGCGACGGCCTGGCGCTGCGCGGCGCAGGCGAGCGCGAGACGGTCTATTCGGGCCCTGAGCGCGCGGCAGGCGAGGAGGCGCTGGTGCGCGTGGCGCAGGGCGAAGGGCCCGCGCCGCGGGCGGGGGACGGGGTGTTCCGGCTCACCGACGCGCATCAGATGGACGCGGCGCGTGAAAGCTATGCGCGCGAACGCGTGCGCATTCCCTTTGACGCGCATCTGACCGCACGCATGGGCGAGCGTCCGGCGCTGTCCGTCGCGGACGGCGTGCACGAGGCCCTGGCGCTGGGCGAAGCGCCCGTGCAGCCGGCGCGCAGCCGCGCGCTGGACGCGGACGCGGCGCGCAGACAGATCGAAAAGACGGGCGACACGCCCTATGCGCTGCGCTCGCTGACGCTGGACTGCGAGGATGGCTTCCTGCCCGTGTCGGCGCTGAACGCGCTGCGGCGGGACGCGCTGCAGGCGCTCTCGGACGCGCGCTGCGCCCTCTCCGAAAGGCGCGTCCTGACGGCTGCGTCCGTGATGCGCCGGCCTGCGGGGGAGCGATGGCTCATCGCCCAGACGCCGCGGCTCCAGTCGGCCCAGGCGCTGCTGAATGCCGGAGCGGACTGGGTCTACTGGTCGCCGGACGACCTGCGGCCCGAGCGCGTCGCGTCGCAGCTGGACGCGCTGGAGGCCGGAACGCGCGCGCGCGTCTGGGTCGTGCTGCCGCAGCTGGCCTTTACGCGGGAGTTGGACGCGCTGTGCGGGGTGCTGCGTTCGCAGGCGCTCGCGGGCGCGGTGCTGGGCAATCCCTCGCAGCTGACGCTGCCTCTGGACATGCCCATGGCGGGCGATACGGGCATGAACGTCTACAACGCGCGCACGGCGGACTTTCTCTTCAACCGTGGCTGCGTGCGCGTGACGCTCTCGCCGGAGCTGCGCCTGACGGAGATCCGCGAGGCCGTCCGTGCGGGCGGCGGCTTTGAACTGACGGTCTACGGGCGCACGCAGCTGATGCTGCTGTCGCACTGCACGGACTGCACGCGCCGGGGCCTGACGGGCCGGGACGACGCGTGCGAGCGCTGCGCGCACGGCGGCGGCGCGCAGTCGCAGCCGCTGATCGACCGCAAGGGCTTTGTGTTCCCGCTGCGCCGGCAGCGCCTGGCGCACGGATGCATGCTGCGCCTGTACAACAGCCTGCCCACGGACATGACGCAGGCGATGGACCGGCTGCGCGCGCTGCCCGTGAGCATGCGGCTGCAATTCACCGATGAGGACGACGCGCTGTGCGCGGACGTCACACGCCACTACCGCCGGCTGATGGACGGGCAGGCGTCGGACTTTGCGCATCCGCGCGAGACGACGTCGGGCCTGCTGCGGCGCGGCGTGGAATAACGAAGGGGGATCCTCATGACAGAACGCTCGCTTCGCGTGCTGGAGTTTACCAAGATACGCGACCGGCTGTGCGAGCTGGTCGTGTCCGATATGGGGCGGGAGCTCGCCGGGGCGCTCGCGCCCAGCGCGAACCTGTCCGAAATCCGCTATGCGCAGGAGGAGACCGAGGAGGCGCACGTGCTGCTGTCCTATCTGGGCGAGCAGCCGATCGTGCCCTTCCCGGACATCCGTCAGGCGCTCAAGCTCGCCCAGCTCGGCGGCATGCTCTCCCCGCGCTCGCTGCTGGACGTGGCCGCCTGCATGCGCGCCGCGCGCGCCGCGCGGGACGCCATCGTCACCGACCGGGAGAACACGCCCAACCTGCGCGCGGCGGCCTCGCGCCTGTCGACGTTCCGTGCGCTCGAACAGGAGATCACGAACGCCATCCTCAGCGAGGAGGAGATCTCCGACCATGCGAGCCCGGAGCTGTTTTCCATCCGCAGGCACATCCGCCAGTGCAACGAACGCGTGCGCGAAAAGCTCAACGCGATGATCCACAGCAGCGCCTATCAGAAGTTCTTGCAGGAGCCGATCATCACCATGCGCGGCGACCGGTACGTGCTGCCGGTCAAGCAGGAGTACCGCCAGAGCGTGCCGGGCCTGGTGCACGACCAGTCCGCCACGGGCGCGACGGTGTTTGTGGAGCCCATGGCCGTGCTGGAGATCGGCAACGACCTCAAGCAGTGGCAGGCCAAGGAGAAGGCGGAGATCGAGCGCATCCTGCAATCGCTCTCGGCGCGCATTGCGCCCGAGGCCGAGGCGCTGCAGAACAACCTGGACGTGCTCGCCCGGCTGGACTTCGCGTTCGCCAAGGCCGCGCTGTCCCGGCAGATGTACGGCAGCGCGCCCAGGATCAACGAGGAGGGCTACGTGCGCATCGTGCGCGGCCGGCATCCGCTGATCGATCCGGAGAAGGTCGTGCCCAGCGACATCTGGCTGGGGCGGGGGTTCACGACGCTGGTCATCACCGGCCCCAACACCGGCGGCAAGACCGTCACGCTCAAGACCGTGGGCCTGTTTTGCCTGATGGCGCAGGCGGGCCTGCACGTGCCGGCGGAGCTCGGCACCGAAGTGGCCGTCTTTGACGACGTGTTCGCCGA
This sequence comes from Candidatus Onthenecus intestinigallinarum, assembly GCA_018713325.1. Classification (GTDB taxonomy): domain Bacteria; phylum Bacillota; class Clostridia; order Christensenellales; family Aristaeellaceae; genus Beduinella; species Beduinella intestinigallinarum. The sequence goes on along the minus strand of DVFJ01000015.1, from coordinate 58,808 downwards.
CATCGGCGACGAACAGTCCATCGAGCAGTCGCTCTCCACGTTTTCCGGCCACATGAAGAACATCGTCGGCATCCTGTCAAACGTCACGCCGCATTCGCTGGTGCTCTTTGACGAGCTGGGCGCGGGCACGGACCCGACGGAGGGCGCGGCGCTGGCGCAGGCGATCCTCTCGCGCCTGCTGAAGATGGGCGTGCGCACGCTGGCCACGACGCACTACAGCGAGCTCAAGGAGTACGCCATGACGACGCCGGGCGTGGAAAACGCGTCGGTCGAGTTCGACGTGGCGACGCTGCGCCCGACATACCGCCTGTCCATCGGCATCCCGGGCAAGTCCAACGCGTTTGACATCTCGCGCAAGCTGGGGCTGAGCGAAGGCATCATCGACGACGCCAAACAGCTGCTCAGCGGCGAACAGGTGCGCTTTGAGGACGTCATCGCCAACGCGGAATACCACCGCCAGGTCGCGGAGCGCGAGCGGCAGATCGCCGAGGAGGCGCGCGCGGAGATGGTCGCCATCCGCAATCAAGCCGAGCAGGAGCGGGAAAAGCTGGAGCGCCAGCGCGACGAGGCCATCCGCAAGGCCAAGGAACAGGCGCGCCGCATCCTGGAGGATGCGCGCCGGGAGTCCGAAACGCTCATCGCAGAGCTGCGCCGCATGAAAAAGGCGGGCGCCGCGACGCCCGAGCACGAGATCCAGCGCCTCAAGGGCAGGCTCAACGAGAGCCTGGACGCCGTCAGCGACGCGCTCGCGAAGCCCGTGGACCGCGTGAGCCCGCCGCCCAAGCACCTCAAGCCCGGCGACCGCGTGCGCATCGTGCACCTGGGCACGGAGGCGACCGTGCTCGCCGCGCCGGATGCGCGCGGCGAGGTGCAGCTGCAGGCGGGCGTCATGAAGCTCAAGGTGCACCTGACGCAGCTTCAGGCCGCCCCGGAGGAGAAGTCCGCGCCGCAGAAGAAGGGCGGCGTGCGCTCCAATGTGAACATCGCCACGCGCGCCGTGCGCCAGGAGCTGGACATCCGCGGCATGGCGGTCGACGAGGCGCTGCCCGAGGTCGACAAGTTCCTGGACGACGCGATGCTCTCGGGCCTGGGCGAGGTCAGCATCATCCACGGCAAGGGCACGGGCGTGCTGCGCGCGGGCGTGCAGGAGGCGCTGCGGCGCAACCCGCGCGTCAAGAGCTTCCGGCTGGGCGTGTATGGCGAGGGCGAGACCGGCGTCACGGTCGTCACGCTCAAGTGATGTGATAATCGGGCGCGCGCCTGCGCACACTACGGGACGTGAAGAGGGAGGTGCGGCTTTGAAGCGGCATTGGATGGGATACCTGGCGTGCGCCGCGGCGGTCACGATGATCGCCTCGGCCGCCGTGCTGACGGGGATCGGCGCGAACGGCGCGCCCGGCGTGCGCGCCTACGCCGAGGGCGAGTACGTGCGCGTGCTGGAGGGGACGGACAGCCCCTTTGCCGACGTTGTGGAGGTCGTCATGCCCTGCGTGGTCGGGGTCAGCAACAAGACGCACGCGTTCAGCCTGTACACCGGGCGCACGGAGTCCGTCGAGCAGGCGTCCGGCTCGGGCGTGGTCATCACCACGCAGGGGCACGTCGTCACCAACTACCACGTCATCCAGAACGCGCAGGAGATCCAGCTGATCTGGCAGGGCGAGCTGATCGACGCCAAGCTCGTCGGCTATGACGAGCTGACGGATCTGGCCGTCCTGCAGGCGACGGAGGGCAGCCTGCCCGCGGTCACCATGGCCGACCCGGCGTCCGTGCGCGTGGGGGATTGGGCGATCGTCGTGGGCAACCCGCTGGGCCAACAGTTCGCCGACACCGTCACCGTGGGCGTCGTCAGCGGCCTGAACCGCGAGATCGAAAACTCCATCGTCAAGATGATCCAGACGGACGCGGCGATCAATTCCGGCAACAGCGGCGGGGGCATGTTCAACACGAAGGGCGAGCTCATCGGCATCCCGTCGATGAAGTTCAGCTCGGTGGGCTTTGGCGCGAGCATCGAGGGCATCGGCATGGCGATCCCCATCGACGTCGTGCGCCCCATCGTGGAGAGCCTCATCCGCTTCGGCCAGGTGACGCGGCCCAAGCTGGGCGTCACCGTCTCCACCATCCGCGGCACCGAGGAGCCCGAGGCCGGCGCGCTGCCGGCGGGCGTGTACGTCAGCGCCGTGCAGACGGGCGGCGCGGCCGAACGCGCAGGCGTGCGCGCGGGCGACATCGTGCTGGCCATCGACGGCGAGCGCGTGCGCCAGCACACGGACCTGACCAACGCCATCAACACCCGCTCCATCGGCGACGTGGTGACGCTCACGATCTACCGCGTGCCGGACCTGCCGGAGCTGACGGTCAACGACCCCATCCCGCTGGGCGAGACGATCCAGATCGATGTCACGCTCACGGCCCAGGACGCGGCGCAGGCATGAGAGGGCGGCCCCGCCTGCCAGAGGATCTCCGGCGGACGGGGCCGCTGCCGCGTCAGTCCCAAAGACCGGTACTACCGCGCGGACGGGCTGCATACCATCCTGTGACATGTGGGAGGGATGCAAGCATGGAGCAGACGAACCTGTACCGGGATATCGCCAGCCGCACGGACAGCGACATCTACATCGGCGTCGTCGGGCCGGTGCGCACGGGCAAGTCCACGCTGATCACGCGGTTCATGGAGCAGCTGGTGATGGACCGCATCGACAACGCGCGCAAGCGCGAGCGCGTGCGCGATGAGCTGCCGCAGAGCGGCTCCGGGCGCACGATCATGACCACGCAGCCCAAGTTCGTGCCGGGCGAGGCGGTCAGCGTGCAATTTGCGCCCGATGCGGCCGCGAACGTGCGCCTGGTCGACTGTGTGGGCTATCTCGTGCCCGGCGCAATGGGCACGCAGGAGGACGAGGCGCCGCGCATGGTCAAGACGCCGTGGAGCGAGCGCGACATGCCCTTTGAGGAGGCGGCCGAGATCGGCACGCGCAAGGTCATCGCCGAGCATAGCACCATCGGCCTGGTGGTGACGACGGACGGCAGCTTTACGGACATTCCGCGCAGCGCATACGTCGAGGCGGAGGAGCGCGTCGTGCGCGAGCTCAAGGGGCTGGAAAAGCCGTTTGTCGTCGTTTTGAACGTCGCCGACCCGCAGGATGCCGGCGCGCGCGCGCTGCGCACGTCGCTGCAGGAGCAGTACGGCGTGCCGGTGCTGCTCAAAAACGTGCGCGAGATGGACGTGGACGATATCCAGGACGTGCTCATGCAGGTACTGCAGGAGTTCCCGCTGCGCGAGGTGCGCGTGGGCCTGCCCGCCTGGGCGCTGGCGCTGGACGATCAGCACTGGCTTTTGCAGGAGCTCGTCGGCCGCGTGCGCGAGGCGGCCCGGCCCGGCATGCGCGTGCGGGAGAGCGGGGAGATCGCGCGGGCGTTTGACGATTCGCCCTATGCGCTGCCCGCGGTCCGCAGCGGCGCGGACCTGGGGCGCGGCGAGGTCGGCTACGACCTGCCGCTGCGGGAGGGGCTGTTCAACCGCATTCTCGGCGAGCACTGCGGCACGCAGATCCGAAGCGACGCGCACCTGCTGCGCCTGATGAAGGAGCTGGTCGAGGCCAAGCGCGAGTACGACCACGTCGCGCAGGCGCTCTCCTCCGTGCGCGAGACGGGCTACGGCCTGGTCGCGCCGGGCATGGAGGAGCTTCGCCTCAGCGATCCGGAGATCGTGCGCCAGGGCAACCACTTCGGCGTGCGGCTCAAGGCCAGCGCGCCGTCGCTACACATGATCCGCGTGGACATCGAGACCGAGGTCTCGCCCGTCGTGGGCACGGAGCAGCAGTCCGAGGAGCTCGTACAGTACCTGCTGGAGGGCTTCGAGCAGGACCCGGCCAAGATCTGGTCGACCAACCTGTTCGGCAAGTCGCTGGACGACCTGATGCGCGAGGGCCTGTCCACCAAGCTGATGCGCATGCCGCCGGACGTGCAGGAGAAGGTGCGCCAGACGCTCAGCCGCATCATCAACGAGGGCAACGGCGGCATGATCTGCATCCTGCTGTGAGCCGCGCCCCAAAAGAAAAAAGGCGATGCGCGCCCCGTGTGGGGACGGCGCATCGCCTTTTGCCGTCAGTCGCAGAAGTATTCGAACGTGTGCGCATAGGGGAGGTACCCGGCTTTCTTGGCCAGCGAGAGGGACGGCGCGTTGTCCGCATGCGCGGCGTACAGGGGCACGACGCCAAGGCGCAAAACCTCGGCCGTCCAGGCGCTCAGCGCGCAGAGCGCATGCCCCTGACGGCGGCAGGACGCCAGCGTCTCAATGCCCGCCTCGTAGGCGCGGCCCTTGCGCACGCTGCGGCAGACGCAGACGATGCGCCCGTCCAGCAGGCGGCCGACGAAGGGCGTGGCGGCCGGCAGCTCCTCCACCTCCTCGGGAAAGGTCTCTGCCAGCAGGGCCGCGTCGCGCGGCGTCAGCAGCCGGCAGCCCGCAGGCGACGGCGCGCCGCCCGAATGGTACAGGCATACCTCGTGCACGCAGCGGCGCAGGCCGAGCGCATCCGGCACGGCGTCAGGATCCCAGGCGCCGCTGGACAGGAGCGCCTGCGCCCGGCCGGCGAAGCCGGGCTCCGCCTGCATCCCGAACCGCCAGACCGTCTCGCCCCGCAGCGTCCTGCCCACCAGCAGGAGCGGCGCGGGCGCGCCCTCGCCCCACGGCTCGTTGGCGCGCGCAGAAAATGCCGGGCGAATGTGGCTTGACCGCGGGCGCAAGACGCGATACAATAAAGGGTAGTCCATAAAGACGATCGAGCGCGCCTGACGCGCCGGAATGGAGGACGCCCTTTGGTACGGGAAAAGATCGACGCCCTGCTCGACCGCGTGCAGAAGCCCGCGCGCTACACGGGCGGCGAGATGAACTGCATCGTCAAGCCCTGGGAAAGCGTGGACATTCACTACCTCTTTGCGTTTCCGGATGTGTATGAGGTCGGCATGTCGCACCTGGGTTCCAAGATCCTGTACGACGTGATCAACCGCCGGGAGGACGCGCTGTGCGAGCGCGTCTATTCGCCGTGGGTCGACATGGCCGACCTGATGCGCCAGACGGGCGTGCCGCTCTTCTCGCTGGAGACGCGCACGCCCGCGCGCCGGTTCGACATGCTCGGCGTGACGCTGCAATATGAGATGAGCTACACCAACATCCTGGAGCTGCTCGACCTGGCCGGCATCCCGCTGCGCAGCGCCGGGCGCACCTGGGAGGATCCCATCGTGCTCGCGGGCGGCCCGTGCGCGTTCAACCCCGAGCCGCTGCACGCGTTCATCGACGCGTTTGTCATCGGCGACGGCGAGGAGAGCACCGGGCAGACCATCGACGTGGTGCGCGAGTGCAAGCGCTCGGGTGTCAGCCGGCAGGAATGCCTGCGCCGCCTGGCGGCCATTCCGGGCGTGTACGTGCCCTCGCTGTACGAGGCCAGCTATCATGCCGACGGCACGCTCGCCTCGTTTGCGCCCATCGACGCGGCGGCGCCTGCGGTCGTGCGCAAGTGCCTCGTGCAGAACCTGGACGCGGCCGCCTATCCCGAGGACGTGATCGTGCCCTATACCGAGATCGTGCACGACCGCATCATGCTCGAGGTGCTGCGCGGCTGCACCCGCGGGTGCCGCTTCTGCCAGGCGGGCATGCTCTACCGCCCGGTGCGCGAGCGCAGCGTTGAGACGCTGCTGCGCCTGGCGCAGCGCCAGTTCGAGGCGACGGGCTACGAGAACATCTCGCTCTCGTCGCTGTCCACCGGCGATTACTCGTGCCTGCCGCGCCTGGCGCACGAGCTGATGCAGCGCTTTGAAGAGCGCCGCGTGTCCATCTCGCTGCCGTCACTGCGCCTGGACAGCGAGGTCAAGGAGACGCTCAAGGAGACGCAGCGCGTCAAGAAGACCAGCCTGACGTTCGCGCCGGAGGCGGGCACCCAGCGCCTGCGCGACGTCATCAACAAGGGCATCACCGAGGAGGACCTGATCTCCTCCGTCCACGACGCGTTCGAGGGCGGCTGGAGCAGCGTCAAGCTCTACTTCATGATGGGCCTGCCCACCGAGACGGAGGACGACCTTTCCGGCATCGCGGACCTGGCGCAGAAGGTCGTCCAGCAGTATTTCCAGATCCCGCGCGGCGTGCGCGCCCGCGGCCTGCGCGTGACGTGCAGCGCGGCGTGCTTCGTGCCCAAGGCGTTCACGCCCTTCCAGTGGGACGCGCAGGACACGCTGGAGCGCCTGGAGGAAAAGCAGCGCTTTTTGCGCGAGAAGATGCGCATCAAGGGCGTGGAGTTCAACTGGCATGAGCCGCACGTCTCGTTCATGGAGGCGTGCTTCGCCCGCGGCGACCGCCGCTTGGCGGACGTGCTGGAGGCGGCCTGGCGGCGCGGCTGCCGGTTCGACGGCTGGTCCGATCAGTTCAAGTACGACGAGTGGATCGCCGCGTTCGGCGACTGCGGACTCGATCCGCACTTCTACGCCTGCCGCGAGCGCAGCCGGGACGAGCTGCTGCCCTGGGCGTTCATCGATGCGGGCGTCACGCAGCGCTATCTGTGGCGTGAGCGGGAGCGCGCGCTGCAGGGCGTGACGACGCCCGACTGCCGCCAGGACTGCCAGGGCTGCGGCATGCAGCGCATGGCGGAATCCTGCAAAAAGCACATGGGGGAGGCGGGCGCTCGGTGAGGATGTTTCTTCAGTTTCAGAAGGCGCAGAGCGTGCGCCACCTGGGCCTGCTCGACCTGCAGCGCACCATGCAGCGCGCGCTGCGCCGCAGCGGCCTGCCCATCGCCTATTCAAAGGGATTCAGTCCGCACGTCGTCATGTCGTTTGCGTCGGCGCTGTCGGTGGGCATTTCGGGTGACCATGAGATCCTGGACGTGCTGCTCACGCGCGATGTGCCCGCAGATGAGTGCCTCGAGCGGATGAACCGCGTGCTGCCGCCGGCGCTGCGCGCGTCGCGCGTCGTCCCGGCGGACGACCGCCATCCGGCGCTGATGGGCATGCTCAAGCAGGCGTCGTATGACATCCGCCTGGAGGGTGAAGGCGCGCCGCGCATTGCGGACAGCCTGGAGGCGTTTTTGCAGCAGACGTCCGTCATGGCCATCCGCAGGACGAAGAGCGGCGAAAAGCTGGTCGACATCCGCCCCATGATCCATGAACTGCGCGTCGTGCAGCGCACGCAGAACGAGGCGCTGCTCAAGGCGCGCGTGTCGTTTGAGGAAGCCGCCACCCTCAAGCCCGACGTGCTTGTCGGCGCGCTGGAGCGCTTTGCGGACGCGCAGGCCGATGCGGTTCGCGTCCACCGCACGGGGCTGTACGGCGTGCGGGATGGGCAGGCCGTCCCGCTGATCGACCTGTGATGCGGCGGGAACTCTATCTGGAGCTCGGGCCGGACCTGTCGCGTCTGGCGGCGGTGGAGGACGGCCTGCTGTGCGAGTACGCCCAGGAGCGCGCGGGCGAGCGCAAGCAGACGGGCAGCATCTACAAGGGGCGCGTGCAGCGCGTGCTTTCGGGCATGCAGGCGGCGTTTGTGGATGTGGGCCTGGAGAAGAATGCGTTCCTGCCCGTGCATGCTGGCGAGGTGCGCGCGGGCGACGAGCTGCTCGTGCAGGTGGAGGCCGATCCGCCCGGCGGCACGAAGGGCCTGCGCCTGACGCGGCGCATCGCGCTGCCCGGGCGATTGTGCGTGCTCAGCCCCGGCGAAGCGGGCGTGCGCGTGTCGCGCAAGCTGCCCGAGGCGGAGCGCGCGCGGTTGTTGGAATCGTGCCGCGACGCGTGCCCCGAGGGCTGCGCGCTGGTGCTGCGCACGCAGGCGGCGCAGGCGGATGCGCGGGAGATTGAAGAGGAGGCGCGCCTGCTCGCGCAGCGCTGGCGGGAGATCGAGCGCGCGTATGCGATGCGCGGCGCGCCGGGACTCGTCTGGCAGGAGGAGGGCCTCTTTTCGCGCATGCTGCGGGATCTGCTCACGCCTGAGACGGTCCGCGTGTGCGTGCAGGGCGCGGCGCAGGCGCTGCCCGCATGGGTGCCCGAAGGCGTCGTGCAGCGCGTGGCGGACGGCATGCCGCTGTTTGACCTGGCGGGCATCGAGCAAAAGCTGGAGCGTGCGCTGGAGCGGCGCGTGTGGCTCGACTGCGGCGGATACCTGGTGATCGACTGCTGCGAGGCGCTGACGGTCATCGACGTCAACTCCGGCAAGTGCACGGGCCGGACGGATCTGGAGGAGACCGCGCTGAAGGTCAACCTCGAGGCCGCGCGCGAGGCGGTCCGGCAGCTGCGCCTGCGCGACATCGGCGGCATCGTCGTCATCGACTTCATCGACATGAAGGACGGGGCGCACAATGCGGCCCTGCTGGAGGCCCTGCGCGAGGCGGCCGCGGCCGACCGCGCGAAGGTCCATATTGTGGATATGACCCCGCTGGGGCTCGTGGAGCTGACGCGCAAGCGCCTGGCCAGCCCGCTGCACGAGCAGCTGGAGCGTCCATGCCCCGTATGCGGCGGGAGCGGGCGCGTGCCCGGCGTGGAGGAGACCGCGCGGCGCGCGCTGCTGCAGGCGAGACGTCGCGCGGCCGGCGGCAGCGAGGCGGCGCTGCTGGTGCGCGTGCATCCGTCTGCGCAGGAGGCGCTGTGCGCCCTGCATGCGCCGGCGGGCTGCGCGGTCTATGCGCTTGCAGACGCAAGGATGCGGCCCGGGACGTTCGCACTGACGGCGCTTTGCACGGGCGAGGCGCTGCCCGCGGAGGCGATCCCGCTGCCAAGCCTGAACCGGAAGGAATGAGGAAATGAGAAGAACACAGCCTGCGCTGGTGGCGCGCGAGGAGATCGAACGCCAGCGCGAACGGATGCGCGAGATCGCGCAGATGCCGGGCCGGCCCCGGACATACTGCATCGTCACCTACGGGTGCCAGATGAACGAGCACGACAGCGAGACGCTCGCGGGCATGCTGCGCGAGATGGGCATGGAGCCGGTCGAGCGGCGCGAGGATGCGGACTTCGTGCTGTTCAACACCTGCTGCATCCGCGACAACGCCGAGCGCCGCGCGCTGGGCAATGTGACATGGCTCAAGGAACTCAAAAAAGAGCGGCCGGAGCGGATGATCGGCGTGTGCGGCTGCATGGTGCAGCGCCCCGGCATGGCCGAGAGGCTACTGCGCCAGTATCCGTTCGTCGATATCGCGCTGGGCACGCACAACCTGTACCGCTTTCCGGAACTCATGGCGCAGGCGCTGACCACGCGCCGGCGCGTCGTGGAGGTCGTGCAGGACGACGAGGGGCACATCCCCGAAGACCTGCCCGTGTGCCGCCAGAGCCCCACGCACGCCTACATCACGATCATGTACGGCTGCAACAACTTCTGCTCGTACTGCATCGTGCCCTATGTGCGTGGGCGGGAGCGCTCGCGCAGCGCCGAGGCGATCCTGCAGGAGGCGCGCGCGCTCAAGGCGGACGGCGTGCGCGAGATCATGCTGCTGGGGCAGAACGTCAACTCCTACGGCAACGACCTGCAGGACGGCATGACGTTCCCGCAACTGCTGCGGGCGCTGGACGAGGTCGGCATCGACCGCATCCGCTTCATGACGAGCCATCCCAAGGACCTGTCCGACGAACTGATCGAGGTCATGGCCGGCGCAAGGCACATCTGCCACGCGCTGCACCTGCCCGTGCAGTCGGGCAGCGACCGCGTGCTCGCCTCGATGAACCGCCGCTATACGCGCGCGCAGTACCTGGAGCGCGTGCGCCGTCTGCGCGAGCGCATCCCCGACATTGCGCTGACGACGGACCTGATCGTCGCCTATCCGGGCGAGACGGAGGAGGACTTTCAGCAGACCTGCTCGCTCGTGCGCGAGGTCGGCTACGACGCGGCGTTCACGTTCATCTTTTCGCCGCGGGAAGGGACGCGCGCCGCATCCATGGACGGGCGCATCGACGAGGCGACCGCCACCCGGCGGATCGAGGAACTCATCGCCCTGCAAAAGGAGAATACGCGAACCCGCCTGCAGGCGATGGTCGGCAGCGTCCATCGCGTGCTGGTGGACGGCGCGTCCCGGCGCGATGCGCGGCAGCTGGCCGGCAAGGACGAGTACGGCGTCACGGTCAACTTCCCGGGCGAGCGTTCGCTCGTGGGCAAGATCGTGCCCGTGCGCGTCAGCTCCGCGGGCGAGAGCACGCTGCGCGGCGAGCTGTGCGACGGCGAGATCCTGTAAATCCTGTAAACCGATGCACACATGACATACAAAAAACGAGGAGGCAATCACAATGAACGAGGTATTTGAAAAGGCCCGTGCGCTGGGCCAGGCGATCGTGGAGTCGGCGGAGTTTCAGAACATGCGCGCCATGGAGGATGCGGCCATGGCGCTGCCCGAGGTGGCCGAGCAGATGACGCGCTACCTGGAGCACAAGCAGGGCGTGGAGGCGGAGCTGGCCAAGGAGGTGCCCGACCACGCCGCACTGGCCGACCACAGCGAGCAGATGAAGGACGCTCAGGAAAAGCTCAACGCCATGGACGCGGTCGTGCGCATGGGCGAGGCGCGCGGCGTCTTCTCCGCGATGATGAGCCAGGTCAACCAGGTGCTGCAGTTCATGGTGTCGGGCGAGACGGAAGAGGGCGGCTGCAGCGGCTGCTGCGACGGGTGCTCCGGCTGCCACTGAGCCCGGCGCCCGCCCGCGCGGGCCTGACATGCGGAGGATAACATGGCAAACGTCACACCGATGATGCAGCAGTATCTGGACATCAAGGAACGCTACCCCGGCATGATTCTCTTCTTCCGGCTGGGCGACTTCTACGAGATGTTCTTCGACGACGCGATCACCGTATCGCGCGAGCTGGAGCTGACGCTCACGGGCAAGGACTGCGGCCTGCAGGAGCGCGCGCCCATGTGCGGCGTGCCCTACCACGCGGCGGAGACGTACATCAACCGGCTCATCGGGCTGGGGCACAAGGTCGCCATCTGCGAGCAGCTGGAGGACCCGGCGCTGTGCAAGGGGCTGGTCAAGCGCGACGTCATCCGCATCGTGACGCCCGGAACGGTCGTCGAGCAGTCGATGCTCAGCGAGCGCAGAAACAGCTACATCCTCGCGCTGTGCGCCGACGGCAAGCGCGCGGGCGTCGCCTTTGCGGATGTGTCCACGGGCGAGTTCTTCACCTATGAGTCCGACGCCTCGCGCCTGGCGGACGAGCTGGCGCGCATCGCCCCGCGCGAGATCATCGCCGACGAGGGCGCCATGGCGCTGGCGGACTCCCTGGGCGCGCAGGTGCCCGTCTCGCCGTATGCGCAGGGGGCGTTTCGCCTGAGCAGCGCCAAGGAGGCGCTGCTTCATCACTTTCACGTCGCCTCGCTGGACGTGTTCGGCCTGCGCGACCTGAAGATGGCTGCGCGCGCCGCGGGCGCGCTGATGCGCTACCTGGGCGATACGCAGAAGAACGCCCTGGAGCACATCGCCACCCTGCGCCTGTACCGCCGCGAGCAGTACATGGCGCTGGACCGCACGGCCCGGCGCAACCTGGAGCTGACGGAGTCCCTGCGCGGCGAGCGCAAGGGGTCGCTGCTGGCGCTGCTGGACAAGACCGCCACCTCCATGGGCGGGCGCACGCTGCGCGCGTGGATCGAACAGCCGCTGTGCGTGCGGGACGACATCGAGCGTAGGCTCGACGCCGTCGCCGAGCTCAAGGACGACCCGATGATGGCGCAGTCGCTCTTTGAGGAATTGCGCGGCGTGTACGACGTGGAGCGCCTGCTCAGCCGCGTCTCCTACAGGAGCATCAACGCGCGCGACTGCCTGGCGCTGGGCGCATCGCTGTCGCGCATCCCGCAGGTGCGCGCGCTCATTGAGGAGAGTAGCAGCGCGATGCTGCGCGAGCTGCTCGAGCAGCTCGATCCCGTCGAGGATGTGCGCGATCTGCTGTTGTGCGCGATCAATCCGGACGCGCCGCTGCTGATCTCCGAGGGCAACATCATCCGCGAGGGCTACAACGAGGAACTGGACAGGCTGCGCCGCGCGTCCAAGGAGGGCGTGCAGTGGGTGGCCGAGCTGGAGGCCAAGGAGCGCGAGGAGACGGGCATCAAGAACCTGCGCATCCGCTACAACAAGGTGTTCGGCTACTACATCGAGGTCACAAAGTCCAACTACGCGCAGGTGCCGTACCGCTACACGCGCAAACAGACGCTGGCCAACAGCGAGCGCTACGTCACGCCGGAGTTGCACGAGCTCGAGGAGCAGATCCTCGGCGCGCAGGAGCGCGCGCTGCGCCTGGAGCAGCAGCTCTTTGCCGCTATCCGTGATCGCCTGTCGGAGCACATCGGCCGCCTGCAGGCCACCGCGCAGGCGCTCAAGACGCTCGACGCGCTGCTCTCGCTCGCGCTGGCCGCGGTCGAGTACGGCTACGCGCGCCCCGAGATCACGGACGACGGGGCCATCGACATCGAGGACGGCCGTCATCCCGTCGTCGAGCAGAACATGGAGGGCGGCCAGTTCGTGCCCAACGACACGCACATGGACGCGGACGCCAACCGCATGCTCATCATCACCGGCCCGAACATGGCCGGCAAGAGCACGTACATGCGCCAGGTCGCGCTCATCACGCTCATGGCGCACATGGGCAGCTTCGTGCCCGCGCGCGCGGCGCGCATCGCGCTGACGGATCGCATCTTCACGCGCGTGGGCGCGTCGGACGACCTGGCCAGCGGCCAGTCTACGTTCATGGTCGAGATGAGCGAGCTGGCCCACATCCTGATGAACGCCACCGCCCGCTCGCTGATCGTGCTGGATGAGATCGGTCGCGGCACGAGCACGTTCGACGGGCTGAGCATCGCCTGGGCGGTTGTCGAATACATGGCCGACAAAAAGATCCTCGGCGCCAAGACGCTGTTTGCCACGCACTACCACGAGCTCAGCGAGCTGGAGGGGCACATGCCCGGCGTGGTGAATTTCCGCATCGCGGTCAAGGAACACGGCGAGGACGTCATCTTCCTGCGCAAGATCGTCCCCGGCGGCGCGGACAAGAGCTTCGGCATCCACGTCGCGCGCCTGGCGGGCATTCCGCGCCCGGTCCTCCTGCGTGCGCACGAGATCCTCGCCCGGCTGGAGACGCGCGACAAGAACCAGCTGAGCATTGGCCAGAACATCATCGGCGAAAAGCCGCAGGAGGGTCCCGCGCAGATGACGCTCTTTGACAGCGGCGCGATGGACATCGTCGAGGAGCTCAAGGCCATCGACGTCATGGCGCTCACGCCCATCGAGGCGATGAACCTGATCTTCAAGCTGCGCGAGGAAGCGCGGCGTATCCAGTAACGACACAACCGCCCATCCGGCATGAAGGGAGCGCGCGATGGAATACAGGCCGATTCGCAAGCTGGACGCCGATATCGTCGGCAAGATCGCAGCGGGCGAGGTCGTGGAGAGCCCGGCCGCAGCGATCAAGGAGCTGGTCGAGAACAGCATCGACGCGGGGGCGCGCGCCGTCGCGGTCGAGATCCGCGAGGGCGGGATCAGCTATCTGCGCGTCACGGACAACGGCAGCGGTATCCGGCGCGAGGACGTGCGCATGGCCTTTGAGCGCAACGCGACCAGCAAGATCACCCGGGCCGACGACCTGTTCGACCTGCGCTCGCTGGGCTTTCGCGGCGAGGCGCTGGCTTCCATCGCCGCGGTCTCGAAGGTCACCATGACCACGCGCACGCGCGGCGACGAGTCGGGCACGCGCGTGATCAACGAGGGCGGCGTCATCACGTCCATCTCCGACGCGGCCAGTCCGGAGGGCACGACGATCGTCGCGCGCGAGCTGTTCTACAACACGCCTGTGCGCCGCAAATTCCTCAAAAAGCCGGCGACCGAGGGCGCGCGCGTGGCCGACATGATCCTGCGCATGATCCTCGCCCACCCCGAGGTCGCCATCCGCCTCACGCACAACGACCGGCAGATCTATGCCAGCCCCGGCAACGGCGACCTGCGCGCCGCGGCGCTGAGCGTATACGGCCGCGACGTCGCCCGCCAGCTGATCGACGTGCGCGGCGAGGGCGGCGTGGGCGTGCGCGGCCTGGTCGGCGTCGGCCCGCTGGCGCGCGCCAACCGCACGCATCAGACGTTCATCCTCAACGGACGCTACGTGCGCAACGCCCTGCTCACACAGGCGCTGGAGGACGCCTGCCGCGAGCGGGTCACGGTCGGGCATTATCCGATCTGCATGCTGCACGTGTCCATGCCCGGCCCCATGCTGGATGTGAACGTGCACCCCAACAAGCTGGAGGTGCGCTTTTCCAGCGAACCCGTCGTCTATGACAGCGTGTTCGCCGCGGTGCGCGGCGGGTTTGAGACCGGGGCGTTTGCCCAGGCGCCCGAGATGACGCTCTCGAACGATCCGGAGCCGGTGGCGAGCGTGCGCGTCGTGCCGGCGCCGGAACACAAGCCGGAGCCCGCCCGCTCGGTCTCACCGGCGCCCAGACCTGTGCCCGTGAAGCCGGCGGAGGGGGAGGCCGCGGCGTTTGCGCGCGTGGTGACCTCCTATTTTGGCGGCCCGGAAAAGCGGGCGCATACCCTGCGCAACGTGCCCGGCGTCGGAGCTTTTTCCGCGATGAGCGCGCGCCTGGCTCCCCAGCCGGTCGAGACCGCGCCGGATGCGCAGGCCGCCCCCGTGCAGCCGGAGACGCCGCCGCAGCAGCAGAACATGGCCGCCGCTCCGACCGAAAGGCCGCCGCGCGTGATCGGCGTGGCGTTTGACACGTATGTCATCGTACAGCGGGGGCAGGAGCTCCTGCTGATCGACCAGCACGCCGCGCACGAGCGCATCCTCTACGAGCGCCTCATGCGCTCGCTGGACCAGGGGACGGGCTCGCAGCAGATGCTCGTGGCGCAGGTCGTGCCCGTCACGCCGCAGGAGCGCGACCGGCTGGAGCAGTACCGGGCCGAGATCGAGGCGGCCGGCTTCGCGTTTGAGCCGTTCGGGGAGGATACGTATCAGATCCGCGCGGTGCCCGTGGTGCTCGGCGAGCCCCAGGCGCGGGCGGCCTTCGTCGAGATGCTCGACCGCCTGGGCGAGCTGCGCGTGCTGGCCACCCGGGAGCGCAGGCGCGAGGCCATCCTGCAGATGGCCTGCAAGCGCGCGGTCAAGGGCGGCGACGCGCTCACGCAGGAGGAGATCGCTTCGCTCATCCGCCAGATGGAGGAGACGGACGCGCCCCCGACCTGCCCGCATGGGCGGCCGCTCGTCGTGCGCCTGACGCGCAGCGAGCTGGAGAAGCGCTTCAGGCGCATCAACAACTGACGGAGGTGGGGCGCATGGGCCTGCCCATCGTGGCGATTGTGGGGCCGACGGCCTCGGGCAAGACGCGGCTGTCCGTCGCGCTGTGCCAACGGATCCCGGGCGAGGTGATCTCCATGGACTCCATGCAGATCTACCGCGGCATGGACGTGGGCACGGCCAAGCCCACGCAGGACGAGCGCGGCGGCGTCGCGCACCACATGCTGGACGTGGCCGATCCGGGCGAGGCGTACACCGTCTCCCGCTATCGCGAGGAGGCCGCCCGCGCGATTGAACAGGTCGCGTCGCGCGGACGCCTGCCGGTGCTCGTGGGCGGCACGGGGCTGTACCTGAACGCCCTGACCTACCGCATGACGCTGGGCGAGGCCACGGGCGACGAGGCGATTCGGGAGCGGCTGCATGCCGTCGCCGCAGCGCCGGGCGGGCGGGCACGCCTGCACGCGATGCTTGCGGCCGTCGATCCCGTCAGCGCCGCCCGGCTGCACGAAAACGACGTGCGCCGCGTCGTGCGCGCGCTGGAGGTCTACGAGGTGACGGGCAAGCCCATCTCGCAGCGCCAGGACGACCGCGTGCCGGACGAGCGGTATGCGCCGCTGATCTACGGCCTGGAGATGGAGCGGGAGCGGCTGTATGCGCGCATCGACGCGCGCGTGGACGAGATGATGGCCACCGGCCTGGTGCGCGAGGTGCGCGCGCTGACGGATCGCGGCCTGTGGCCGGAGGACGAGGGCGCGATGCAGGCGATCGGCTATAAGGAGATCGCCTTTGCGCTGCGCGGCGCCTACGGCATGGACGAGGCCGTGCGCCTCATCAAGCGCGAGTCGCGCCGGTATGCCAAGCGGCAGATGACCTGGTTTCGCGCCGACGCGCGCGTGCGGTGGATCCGCTGGGAAGATTATGCCTCCGCGCAGGAGCTGGAGGAGGCCTTTGTCGCGCGCGTGCGCGCGGACTTGGATGAATTGAAGGAGATGCAGCCATGAGCGAGTGGACGGATGCGCAGGAGCAGAGGCTCCGGGCGCTGATCGATGGGGCGCAGGAGGACTGCGCCGGGCGGTTTGCGCAGCTGGAGCGCATCGAATCGGAGAACTTTGAGCGCGTGCTCGCGGCCATGCAGGCGCAGCGCGTGGGCGTGCAGCACTTTCAGGCCACGACCGGATACGGCTATGACGACATCGGGCGCGACGCGCTCGAGCGCGTGTTCGCGCAGGCCTTCGGCGCGCAGGACGCGCTGGTGCGGCCGCAGTTCGTGTCCGGCACGCACGCGCTGGCCGTCTGCCTGTTCGGCCTGCTGCGGCCCGGCGATCAGCTGCTCTCGGCGGTCGGCATGCCCTACGACACGATGGACGAGGTCATCGGCATCTCCAGGGCGAGCGACGGCTCGCTGGCGGAGATGGGCGTCGGCTATGCACAGGTCGAGCTGACCGGCGCGGGCGAGATCGACCTGCCCGCCGTGTGCGATGCGATCACGGACCGGACGCGCGTGGTGATGATCCAGCGCTCGCGCGGCTACGCCTGGCGTCCCGCGCTGACGGTCGGACAGATCGGCGAGGCCGCGCGCGCCATCCACGCGCGCAAGCCCGACGCCATCGTTATGGTCGACAACTGCTACGGCGAGTTTGTGGACGTGCAGGAGCCCACGCATGTGGGCGCGGACGTAATGGTCGGCTCGCTCATCAAGAACGCGGGCGGCGGCCTGGCGCCCACGGGCGGCTACATCGCGGGTCGGCACGACCTGATCGAGCGCATCGCCTGCCGCCTGACCTCGCCGGGCATCGGCCGCGAGGTGGGCTCCTATGCGTACGGCTATCAGCCGTTCTATCAGGGATTCTTCTTCGCCCCGCACGTCGTGTGCCAGGCGGTCAAGACGGCGGTGCTGGCGGCGGCGGTGTTTTCGCGGCTGGGGTTCACCGTGCATCCCGGCGTGGACGACGCGCGCAGCGACATCATTCAGGCGCTGCGCCTGGAGACGCCCGAGCGCCTGATCGCCTTCTGCGAGGGCATCCAGATGGCCTCGCCCGTGGACAGCTTCGCGCTGCCCGAGCCCTGGGCCATGCCCGGCTATCAGGACCAGGTCATCATGGCCGCCGGCACGTTCGTCTCCGGCGCGTCCATCGAGCTGAGCGCCGACGCGCCGATGCGCGAGCCCTTCGCCGTGTACATGCAGGGCGGCCTGACGCTCTCGCACGGGCGCGCGGGCATCGCCAGCGCGGTGCGGCGCATGGCGGACAAGGGCCTGCTGACGATTTGATCCCATCTCCCGAGGAAAACTTCCGCCATCGGAAATTTTCCTCTTTTTTTGTTGCGCGCATGAAACTTCTGCGCCGGCAAAACCGTATTCAAGGCGAAAGGATCCTTGAACGCGGTTCCCGGACCGCGACCTTTCCGAACGCACATCCTTCGGAGGTAGACCATGGTCGACGACGCTACGTTCACCCGTGAATCGTCCGCGATGCTCCCCGGGCTGTACCGGCTGAGCATGAGCATCCTGCACGCGCAGGCCGACGCGCAGGACGCCGTGCAGCAGGGGCTGCTCAGGGCGTGGGCCGCCCGCGACAGGGCCAGGCCGGAGAGCCTGCGCGCCTGGATCACGCGCATCGTCATCAACGAATGCCGCAACATCCAGCGTTCGCGCATGCGCGTGTTCCCCGCCGAGCGCGTGGCGGAGCCGGCGCCGCAGCATGTCCCGGAAGACCTGGGGCTGTACGAGGCCATCGACGGCCTGACGGAAAAGCTGCGAACGCCGCTGCTGCTGCGCTACATGGAGCGGTATACGGAGCGCGAGATCGCCGCGTCCCTGGGCGTGCCGGTCACGACGGTCAAGAATCGCCTGTACCGCGCCCGGCGCGCGCTGGAAAGACGGCTGTCGGAGGTGAGGTTTGAATGAAAAAGCGAATCATCCAGGCGCAGGAACTTCAACGCCTCTACCCGGCGATGGACCCGGCCTTTGAACAGCGGATGCTGCGCACGATTCACGCACTGCCTCAGCAAAGGGAGGAAAGCGCTGTGAAACGGAAACTGTCTGTCGGATTGGTGCTCGCCATCGTGCTGATCGTCGCGACCGCGGCGACGGCGCTGGCCTTTACGATCTCCAGAACATTCTTTGAGGGCGTCGCCCGGCTGCAGCTGGAGAGCGGATACTACAACGCGTGGTCGCTGGAGGAAAAGGTCGAGGTGCTCGACATGATGGTCGAAAACGGCATCGTCGCCGCGGAGGGCGACGTGCAGGCCATCCTCGAGGGCGACATGGACGACGACGCGCGCGAGGCGGCGCTCGACGCGCTGATGCTCGAGCGCTACGGAGGCGGCGTCACGGAGCCCTGGATGCTGGAGAACATCGGCATCGAGAGCATCCTGACGACCGAGATGGGCCCGCAGACCGAGTGGACGCTCGAGGAAAAGGCCTGGTATACCGGGATGATGCTCGAGCTGGGCCTGCTGGGCTATGACACGGACCTGTACCTGCTGCCGGGCGAGGACGTCATTTCGCCCGAGGAGGCGGAGCAGGCCGCGCGCGCCGCGGCGGCGGCGGCGTTCGGCGTGGACCCGGCGGAGATGGACGCCTACGACGCGTTGATCGACTACGGCGTGTACCGCGCCGAGGCCGAGTACAAGGACCCGTATTACACCGTATACTTCGTCACGCGCGATGAGGACGGCGGGATCGCCGACTACGCATATGACTACACCTGCTACGTCGCGAGCGATGGACGCATCCTGAGCAGTGCGGACGGATACCGGTTCATCACCTCGCCCCAGGAGAACGCCGACGCGCAGCGGGCGCAAGCGGAGGCGGAGCAGGTCGGCGGCGAGGCGTTCCTCGACGAACACCGCGCGCAGCTGGAGGCGCTGGAGGCGGCGCTGCATCCCATCGATGGCGCGTATCTGCCCGAGGGCTCCATGGCGCTGAAAGACGGCACGCTGCTCCACTATGGCAGGCTGCACGGCGACAATGACTCGCAGAGCAGCGACGATCCGGTTCTCTATGCGACGTGCGTGGACGCGCAGGGCGCGGAGCGTTGGAGCCTGACGCTGCCGGAGGAGGGGGCTGCGGTGGACGGCGCCGTACAGCTGGAGGGCGGGGACATCCTGCTCTACGTCAGCGCGGATACGCTCACCTGCGGCCCGTACCGGCAGGTACGCCTCAGCGCGCAGGGCGAAGTGCTTGAAACCCTGTCGCTGCCTACGACGCTGGAGATGTCGGGCGTGCAGCCGGAGGATGAAGATCAGAACTTCCCCTATACCGGCCACGAGGGCTTCCTACTCATGACGGCCCTGGGCCAGACGAACACGCCGTTCTTCGCCCAGCTGGACGCGGCGGGTCAGGTCGTCTGGGCCCATGCGTACGAGGCGTTCGCCGGCTGCGCCGTGCGCCTGTACCCGACGCAGGGGGGCTACATCGCCCAGGGGCGCAGCGGCAACCTGCCCGCCATCTGGACGCTGGACATGCAGGGCAACATCACCGGCCAGGCGTCCCTTGCGGGGTTGGAGGGCATGACGCTGGGCGCGCCCATGCAGCAGGCGGACGGCAGCTTCCTGGCCGCCGGAATCGGGGAGGACGAGACGGTCTGCCTCGTCGCCTTCGAGGCGGACGGCACGGTCCTGTGGACGTCGGAGCGCATACAGACCGCGTTGGCGCTGAGCGTGACCGCGCCCATTCCTTCCGGCGACGGCTTTGTCTTCGCCGCGCGCCACGACGTCAACGCCTATACGCCCTCCCGCCATCTGGGCGTCTTCTTCTGCGGCGCGGACGGCAGCCTGACGGAGCGCTATCCGCAGGGCGCGGACGGGCAGGACATGATGGGCGTGTGGCAGTTGCTGCCCGTCGGATCGGATGGACAGGCCGCAGTCGTCAGCTGGGGGTATGACTCGGATGCGGGCGACCAGCGCGTCACCAGCCTGCTGGTGATGGACCTGTAAAGCAAAATTCCAAAAGAAAGGCTTGATTTCCTTCGGAAAATCGTCTACAATAAAAAGGCTGTAAGGGCGATGACGGACGGGTCCCGTGCAATGGCGCTGCGTGAACCTTGTCAGGTCCGGAAGGAAGCAGCAATAAGCGCTCTGCGGCATGTGCCGCGGGGTTGCCTGGCCTGAGCCCTTACAGTGCTGACGCCATGGATGCGGATGCCGGATAAGAGACGGCATCCGCTTTTTTCTTCGAAAAAATGCTTCTTTTGGTCGCTTGTTTTTTGAGATTTCTATTGCAAGTGGGGGAGAGTTTGCTATAATACATATAGGCAACCCAGCTCTTGAAGAGGAGCGAACCAAAGATGTACGATGGAGAAAACTTGCCGCATGGCTGGATCAAGATCAGCGATCCGCAGGAGGCCCAATGCGCTGTGCGAACGCATGGGGCGCTGTACTGCGCCGCGCCGGAGGCCTTGGAGGAGATCACCCGCCTGCCGAGGATCGCGGCGGACAGGGGAGAGAGCCTGACCCGCCGCCTGGCGGAGACGGGGGACGCGATGGTGACGCCGCTGGGAAACGCGCTGAGGGCGCTGTGCCGGGAGAAGGGATACGACGACAGGGCGGTGCGCGACCTGTGCGCCTTCCTGCGTCTGTTTCGCAACCTGTGCGACCTGGCGCGCATCGACCGGTGCCTCCTGCGCTTTGAGCAGGAGGCGATCGACCTGAACGGCTGGACGTCCGCGCTGGCCGAAGCGATTCGCCCGCGGCTGGCGGAGCGCAAGCGGAACCTGCACGTAGAGCTGGCGGAGCAGACGGGCTGGGTCGTGTGCGACGGGGAGAAGCTGCTGCGCTGCGCGCTCAACCTGATTTCCAATGCGATTCAGTTTTCGGCGGATGGAGACAAGGTCCTGCTGCGCACCGAGCGCGGCCCGGTGGGCATGGTCTTCTCGGTCCAGGATGACGGGCGCGGCATGAGCAAGGCGCAGGCCCGGCATCTCTTTTCGGGGCGTGCAAGCATGGACGGCCCGCTGCCGGGCAATGGACGCGGCGTCGGCCTGGCGGTGACGCGCCGCTTCGTGGAGGGCATGCGCGGGCGGCTCACGGTGTCCAGCGCGCTGGGCAAGGGCACGTGCGCGTCGATCCTCTTGCCGGCCGTGGACGCGGCCTGCATCTGCACCGGCGCGGTACATCCGGCCATCCCCGAGGTGGAAATGGCCATCGAGCTGTCGACCGTCCGGTAGGCTTGCCCCTTGAAAACGCGCGCGTCTTTCGATATAATATCCCCATCGAAGGACGAAAGGTGCGATGATGATGATAGACTTTGCCGCCGTACGCGCGGTCGATCCGCAGGTCGCCCGGGCGATGGAAGACGAACTGGCGCGCCAGCGCGCGCACATCGAGCTGATCGCGTCGGAAAACTTCGTCAGCGACGCGGTGCTCGCCGCGATGGGCTCCCACCTGACCAACAAATACGCCGAGGGCTATCCGGGCAAGCGCTATTACGGCGGCTGCCAGTGCGTGGACGTCGTGGAAGACCTCGCGCGCGAGCGGGCGAAGGCGCTGTTCGGCGCGGAGCACGCCAACGTGCAGCCGCATTCCGGCGCGCAGGCCAACATGGCCGTGTACTTCGCGATGCTCGAGCCGGGCGATACCGTCATGGGCATGAACCTCTCCCACGGCGGCCACCTGACGCACGGCAGCCCGGTCAACATGTCGGGCAAGTACTTCCGCTTCGTCCCCTACGGCGTCACGGAGGACGAGGAGGTCATCGACTACGACGACGTGCTGCGCATCGCCCGCACGTGCCAGCCGAAGATGATCGTCGCGGGCGCGTCGGCCTACTCGCGCTTCATCGACTTTGAGCGCCTGCGCGCCATCGCCGACGAGGTCGGCGCCCTGCTCATGGTCGACATGGCGCACATCGCCGGCCTGGTCGCCGCGGGAGAGCATCCCAGCCCCGTGCCCTATGCGGACTTTGTCACCAGCACCACGCACAAGACGCTGCGCGGCCCGCGCGGCGGCCTGATCCTGTGCAGGGAGCGCTATGCCAAGGCGATCGACAAGGCCATCTTCCCGGGCACGCAGGGCGGCCCGCTCATGCACGTCATCGCGGGCAAGGCCGTGTGCTTCAAGGAGGCGCTCGAGCCCTCGTTCAAGGCCTATCAGCACCAGGTCGTGCTCAACGCCAGGGCCATGGCCCGGGCGCTGCAGGATGAGGGCATCCGCCTCGTCTCCGGCGGCACGGACAACCACCTGATGCTCCTGGATCTGACCGGCACCGGCGTCACCGGCAAGGAGCTGGAGGCGCTGCTCGGTCAGGCCAACATCACCGTCAACAAGAACACCATCCCCAAGGAGACGCTCAGTCCCTTCGTGACCAGCGGCATCCGCGTGGGCACGCCCGCCGTCACCACCCGCGGCATGAAGGAGGACGAAATGTGCGCCATCGCCGGGTTCATCGCGCGCGTCGTGCGCGAAAAGGAGGCCGCGCTGCCGCAGGTCCGCGAAGGCGTCGAACGGCTCTGCGCGTCCTACCCGCTCTACGAGGGCGTCACGCGCCTGTAAGCGACCGATTCAGCCGCCCGCCGTGCCAAACGGCGGGTTTTTTGCGTCCGCGCGCGCCGAGCGGTTTATTTCCGATGAATTTAGTCAAAATTAAAGCCGCGCCCTATTGACAAGAATAGGCGCGCATGATAGGATATGCATGCAATTCCGATAAAAACAATCAAGATTCGGCGAAAGGAGACGGCGCATGAAGCTTTCAACGCGCGCGCGCTACGGCATCCACGCGATGTTCGAACTGGCCACGCGCTATGGACAGGGACCGCAGCCGCTCAAGAGCATCGCGGAGAGCCAGAGCATTCCCGAGCAGTACCTCGAGCAGCTCATGGGCCTGCTGCGGCGCGAAGGGCTGGTGGAGAGCGTGCGCGGCGCGCAGGGCGGCTACATGCTCGGCAGGGCGCCCGGTCAGATCACGATGGGCGAGCTGATGCACGTGCTGGAGGGCCCCATCCTCCTGGCGGACTGTCTGACCGACGAACGGGGCTGCGAGCGCTCGTGCGCGTGTCCGACCCGCGTCGTATGGGAGCGCCTGTCCAGGAGCATCGACGAGGTGCTCTACGCCGTGACACTGCAGGACATGATCGACGATCAGAGACGCATGATGAACGAGGCCGGAAAGGAGACACCATGAGCATCTATCTGGATAATGCCGCGACGACGGCGACCAAGCCCGAGGTGCTGGAGGCGATGCTGCCCTACTTCACCCAGGTATACGGAAACCCCAGTAGCATCCACCGCGCGGGGCGCGACGCCCGGCGCGCCGTGGAGCATGCGCGCGAGCAGGTGGCTGCCGCGCTGAATGCCGACAAGGGCGAGATCTACTTCACCGCGGGCGGCAGCGAGTCGGACAACTGGGCCCTCAAGGGCACGGCGTTCGCGCACCGCGAAAAGGGCAACCACATCATCACCACGCAGATCGAGCACCACGCGGTGCTGCACACCTGTCAGTGGCTGGAGCGCCAGGGCTTTGAGGTGACGTATCTGCCCGTCGACGCGGACGGCCTGGTCGATCCCGCGGACGTGGAGCGTGCGATCACCGACAGGACGATCCTGGTCAGCGTGATGATGGCCAACAACGAGATCGGCACCATCGAACCCATCGCTGAGATCGCCCGCATCGCGCATGCGCACGGCGTGCTCATGCACACCGACGCCGTGCAGGCCGTCGGCGCCGTCGAGGTCGACGTGCGCGCCCTGGGCGTGGACATGCTCTCGCTCTCCGCGCACAAGTTCTACGGCCCCAAGGGCGTGGGCGCGCTCTACGTGCGCCGCGGCGTCAAGCTCGACACGTACATGCACGGCGGCGCGCAGGAGCGCGGACGCCGCGCTGGCACGGAATACCTGCCGGGTATCGTGGGCCTGGGCAAGGCCATCGAGCTGGCGACCGCCGACATCGCCGGCCATGCCGCGCGCCTGACGGCGATGCGCGACCGGCTGATCGACGGCATCCTGAAGGAAATCCCGTATGCGCGCCTCAACGGCCACCGCACGCGCCGGCTGCCCGGCAACGTCAACGTCTCGATTGAGTACATCGAGGGAGAGGCGCTGCTGCTGCGGCTGGATCTGGCCGGCATCGAGGGCTCCAGCGGCTCGGCCTGCACCTCCGGATCGCTCGATCCCTCGCACGTGCTGCTGGCCATCGGCCTGCCGCACGAGATTGCGCACGGGTCGCTCAGGCTGACGCTGGGCGATTACAACACCGAGGCGGACGTGGACGCCACGCTCGCGGCCCTGCCGGAGATCGTGCGCACGCTGCGCGACATGTCGCCCATGTATCAGGACATGCTGGAAGGAGCGTTGAAATAAAATGTACAGCGAAAAGGTCATGGATCACTTCAGCAACCCGCGCAACGTCGGCGAGATCGAGGACGCCAGCGGCGTGGGCACGGTCGGCAACGCCAAGTGCGGCGACATCATGCGCATCTTCCTCAAGATCGAGAACGACGTGATCGTCGACGTCAAGTTCAAGACGTTCGGCTGCGGTGCGGCGATCGCCACCAGCAGCATGGCCACCGAGATGGTCAAGGGCAAGACCGTGGAGGAGGCGCTCAAGATCACCAATCAGGCGGTCGCGGAGGCGCTGGACGGGCTGCCGCCGGTCAAGATGCACTGCTCGCTGCTGGCCGAGGAGGCGCTCAAGGCGGCCATTGAGGACTATCAGAAGAAGCGGCAGGCGCAAGGGGAAGCCGCGCAGGCGGACTGACGCTCACCGGGCGGATGGCTGGCACATCCGCCCTTTTTGCAGAAAGAAGGATGTTTTTGCTGTACGGAAATACGCAGGGCATTCGCGATTCGCTGCTCGCCGAGATCGAGACGCTCTATGAGACGCCGATCGAGGAGGGCGAGTTCGCGCCGGTGGACCTGCTCGAGCGCCTCGCGCGCTACACATGCCTGATCAACCGGGAGATCAGCGTTTACATCTCCCGCAGCGGCGAGGTGCTGGATGTGACCATCGGCGGGCTGGAGAGCGTGCCGCTCAAGGACATGCACCTGAGGCGAAACGCCCGCCGCCTGTCGATGATCCGCTGCATCCACACCCATCCCGGCGGGGATGCGCGTCTGTCGGATGTGGACATCAGCTCCCTGCGCACGCTGCGCTTTGACGCGATGGCGGCCGTGGGCGCGCGGGACGGCAAGCCCACCGGCGTGCAGGCCGCCTTCCTGGGCGAGTGCAAGGCGGGCGTGCCGCAGGAGGAGGTGACGGACGTCGTCGGCGCCTATCGCATCCCGCAGCGCGCGTGGATGGAGGAGATCCTGCGCTCGGATGCGCGTGTCCTGCAGGGCGAGCCCGCGCCTGAGGCGGGCGGACCGGAGCGTGCGTATCTGGTGGGCCTGGACAGCGAGGCCTCGCTGCAGGAGCTTGCGCGGCTGGCGGAGACAGCTGGCGCCAAAGTGGTGGGCAGCGTGCTGCAGCGCCGCGCGCGGGCCGAGGGCGCGACGTATGTGGGCAGCGGCAAGGCCGAGGAGATCGCCCTGGACTGCCAGGCGCTGGACGTCGACCTGGCGATCTTTGACGACGAGCTGACGGGCGCGCAGACCCGCAACCTGGAGAACATCCTGGGCGTCAAGGTCGTGGACCGCACGGCGCTCATCCTGGACATCTTCGCCCAGCGCGCGCAGTCGCGCGAGGGCCGGCTGCAGGTGGAGCTGGCGCAGATGAACTACCAGCTGCCGCGCCTGATCGGCCACGGCCTGTCCATGTCCCGCCTGGGCGGCGGCATCGGCACGCGCGGCCCGGGCGAGACGCGCCTGGAGGTGGACAGGCGGCGCATCCGCAAGCGCATGACCGACTTGCGCCGCGAGATCGACGACCTGCGCGCGCAGCGCTCGGTCCGGCGCGCGCGGCGCGAGCGCAACGCCGTGCCCGTCGTGGCGCTGGTGGGCTATACGAACGCCGGCAAGTCCACGCTGCTCAACCGGCTGACCGAGGCGGGCGTCATGGCTGAGGACAAGCTCTTCGCGACGCTCGATCCCGTCACGCGCAGCGTGCGCGCGCCGCAGGGAGGGGAGTTCCTGCTCGTGGACACGGTCGGCTTCATCAGCAAGCTGCCGCACGCGCTCGTCGACGCGTTCCGCTCCACGCTGGAGGAGGCCGCGCTGGCGGATTTGCTGGTCGTCGTGTCCGACGCCTCCTCCGAACAGGTCTATGCGCAGCGCGACGTCGTGCGCGACGTGCTCGCCTCGCTGGGCGCGCAGGACAAGCCCGTGATCGACGCGCTCAACAAGGCGGACGCCGCCAGACAGCTGCCCGACATCCCGGGCGGCATCCCGATCAGCGCCAAGCGGGGGGATGGCGTCGACGCGCTGCTGGAGGCCATCTCTGCGCAGCTGCTGCGCCTGCAGCGGCCCGTCTGGCTGATGGTGCCCTATGCGCGCACGACGGAGCTGTCGCGCCTGCACGACGAAAACCGCGTGCTCGAGGAACGCTATGAGGCCGAGGGCACGCGCGTGCGCGCGCTCGTGGACGACGAGACGCTCGCGCGCCTGGTGCGCGCGCTGGGGCCGGACGCCGTGTGCGAAGGCGTCGAAAGTGCGCAGACAGGCACGGAAACGGAATGCTGATCCGTTGGATGCAGGGGAATATCCCGCGAAAGGACTGATGCTATGATCCTGCCGTTCCGGGCCTTCGCCGCGCTGGCGACGACCGTCTCCCTGCTCTTCGGCTCATGGGGCTATGCCCTGCCGCAGGACGATCCGCTGGGGCTGCTGCTGCTCGTCAACAAGGAGCATCGGGCGCCGGACGTGCAGCCCGTGCTCGTGCTGCCGGACGTGACGCCGACCAAGCCCGCGTATGCCGAAAACATCTACATGCGCCCGGAGGCCGCCGCGGCGCTGGAGGCGCTGTTTCAGGCCGCGCAGGAGGCGGGGTATACGCTGTACGCGACCTCCGGATACCGCAGCTACGCGACGCAGAAGGCCATCTATGAGCGCAGGACGGGGGAGATCGGCACGGCGCGCGCCAGCATGCTCGTGGCCGAGCCGGGGCATTCCGAGCACCAGACGGGCCTGGCGATGGACATCGACGGCGAAAGCACGCTCTACGACGGGCTGGAGGAGTCGTTCGGCGCGTCGCCGGAGGGCATCTGGGTCGCGGAGAACGCGCACCGCTTCGGGTTCATCATCCGCTATAAGCGCGGCTGGGAGGAGATCACCGGCTACGCCTACGAGCCCTGGCATCTGCGCTATGTCGGCGTGGAGCACGCGACGGCCATCGCGCAGCTGAACATCCCCCTGGAGTGGTACGTCGACCTGTTGCAGGAGGCGCGCGCGCAGGAGCTGTCATCCGGTACGCAGGCTGCGGATACGCCGTGATTGGAAGCCCGCGGGGCGGCATTGCCTCGCGGGTTCTTTGCGCGCCGGGGCAGGAAATGCGGCCGGAGCTGACGAATAGTGTAGTGAAATATTTCCGCGTACAGAATGGATGGTGCGCATGAAGAAAAGGCTGATCGTCTGCATTGACTGCGGCGATACGATCGTGGACGAGTCGACGCAGGTGTTTGACGGCGCGGGCAACGTGCTGCGCGCCGAGGAGATCCCCGGCGCGGTGGAGGCCGTGCTGGAGATTAAGCGGCGCGGCCACCCGCTCGCGCTCGTCGCCGACGGGCGCGTCGTCTCGTTTGAGAACATCCTCGGCCGGCTCGGGCTGTGGGATGTGTTCGACGCGCGGGCCATCTCCGAAGAGGTGGGCGCTGAAAAGCCCGACGCGCGCATGTTCCGCACGGCGCTGGAGCGCCTGCACTGCACGCCGTCGGACGCGCGGCGTGCGGTGATGATCGGCAACAACGTCCGGCGCGACGTGCTCGGCGCCAACCGCGTGGGCATGACCTCGGTGCTGCTGGACTGGAGTCCGCGCTATGACATGACGCCGTCGGACGCGGGACAGACGCCGGATCATGTCGTCCACTCTCCGCGCGAATGGGTCGGGCTGATCGAGCGGATCGAGCGCGCCCTGGCAGCGGATTGAGACGCCGGGCAGATGAAAAGACCCCGGCGGTCCGTTGCGACCGGCCGGGGCGAATCTATGTCAAAAGGCGGAAGGCCTTGAGAAGCGCTCAGCGAAAGCGGCGTGCAGGCGAGGGAAGCGGGAGCAGCCCCAGACCATGCCGTGCGTCGAGCGAGGAGAGAAACAGGTACATTTGGGGACGGCGGAGCGCAAGCTTCGAAGCGAATCGTTCCATCATACGGATCAATGTGGATCACCTCCTGTTGATGGCGTCAGTATACCGTAAGAGTATGTCTGCAAAATGAACGCTCTACAGAAGAATTGTGAAGAAGATTGAAGGGACAATGAACCCGTTCCATCGCGAAGGAGGGCGAACGATGGTATCGCTGGAGCAGTTTCACGAGATGCTGGAGGCAGCGGCGGAGGAGCTGCCGGAGGAGCTGTACGAGCGCCTCAACGGCGGGGTGCTGCTCATGCCGGGCAGCAAGCTGAGCGAGCACGCCATTGACGCCGATCTGTATACGCTTGGCGAGTACCAGTACAGCACGGCCATGGGCAGCCGCATCGTCCTCTTCTACGGGTCGTTCAAAAGGGTGTTTGGCCACTGCTCTCCGGAGGAGCTCATGGGTCACGTGCGGGATACGCTTCGCCACGAGTTTCGCCATCACCTCGAACGCCTGGCGGGGGAGCGCGATCTGGAGATCGAGGACGAGGAGGCGCTGCGCCGCTACTATGAGGAAAAGGCGTGCAA
This sequence comes from Candidatus Onthenecus intestinigallinarum, assembly GCA_018713325.1. Classification (GTDB taxonomy): domain Bacteria; phylum Bacillota; class Clostridia; order Christensenellales; family Aristaeellaceae; genus Beduinella; species Beduinella intestinigallinarum. The sequence continues at coordinate 29,903 of DVFJ01000015.1, read as the reverse complement.
AGGGTCGGTCCGTAGATAGGACCGGCCCTTTGCCGTGTTATACGTCAGAGGTTGCGGGTGCGCAGCGCGCGCATGGCGTTGAGGATGGCGATCACGGAGACGCCCACGTCCGCAAAGACGGCCGCCCACATGTTCGCCAGGCCCATCGCGCCCAGCAGGAGCACGACAGCCTTGACGCCCAGCGCGAAGACGATGTTCTGGCGCACGATGCGCAGCGTCCGGCGTGCAATGCGTATCGCCGTGGCGACTTTGGAGGGCTGGTCGTCCATCAGTACGATATCCGCCGCCTCGATGGCCGCCGCAGAGCCCATCGCGCCCATCGCGATGCCGATGTCCGCGCGCGAAAGGGCGGGCGCGTCGTTGATGCCGTCGCCGACGAAGACGAGCTTTTCCCGTCCCTTCCGCTCGCCGAGCAGGCGTTCGATCTGCTCAAGCTTCTGCGCGGGAAGCAGCTGGGCACGCACCTCATCCAGGCCGAGCTGCGTGCCGACTGCCTCGCCGACCCGGGCGGAATCGCCCGTGAGCATGACGGTTTTGCGCACGCCGGCCTCCTTGAGCGTCCGTACGGCCTGCTGCGCATCCGGCTTGACGGTATCGGAGATCACCACATGCCCCATATACCGTCCGTCCGCGGCCACGTGGACGATGGTGCCGGTTCGGTGGCAGTCGTGCCACGGCGCGCCGACGCGGTCCATCAGCTTTCCGTTGCCCGCGCTGATCAGCCGGCCGTCCACGCGCGCCTGCACGCCCTCGCCGGCGATCTCCGTCACGTCGCGCACGCGCCCGCGGTCCAGATCGCGGCGGCAGGCCGCCTTCAGGGAGCGGGAGATCGGATGGTCGGACAGGAGCTCGGCCAGGGCGGCCATCTCCAGCAGATCCTCCGGCGGCACCTCATTGGGGTGGATGGCCGTTACGTCAAAGCTGCCGCGCGTGAGCGTGCCCGTCTTGTCAAAGACCACGATGCCCGCCTCGGCCAGGGTCTCCAGGTAATTGCTGCCCTTGACGAGGATGCCGCGCTTGGATGCGCCGCCGATGCCGCCGAAGAAGCTGAGCGGAACCGAGATGACCAGCGCGCACGGACAGGAGATGACCAGAAACGTCAGCGCGCGCCGGAACCACTCGGTCCAGTTTCCGAACGCCAGCGACGGCAACACGAAGAGCGCGGCGGCGCCGCCGACGACGGCCGGCGTGTAATAGCGCGCGAACTTCGTGATGAAGTTTTCGGCCCTGGCCTTGCGGGAGCTCGCGTTTTCGACCAGATCGAGAATCCTGGCGACAGTCGTCTCCCCGAAGGGATGCGTGACGCGCACGCGCAGCGCGCCCGAGAGATTGACGCAGCCGCTGATGATCTCATCGCCGCATGCCACGTCGCGCGGCAGCGATTCGCCGGTCAGCGCAGAGGTGTCCAGCGTCGAGGCGCCCTCCAGCACCGTCCCGTCCAGCGGCACCCGCTCTCCGGGCTTCACCACGATCACGTCGCCGACGCCGACCTGTTCGGGATCGACCTGCTCCAGCCCGTCCCCGCGCTCGACGTTTGCGTAGTCGGGCCGTATGTCCATCAGCGCGGCGATGGAGCGCCGCGACCGGCCGACGGCATATCCCTGGAACAGCTCTCCGACCTGATAGAAGAGCATCACGGCGACCGCCTCCGCGTATTCGCCCAGCGCAAACGCGCCGATCGTGGCGACGGCCATGAGAAAGTTCTCGTCAAATATCTCTCCGCTGCGGATGTTGCGCACGGCGCGGTACAGTACGTCCCAGCCTGCCAGCGCGTAGGGGACGAGGAACAGGGCGGCCCGGGACAGGCCCGCGAGGGGCGCCAGCTGAGCCAGGAGAAACAGCGCGCCGCCTGCCAGGATGCGCGCGAGCAATCGCCGTTGTTTGGGCGTCATGGGTCTCTCTCCTTCATAGCGCGTCGGCGGGGCCGACGGATTTGTCACAGCATGACCGAGCAGCCGGCCTTGCGGCAGACCTGCAGCGCCTGGCCCAGCACGTCGTCCAGGCGGCCGTCCGGCGCCTGCAGCGACAGCTTCTGCAATAGAAAGTTGATGCGGACGTCTTCCACGCCGTCGATCTTGCGAAGCGCGTCTTCCAGCTTGACGGCGCAGTGCGCACAGTCCAGACCGGTGATGTTGAATGTCTTCCTCACTTGGATTCGCTCCCTTCATGGTGTGAAATGAACCGGATATGCCGCCGCCTTGCGCCGGAATGTCCATGGAACATTTCTTGATCTGGTGATATTATAGATCGGTGAAATGAAAAAGTCAACAAAGAATTAAAATATTTTGAAGTTTTGATGTGTTTGACGCATGGATGCCAGGGGACCTGTTTTTTCACACAGGGGGTACATCTTTGCGCGATTTTATGGTATAGTGATAGAAACCCCTCGTGGTCAAACCCCAAACAAGGAGGCTAGAGACAGATGAAAAAAGGATGGATGGCGCTGTGCGCCGCTATGTTGCTGATCTTATGCGCCGGCACCGCACTGGCCGACGGACAGGCGACGATCACCCGTCAGCTGGCGCAGACGTACGACTATGGAGATGTGTTCTTCACCTATTATTTTGCGGAGGTGCAGAACACGGGCGACGCGCCGATCGTGCTCGACGGCGGCAAGCTGGAGCTGTACAACGCCGAAGGCGGCACGATCTACAGCGCGCAGGTGTACAACTGCTACCCCTCGGTGCTTGGCCCGGGGGAGATCGGATACGTGCGGGAGTACACCAATATGGACACGCCGGACGCAGTGGCCAGCTACCGGTTTGATCTGTCGGCGAGCCCGGCCTCGACGGGCTCCGTGTCCTATCTGACGTGCGAGTCCTCGTTTGAGCAGAAGACGCTCTACGAGGACCAGACCAGCACGACGATCACGGCCCGGCTCACCAATCCCCAGCAGGAGACGGTGCGCGGCATCATGACCGTCTATGCGCTCTACGACGCGTCGGGCAATATCCTGTTCGTCGATACGCTGTCCGCGACGTACCTGGGGCTGCCCGCCGGCAGCACGGTGGAGCTGAGCACGGTGGTGGATGGAGAGATTGAAGCGACCTGGAACGCGCAGGGCGTGGCGCCGGCCAGCGCCAAGGCGATCGCATACGTGATTCTCGACTGAGCGGGCATGGGCGCACGCCCTGCCGGCTGAACGCACTCCCCGCAATCCAAGGGCCGCCGTCCATCGAGGACGGCGGCCCTTCGGCATTTCGCCTGCCGGCAGCGGCGGGCAAAAAGCGGCGGGTATTAAAGAAACAACGCCCCGATTGCGAAACAGCCGGGCAGCCGTTTCGCAATCGGGGCGTCGCTGTACGCACTACGGCGTCTTCGATCGATGGGAATTATTGCAGCTCCAGCAGGTCGCCGCGGACGTATCCCTCATAGCCGCTGCGCGCATACACGTGGTACCAGAGCTCGCCGTTTTCAGCGGTCGTGGTATCCAGGACCGTCACGACGTCGTTCTTGTCCAGGAAGAGGATGCGCACGCTGTCCGTTGTGGGCTTGGCGCGCAGGTTCACATCCGGCTTGAGGACGATGGCGGTATTGCTGTCGCCCTTTTTCTCCTCCTCGTCATCTGCCGTGTCGCGATCCGCCGCGTCGTCCGAATCGGATTCCGCCGCATCGAGATCGCCGTCTTCCGTTTCGACGGTGGGCTCGGAGCCGGTCAGGTAGGGCATGACGCTCTTTCCCTCCTCAACGACGGTGATATACACGAGCTCGTCGAGGCTTTCGACGTCATCCTTGTCGATCAGGACGACGCGGACCGCATAATCGCCGGGCGCAAGGGTATCGCCGCTCTCCAGCTCGCCGTCCCAGGCGATGGTGGCGTCGCCGGCCTCGGCCTTTTTGGAGACGTCGATCTGGCAGGCGGGGCTTTGCAGATTGCTCGTGCGGAAGATGTCCAGGCGCACGGAGCCGGCCACGGAGAGCGTCACGTCAAACGTCCAGGGCTTCTTGGCGTTTTCGTTGCTGAAGGATACGTTGGAGACGACGGGGCGGGGTTCGCCCACTTCGATTTTGACGAGCTTTTCAGCGGAGACGTTGCCGTACTCGTCGCGCAGGGTAAAGCCGAGCTTGTACTCGCCCTGGTCGTAGAACGAACCGTCCGGGTGTTCGCCGTTCCAGGAGAAGACGCTCTTGCCGCTGGGGAATTCGACGTCGGTGCAGACCGTCTCCAGCTCGACCTCGTCCGCGCTCAGCGCACGCACGGTCAGAAAGCCGGGCATGCTCAAGGTGAGCGTCATGTCCGTCTCCAGACCGGGGCGCAGCGTATAGGACTTGGCGTCGGTCTCGACTTTGGGATCGACCTGACGGATCGCCTCTTCAGCCGAGACGCCGACGGCGGGCAGGAGCGCGAGAAGCGCAAGGAGCGCGAAGATGAGCAGACGACGGATCCGAGGCATGTAGGAATCCCCTTTCCTCTGATGATGGTGTCGGTATGGAATATGTTCATCATACAGCAAAATGACGATTGTTGCAAGGCCCGTGCGGAAAAAGGGCGGTGCGGACGCGCGAAAAAAGCGTGGGGACGGTTGAAAGCGGACAAGTATGATGATAAAATGACACATATACGGTTGGAGGAGGACGGGCGTTTGGAAGAGATCCGTCGGGTGGAGCGGGCGATCTGCGCGCTGCGCACGGGCCCCGGACAGACCGAGATGCAGCTGCATGCGCAGGTCGCCCGCGCGCTGGCGGAGGCGGGCCTTGAGGCGGAGCACGAGGCGAACCTGGGCGGCGGACGGCGCATCGACTTCCTGTGCGGCGGCGTGGGCGTCGAGGTCAAGCGGGGCAAGCCCGTGCGCGGCGCGCTCCTGCGCCAGCTGGCCCGGTATGCGCAAAGCGACGCGATCCGGGGCATCGTGCTCGTCGTGGAGCGCAGCGCGCACCTGCCCGCCACGGTCGGCGGCAAGCCCGTGCGCGTCGTCAGCCTGAACAGACAATGGGGGATCAGCCTTCCATGAGGGATACATTCGACGCGCCGGCCGGAGAGCCGCTCCCGGCCTATCTGAAGCCGGTGGGTGAGGCGGCGCACTATTACGGCACGCTCAGCTACAACCGGCGTAGCCGATGCTGGACGATCAAGGGCGAGCCCTGCGTCACGGAGCTGGCCAAGCGGCTCTTCCCGGGCTGCGACGGCCACGGCCGCGGCGAGGCGCGCTTCACGGCGCACCGGCGCATCGTCGGCGAGCTCAACTGGCTGATGATGCGCTATCCGCTGCGCGTGGCCGAGCGGGACGCCGCGCGCTGGGACGAGGCGCTGGGGCAGGCGCAGGCTTATGCGCAGGCCCGGCTGCGCGCCCAGCGCATGCCGCAGACGGCCACGCCGCCCAGGGCATACTTTGAGGGCGAGCTTCGGCCGTTCCAGCAGGAGGGCCTGGCGTGGCTGCTGGCCAATCCGCGCGCGCTGCTGGCCGACGAAATGGGCCTGGGCAAGACTGTTCAGGCGATCGCGCTGCTTGCGACCACGCGCCTGCTGCCGGCCATGCTCGTCGTGCCCCCGCACCTGGTGCGCAACTGGGAGCGGGAGATCGGGCGCTTTCTGCGCCTGCCGGGCGGCGTGCGCGTGCACGTCCTGCAGGGCCTGACGCCCTATGAACTGCCTGTCGCAGACGTCTACATTGTCCACTACCTGCTCCTGCGCGGCTGGAAGGATGTGCTGCCCAGGCTGTGCATGCAGACCGTCATCTTCGATGAGATTCAGGAGCTGCGCCGGGCGGGCACGGAGAAGTACTCCGCCGCGAGCCTGCTCGCCGAGAGCTGCGAGCACGTCGTCGGCCTGTCCGGCACGCCCATCTACAACAAGGGCGGCGAAATTTGGAACGTCGTCAACATCCTGGACTATCACTTCCTGGGCGACTGGGAGAGCTTCTCGCGCGAATGGTGCTACGGCTATGGCAGCGCGCTGGTCGCCAAGCCGGATCTGCTGGGCGAGCATCTGCGCCGTGAGGGGATGATGCTGCGAAGGACGAAGGATCAGGTGCTCGCCGAGCTGCCGCCCAAGCGGCGGCTGGTGCAGGAGATCGACGCGGACGACGCGCTCTATAGGAGCCTCATGCGCGCGGTGTGGGAAAAGGCCCGGCGGCTGAACGATGCGGAGCTGGGCGCGTCCGAGCGCGCGCTGCTGGAGGAGCAGGTCTGTCAGGGCGAGCGCCAGGCGACGGGCCTGGCCAAGGCGCCGTTCGTCTGCGCGTTCGTGCGCGCGCTGCTGGAGGGCGGCGAGCGCGTGCTGCTGTTTGCGCACCACCATCAGGTGATGGACTGCTATAAAAAGGAGCTGCGCGCCTTCAAGCCGGTGTTCATCACGGGCCGCGAGACGCAGGCGCAAAAGGATGCGGCCGCAGGGGCCTTCATGGGCGGGCGGACGGATCTGTGCTGCGTGTCGCTGCGCGCGGCCGCGGGACTGAACCTGCAACGGGCCACGTGCGTCGTGTTCGGCGAGCTGGACTGGTCGCCGGCCGTGCACAGCCAGGCGGAGGACCGGGCGCACCGTATCGGCCAGCGGGATTCGCTGCTGTGCTACTACCTCGTTTCGCCGCGCGGGTCGGATCAGGACATGCAGGAGGCGCTGGGCCTGAAGGTCAGCCAGTTCGTCGCGCTCATGGGCGACGGCATGCCCGACCGGCAGCGCGAGGCTCTGGCCGGCGCGCAGGCGCGGGAACACATGGAACGACTGGTCGAACGCCTCTCGCGCGAGGCGGCGAATACATAAAAGGAGAGAGCGGCATGGACATCGGAATGAAGGATCTTCTGCGCACGCAGGCGGAGCTGCAGGACAAGTACCTGGAGAAGTGGGGCGGCGTTTCCCCGCAGAAGGGGCGCGACCACCTGCTGTGGATGCTGTGCGAGTGCGGCGAGGTCATCGACATCATCAAGAAGATGGGCGACAAGGCGATCATGGACGACCCTGGGGTGCGCGCCCACTTCACAGAGGAGATGGTGGACGTGCTGATGTACTTCGGCGCGGTGCTGCTCTGTTACGGCATCCAGCCCGAGGAATTCAGCGAGGCGTACCTGAAAAAGCATGCGCACAACATGAAGCGCGACTGGGATACGGAGCTTGCGCGCATGCGCGAGGGCATGCATGAAGAGGGGACGCAGCCATGCGCGCAGGGCTGAACAGGGTGCTGAACGCCGCCATGGGGGCGTTCGTTGGGGCTCTGATCGGCCGCGGCGCATACCTGTACTGGGCGTACCGTGCGCATCCCGGCCTGTATGCCGCGCAATCCGCGCCGTGGTATGCGCGCCTTGTACCCGGCGCCGTGGCGACGCTGCTCGTCGTGTGCGCGTGCGTGTGCGTCAAGCTGGCCCTTCGCGCAGGGCGCAGACGTTGAATCCTCAAAACCCCCAAATCGATGCTCCGCTGCCGGCGATCCGCCGGCGGCGGGGCATTTTGCGTCTCCGGGCGCATACCTTTGCGGGGAGGGGGGTGTGCTCATGCGGCGGGGAGCTCTTTTCTGCACGGCGATGGCCTTCGCGGTCCTTCTCGCGCTCACGGCGCGGGCGCACGCGCGCACGCCGGAGCAGGTGATCGTCGTGGACGTGCAGCGCATGTCGCTCACGCTCTATGAGGACCGGCAGGAGATCGCCCGCTATCCCGTCGCGGCGGGTACGTCCGAGACGCCGTCGCCGCTGGGCGTCTTTCACATCGTCCGGCGCTTCCGTCCGGAGAGCGGCGGATTTGGCACCTGCTTTCTGGGGCTGGACGTTCCGTGGGGCGAATACGGCATCCACGGCACAAACCGTCCCGCCTCCATCGGTTCCCTTGCGTCGCACGGGTGCATCCGTATGTACAACCGGGATGCCGAGGCGCTCTATGCGCGCGTGCGTAACGGGGCGACGGTCATCATCGAGGGCGGCCCTTACGGCGAACTGGGCGACGGACTGCGCACGCTGCGCCCCGGCGACCGCTGTTCGCACGTGCGCGCCATTCAGCGGCGGCTGCGCGCGCTGGGCTGGTACGCAGGCGAACCGGACGGCATCTACGGCGCGGCGACGAGCGAGGCGGTGCTCCGGTTTCGAGAGAGCGCGCAGCTGGGCCGCGAGGACGTCGTGGACGGGCCCGTATACGCGGCGCTGGGGCTGATGCTGTTCGAATAGATGCATGAAGCGTGGATGGGCCGCATACGATGCAGGGCAAAAGGGGGGAGATCGCATATGAGCGATTGGCGGGACGACCTGCTGCGCTGTCTGCCCGCATCCGTCCGGCGCCGCGCGCAGGACCTGAGCGAGGCGCAGGCGCAGGCGGTCACGGAGATCCGCATGCGGGCGGGCCAGCGCGTGGAATTTGTGACGGACCGCTCCGGCGCGTTCGAGCTCGAATGGCGGCCCGGCGCGCCGGAAGTGCAGGCGACGCTTGCGGCGCTGTGCGACCATTCGGCCTATGCGCGCCAGGAGGAGATCTGCCAGGGGTTTGTCACGGTGCGCGGCGGGCACCGGGTCGGCCTGTGCGGCCGGGCAAGTGTACAGGAGGGGCGCATCGTCGGCCTGCACACGGTCGGTTCCCTGTGCATCCGCATCGCTCGTCCCATCCTGGGCGCGGCGGACGGGCTGATGCCCGCGCTCTTTGACGCGTCGGGACGTCCGCGGAGTACGCTGATCCTCTCGCCGCCCGGATGCGGCAAGACGACCGTGCTGCGCGATGCGATCCGCCAGCTCTCGCAGGCGCGCGGGCAGCACGTATGCGTGGCGGATGAGCGCTCGGAGCTGTGCGCCGTCGTCGACGGCACGCCGCAGATGCCGGTGGGCAGCCGTACCGACGTGATGGATGGCTGTCCCAAGGCGCAAGCCATGCAGATGCTGCTGCGCGCGATGAACCCGGATTGGATCGTGACGGACGAGCTCGGACGCGCGGCGGATGCGCAGGCAGTGCTGGACGCCATGCGGTGCGGCGTGGCGGTGCTCGCCAGCGCGCATGCGCAGGATCTGGAGGCGCTGCGCAGCCGCCCCGAGCTTCGCGCGCTCATGGATGCGGGCGCGTTCGGCGGGTATGTGCTGTTGCAGGGGCGGGGGCGCATCGCGGCGCGCTACGACGCGCGGGGCGAAGCGGCCGGCGAAGCGTGAGGAGGGACGGGATGACGAGGCTTTTGCTGCTCTCGGTCGCCGGGGCCTGCGCCGCGGGCATCGGCCTGGGCGGCGCGCAGGCGCTGCGCACGCGGGCCGCGCTGCTGCTGGCGCTGCGCACGGCTCTGTCGCAGATGACGGACGCCATGCTGCTCGCATCCATGCCGCTGCCGGCGCTGCTGTGCGGGCTGGGCACGGGCGGGCATGGCGCGCGGGCAGACGTGGGCAGGGTGATGGCGCGTGCGGGAGAATTGCTGGAGGCGTCGCCCGACCTGCGCTTCCATGCGGCGTTTCTGGCCGCTGCGGGCGAGCAGCGCGCGGGTCCGCTGCGGGCGCTGCGCGCGGGCGATCTGGAGGCGCTCTCGCCCTGGCTCGAGCTCATCGGCGAGGGCGGCATGGATCAGCAGCGCCGCGCGCTGGAGGGAGCCGCCGCCACGGCGGAGCGGCTTGAGCGGGAGGCGAGCGCGCGGCTGCCGGAACAGACGCGGCTGTGCCGCACGCTCGGCCTGGCCGCGGGGGCGGCGCTGGTACTGCTCCTGTGGTGAAAAAATGAAGGAGGACGCGCATGAACGTAGACCTGCTGTTTCAGATCGCCGGCATCGGCATCCTCGTCTCGGTGATCGCCCAGGTGCTCAGCCGCACGGGCCGGGAGGACATGGCCATGCTGGCCTCCGTCGCCGGGCTGGTGGTCGTGCTGCTGATGGTCGTCAATGTCGTCGCACAGCTGCTCAACAACGTCAAGAGCATCTTTCAGCTCTATTAGCGGGAGGCGGTCGGATGGACATCGCGCGCTGGGTGGGCCTGGGCATCGGCGCCGCCGTGCTGTACGCCGTGCTGCGCGAGGCCAGGCCGGAAATGGCGGCCGTGCTGTCGCTGGCGGCGGGCGCCGTGCTGATGCTCGGCGTGCTCGGCGGCGTACAGGAGGTGACGGCGGCCATGCGCAGCCTCTCCAGCCGCGTCGGGCTGGAGGGAACCTACGTATCCACGCTGCTGCGCGTGATCGGCATCGCGTACCTGGCGCAGTTCGGCGCGCAGGCCTGCCGGGACGCGGGCGCGGGGGGCATCGCGGATAAGGTGGAGCTGTGCGGCAAGGTGGCGGTGCTGTCCATCGCAGCGCCGGTCGTCGTCTCCCTCATGGATGTGGTGACGGGGGTGCTCGCGTGAGACGGCGGGCCGCCTTCGCCCTGCTGCTGGCGCTGCTTTTTTTCTGCCCGCGCATCGGACAGGCCGAAGCCTGGACCGACCAGATCCAGGGCGTGCTGGACGGGCTGGATTTTTCCAGCCTCGACGCGCTCGCGCAGGCGATGATCGGCGGCGAGGCCGACGCACGCGAGCTGGTGCGGGGCCTGACCGAGGGGACGGCCGTGCTCGACGCCGAGGCGCTGCTCAGCCGCATCGTCACCGCGCTGCAAAGCGCGCTGCGCTCGCTCGTGGGCCTGGCGCTGCAGATCATGGTGCCGGCCGTGCTGTGCGCGGCGGCGGCGCAGATGGGCGAGGCGTTTTCCTCGGAGAGCGTGGCGGGCATCTGCCGCTATGCGTGCTTTCTGCTGGTGCTGATTCCGGTCATCGCGCACCTGGCCGCGCGCGCCGGCGATGTCAGCGAGGCGATCCGGACGATGTCGGACGCCATGCAGGTCATCTTCCCGATGCTCCTCTCGCTGCTGGCGGCGGTGGGCGGCAGCGTGTCCTCGACCGTCCTGCAGCCTGCGGTGCTCGCGGCGTCCGGGACGATGACGGCCATCGTGCGGGATGTGACGCTGCGCCTGCTGCTGTGCGCGGGGGCGGTGACGGCGATCTGCCACCTGTCCGACCGCATTCATCTGGGACGGTTGGCCTCGCTTCTGCGCGACGCGGCAAACTGGACGCTGGGCGTGTGCTTTACGGTCTTCATCGGCGTCATGGTCGTGCAGGGGGTCAGCAGCGCCGCCATCGACGGCGTGTCCATCCGTACGGCCAAATATGCCATCGACAACTTTGTACCGGTCGTGGGCGGCATGTTCTCCGATACGGTCGACACGCTGGTCGGCTGCTCGCTGCTGGTCAAAAACGCGCTGGGCGTCTTCGCGCTGCTCGTGCTGCTGGGGGCGCTGCTCACGCCGCTGATGCAGGCGCTGGCGTCGGTGTTGGTCTTCAAGGTCTGCGCGGCGCTGCTCGAGCCGGTCGCGGACGAGCGGCTGGTCGCCTGTGTGGGCGATCTGGCGGATGTGCTGATGGCGCTCTTTTCCGCGCTGCTGTGCGTGGGCGCGATGTTCTTCCTGCTGGTGGCGCAGGTGCTCGTCGTGGGCAATATGACCGTCATGCTCAGGTGAGGAGGAAAGGGATGGATGCATTGATCGCGCTGATCGTGCAGCTGTGCGCGCTCAGCTGCCTGTCCGCGCTGTGCCAGCTGCTGCTGGGCCCCGGGAAGCTGCGCGGGCACGTGCGCCTGGTATGCGGCCTGCTGCTGCTTCATATGATGGTCTCGCAGCTGGCCGCGCTGCTGGGCATCGTGACGCGGATGCCGGGAGGTACGCCATGAGGGAGCTCTTCGAAAGGCTTCGCGCCATCCGCGGCGTGGAGTGGCTGATCGGCTTGGGCGCGCTGTCGCTGCTGCTGCTCTCCCTGATGGGCGGCGCGCAGCAGGAGACGGTTCTTCAGGATGGGCTGGAGGCGCGGCTGGCTTCGGTTCTTTCCAAGGTGCAGGGGGCGGGCAGCGTGGACGTGATCGTCTACACCGCCGCAGAGGAGACGCAGGCTGTCGCAGCGTTTGGCGCCGGACAAACTGCGGCGCAGCGGCCCAGCGGCGTGGTGGTCGTGGCGGATGGGGCCGGCGACCTGCAGGTGCGCATGGAGCTTGCGCGCGCCGTACAGACGCTGCTCTCGCTGCCGGCCTCGGCGGTGGAGGTTCTGCAACGGGATGTCAATCAATAGGAGGGAAGGGCATGGAAAAGAAAAAGAGGGGATTTCTCGACGGAAAGACGGCGATGCTGCTGACGCTGCTGGGACTGCTCGTGGTTTCGGGCTACATCAATTACCGCAAGGCGGCGACGGAGCCGATCGGCGGCGAGGTGTCGGTCGTGCGCATCGAGGGCGAGAGGCCGACGGCGCAGCCGAGTCCGACGCCGGCGGCGCAGGATACCTTCGCCGCCTATCAGCAGGAGCGGGCGAGCGCGCGGGCACAGGAGCTGAGCATGCTCGAGGAGATCATCGCCGACGAGAGCGCCGGGGCTGAAACCATTGCGCAGGCGCAGGCGCAAAAGCTCGCGCTGGTGCAATCCATGGAGACGGAGACGAGCTTGGAAGCGCTGCTTAAGGCGCGCGGATTCGAGAGCACGCTGGTGTCGGCCAAGCCCGGCAGCGTGACGGTCGTGGTCGGCGGCGGGACGCTCTCGGACGCACAGGCTGTGCAGATTTTGGATATTACTGTGGACGAAACGCAGCAGGCGGCCGAGGATATCAAAATAATCCAGACAAAATGAAGCTGGGATTTGTCATTCCGGTAAAAATCTGTTATACTAGAGTATATCCTCAAGGAGGTGTAGAAACATGAGCGAAAATCTGCCTGTAAACGTTGAAGATACGAGCGCAAAGGGAACCATCACGTATGCCAACGAGGTCATCGCGACCATCGTGGGCGTGGCGACCGCCGAGGTGGACGGCGTGGCGGGCATGTCCGGCCCATCCGCGATCTCCGGCATCCTCAGCGGCAAGTCCAAGTCCTCGCTGCTGCGCGGCGTCAAGGTCGAGGTCGGGGCCGAAGAAGTGACCGTCGACGTGTCCATTGTGGTGGACTACGGCATGCCCATCCAGGTCGTCGGCCAGAATGTGCAGGAGAACATCCGTAAGTCCGTCGAGTCCATGACGGGGCTGCACGTCATCAGCGTGGACGTACACGTGATGGGCGTCAGCTTTGAGAAGGAAAACAAGGAGCTGCAGCAGAGCCAGGAGATGGCGCGGCTGCAGGCGCAGGTAGAGGCCAAGGCCGCCGAGGAGACCGCCGCGCCCGAAGAAGCGGCGCAGGAGGACGAGCCGAAGCAGGAATGACGCCGGCACAGCGCATGAACGGAGGATGAGAACGATGAAGCATCCCTTTTTGGATCGCCTGCTGATCGTCGTCGCCGCGCTGCTCTTCCTGTGCGCCGCTGTGGCGCTGGGGGCGCTCGGCATCCGGACGGATACTGCGCAGGCGCTGAACGGCGCGCTGGAATGGTTCCAGGGCGGCATATGGCAGCGGATCGCCGCGTGTGCAATCGCGCTGGTAGTGGCTGCGTTCGCGGTGGCGCTCTTGTGGATCGTCCTGCCGGGCGGTCGCGGCCAACGGCGCAACTTTGCTGTGCAGAAAAATGAAAACGGTACGGTCAAGATCTCCGTGAAGGCGCTGGAGGCCCTTGTCGCCAAGTGCCTGGCGCAGCATGCCGAACTGAAGATCGTCTCCTCGACGCTGCGCAGCGACGGCGACGCGGTTCAAGTGGATGTGCACGTGACGCTTGCGGCCGACATCAGCATTCCGCTGGCCGTGGCGGCGCTGCAAAAGCAGATCAAGCAGTATCTGGAGGCCTGTTCGGGGGTCGATGTGCGCGAGGTGCGCGTGATTGTGGATAACACGACGGATGCGCAGGAGTCCAACGCGTCTCCGTATGCGATCCCGGCGCGCCTGCAAACGGCGCCCGCATTCCCGCGCAGCACGGAGCCCACGCTGGAGCCGCTGCCCAAAAAAGAGCCGGAAGCGCCCGTGCAGGCCCCGCAGCCCGCGCAGGAGGAAGCGACGGAACAGGAGCCGGAGCGCGCTTCACAGGCCTCGGACGACGCCGCGCACAGCGAAGAGCCGGCGCCTGGCGCAGAGGACGACGGCGGCGTGCACAACGAAAAGGACGGCGCGACCAGCGCAGATGAGGGGTACCCGTGGAAAAGTTAAAGAAGATTCTTTCGCAGGCCTTTACGCCTGGAACGCCGGTTTCCGTGATCGCATGGGGCCTGGTGGGCGTGGTCGTGGCGGTTTTGCTCTTGCTCATCGGCTTTTGGCGCACGCTGCTCATCTGCGTGTGCTTTGCGGTGGGCGCGTTTCTGGGCGGTGTGAAGGACAAGCGTGCCTTTATCGGGCGAGTGCTGGACCTGTTCCACCGCCAGGAGCGGTAACGGATACGCAGGAAAAACGATCATTCGGAACGGAGTAGGAGAAGAAGATGGCGCGATCTGCAGCCCGCGAGGCGGCAATGCAACTGATTTACGAGCACATGATGGGCGGCTCGGGCGAGGAAACCCTCGGCGGCATGATTGAATTCGTGCCCGACCGGGATGACGCAAAGTACATCGAAACGGTCACGGAGGGCGTCTTTGCCGCGCTGCATGACGTCGACCGGTATATTGCCGCGTTTGCGCAGGATTGGGCGATCGACCGGCTCGCGCGGGTCGATTTGGCCATCCTGCGGCTGGCTGCCTATGAACTGCTGCGTATGGAGGACATTCCCGCGGCCGTCACGATCAACGAGGCGGTCGAACTGGCCCGAAAGTATTCCACAGAGCAGTCGGGCGCCTTTATCAATGGCGTGCTGGGCAACCTGAACCGCAAACTGGAGCGCGAAAAAGATGAGAGCCGTTCTGGGCTTTGATACGAGCTGCTATACGACCTCGGTGGCGGCCGTCTCGTGGACGGGAGAGATCCTGACCTCGCGGCGCCGCCTGCTGCGCGTTCCGCTTGGCGAGCGCGGGCTGCAGCAGTCGGAGGGGCTGTTTCAGCATGTCACGGCGCTGCCGGAGCTTGTGCAGGAGGCGCTGCGCGACCTCTCCGGGTGCGAGGTCGCCGCGATATGTGCCAGCACGCGTCCCCGGCCGGCGGAGGCTTCCTACATGCCGGTATTCAAAGCCGGCGAGAGCCATGCACGCGCGGCCGCATCGTTGCTGCGCGTGCCGTTTTTTTCCGTCAGCCATCAGGAGGGGCATATTCGCGCTGCGCGGGTGGATTCCGGCCTGGACGGCGGGGAATTCCTGGCTCTGCACCTGTCCGGCGGCACGACGGAACTGCTGTGCGTCCGCGACGGGGCGCTTTCGCTGCTGGGCGGTTCGACCGACCTGCATGCGGGCCAGCTGGTCGACCGGGTCGGCGTGCGGCTGGGGTTGCCGTTTCCGGCGGGACCGGCGTTGGAACGGCTCGCGATGCAGGGACAATCCTGCGAGCGGCTTGGCGTCAGCATGCGCGGCGTGAACTGCTCGCTCTCCGGCGCAGAGACGAAGATCCTGCGCCTGATCGACGCAGGCGCCGTCTCGCCGCAGGACGCGGCGGCGGAGGTCTTTTCGCTGCTTGCGCGCTCGATCCTGCGCATGCTCGCGGCCGCCGCGGAACAGACGGGCGTGCGCAGGGCGCTGCTCGCCGGCGGCGTGGCCTCGTCTGCGCACCTGCGCGCCCTGCTGACGGAGCGCGTGCGGCGCAGACGGCTGAATCTGGAGCTGTACTTTGCAAGGCCCGAGCTGGCGGGCGACAACGCGGTGGGCGTCGCGCTGCTCGGCCTGGAGATGAGAAGAGAAACGGAGGCGTGACGACATGTCTGCAACCCTCATGGACGGCAGGGCCGTATCCGCGGCCGTTCGGGACAAGCTTGCGCTGCGCGTGCGGGAGCTGGAGGCCAGGGGCGTGAAGCCGCACCTGGCCGTGGTGCTCGTGGGCGAAGACCCGGCCAGCCAGATCTATGTGCGCAACAAGGAGCGCGCCTGCGAAAAGCTGGGCATCCGCTCCACGGTCCTGCGCCTGGCGGCGGAGTGCACGCAGCAGGAACTGGAGGACGCCGTGCGCACGCTGAGCGCGGACCCGCAGGTGCATGGCATTCTGGTGCAGCTGCCGCTGCCGCGCCATCTGGACGCGGCGCCGGTCATCGCGCTGATCGATCCGCGCAAGGACGTGGACGGCTTCACGCCCGTCAATGCGGGCCGGCTGCTCAACGGCGAAAAGGGCTTCGTCGCCTGCACGCCGGGCGGCGTGATGGAGATTCTGCGCCACTACGACGTGCCGATCTGCGGGCGCAGCGCGGTGGTCGTGGGGCGCTCCAACATCGTGGGCAAGCCCATGGCGCTGCTCCTGCTGGCGGAAGATGCGACGGTGACGGTCTGCCATTCCCGCACGAGAAATCTGGCGCAGGTGACGCGCGGCGCGGACATCCTCGTCGCAGCGGTGGGCAAGGCGGGTTTCATCACCGCCGACATGGTCAAGCCCGGCGCGGTGGTCGTGGACGTGGGCATCAACCGCGTGAACGGCAAGGTCGTAGGCGACGTGGACTTCGAATCCGTCAGCGAGGTCGCGGGATTTTTGACGCCCGTGCCCGGCGGCGTGGGCCAGATGACGATCACCATGCTGCTGAAAAACACGCTCGATGCGGCGCGGATGCAGGCAAAGTGACGAAAGCGAGGGGGACGCGTGGTCGTATCGGTATCCCAGCTCAACGAATACGTGCGGCGTACGCTCGCGTCCGATCCGATGCTGCGCAGCCTGTCGCTGCGCGGGGAGATCAGCAATTTCAAGCGGCATGCGCCCTCCGGCCATCTGTATTTCTCCCTGAAGGATGAGGGCGCGCGCATCGCGTGCGTGATGTTTCGCCAGCATGCGTTCGACCTGCGCATGGAGCCGCGCGACGGCATGCGCGTCGTGCTCGAGGGCTCGGTCAGCCTCTATGCGCAGACGGGGCAATATCAGTTCTGTGCGCAGTCCATGCGTCCGGACGGCGTGGGCGACCTGTATTTGCGCTTTGAGCAGCTCAAGGCCGCCCTCCAGCAGGAGGGACTGTTCGACGCCTCGCTCAAAAAGCCCCTGCCGCTGCTGCCGCGCACGGTGGGCGTCGTGACCTCGGCGACCGGGGCGGCGGTGCGCGACATCATCAGCGTCGCCACGCGCCGCAATCCGGGCGTGCGCCTGCTGCTCTGCCCGGCCAGCGTGCAGGGCGAGGCCGCGCCGGGCGAGATCGTCCGGGCGCTGCGCACGCTGGACGCGCTGGACTCGGTCGACGTCATCATCGTCGGACGCGGCGGCGGCTCCCTGGAGGAGCTGTGGGCCTTCAATGAGGAGGCCGTTGCGCGCGCGATCTTTGCGTGCAAAAAGCCCGTCGTTTCGGCGGTCGGACACGAGACGGACTTTACCATTGCGGATTTTGTCGCGGATTTGCGCGCGCCGACTCCGTCCGCGGCGGCGGAGCGCGTGGTGCCGTCCGGGGAAGAACTGAGCGCCGCGCTGGATGGAAGCGCGATGCTGCTCGATCAGCGCATGCGAGTGCGCCTGCAGGGCTGGAGCGCGCGCATGGCGCACGCACACGCGGTGATTCAGGCGTACGGCCCTGCGCGCGCACTGGAAAGGCGGCGCGAGCAGCTCTTGCATGCGCGCACGTTGCTGGATACGCATATGGCGCGCGCGTGCAAGGCGCGCGAGGAGGCGCTGCGATCCGCGAGGGGGAGGCTGGATGCGCTCAGCCCCAAAGGGGTTCTGGCGCGCGGCTATGCCTATGTGACGCGGGCCGGCCGGCCGGCTCGCCGCCTGGCCATAGGAGACCGGATTACGCTCCACCTGGCCGCCGGGCAGGCGCAGGCTGAGGTGAAGGATTGGAGGGATGCGCATGCCTGCGAAGAAAAAGGCAAGGCCGACGTTTGAAGAGGGGCTGGAGAAGCTCGAGGCGCTGGCCGCCGGGATGGAGGACGGCTCCATGACGCTGGAGCAGGCGTTGAGCGCGTATGAAGAGGGCATGGCGCTCTACGGCGAACTGAGCGCCATGCTGCAGGGCGCTCAGCAGCGTGTCGAACAGATCCGCGCCGGAGCGAAGGACGAAAAAGAGGCGACGCCGTTTGAGGTGGGGAAATGAACTATGAAGCGAAAAATGCCCTGTATATCGCGCGCGTAGAGGCAGGACTGCGCGCACTGTTGCCCGAGGCGCAGGCCGTTTGGGAGGATGGAAAGATCCCGCAAGGGCTGTGCGAGAGCATGCGCTACAGCCTGCTGGCCGGCGGCAAGCGGGTCAGGCCGGTGCTTCTGCTGGCGACGGCGGATATGCTGAACGTCGATCTCCAGGAGGCGCTGTGCCCGGCCTGCGCGCTGGAGATGATCCATACGTATTCGCTGATCCACGACGACCTGCCGGGCATGGACGACGACGACCTGCGGCGCGGAAAGCCCACCAATCACAGGGTATACGGCGTAGGCCCTGCCATCCTGGCAGGCGACGGGCTGCTGAACTTCGCCTTTGAGTGCATGCTGCAAAATGCGATGCGCTACCCGCAGCACCTGGAGGGGCACGTGCGCGCCATGGCGGTCATCGCCGCGCGCGCGGGCGTGACGGGGATGATCGCGGGGCAGAGCATCGACCTGCTGTATGAGCACCGGCAGATGGACGAAGCCGCGCTTTCCTACATTCACCGGCACAAGACGGCGGACCTGCTGACCGCACCCCTGCTGGCCGCGGCCAGCATCGCGGGCTCGGACGAGCCGACCCTGCGGGCGCTGGAGACGTTCGGGCAAAGCGTCGGCATTGCCTTCCAGATTCAGGACGACCTGCTCGACATCGAGGGCGATGCGGCGAGCCTGGGCAAGGCGACCGGCATGGATGCGGAGCGCGGGAAGATGACGTGGCCCGCGCTGTATGGCGTGCGGCGCGCGCACGACATGGCGGATGCGCTCTGGTCGCAGGCGCTCGCATCGCTGGATATCTTTGGCGAACAGGCGGACTATCTGCGTGCCTTTGTGCAAAATCTGCGCGCCCGCCGCGCATAAGGAGGGAACAACGGTGGAGACGGTGTTCGAAGCCTTTGAAAATCGGATCCTTTGGGCGGGATTGACCGCTTGGCTGGCCGCGCAGGTCATCAAGGTCCTACTGACGCTGGTGCTGCAAAAGAGGTTTGACGTGCATCGTCTGATGGGGGCGGGCGGTATGCCCAGCTCGCATTCGGCCTTCGTGTGCGCAATCACCACGGCGATCGGCTTTCACAATGGGGCAACCTCGTCCATCTTCGCCCTGTCGGTGTGCTTTACGCTGATCGTCATGTACGATGCCGCGGGCGTGCGCAGGGCGGCGGGCCGTCAGGCCGCCGTGCTCAACCGGATTGTGGAGGATATGTTCAAGAGCGGACAGGGCTGGGACGAGGAAAAGCTCAAGGAACTCATCGGACATACGCCTGTGCAGGTCGCCGCGGGCGCGCTTTTGGGCGTGCTGATAGGCGTACTGCTGGGATGAGGCCGCGTCTTTCAATCGCCGGACAAGCCGATGGCGGGCGAAAAACGCCCGCCTTTTTGCCGCGCCGACATCAGATACGGAGGCGGCCTGAAGACGCTGCATGGTACGGGACGGAGTGTGTAATGCATGGAAATACTTTCTAAGATCCGGGGACCGCAGGACCTGAAGCGCCTGTCCACACCCGAGCTGGAGCAGCTTGCAGGTGAATTGCGCCAGGAGATCATCGATACCGTATCGGAAACCGGAGGCCATCTGGCCTCCAACCTCGGCATTGTCGATCTGACGGTGGCTCTGCATCGCGTGTTCGATAGCGGGCGGGACAAGCTGATCTTCGACGTGGGACATCAGACGTACGCCCATAAACTGCTGACGGGGCGTCTGGATGCCTTTCACACGCTGCGCACCTATGGCGGCCTGAGCGGATTTCCCTCCAGGGCGGAAAGCGAGCACGACGTGTTCGATACGGGTCACTCCGCAACGGCGATTTCCTCCGCGCTGGGCCTTGCCAGGGCGCGCGATATAGCGGGCGAGGACTATCATGTCGTGGCGGTCGTGGGCGACGGCGCACTGACCGGCGGCATGTGCTACGAGGCCATGAACGATGCGGGCAACTTCAACGAGGAAAACGGGCGGGCCACGCGGCTGATCGTCGTGCTCAACGACAACGAGATGTCCATCTCGCGCAACGTCGGCGCGATGGCCAATCACCTGACCAAGCTGCGCTCGAGCGCAAGCTGGCGAGGCACCAAGAAGGCGGTCAAGCGCGGCATCGAGCGCATCCCGTTCATCGGCCTGCGCGCGGCAGCGCGCCTGGAAACGATGAAAAATGCCGTCAAGCACTTCTGGGTGCACGGCGAATTCTTTGAGTCGCTGGGCTTCCGCTACCTCGGCCCGATCGACGGGCACGACATCGCAATGATGGAACACGTGCTCGCCCAGGCCAAGAAGGTGACGGATACGCCGATCCTCATTCACGTGATCACTTGCAAGGGACGCGGATATGAGCGCGCGGAGCGCAAGCCGGAGAAGTATCATGGCATCGCCCCGTTTTTCCTGGAGGATGGCGCACAGAAGAAGCAGCCGGCGTTGCCGGGGACGGGCGTCGTCATCGGCGATACGTTGACGCAGATGGCCGATGCGAATGCGCGCATTGTCGCCATCACGGCGGCCATGACCTCGGGCACCGGGCTTTTGCCCTTTGTGAACCGCCACAAGGAGCGTTTTTTTGACGTCGGCATCGCGGAGGAGCACGCCGTCACCATGGCGGCCGGCCTTGCACGGGGCGGGATGCGTCCCTATTTTGCGGTGTATTCGACGTTCCTGCAGCGCGCATATGATCAGATCCTGCACGATATCTGCCTGCAGGAACTGCCCGTCTGCCTGCTGGTCGACCACGCGGGCCTGGTGGGCTCCGATGGCAAGACGCACCACGGCGTGTTCGACCTGGCGATGTTTGCGTCCATGCCGCATATGCAGGTATGGGAGGCGAGCGGCAACGCGGAGCTGGCACAGATGCTGCAAAAGAGCGTCGCCTGCGACGGCCCGCTGGCCATCCGCTATGTCAAGGAGGGGATCGACCTGAGCGATCTGTGCGAGGCGCAGCCGTTCAGGCCCGGCATGTGGCAGTGGCTGCGCGAGGGAGGACAGGCCGTTCTGATTGCGCACGGACGAATGGTGCGCCATGCGCTGCTCGCGGCCGGGCTGCTGCACGACGCAGGCATCGAGGCGGCGGTGGTCAACGCCTCGACGCTCAAGCCGCTGGACAAGGAGAGCGTGCGCCGCGCATTCTCCGGCGGCCGCGCGGTCTTTGTGATCGAGGAAAATGTCTCTGCCGGCGGGCTGGGGCAGGCCGTCGCCATGATGTGCATGGAAGAGGGGCTCCCCTCGCCGCGCGGCTGTCTGACGGTCGGAGATCGATTTGTGCCGCACGGATCCGTCGACGAACTGCTCGCCCTGTGCGGGCTGATGCCCGAACAGATCGCCAAGAGCGTGCGCGCGCGCCTTTGAGACAGACAAGGGGAAGGATACATGACAAAGAAGAGATTGGATGCGTACATGGTGGAAAACGGCCTGGCGCCAAGCCGTGAGCGCGCGCAGGCGGTCATCATGTCCGGCATCGTCTACATCGACGGACAGAAGGCGGAAAAGCCCTCCGCCCAGGTGGCGCCGGAGGCTCAGGTGGAGGTACGCGGCGCGGCCCATGACTTTGTCAGCCGCGGTGCGCTCAAGCTGGACAAGGCGCTGGACGTCTTTGGCCTAGACGTCCATGGCGTCGTGGCGATGGATCTGGGCGCGTCGACGGGCGGATTCACCGACGTGCTGCTGCGCAGGGGCTGCCGGCACGTCTACGCGGTCGACGTCGGCTACGGACAGCTCGACTGGCGGCTGCGAAACGATCCGCGCGTCACCGTCATGGAGCGCACCAACGCGCGCTATCTCAAGCCGGAGGACGTGCCGCTGGGCCCCACGCTCGCCGTGATGGACGTGTCGTTCATCTCCATCACGAAGATCCTGCCGGCCGCTGCGGCCATCATGGGCGAGGCGGGCGCGTTCGTCTCATTGATCAAGCCGCAGTTCGAGGCGGGACGGGAGCGCGTGGGCAAGAAGGGCGTCGTGCGCGATCCGGCCGTGCATGCCGACGTCATCGCGCAGATCGTCTCGTTTGCCCGGGAGATGGGGTGGTGCGCGCAGGCGCTCTCCTTCTCGCCGATCACCGGCCCCGAGGGGAACATCGAATTCCTCGTGCACCTGCTCCCCGCCGCGCGCGCCACGCAGTGCGTGGACGAGGCGCGCATCGCGCAGGTCGTCGCGCAGGCGCATGCCGCTTTGGAATGAATGCCTTGCATGTTTATGCAGACAATGGTATAATGGGAGTGTTTCAGGATCGGCGAATGGAGGCGTACGCCATGGAGGTTCGTTCCATCGGCCTGACGGCGAATCCCAAAAAGCCGGAAGCCGCCGGCGTGGCGCGCACCTTTTTGCGGGCGTGCCACAAGCTGGGCCTGCGCGCCGTGGTCGATTGCGCGCTGGGCGCGGCGCTGGGCGAAGAGGGCTTTGAAACCGCATCGGAGCCTGTCGCCTGCGGCGTAGATGCGCTGGTCGTACTCGGCGGGGATGGGACCCTGCTTCGCGCGGCGCCTGCGGCGGCGGTGGCCGATATTCCGCTGCTGGGCGTCAATTTGGGGCGCGTCGGCTTTCTGGCGGAGGTGGAGCCGGAGCAGGCGGAGACCGCGCTGTTGCAGTTGCGCGCAGGGCAATACCGGATCGAGCGGCGCATGATGCTGGACGTGCATCTGAACGAGGCGGCGGAAGGCGTGCTCGCGCTCAATGAGGTCGTACTCTCGCGCGGCGCGTGTGCGCGCATGGTTGGCTTCGAAGCGTTCATCGGCCATACGCTCGTCGACCGCTACATCGCCGACGGACTGGTGGTAGCTGCGCCTACGGGCTCGACGGCCTACTCGCTGTCGGCAGGCGGCCCGATCGTGAGTCCGGACGTGCCGTGCTTCATCCTGGCGCCGATCTGCGCGCATTCGCTGCAGTCGCGGCCGATCGTGCTTTCCGACCACGAGACGGTGACGCTGCGCATCGAGGCGGGCGAGGACCGCGAGGGCATGGCGGTTTGCGTGGACGGACACCGTACCTTTCCCGCACGCGGATGCGAATGCATTCAGGTGCGCCGCGCCGAAGCGGAGGCCCAGTTCATCCGCTTTCAGCGGGACGACGCTTTTTTCTCCCTGCTGCGTACCAAGCTGTCGCAGTGGAGCCTGTAAAGACGAAAGGAAGATCGAGGACATGAAGTCAGCGCGCCATGCGGCGATTACCCAGATCATCGAATCGCGCAACATCGAGACGCAGGAGGAGCTGGCCGCCGCGCTGCAGGAGCGCGGTATCCGGGTGACACAGGCGACGGTCTCGCGCGACATCAAGGAACTGCACCTGATCAAGGTGCTCTCCGAGACGGGCGGCTACAAGTACGCGACGCTCGACAAGGCCGAAAAGGGCATGAACGAGCGGTTCATTCGCATGTTCAGCGAGTCCGTGCTCAGCGCCGTATGCGCGAACAACCTCGTCGTCGTCAAGACGCTGGCCGGCAGCGCGCACGTGGCCGCCGAGGCTGTCGACACGCTGCGCTGGCCCGAGATCCTGGGCAGTATCGCGGGCGACAACACCATCCTGGTCATTTGCCGGAGCAACGACGATGCACTGCAGGTGGCGGAGCGCTTCCGCAACATGATGAAGTAAGGCGCGAAAAGGGGAAGAGCGATGCTGCTGCAGCTTTCCATCCATCAGTTGGCGCTCATCGACGATATCACGATCGACTTTGCCCCGGGGTTCAACGCGCTGACGGGCGAGACGGGCGCCGGCAAGTCCATCGTCGTGGACGCGGTGAACCTCGTGCTCGGAGAACGGGCGGAGCGGGAGCTCATCCAAAACGGCGCGCAGAAGGCGCGCGTGGAGGCGCTCTTTGACGTGGCGGACAACGCGCCGCTGCTGTCGCTGCTGCAGGAGTTGCAGCTGGAGCCCGAAGAGGGCATGGTCTCCATCTCGCGGGAGCTGACGAGCGCCGGGCGCAACATCTGCCGCGTGATGGGCAGCGTGGTCCCGCTTGCGACGCTCAAGCGCGTTTCCGCGCTGTTGCTGGACATTCATGGCCAACATGAGCACCAGTCGCTGCTGGATGAGCGTCGTCACCTCGCCTTTTTGGACGGATTCGGCGGCGTGCGGCTGGAGGAGTTGCGCGCGCAGGTGGCCTCGCTCTACGCCGCATGGCGCGCAACGCGCCAGGAACTGGAGCGCCTGCTGGCAGACGCGGCGGACCGGGAACGGCGGATGGACATGCTGCGCTATCAAGTGCAGGAGATCGATGCGGCGCGGTTGCGACCCGGAGAGGGCGAGGAGCTCGAACGCCAGCGCACATTTTACCGCAACGCCGAAAAGATCATCAAGAGCGTTGAGGCGGCCTATACGGCCCTGTATGCGGGGGCGGATGGACAGGACAGCGCGCTGGATGCGCTGCGGGGCGGTATCGATGACCTGCAGGGCATTGCGCCGCTGGATCCGCGATATGAGCGCGTGTATGCCCGCCTGGACGAGCTGTATTATCAGCTGGAGGACGCCGTGTCCGACGTGCGTGGCCTCCATGCGGAGCTGGACTATGACGAAGCGGACGCCGAGGCGGTGGAGGAACGCTTCGACCTGATCGGGCGGCTCCGGCGCAAGTATGGAAAGGACATCGATGAGATCCTGAAATTCCGGGCAGAAGCGGCATCGGAACTGGACCGGCTCGAGCATGCGGACGACCTGTCAGACCAATTGAAAAAGACGCTCTCGCGCCAACAGCGCGCGCTTGCGCAGGCCAGCGAGGCGCTGAGCGTCGCGCGCCGGGAAGTCGCTGCGACGTTTGAGCGCAGGGTGGAGGAGCAGCTGCAGGAGCTGGGGATGCGTCATGCCAGATTCCAGGTCGCCTTTGCCGAGCGAAAGCCGAACGACTTTACGGCGGATGGCGTCGACGAGGTATCCTTTGCGATGTCCGCCAACCTAGGACAGCCGCTGCGCCCGCTTGCGCGCGTGGCGTCGGGCGGCGAACTGTCGCGCATCATGCTGGCCCTTAAAAACCTGGAGGCGGAGCGCTCCGGCATCCCGAGCATGGTCTTCGATGAAATCGACACGGGCATCAGCGGACGCATGGCGCAGGTGGTCGCCGAAAAGATGGCGCAGATCGCCGGAAGGCATCAGGTGATCTGTGTGACGCACCTGCCGCAGATTGCGGCGATGGCGGATGCGCAATATGTCGTCGAAAAGGGCGAGACGGATGGCCAGACACGCACGAGCGTGACGCGTCTGGATGAGGCGGGCCGTCGTGAAGAGTTGGCCCGCATGGTCAGCGGGGCCCAAGAGACCAACGAGAGCAGCCTGCGCCATGCGGGTACGCTGCTCCTGGAGGCCGCACAGCGGCGGGAGACACTGCGCGCGCAACAATAGGTCACATTCCGCATCAGGCGGCGTGAAAGCGCCGCCTTTTCGTATAAATTCAAAAAAAACGAGGCCGACGGTTGGTTTGAATGATAAAAATAAAACAGAATACCGGTCGAGTCTGTGCGCCGAACGCGGGAAAAGCCATGCAGGCGATACAACCAATGTAAAAAACCCCCTGTAAAACTGAATTATTACGAAAAATGTCATACAAATGGCCGGTGTTTCGTGCTATAATATCTATCGGACAATTTTGTGATCCGATTAATGTTGTTGGGCTGAAGGGAGGAACTTGTCTGTGGCAAATACACGGACGTTTAAGGGCGGCGTGCACCCGCATGAGACGGGGAATGGAAAGCAATCTACCAACGCGCAGCCGGTGATCGATGCGAAGGTTCCCGCATGTGTTGTGATTCCGCTTTCCCAGCACATCGGCGCGCCGTGCAAGTGCGTCGTGACCCCCGGCCAGACGGTCGCCATGGGTCAGGTGATCGGCGAGGCGGGCGGCTTCGTATCCGCACCGGTGCACGCTTCCGTCTCCGGCACGGTGAAGGCGATTTCCAGCTGTGTGGTGGCCAGCGGCCAGCGCGTGAATGCGGTCGTCATCGAGAACGACTTCCAGGACCGCTGGGACGAGAGCGTCAAGCCCCGCCAAAACGTGGGCTCTCTGGACGCCAAGCAGCTGCTGGACATCGTGCGCGACCGCGGCATCGTCGGCCTGGGCGGCGCGACGTTCCCCACGGCCGTCAAGCTGGCGCCGCCGGCTGAAAAGCACGTGGATACGCTGATCCTCAACGGCGCGGAGTGCGAGCCGTATCTGACGAGCGATCACCGCCTGATGGTCGAGCATGCGGCGCAGGTCATCGACGGCATGCTGCTTGAGGCCAAGATCCTGAACGCCACCAAGCTGCTGGTGGGCATCGAGGACAACAAGCCCGATGCCGTCGCCGCAATGCGTCAGGCGGCCGAGGGCAAGAACATCGAGGTCGTGGCGCTGCCCACGCGCTACCCGCAGGGCGGAGAGAAACAGCTGATCTTCGCGCTGACGGGCCGGCGCGTGCCCAACGGCGCGCTGCCTGCCGACGTGCAGACGGTCGTGAGCAACGTCTCCACCGCCTATGCCGTGTCGCTGGCCGTGCGGGAGAACAAGCCGCTCATCGACCGCGTGGTGACGGTCGCCGGCCGCGTGAAGAAGCCGGCAAACCTGCGCGTGCGCATCGGCACGCCGCTGTATGACCTGGTGGAGGCGTGCGGCGGCTTTGAGGACGGCGTGCGCAAGGTCGTGCTCGGCGGCCCGATGATGGGCATGGCGATCTCTTCGCTGAATATCCCGGTCACCAAGTCGACTGGCGGCCTGCTCGCCTTTGGTGAAGAGGGTGTGCACGCGCAGGAGTCGCCCTGCATCCGCTGTGGGCGCTGCGTGGAGGCCTGCCCGATGCGCCTGGTGCCGACCCGCATCGACGCATACGCGCGCCGCTCGCAGTGGGAGGAGTGCTCCAAGCTGGGCGCCATGAATTGCATGGAGTGCGGCGCGTGCACCTTCGTCTGTCCCGCCAAGCGCGAACTGACCCAGAGCTGCCGCATGGCCAAGATGGGCATCCGCGCCAGCGCGAAGAAGTCTTGATCGTTTCGGAGGAATGTTGATATGCAAAAGCAATATACCGTATCCTCTTCTCCGCATCTGCGGGACAACGCGTCGACCCGGCGCGTGATGCAGGATGTGTGCATCGCGCTGATCCCGGCGGGCCTGGCGAGCGTCTGGTTCTTCGGCCTTCGCGCCGCGATCCTGATCGCCGTGTCGGTGCTGTCGGCGGTGTTCTGCGAGTGGTTCTACTGCAAGCACGCCAAAAAGCCGATTCCGGTCGGAGATTTCAGCGCAGTTGTGACCGGCCTGCTGCTGGCGTACAATCTGCCTGCCTCTGCTCCGTGGTGGCTGGCTGCGATCGGCTCGGCCATCGCGATCGTGCTGGTCAAGCAGTTCTTCGGCGGCATCGGCCAGAACTTCATGAACCCGGCGCTGGCGGCTCGCGCGATCCTGCTGGCCTCCTGGGCGACGCTGATGACCGGCTGGGTTGCCCCGCAGGGCGGCAACTGGCTGGCGGGCCTGGTGCCCGCAGCGACCGACGCGGTTTCCGGCGCGACGCCGCTGCAGGCTGAGGCCGGCGCGTACAGCCTGTGGGATCTGTTCATCGGCAACTGCCCCGGCACGCTGGGCGAGACGAGCGCGCTGGCGCTGCTGATCGGCGCGGCGTACCTGCTCTTCCGCCGCGTGATCAACTGGCGCATCCCCGCCACGTTTATCGGCACCTGCCTGATCCTGTTCTGGATCCAGACGGGCACGTTCTACAGCGCCGAGGCCGGCGCCAATTCCGCGCTGTATCAGCTGCTCAGCGGCGGCCTGATGCTGGGCGCGCTGTTCATGGCGACGGACTACTCCTCTTCTCCCGTGACGCCCTGGGGGCAGATCATCTTTGGTGTGGGCTGCGGCGCGCTGCTGTTCATCATCCGCACGTTCAACAGCTCCATGCCCGAGGGATGCTCCTATGCGATCCTGTTCATGAACGTTGCCGCGCCGCTGATCGAGCGCGTGACGACGCCGAAGTCCTTTGGGGAGGTAAAGAGCCATGCGTGATGTGACGAAGCTCGGCCTCAGACTGTTCATCTTTACCTTGATTGCCGCGCTGGCGCTGGCCGTCACCAACGAGATCACGTCCGGCCCGATTGCGCAGCAGGAGCTGGCCGCCGGCCAGGCCGCGCAGCGCGCGGTGCTGCCCGAGGCGGAGATCTTTGAGACGCAGGAAATCCAGACTGCGCCCGAGTACGACCAGATCACGGAGCTGTACGTGGGCAAGACGGGCGACGAGGTCGTCGGCTATGTGATGACCGCGTCTCCGCAGGGATACGGCGGACCGATCCCGATTACGCTGGGCATCGGTGCGGATGGCTCTATCCACGGCGTCTCCGTGGGCGATCTGCAGGAGACCGCCGGTCTGGGCTCGAAGGTCGGCGAGGAGCCGTTTACGAGCCAGTTCCCCGGTCTGGCCGCCGACCCGGCGGAGATCGACGCAAACGTGCAGACGATCTCCGGCGCGACAATCAGCTCGCAGGCGTTCGTCACGGCAGTTCGCCAGATGACGGCGTACTCGAAGGACGTGCTGGGCGTCGTGCCCAATGCGGCGGTTCCCACGCTTGAGGGCGACGATCTCGTGCGCAAGGAATTTGTCGATGCAGCCGAGGCCTTTGAGGCGCTGGACGTGATGAGTCTGCTGGGCGATTATGAGACGATTCAGTCCGTCTACACGGGTACGGTCGGCGACGATGCGGTGGGCTATGTCTTTGAGCTCTCTTCGAAGGGCTTTGCCGACCAGATCGGCCTGCGCATGGGCATCACGACGGACGGCGTGATCTCCAAGGTCGTCATGACGGCCAACAACGAGACCCCGGACTACGGCACTAAGACGACGGATCCGGCCTTCTGCGGCCAGTTCGATGGCAACGCGGCGACGGTGGAAGGTTATATGGAAGGCGTCGATGTGATGTCTGGCGCGACGGTCTCGTCCAACGCGGTCTTCAAGGCGGTTGGACAGGCGGTCGACTTCTACAATCAGTATCTCGTGCCCAAGCCCGAAGAGGCGGGGGCCGGAAACGTATACGAAGTGACGGGCTTCCAGCCGATGAAGGTGGAGATCACCGTCGAGGACGGAAAGATCACGAGCTTCGCGGTGACGGAGCACAACGAGACGCCGGGCTATGGCGCGGATGTGATCGCGGCGGGCTTTGACAGCCTGATCGGACAGGACATCGCGACGGCGCAGTTCGACGTGGTGTCTGGCGTGACGATGACGTCCAACGCGATCAACGAGGCGCTGAAGCAGGCCGCGGAGGCGACCGGCACGGGCGCTGAAGAGAGCGTGCCGGTTTCAGCGGAAGCGGAAACTGAGACAGCCTCCGGCAATGTATATGAGGTGACGGGCTTCCAGCCGATGAAGGTAGAGATCACCGTCGAGGACGGAAAGATCACGAGCTTCGCGGTGACGGAGCACAACGAGACGCCGAGTTACGGCGCGGATGTGATCGCGGCGGGCTTTGACAGCCTGATTGGTCAGGACATCGCGACGGCGGAGTTCGACGTGGTATCCGGCGCGACGATGACGTGCAACGCGATCAACGACGCGCTGGCGCAGGCCGCTGCGGCGGCCGGTACGGGCGCGGAGGCGGTTGCCTCGACGGGCTCGTCGAGCGGCGTGTACGAGGTGACGGGCTTCCAGCCGATGAAGGTAGAGATCGCCGTCGAGGACGGGAAGATCGCGAGCTTTGCGGTGACGGAGCACAACGAGACGGCGGGCTTCGGCGCGGACCTGATTGCGGAGGGCTTTGACAGCCTGATCGGTCAGGACATCGCGACGGCGGAGTTCGACGTGGTGTCTGGCGTGACGCTGACGTCCAACGCGATCAACGACGCGCTGGCGCAGGCCGCTGCGGCGGCCGGCACGGGCGCAGAGGAGAGCGTCCCGGCCTCCACGGAAGCGGAGCCGGAGACCGTGGCTGACGGCAATGTATATGAAGTGACGGGCTTCCAGCCGATGAAGGTGGAGGTCGTGGTCGAGGACGGGAAGATCGCGAGCGTGGCGGTGACGGAGCACAACGAGACGGCGGGCTTCGGAGCGGACGTGATCGCGGCGGGCTTTGACAGCCTGATCG
>DVFJ01000014.1 GCA_018713325.1 Candidatus Onthenecus intestinigallinarum | reverse complement strand
CCGGGATTACCGGGATTACCGGGATTACCGGGATTACCGGGATTACCGGGATTACCGGGATTACCGGGATTACCGGGATTACCGGGATTACCGGGATTACCGGGATTACCGGGATTACACGCGTTACCGTGTTTACACGAAAAACCGCGCCGCTCTCTGGGTAACGCAAAGCGCCCCGCCGGCGATCGATCCGTGGGGGCCGCTTTTCATGTTTACACGATAAACACCGGCTCAGATGTCCAAGACAAGGGTATCATAGGGGACCGGCGATGTCAAGCGCATTTTCCAGCGGACGCACAGGCAGGTTGTTCCTGCCCCGTGGCCCCATCGCCGCACAGCCCGGCCTTTCCCCAAACAGCCACGGCCCGCTGCCGCCGGCGCAGGGGAGACCCCGGCCGCACGCCGTCCGCTCGCCTGCAACCGCGCGGGGAAGCGTCCGGTTGCGGGCTGTCGCCGTTCTCCCTGGAAGGCCCGCCGCGCAGGGAGCGGGCCTTCCCAGATATAAGAATCCTAGGGATTCTATGGAACTATAGGGCGCGGGGCGGTGCCCGAAAACCCAGGCGGGACAAGGGGTTCGCGCGTCTACCTGCAACCGTTGCGGGCCGACGGGCCA
The DNA here is from genome assembly GCA_018713325.1 of Candidatus Onthenecus intestinigallinarum. GTDB lineage: Bacteria > Bacillota > Clostridia > Christensenellales > Aristaeellaceae > Beduinella > Beduinella intestinigallinarum. The sequence goes on along the minus strand of DVFJ01000014.1, from coordinate 32,475 downwards.
ACGGATTCGGGCAGACCCGGCAACCGTTTGCGGCAGACGTTGCAACGGATTTGGGCAGACGTTGCGGCGCTCCGTTGCAACGCGCCCCCTGAAGCCGCCGTTGCATCGCAAAAACGCGTTGGAAACCGCGGGTCGGTTTTGATATGCACATCAGGTCTGCCGCAATCCGTTGCAACCGCCTCCCCGCGCGGTCTGCCGCAATCCGTTGCGCCCCTCCGTTGCAACTGTCTGCCCAAATCCGTTGCAGCTCCGCCCCGTATGGCCCGGCGCATGGCTTTTCGCCGCCGGTTTCCCCTGCAACGTCTGCCCAAATCCGTTGCAATCCGCGGATCCCGTTGCACGGTCTGCCGCAATCCGTTGCACCCCGCGGCATGCCGTCCGCGCGCAACGTCTGCCTGAATCCGTTGCAGCAGTTGCACGCGGACGCAGTCCGACCGCAAAACAGACCCGCGGTCTATACGCCCCGGGGGCTCTGCCCCCGGGACCCCCGGCAGGGGCTCGGGAGGGAAGCGGCGGCCCAGTGGGCCGATTGCCCCGAAGGGGCAAAGCGACCCGGACGAGGCCGCCGAAACGAGCGGCGGGCGCGGCAGCGCCCGAGGGAGGCGCAGCGCGCCGACTAGCCGCGACGATTGAGGCGGCGGGACACAGTGCCTCCCCTGCACCCCGCCGCTAAGGGCCGCACGAAGTGCGGCCCTGGGGATCGCCGGAAGAGGGCCACATTGCCCCTCTGCACGCCCCGCCAAGGGCCTGCGCGAAGCGTGGCCCTGGGGAACGCCGGGCGGGACACATTGCCCCTCTGCACGCCCCGCTAAGGGCCTGCGCGAAGCTTGGCCCTGGGGATCACTGGCGGCGGGCCACATTGCCCCTCTGCACTCCCCACTAAGGGCCTGCGCTGCGCTCGGCCCTGGGGATCACCGGAAGCGGGCCACATGGCCCCTCTGCACGCCCCGCCAAGGGCCTGCGCTGCGCTCGGCCCTGTGGAACGACGGGGAGGGGCTTTCCGACGGCATCCCCCCTGTGCGGGGGTGCAGGGGGAGGGCATCCTCCCCCTGCCGGGGTCCGGGGCAGCGCCCCGGGGTCAGGCGGTGGTCTCCACGCCGTTCAATAGGAACGTCAGCGGCTCGCCCTCCAGGCGCGTGACGCGCGCGCCGCCCGCGTCGACCTCGACGCGCAGCAGGCGGCCGCGGTAGACGATCTGGAACGCGTAGCGGGTGAAGCACGCGGGCAGCACGGGCGTAAAGCACAGGCGGCCGGTCTGGGTGCGCATGCCCGCAAAGCCCTGGACGATGGCCAGCCAGCCGCCGGCCATGGAGGTGATGTGCAGGCCGTCGCCGGTGTCGTTGTTGATGTTGTCCAGGTCCAGGCGCGAGGTGCGGGCGTACATCTCCACGGCCTTGTCCATGTCGCCGATCTCGGCGGCGAGGATGGCGTGCACGCAGGGGGAGAGGCTGGATTCGTGCACGCACATGGGCTCGTAGAAGTGGAAGTTGCGCTCCTTGGTCTCGCGGTCGTAGAGGTGGCCCAGGAAGTACAGGCCCTGCAGCACGTCCGCCTGCTTGATGAAGCACGAGCGCAGGATGCGGTCCCAGGACCAGTGCTGATTGATGGGCCGCTCGTCCTCGGGGATGGCGCTGGCGGGCATGAGGTCCTTGTCCAGGAAGGTGTCGTGCTGCACGAACACGTCGCGCTGCGCGTCATAGGGCAGGTACATGCGCGCGGCGATGTCGTCAAAGCGGGCGAGCTCCTCGTCCGTCAGGCCCAGGTCGGCGCAGCGCTCGGGGCCGAGGCGGCGCGCCTGCTCGGCGGCATAGGTCAGGCACCAGGCGGCCATGCGGTTGGTGTACCAGTTGTTGTTGACGTTGTTCTCGTATTCGTTGGGGCCGGTGACGCCGTGGATCATGTACACGCCCTTCTCGCGCTGCAGGTGCACGCGCCCGACGAAGAAGCGGGCGATGGAGACGAGCACGTCGATGCCGCACTCGTCGATGTAGGCCTCGTCGCCGGTGTAGGCGACGTAGTTGAAGATCGCGTAGGCGATGGCCGCGTTGCGGTGGATCTCCTCAAACGTGATCTCCCACTCGTTGTGGCACTCCACGCCGGTGAATGTGACCATGGGATACAGCGCGCCGGGCAGGCCCTGCATCCTGGCGTTGTGGCGCGCGCCGGACAGCTGCAGGTAGCGGTAGCGCAGCAGCTGGCGGGCCACGTCCTGGCCGGCGATGGCCATATACAGCGGCAGGCAGTACGCCTCGGTGTCCCAGTAGGTCGCGCCGCCGTACTTCTCGCCGGTGAAGCCCTTGGGGCCGATGTTCAGGCGCGCATCCTCTCCATAATAGGTAGAGAAGAGCTGAAAGATGTTGTAGCGCACGCCCTGCTGCGCCGCGTCGTCGCCGCAAAGCTCCACGTCCGCGCGCCGCCAGCGCGCCGCCCAGGCCGCCTCGTGCGCCTCGCGCAGCGCGTCGTAGCCCATGGCCCGCGCCTCCTGGCAGATGCGCAGCGCCTGGGGCGCCAGCGCCTGCTCGTCCACGTCGCGCGAGGTCGTGACGGCGACGAACTTATCCAGCACGGCGGTCTCGCCCGCGTCCAGCCGGCCGGCGTACAGCGCCGCGGCAAAGCCCGCGTCCGTCTCGGCCGAGACGGGGGAGACGCCGATCGCCGAGCAGCCCATCGCGCCGCACACGGCAAAGCGCGGCGTGCCGAAGGGGTTCTCCTTCGTCTTGGCGCACACGTAGTGCGCCGCGCCCTCGAGCGCCGACGCCTCATACGAGGAGCGGTACGCCTCCGGCAGCATCGACGCCGCCGCGCCGCCCCGCGTGCCCTGGCCGGTGAATTCCCAGAACGTCTCGTCGTAGTTGCTGTCCTCGTTGCGCACGCGCGCATCCAGCGCCGGCACGAGCCGCACCTGCGCGGCAAACGACGGCGTCACCGCCATGCGCACGGCCAGCGCCTCGCGCCGCGTCAGCGAGACGAAGCGCTCCACCGCGACCTCGACGTCGCCCTGCTCCAGCCGCACCGTGAACGCCCGCGAGAGCACGCCCCGGCGCATGTCCAGCGTGCGCTCGTAGGCGACCACGTCGTCCTTGAACAGGTCGATCTCGTGCCCGCCCACGATCACGCGCAGCGCGATCAGGTTCATGGCGTTGATCACCTTGCCGAAGTACTGCGGGTAGCCGTTCTTCCACCAGCCCACGCGCGTCTTGTCCGGGAACCACACGCCCGCCAGGTACGTGCCCCGGTGGCTGTCGCCCGTGTACGTCTCCTCAAAGTTGCCGCGCATGCCCATGTACCCGTTGCCCAGCGAGCACAGGCTCTCCGACAGGCGCATGTGATCCCGCGGCACCGCGTGCTCCGTCAGCTTCCAGGGGTCCACGCTGAACGCCGTATACATCCCATCACTCCCTCTGCCGGGAAGCCCCGGCCGTTTTTTTCCTGTCTGTAGCGTAGCCCATCCGCGCCCGTTTGTCAAGACGCTCCCCCCTTGACGCGGACAGGAAAACGTGGTATAATACCCTCGTCAAGATCTACCTTTCCATACGATCAAGGCAAAACAGCCGAAAGGCTGCGACGCAAAGCTACAGGGCCTGACCCGTCCCCTCCGGGACGGAATGGCAGCCAGTTGCCGTGTCGCCCCTCTGGGGCGCGGGGCGGATCTTTTTTTGACGCCCCGCACGGCAACCCTCTTGCGGACGCGCCCCCGCGTCCCCTTCAGAAAGGGTTGTTCGAGCCATGAAACAAAACGGATTCCTGCTCTTCCTGCTCGCCGTATGCGTGGGCGTGTCCCTCGCCGCCGGTTCGCTGGCCATCTACACCAGCGCCGCGGACGTCTCCGCCGTCTATGCCGGCACGCATTCCTTTGACCTGAATGCCGCCGTCTCCGTCGACGTGCGGCCCACCGTCGGCCCCGCCGCCGCCGCGTCCTACCCGTTCGAGGTCTCCGGCAGCTCCCTGGTCGGCCAGCCCGGCGCCGTGGACATGACCGTCTTCTTCGGCAGCACCCAGGCCCTGGACGAGGCCCCCGGCCTCTATGCCGCCCTGGTCGAGACCACCGGTGGCGACCGCCGCGTGCTCAAGACCGTCACCAGCGGCGACCTGCTCTATGAGGAGGCCTGCGCCTTTGAGGCCGGCGACGGCGTGCGCACCTTCGAGATCGAGCTGAGCTATCTCCCCGGCGCGCAGTCCGCCGGCATCGCCCGCCTCGCCGCGTGTCAGCTCTTTGTCACCGGCACGCCGCACGTCGAATCCTGACCCGGGGCAGGGGAACGTGCGGGGCTGCGCGCCCCGCGCCCCCGGCAGGGCTTTGCCCTGCACCCACTACGGCCCGCGCCATGCGCGGGCCTTGGCATTTGGGTGGGACTTGGCGGTAAAAAATAGGGCCGCACAATGTGCGGCCCCTAGCGGCGGGGAACGTGCGGGGCTGCGCGCCCCGCGCCCCCGGCAGGGCTTTGCCCTGCACCCACTACGGCCCGCGCTATGCGCGGGCCTTTGGTTTGTGGGCAAGACTTTGCGAAAAAAAACAGGGCCGCACAATGTGCGGCCCTTAGTGGCGGGGTGCAGGGGAGGCACTGCCTCCCCTGCCGGGGGTCCCGGGGGCAGCGCCCCGGATCTCGCCGCATAGGGGCGTGAGCAGGATGCGCTCGACCTCGCGGGGGTCGGCGGTCTGGCCCAGGGCCCACATCAGCTTGGTGACGGCGGCCTCGGTGGTCATATCGCCTGCGGCGACGGCGGCGCCGGGGCTGAGGCGGGCGCCGGTCTCATAGCGGGGCAGGTCGGTGGCGTCGTACAGGCATTGGCTGGTGACGAGCACGACGACGCCGGCGCGGTGCAGGGCCTCCAGGCGGGGCAGGAGGTTGCGGCGCAGGTAGTGGAAGCCGCCGACGCCGAAGGCCTCGACGACGACGCCGCGGTAGCCCAGGGGGATGAGCGCATCAAACAGCGCGGGGTTGGTGCCGGGGATGAGCTTGATGAGGCACACGGCGGGCTCGACGCGGTCGAGCAGGCGCAGCGGGCCGGGCTGCACGGGCAGGGGATGCTCCATGCGCACGCCGCGGGCGTCGACCTCGCCGGCATAGGGCGCGTTGACCGAGCGGAAGGCGTCAAAGCCCATGGAGCGCACCTTGAAGGCGCGCGTGCCCGCGATGATGCGGTTGTTGAAGACCACGTACACGCCCGGATGCCCGGCGCAGGCCGCGGCAAAGGCGTTGGCCAGGTTGGTGCGGCCGTCGCTCATCAGGTGCGTGATGGGCAGCTGCGAGCCGGTGAGGATCACCGGCTTTTGCAGCCCCTGCAGCATGAACGACAGGATCGCCGCGGTGTAGGCCATGGTGTCCGTGCCGTGCGTCACGACCACGCCGTCGCAGTCCTCGAGCGCGGCCGCGCAGGCGCGGGCGATCACCCGCCACTCCTCCGGCTGGATGTTCGAGCTGTCCAGGAACAGGATGTCCTCGGCCTCCGCGTCGCACAGCGCGTCCAGCCCCGGCAGGTAGGCGAGCACCTCCCGGGCCGACAGCGACGGGCGCAGGCCCTGCGCGCCCTCGCCGCTGGCGATCGTGCCGCCCGTGGCGAGCAGGCGGATCCGCTTCTTCATACGGCGTGATCTCCTTTCTCAAGACGCTTCCCGGGGGGCGCAGGGATTCCGTGCGGGGCTGCGCGCCCCGCGCCCCCGGCAGGGCTTTGCCCTGCACCCGCCAAATGGGGACGTGCAAGGCACGTCCCCATTTCTTTTGTTGTCCCCGGGCCCCTGGCGCCGGGGGGCGCGGGGGGAGGGGCATCCCTCCCCCCGCCGTCACTCCTCGTAACCCCGTCACTCCGCGAAGCCGTAGCCGTCGTCGGCGGGATCGTCCGGCAGTTCGTCGAGCACCTCGGGCGTGGGCTCGGGCGTCGGGGTCGGCACGGGCGTGGCCGTCGGCTCCGGCGAGGGCGTGGGCGTGGCGCGTGCGGCCTCCTCCGCGGCCAGGCGCGCGGCCTCCTCAGCGGCCAGACGCGCGGCCTCCTCCTCGGCGGCCAGACGCGCGGCCTCCTCCTCGGCGGCGATGCGCGCGGCCTCCTCCTCAGCCGCAATGCGCGCGGCCTCGGCCTCCGCGGCGGCGCGCGCCGTGATGGGCTCGCGCGTGGACTCGGGCAGGTTCAGCGCCACGATCATCACCGCGTAGGGGTCGTCGCTCTCCAGCTGCGCGTTGCGGTAGGCGTTGGGCCACTTCTGCTCGCCCTTGCGCACCTCCACGTGCGTGTACTCGGAGCCGGAGCCCTTGTCCCCCTCGCAGCCGATGCGCTCGCCCGGCTGCACGACCTGCCCGACCTTGAGCGGCACGTCGCGCACGTGCAGATACAGCACCGTCACGTCGTAATCGGCGTTGTAGATGGCCACCGTGCCGTCCTTGTCGCCGCCGCGCTTGAGCACCTCGCCGCCCAGGATGGCGTACACGTCGCACCCCGCGGCGTTGCGGAAGTCGACGCCCTCATGGATGCCCGAGAAGCCCCAGTCCCCGGCGCGGTTCTCGACGCGCTCGCAGTACTGGCCGTAGTACAGCGCCGTCTCGCCCACGTCCGCGCCGTACAGGCGCGCGCGCATGGCGTCGGTCACATCCAGCACGATGGGCGAGAGCGCATACGCGCCCGCGCCGTCGTCCACAAAATACTCGGCGGGCACGTCGGCGCTGAACGGCTGGAGCAGGTATTCGCCGTGATTGACCGCATACACATTGTCATAGTATGCGACCTTCTTGTCGCGGCGCACGTCGTTCTTGTAGATGAAGGAGCGGTATGCCTCCGTCACCTGGATGTCGGCCTGCGCCAGCGCGGGCACGAACAGCGAGAGGGCCAGCAGCGCGCAGGCCATGCGGCGTTTGCTCATCGGAAAGCCTCCTGTCGGTTTGCTTCCTCTATTATAGCAGACCGCGGGCGAATTGCAAAGGGGCGCTGCCGAAAACCGCCAGCATCCCGCCGGGCGCGGCGCGCGTCTTTCCAGCAGGGCAAAAAACGTTTGCGCGCCGGGGCAATCCTTGCTATAATATCCCGTATAGCGGGCGCCTCCGCCGTGGGGACGGCCCCTGCGCAATTTCCTAATGGAGGGAATGTCAGCATGAAGCACATTCGCAAGATCCTTTGCTGCCTGCTCGTGGGCGCGATGCTCTTCGCGCTCGCGGGATGCCAGCAGTCCGAGACGCCGGCGCCCACCGCGACGCCCGAAGTGACGGCCGAGTCGACCGAGGCCCCGACGGCTGAGCCGACCGAGGAACCGACGGCCGAGCCGACCGAGGAGCCGACCGAGGAGCCGACGGCCGAGCCGACCGAGGAGCCGACAGCCGAGCCGACCGAAGCCCCGGCGGCCGAGCCCGCGGCCCTCTCCGTGACGGACGCGGCCACGCCCGACGAGGCCACGACCGGCGAGGCCGTGATCGGCGGCGCGGACGGCCCGACGGATATCGTCGTGACGGACGCGGCGACGCCTGCCGAGGCGACGCCTTCCGAGGCCACGCCTTCCGACGCGACGGCCTCCGAGGCGGTCTATGACCCGCAGCCGGACGACATCGTCGGCACGGCGGGCGACGACGTGACGCTCACCTATGGCGAGGCGGTCGCGGACGTGGAGGGCATGAAGCTCTACTATGCCTCGATGATGTCGCAGTACTACGGCCAGGTGATCGACACGGAGGAGGAGGACTACCAGCTCTTCATCGCGGAGAACGTGGTGACCTCGATGCTCCAGGAGAAGGTCTACCTCGCCGTGTTTGACGACCTGGGCCTGTCGATCACGCCGGAGCGCGAGCAGGAGATCCGCGACCAGGCGGCGGCGGAGTTTGACGCGATGTACGAGCAGTACCTGCAGCTGTACGCGGAGGCGATGCCGACCGCGTCGGAGGAGGAGGTCGCCGCGCAGGTGGACCTGCTCTTCGAGCAGAGCGGGTATGACCGGGAGCTGCTGCAGCGCTCGGCGGTCGTGAGCGAGAAGCTCGCGATGCTCTACGAGGAGGTCACGGGCGACGTCAGCGCGACCGAGGAGGACGTGCAGGCGGCGTATGACGCGCAGATCGCGCAGGCGAAGGAGACCTACGACGCCGACCGCGACGCGTTCCTGAACGACTACCTGAACGGCGTGCAGACGGTGTACACGCCCGAGGGCGTGCGCCTGGTGCAGCACGTGCTCGTCATGAAGCCGGAGGACGAGGCGTCCGAGGCGACCGCGTCCGAGGCGACCGCGTCCGAGGCGACCGCGAGCGAGGCCGCGCCGCTTGAGGGCCGCGCGAAGATCGAGGCCGCGCTGGCGGCGCTCGAGGCGGGCGAAGCGTTTGAGGATGTGGCCGCGGCCTACAGCGAGGATCCGGCGCTGGGCGATCCGATCGCGGACGCGGGCTATCCGGTGTTCGCGGGCAGCCAGACGTACGACCAGAGCTTTGTGGATAACGCCATGGCGCTGCAGGCGGTGGGCGACACCACGGGCATCATCGAGACGACGTACGGCTATCACATCCTGCGCTATGCGGCGGATCTGACGCCGGGCGAGATCGGGCTGGACGCGCTGCGCGAGAGCCTGACCGCGACCGTCAACGACCAGAAGAAGACCGACGCCTACGTGGCGGCGGAGGAGCAGTGGCTGGCCGAGCGGCCCATCGAGCTGACGAACGTGCAGCTGCTGGTGGTGCCGGAGGTCGTCGAGCCCGCGGCCGTGCCGGAGGAGATCTACGCCACGCCCGCCGAGGCGGCGGCGCTGACCGACGTGCCCGGCGGCGACGCGCTGGCCACGCTCGAGGCCGGGGCCGGCCTGAGCGTCGAGGGCCGCGTGAGCGTGGACGGCACGCTCTACGCCTACGTGCAGGCGGTGGGCACGGACTTCGCGGGCTACGTGGAGGACGCCCTGCTCGCCGTGACCGACCGGGAGACGGCGCTTGCGGCCGACAACGCCGCCGCCGTCACGGCCGCGGAGCTGGACGCGGCGGACAAGCTGCCCGTCTTCACCCTCGTCATGAACGACGGCAGCGTGATCTATGGCGAGCTGTACCCGCAGACCGCGCCGCAGACCGTGGGCAACTTCGTCTCCCTGGCCAACGCCGGGTTCTATGACGGCCTGCGCTTCCATCGCGTGATCGACGGGTTCATGATCCAGGGCGGCGATCCCAACGGCGACGGCACCGGCGGCCCCGGCTATGCCGTGACCGGCGAGTTCACCGGCAACGGCGTGGAGAACGCCATCTCCCATGAGCGTGGCGTGCTGTCCATGGCCCGCGCCGAGGGCTACGACACCGCCGGCTCGCAGTTCTTCATCTGCCAGGCCGACGCCACCTACCTGGACGGCCAGTATGCCGCGTTCGGCCGCGTGCTGGGCGGCATGGAGGCCGTCGACGCCATCGCCGCGGTCAAGACCGACGCCGCCGACGCGCCCAAGACCGAGCAGGTCATGAAGCTCGTGCGCGTGCAGACCTACGGCGTGGCCTACGACTTCGACAAGATCATCGACTGACCAGGGGGCTCTGCCCCCTGGACCCCCGTCACCAGGGGGCGCTGCCCCCTGGACCCCCGGCAGAGGGACATTGCCCCTCTGCACTCCCCGCTACGGCCCGCGCAACGCGCGGGCCTTGGCTTTTGGGCGAGACTTGGCGAAAAAAAACAGGGCCGCACGTCGTGCGGCCCTTGGCGCGGGGGTGTCGGGGCGGCATTGCCCTCGCCCGGTGGTTGCCCAGGGCCGCACATCGTGCGGCCCTTAGCGCGGGGGCGTCGGGGGAGGGCACTGTGTCCCGCCCGGTGGTTGCCCAGGGCCGCACGTCGTGCGGCCCTTAGTGCGGGGGTGTCGGGGGAGGGCACTGTGTCCCGCCCGGTGATCCCCGGGGCCGAGCGAAGCGCAGGCCCCTGGCGGCGGGGTGCAGGGGGACACTGTCCCCCTGCCGGGGGTCTAGGGGGCAGCGCCCCCTAGGGCATCATGCGCACGAGGCTCTGAACGTAGTCCGAGGAATAGCTGTCGCCGGAGCGCTCCAGGCCGTTGGGGTCGTAGCTGACCGTGCCGCTCAGGTAGAGCAGCTGCGTGGGATCGCCGCCCAGGTCGGCGGAGACGGAGTACCAGACGCCGGGCAGGAAGGCGCGCGGCATGTCGCCCACGCGCTGCACGTCGTCCAGCGTGGGGTAGAAGCAGACGCTCACGTCCTTCATGGCGATCTTGTGGTCGAGGATCAGCGGGGCATAGGGGTCCTTGGGCACGGCGTCCTTGTCAAAGCCGCCGCCGTTCCAGGTGTCGATGTCGGTCACCGTGTACATGAACCGGTCGTCCAGGCGCACGATCTCGAGCTTGCCGATCAGGTACATGTTGCTGGCCACCAGGTCGAACGTCTGCACGCCGTAGTGCGCGTCGGCGGCGAACAGGTCCACCGGGCGGAACATGAGCCACTCGTCGGTCAGCTCGGGCCTGATGTCGCGGAAGCGGATGCCGCGCACGCAGAACGCCTTGTTCTTGATCTCCAGCAGCATGCGGTGGACGTACTCGCTGCGGGTCAGCGTGCCGTTGACGTACAGCTCCACGCGGTAGGGGACGGTCGCGGACTTCTGGTACTCCAGATAGATCTCCGGCGAGACGAACGCGCCCGCGACGTCCGCGACGTTCTCGAACGTGTGGTCGTAGGCCGTCTCGTCGTCCGCGTCGTAGGCGGAGCGGTTCTCGTCGCGCACGATGCGCAGGCGCACCTGCGCCCCATACGGCACCGTCGCCGTCACCTGAATCCAGCGCGCCTTGAAGTAGCTGCCCGTGCGGAATGCGTCCGTGCCCGCGCGGTCCAGGTTGCACACGTACAGCGGCTCGTTGCCGCGCGAGGCGGCCGACGCGCCCAGCGGCAGCAGCGCCGACAGCAGGCATGCCGCCAGCAGCAGGCACAGCGTGCGGGCGAAGCGTTTCTTCATCATCAATCCCTCCCTGATGATTTCTGCCGCGCGTCCGCAGGGGGCGTGCGGTTTTTCCGGATCTTTCCGGGTGCTTTCGCTATTATAACGCGCGGGGCGCGGCATTTGTTTCCCGTCGCAAAGGTTTTTTTGCGCGCATTTTGTTGGCCCGCGCAGGAAGAATTCTCCCGCCTGCCGCGTCTAATAGGCGGCGAGTTCAAAAAAACGGCCCGGGATGCAGGCATCCCGCCCCCCGGGCGCGAATGAAATCAACCATGCGCCGCGCAGCCCGCGCGGCCGGAGGGAGGCAACTTCATGTATCGCAAGCTGACAGCCCTGTTCCTGGCCCTGGCCCTGATGCTGGGCGCGACCGGCGCGCAGGCCACCGGCATCGTCATCGGCGCGCCGGCGGCGGATCCCGTGGCGACGCAGGCCCCGGCGGCCGACGCGGCGACGGAATCGGACGCCGCGGAACCTTCTATAGAAGAGGAAGCGCCGGCGGCGACGCCGGACGAGCCCGACGCGAACGCGTCGCCGCTGATCCAGGTGACGGCGGGCGGCAACGCGTCGATCTTCCCGTCTGTGGACGGCATGGGCAGCGCGGACTATGTGGACAGCATGGCGGCCTGCGGCGACACGCTGTACGTGATGGGCAGCTCGAGGCTGTACGCGTACAAGGCGGGCGCGCAGGAGATGACCGTGCTGGTGGACTACGATGCGGACGAGCTGCTGCGCGAGGCGCGCAGCGCGGCCTACATGACGGAGGAGGACCTCAAGCGCCAGGAATACGCCGAGGACGTGGCGGACGCGGCGCGGCGGTATCCGTCGCGGCTGATCGGCGGCGGGGACGCGCTCTACGCGGTGAATGCGGTGAGCGGCGCGTACGGTCCGGTGGTGGACGGCCTGATCCAGCCCGAGCTCACGCTGCAGTGGGACGACATGGTCATTCAGGAGTCGGACTGGACGATGCAGCGGTCGGTCGCCTCGTTCGTGCGCACGGACCGCGGGCTGTACGCGGCGCTGGGGCCGAACGCCAGCAGCTACAGCAGCCTGGACTATACGCTCGTGCGCTACGACCTGACGACGGGCGAGCGCACGGACCTGCAGGTGCCGGGCGCGCAGGCGGTGACGGCCTATCGCGAGGGCAAGCTGCTCGTGGTGGGCAATGACGAGAACTACAACGTCTCCGTGCGCGTGTTTGACGAGGAGTCGGGCGCGGTCGAGTCGACGCTGATGGCGCAGTCGGTCACGGGCGAGGGCGGCGACACGTCGCTGGTCAACTACAACTCGTTCGGCTTTGCGTATGACGCGGCGGCGGACTTCGTCTACTGGCTGCAGGACGGCCAGGTGCGCCGCACGCAGGATGGCAAGAGCGCCGAGACGGTGGGCTATGTCACCTGTGACGGCGGCAACACGGACTATCCGGGCATGCTGCTCGCGGGCGGCTATTACGCGGTGAACACGTACTCGGGCGCGTTCGTGCGCACGCTGGACGAGGCGTACCGGCCCGAGCGCGCGCTGCACATCCTGGGCGGCTGGCTGGACGAGCCCGCGCGCGCCTTTGCAAATGAACATCCGGAGGTGCCGCTCGTGTTTGATTCCCGCTGGCTGGACGGCTCCGAGGCCGTGCGCAACGACATGCTCTCCGCCTCGTCGAATGTCGACATCTACGTGATCAACGTGCGCTCGGGCCTGCGCACGCTCATGGAAAAGGGCTATCTGGCCGACCTGTCCGGCTCCGAGACGCTCCTGCAGAACGTGCAGACCATGTACCCGCAGTTTGCCGACGCGCTGATGTATGACGGCAAGCTCTACGGCTTCCCCATGTCGCTGACGGTCAACACCTGGTCGTACAACGCCGCCGTGCTCGAGGCCGTGCTGCCCGGCGCCGAGCGGCCCGAGACGTTCAAGGACCTCATCGCGCTCCTGGGCGAGTACGACAGGGCCTACCCCGACGGCGACGAGGACTACGCCATCATGAACCTGTGGAGCGGCGCGGACGAGCTCTTCTCCCAGATGCTCAGCCTCTACATCGCCGGGCATGAGACGCAGGACGGCCCGCTCACGCTCTCCGGCAGCTCGTTCATCGACACGCTCAAGGCCATGGAGGAGATCCAGCTGCCCACGTACGACTGGTCGTCCATGACCTCCGAGGAGCAGGACGAGCTCAATGAGAAGCTCAACCGCACGCCCGTGATGGAGACCTATGCCTACAACCTGCTGACCCTGCCCACCTCCTACGACCGGCGCACCGGCGAGTCCATCCCCGTCGAAAACATCGCCCCGCCCGTGTTCGCCGAGGGCGACACGCCCGTCATCATCGGCGACATGCAGGTCTATGTCGTCAACCCCAATTCCGAAAACGCCGACCTGGCCGTGCGCTTCCTGGAGTACCTCGCCCAGCACATGGATGTGCAGATGGACTATCAGCTGCATCCCGACCGCACCGGCGCGCAGCGCTCGCCCTGGTATGAGCAGAACCTGCGCAGCATGCAGCAGTACGTCGACGAGCTCGAGCAGACCCTCGAGTCCGCCAGCGAGGCCGACCGCGCCGACATCCAGGCCTCCATCGACGCCCAGCGCGCCTGGATGGAGGAGTATGCCCGCACCGACTGGTACATCAGCGAGGAGGGCCTGCAGAGCTATCGCGCGCTCGCGCCCTACGTCACGCTGCTGCCCGATTCCGACCTGCTCTCCTACGAGTCCGGCACGGCCATGACCCAGCTGCAGGACATCCTCACCCGCTACCGTCAGGGCCAGATCGACGCCGATCAGATGGCGCGCGAGTTTGACCAGAAGCTACAGATGATCTACATGGAATCCCTGTAACCAGGGGCCCCCCGGGGGCGCTGCCCCCGGACCCCCGGCAGGGGGACAGGGCCCCCCGGCGCCCCCCGCTATGGGGATGCGTGCGGGGCTGCGCGCCCCGCGCCCCCGGCAGGGCTTTGCCCTGCACCCGCTACGGGCCGCGCTCTGCGCGGCCCTTTGGGGGCAGACATGGCGCGTTTTTTCAGGGCCAGGCAAAGGCGCAGGCCCTCTGCGGCGGGGTGCAGGGGGCGTCACGCCAACGCACCGATTTTCCCCCAGGGCCGAGCGAAGCGCAGGCCCTCTGTGGCGGGGTGCAGGGCTCGGGAGGGAAGCGGCGGCCCAGTGGGCCGATTGCCCCGAAGGGGCAAAGCGACCCGGACGAGGCCGCCGAAACGAGCGGCGGGCGCGGCAGCGCCCGAGGGCGGCGCGAAGCGCTGCCCTGAGGGAGGCGCAACGCGCCGACTAGCCGCCCGCTATTTGAGGGCAACGCCCGAAATATGCGGCGGCGTACCCCCGCGCCGCGCATGCGGGGCGGGGGCGAAACGCCGCGACGATTGAGGCGGCAGGAGACACTGTCCCCCTGCCGGGGGTCCCGGGGGCAGAGCCCCCGGGGAGAAAGGATGGGGTAGATGTTCAAGCAAAAGCGAATGCTGCTGGTGTTTCTGCTGCCGGGCATGCTGGGGCTGCTGGTGTTCTATGTGCTGCCGTTTTTCGGCGGCATCTACTTCAGCGTGACGGACGGCACGCGGCAGAACGCCTTTGTGGGCATGGCGAACTACCTGAGCGTGTGGCAGAACCAGATGTTCCGGCTGGGGCTGGTCAATACGCTGCAGCTGTCGCTGATCTGCGCGCCGCTGATCTTCGTCAGCTCCTTTCTGCTGGCGGGGCTGCTCAAGGGGCTGGGCGAGCGGTCGAAGGGCTACCGCAACGTGCTGCTGCTGCCGTACCTGATGCCCTCGGCGGCGATGCTGATCCTGTTTTTGCTGCTGTTCGACTACGGCGGGCCGGTCAACCGGGCGCTGCAGGCGCTGGGCATGCCGCGCGTGCTGTGGAAGGAGAGCGACGCGATGCGCGTGCCGGTCATCGCGCTGTATGTGTGGAAGAACCTGGGCTTTTCGGTGGTCATCTTCTCCTCGGCGCTGCAGGCGGTGCCGGGCGCGCTGTATGAGTACGCGCAGCTGGAAGGCGCGTCCAGGCTGCGGCAGGAGATCTCCATCACCCTGCCGATGATCTCGCCCACGGCGTTTCTGGTGTTCGTGCTGGCGTGGATCAACGCGTTTAAGATCTTCAAGGAAGTGTACTTCATCGGCGGGTCGTACCCGGACATGTCGTGCTATACGCTGCAACACTTCATGAACAACATGTTCCAACGGCTCAACTATCAGTATGTGACGACGGCGGCGTATTCGTTCGCGGTGATCGTGCTGGCGCTGTTCGGCGTGCTGTACGCGATCGAGGCGCGGCGGCGCGTGGTGATGTAAGGGGGGGAGGACGCATGAGAAGGAGGCGCGGACGGCGCGCGGCGCACCTGCCGGCGCGGCTGTTTCTGACGCTGCTGTGCGCGGTGATGCTGCTGCCGGTGGTGTTCACGGCGTTTTACTCGTTCTTCCCCAAGTCGGAGATGAGCGCGTACCTGGCGCAGCGCAACAATTACGACGAGACGAAGCTGCTGCCGATCCTGCTCTCGCCCAAGATCGCGACGGTGCGCCAGTACTACACGATCCTGATCGAGGACCCGACGTATCTGAAGCTGTTTTTGAATTCGGCGCTGTACGCGGGGCTGATCCTGGTGGGGCAGGCGGTCTTCGTGCCGATGATGGCGTATGCGCTCAGCCGGTTCCGGTTCCGGGGGCGGGAGGCGCTGTTCTTCCTGGTGCTGGCGCTGATGCTCATGCCCTTTCAGGTGACGATGGCGCCCAACGTGATCGCGCTGCGCACGCTGGGGCTGATCGACACGATGTGGGCGGTGGTGCTGCCGATGTGGTTCTCGCCGTTCTATGTGTTTTTGCTGCGCCAGTTCATGCTCGCGATTCCGGGCGAGATGTTCGAGGCGGCGATGATCGACAGCGCGGGCGCGTGGCGGTGCTACTGGGCGGTGCTGCTGCCGGTGTGCCGGCCGGTGCTGGGCGCGGCGGTGGCGCTGTCGTTTGCCGACAGCTGGAACATGGTCGAGCAGCCGCTGGCGTACCTGACGCAGCAGATGCAGATGCCGCTGTCGGTCATGTTCAACAGCCTGAGCGAGACGAGCGCGGACGTGGTCTTTGCGGGCGCGGCGCTGTATTCGCTGCCGATGCTGTTCATCTATCTGTACTTTCAGGAGGACATCCTGCAGGGGCTGCAGCTGTCCGAGCTCAAATAGGGGGAAGGCGCATGAAGAGGTTTGCGGTGCGGGGCCTGGTGACGCTGGCGATCGTGGTGGCGTGCAGCATGTTCTTTGCGCAGACGATCGTGACGATCACCACGCCCAAGGTGAAGCTGGAGCAGGCGCGGCAGGGCCGCTTCGAGGACGAGATGCGCCTGACGGGCGAGCTGTACTTTGACAGCGTGCAGGGCGTGACGCCGGAGGGCATGCAGGCGGGCGCGTCGGTGACGGTGCAGGAGGTGTTCGTGCGCGCGGGCGACTACGTGCAGTCGGGCGACCTGATCGCCACGACCGAGGAATCCGCGGCGTATGAGGACAGCCTGGAGGAGGCGCGCAAGGCGCTCTCGGCGGCGCACGACGCGTACCGGGACAACGAGCTGGCGAACATCCGGCTCGTGCCGAACACGGATTCGGATAAGAACAGCGCGTATCAGGCGGCGGCGGACGCGGAGCGGGCGCTGCAGGACGCGCAGATCGAGCTGCTGACGCAGGCGGCGCAGGCGGGGCTGGTGCTGCCTGCGGACACGTCGCAGTGGGCGGCGCTGGTGCAGGCGCAGGGCGACGCGGCGCTGATCGAGGGCATGGAGCGGGTGATCGACGCCAAGCTCGCGCTGGACGAGGCGAACGCGGCGTTCATCGAGGTGAACAGCCAGAGCCGCACGAAGGAGGCGCTGTACACGTTCATCCAGAAGCGGCGTCAGCTGCAGGCGGCGATCGACGAGGCGCAGGCAAAGCTCATCGAGCTGGTGGCGCAGACGGAGGCGCTGCGGTCGATCCGCGCGCCGCACGCGGGCTATGTGACGGAGCTGAACCTGGAGGCGGGCAAGGCGTACGACGGCAGCCAGGCGGCGTTTTCGCTCAGCGAGGAGGGCGGCGAGCCGGTGCTGCGGGTGAACGTGTCGGGCACGGACCGCACGTTTGCCGAGGGCATGAGCGCGAAGATCGCGGCGGAGTATGGGGACATCGAGGCGCAGGTGACGGGCGTGTCGCGCGAGGGCGCGGCGGAGAAGTACGCCTACATCGCGCTGGACGAGGACGCCGTCACGCGCCTGGGCGGCCTGCGCAGCCTGATGCGCCAGGGCACGGTGGACGTGCGCGTCACCTACCGCGCCAAGGAGAATACCACGCTCGTGCCGGCCTCGGCGGTGCGCAACGAGGGCGAGGGCAAGGACTTCGTCTACACGGTGGAGACGACGTATACCTTCTGGGGCACGCAGATGAAGGCGGTCAAGCGCACGGTGACGGTGCTGGAGCGCAGCGACACGACGGTGTCGGTGCGCGAGGAGCTGCGCTGGGAGCAGCTGTGCGACAAGGAGGACCGGGCGCTCACGGACGGCGCTGCGGTCATGGAATACGTGAACTGACGGGAGGAGGCGGAGCGCATGCGCAGGGGGCTGTTTTCGCTGCTGCTGCTGGCGGCGGGCGTGGCGCTGTGCGCGTATGCGTCGGCGAGCGCGTACGCGGTGCCGGGGCTGCTGCAATATGTGACGGTGGCGGACGCGCAGGCGCTGGAAGCGCCGCAGGAGCCGCAGGCGCGGCAGGACGGGGAGGGCATGGCCTTCGGGCAGCCGGACGCGGCGCGCGCGGACACGGCGCTGCTCTCGCGGATCCAGTCGTTTGAGGACCTGCGCGAGGGGCTCGCGGCGGATACGACGGCGTATGCGCTCTCGGGCTACGCGCCGCAGGCGACGGTCACGGCGGAGGGCGGCACGGCGGCGGCGGGCGCGCTGTACGCGGTGGGCGAGGGCTACTTCACGCTCTATCCGCGCTATCTGCTGCGCGGGCGGCTGCTCTATCCGGAGGAGCTGGAGCAGGGCGCGCGCGTGGCGCTGCTGGACGAGCAGTTCGCGCTGGCGGTCTTCCGCATGGCGGACGTGACGGGGCGCGAGATCGAGCTGGGCGGGCAGACGTTTCGCGTGGTGGGCGTGCTGCGCCACGCGCGCGGCGTGGGCCAGGAGGCGCAGCAGGGCGTGTATGTGCCGCTGCGGGCCGTGGCGGAGACGGCCTGCTGCCAGCTGCAGACGCTGCAGCTCACGGCCGCGCCCGCCCCGGGCAGCGGCGCGATGACGGCCTTCCGCTCGGTCGCGACCGCGTGGATGCCGGGCGGCACGCTGTACGACCTGCGCCAGGAGCGCGTGGGCGCGACGATCTGGCCGCGGTTTCTGCTGTGCGCGCTGGGCTTTGCGGCCTGGGGCGCGTGCGCGCGGCGGTTCGGGCGCGGCGTGCGCCGCCTGGGCGGGCGGCTGCGCACGCGCCTGCGCGAGCAGTACATGACGCGGCTGCTGCCGTGGTTCTCCGTGCAGGTGCTGCTGCGCGCGCTGGGCGTGGCGGCGCTGGCGCTGACGGCCGCGGCGCTGTTCACGGCGCTGGTGCAGCCGGTGTACACGTTCCCCGAATACGTGCCCGCGGTGCTGGTGGAGCCGGAGGAGATCGCCGCGACGTTCTGGAAGCTGCAGACGCAGGGCAGCGCGCAGCTCATGCTGCGCACGGAGCAGAGCATCCGCGTCGCGTACTTTGGCGGCATGAGCCGCTGGGGCGTGGCGTTCGTGCTGGGCGGGCTGGCGTGCCGGCCGCGCAGGCGCCGGATCCCCGCCGCGCGCGCGGCCGCTTGAAAAAAAAGGCGTTGCCCGCGCCGCCCCGCTCATGGTATACTGAGCGCAACCCCATCTTGCAAGGAGGATGAACGCATGAAACGATGGCTCATCGCGGCGCTGTGCCTGCTGCTGCTGTGCCCGGCCGCGGCGCTCTCGGAGGCGCACACCGTGCCGACCCCGCCGCCGCCCAGCCTGCAAAACTTCACGTCCGTCACGCTGGACGGCGAGGCGGTCGATCAGACGCTCTGGGCAGAGGCGGACCTGACGCTCGTCAACGTCTGGGCGACGTACTGTCAGCCCTGCCTGAGCGAGATGCCCGACCTGGGCGCGCTGGCCGCCGAGTATGCGGACAGCGGCGTGCAGTTCGTGGGCGTCGTGTCCGACGCGTTCACGCCGGAGCTTGAGATCGACGAGGCGCAGGCGGAGCTCGCCGCGCAGATCGTCGAGGCCACCGGCGCGGCCTATACGCACCTGCTGCCCACCGAAAGCCTCATCTACGCCGCGCTGACGGATGTGGCCGCCGTGCCCACGACGTTCTTCGTCGACGCGCAGGGCAACCGCGTGGGCGAGACGTACCTGGGCGCCAAGGACGCGCAGGCCTGGCGGGAGATCATCCAGGAGACGCTCGCGCTCCTGCCAAACCCGTGACGCGCTTCCTGCGGCAAAACGCCGCCGCCCTTGCGCTGCTGGCGCTGGGCGCGCTGTTCATCGCGCTGGGCGCGTGGCGCGGCGAGGTCCAGACCGTCTGGCGCAAGGCGATCAATATCTGCATGGAGTGTATCGGCATTGGCTAAGCGATCGGATGCAATCAGGCGCGGGCGCAGGCGGCGCACGGCCGTCCAGGCCGCGTTCGCGCTGCTGACCAACGCCCGCCTGGGCGGATTTGTCAGCGGCACGATCTATCGCGGCGCGGGCAAGCAGCTGTGCCTGCCCGGGCTCAACTGCTACTCCTGCCCCGGCGCGCTCGGCTCGTGCCCCATCGGCGCGATCCAGGCGACGCTCGGCGCGCGTTCGTACAAGTTCGCGTTCTACGCCTTCGGCTTCCTGATGGTCGTGGGCGCGCTGCTGGGCCGCGTCGTGTGCGGGTTCCTCTGCCCGTTCGGGCTCGTGCAGGACCTGCTGCACCGCATCCCCGTGCCCGCGCGCCTGCGCCGCGTGAAGCTGCCCGGCGACCGCCTGCTGCGGCTGGTCAAGTACGCGCTGCTGGCGCTCTTCGTCGTGCTGCTGCCGCTGTGCGTGGTCGACCTCGTCGGCCAGGGTCAGCCGTGGTTTTGCAAGTACGTCTGCCCGTCGGGCACGCTGCTGGGCGGCGTCCCGCTGCTCGCGGCCAACGAGGGCCTGCGCGCCGCCGCCGGCTGGCTCTTCCGCTGGAAGTTCGCGCTGCTGGCCGCGGTGTGCGCGCTGTCCGTCTTCTGCCTGCGCCCGTTTTGCAAGTACGTCTGTCCGCTGGGCGCCATCTACGGCCTGTTCAACCGCGTCGCCCTCTACCGCTTCCGCCTCGACGCCGCCCGCTGCACCGGTTGCGGCGCGTGCGCCCGCGCCTGCGGCATGGGCGTCGACCCGCACCGCACGCCCAACAGCGCCGAGTGCATCCGCTGCGGCGAGTGCATCCGCGCCTGTCCCCACGGCGCGCTGCGCACCACGCTCGCTCCCGGGGGCGCTGCCCCCGGGACCCCCGGCAGGGGAGGCAGTGCCGTCCCGCCGCCTTAATCGTCGCGGTCGGGCGCTGCCGCGCCCGCCGCTCGTTTCGGCGGCCTCGTCCGGGTCGCTTTGCCCCTTCGGGGCAATCGGCCCACCGGGCCGCCGCTCCCCTCCCGAGCCCTGCACCCCGCCACTAAGGGCCTGCGCTACGCGCGGCCCTGTTTTTGTGCAGCCAAGTCCCAACAAAAACCCAAGGCCCGCGCATGGCGCGGGCCGTAGCGGGTGCAGGGCAAAGCCCTGCCGGGGGCGCGGGGCGCGCAGCCCCGCACGTTCCCCCAACTGGGGGTGCCGGGGGACTCTGTCCCCCGGCCGGGGTCCGGGGCAGCGCCCCGGAGCCCCCGGGTCACTCGTCCTTGATGGGGATTTTGACGACGACTTTCTTGTAGTGCTTCGGGAACTCGTTGTGGCAGCACGCCTTGTGCCCGTCGGACGGGAACAGGATGCAGAAGTTGCCGGGCTTGGCGGAGACGGTGGTGCAGGGCCCCTGCAGCAGCACGAGGTCCTTTTCCGGGTCGTATTCGCCCAGCGGCTCCAGCTCCTGCACGTGGGCCCAGGCGAGGCGCTCGCCGCCGGCGCAGCAGTATTGCAGGTCGATGTAACGGCGGTGCGCCTCGAGCGGCACCTCGCGGATCTGGCGCGTGTCGCCCTCGGAGACGGTGGCGTACATGCCGCCGGAGAGCTCGTAGCGGCCGGGGTTGAGCGTGTCGCTCTCGGCGAGGAAGGCAAAGGCCTCTTCCATCATGGGGTGCAGGCCGTAATAGCGTTCCTGTTCTTCGATGCGGTCAAAGACCATGGGCAAGACCCCCTTTGGTGATGTCTGTGGGCGAATGCGCCCATATACATTATATCATGCGCGCCGGGACGGTGTCAACGCGCGGCCCCGGCCGGTCAATTCGGGTTGCAAATCCGCGGCGGATGCGCTATACTGAACCCAAAAGTTCCCGCTCAACAGGGAAAGGAGGGGATGCGCATGCCCCGCGGAACGCGCCGCGCCGCCTGGGCCGTGGCGCTGCTGTGCTGGGCGCTGCTGCTCGCGCCGCTGTTCGTGGGCGCGGCCTACGCCCTGCCCGCGACGGACGACTTCGTCTTCTCCTCCGTCACGCGCGGCACGTGGGTGCAGACGCACTCCCTGCCCCACGTGCTCAAGGACGCGCTGTCCTATGCGCTGCGCACCTGGCACGACTGGCAGGGCACCGTCTCCGGCGTCGTGATGATGACGCTGTGCCCCGCCGTCTTCTGCCTGCGCGCCTATCCGCTGCACGCCGCGGCGCTGCTGCTCGTGTGGCTCGGGTCGCTCTTCCTCGTCGTGCGCGCGCTCTGCCGCCGCCTCGGCCTCGGCCCCGGCCCGGCCCGCGCCGCCTTCCTCGGCCTTTCGCTCGTGCAGCTGCTCTTCTGGCCCGGCTACGTCGAGGGCTTCTACTGGTATAACGGCGCGTGGTTCTATACCTTCACCCAGGCCCTCTCCGGCCTGACGCTGCTCCTCTTCGCCCGCATGGCCGGGGGGCCCGGCACGGCCGGCGGGACCGGCACGGCCGGGGACGGCACGGCTGGGACGGGTCGCCTGCGCGCCGCGGGCAGGGGGGCGCTGCTGTGCGCGCTCATGGCCTTCATCGGCTTGAATAACTACATCACCGCGCTGTATACGCTCGCCGCCGCCGCGCTGCTGCTGGTCCATGCCGCGCTGCGGGGGAGGGGCTCCCTGCGCGGCCTGATGCCCTGCGCGCTGGCGCTGCTGGTGGGCGCGGCGTGCCTGCTGGCGTCCGTGCTCGCGCCGGGCAACGCCGTGCGCCTGGAGACGGACGGCTGGTTCCGGCAGGAGGATTTCTGGCTGCTGCGCTCGGTCTGGCGCACGCTGCTGGCCGCGCTGGGCTACGTGTGGCGGTTCCTGACGCGCACGCCGCTGCTGGCGCTGCTGCTGGGCCTGACGCCCGCGGCGTATGCGGCGCTCCGGCGCTCCGGCGCGTCGTTTGGCGCGCCGTGGCTGGCCCCGCCGCTGGCGCTGCTGTTGCTGTGCGCGATGATCTTCCCGCACATGTACACGTCCGGCTATGCCGGGCCCGCCCGCGTGGTCAACCTCTACCACGCGTATTGCACGGTCGCGCTGCCGTTTGTGTGGGCGTATCTGCTGGGCGCGGCCGCCCGCCGCCGCGGGGGCCGTCCGCTGCCGCGCCGCCTGACGCCCGCGCTGGCCGCCGCGGGGCTGCTGGCGCTGTGCCTGAGCGCGCCGGGCTTTCAGGGCGCGTATGCGCAGGCGCTGGACGCGCTCGCCTCGGGCCGCGCGCAGGCCGCGCGCGATCGCGCCTGGGCGCAGTATGCGCTGCTGGAGCAGGCCGGGCCGGGGGATGACGTCGTCGTGCCGCCGGATGCGCCCGCCGCGCCGTTTTCGATGGGCACGCTCAGCGAGGACCCGGCGGATTGGAAGAACGTCGGCATGGCCGATTACTTCGGCGTGCGCAGCGTGCGGCCGGAGAATCCGCAAAGCCCTTGACCTGGAGCGCGCTCCAGGTGATACAATGGAAGGACCAACCGGGAAAGGATGGAAACAATGGAAAAGGCAAAGGTATACTTCACGGATTTTCGCACGCAGGCGTTCGGCGACGGGCTGCCCACGAAGCTCAAGAAGCTGATGCGCCGCGCGGGCGTGGGCGAGATCGACATGGACGGGAAGTTCGTGGCGATCAAGATGCACTTTGGCGAGATGGGCAACATCAGCTACCTGCGGCCGAACTATGCGCGCGCGGTGGCGGACCTGGTGCGCGAGCTGGGGGGCAAGCCGTTCCTGACGGACTGCAACACGCTGTATCCGGGCAGCCGCAAGAACGCGCTGGAGCACCTGTACTGCGCGTGGGAGAACGGCTTCACGCCGCTGACGGCGGGCTGTCCGGTGATCATCGCCGACGGCCTGAAGGGCACGGACGACGTGGCCGTGCCGGTGGCGGGCGGCGAGTGCATCCACGAGGCGAAGATCGGCCGCGCGATCATGGATGCGGACGTGTTCATCAGCCTGACGCACTTCAAGGGCCACGAGGCGACGGGCTTCGGCGGCGCGATCAAGAACATCGGCATGGGCTGCGGCTCGCGCGCGGGCAAGAAGGACCAGCACAACAGCGGCAAGCCGACGATCGACCCGGCGCTGTGCCGCGGGTGCCGCCGCTGCGCGCGCGAGTGCGCCAACGACGGCCTGGTCTTTGACGAGGCCGCGCGCAAGATGCGCGTCGATCTGGATCACTGCGTCGGCTGCGGCCGCTGCCTGGGCGCGTGCAACTTCGACGCCATCTCCTTCCAGGATGGCAACGCCGTCGGCGAGCTCAACCGCCGCATGGCCGAGTATGCCAAGGCCGTCGTCGACGGCCGCCCGCAGTTCCACGTCTCGCTCGTGGTGGACGTGTCGCCCAACTGCGACTGCCACGGCGAGAACGACGCGCCCATCCTGCCCAACATCGGCATGTTCGCCTCCTTCGACGCGCTCGCGCTCGATCAGGCGTGCGTCGACGCCTGCCTGGCCGCCCAGCCCATGCCCGGCAGCCAGCTGACCGACAACATGAGCAGGCCCGACTTTGTCGACCACCACGACCACTTCCGCAACTCCCGCCCCGAGTCCGAATGGCGCAGCTGTCTGGAGCACGCCGAAAAGATCGGCCTGGGGACCCGCTCCTACGAGCTGATCCGCGTATAACCCGGGCTCCGCCCGGACCCGGTCGGGGGAGGATGCCCTCCCCCGACACCCCCGCGCTAAAGGGCCGTGCATTGCACGGCCCTTTTTCTGCACAGAGCAGGCATAAGCAAGGGCCCAGCGAAGCGCAGGCCCTTGGCGGCGGGGTGCAGGGAGACACTGTCCCCCTGCCGGGGGCGCCGGGGGCAGCGCCCCCGGCTACTCGCAGGCGGAGAGGGCGGCGATACAGCCCTCTCCGGCGGCCTTGACGGCCTGGAGCGGCTTGCCGGCGCAGTCGCCGGCGGCGAAGACGCCGGGCAGGCTGGTGCGCATGGCGCGGTCGACCCGGATGAAGGGGCCGTCGTGCAAAAGGCCGGGCAGCAGCGCGGAGAGGGCGACGGCGTCGCGGAAGATGAACACGCCGTCGGTCTCGTAGTCGACGCCGGAGGCGCGCAGGGCGAGCACGCGGTCCTCGCCGAGGATGGCCTCGGGGCGGGCGTCGATCACCTCGACGCGGGGGTCGAGGGCGGGGTCGGGCTTGCCGAAGTAGCGCACGTGCGCGGCCAGGCCGGCGAGGAAGCCGGCCTCGTGCACGGCCTCGGCGCTCTCGGCGACGACGGCGACGGCTTTGCCGCGGTAGAGCATGCCGTCGCAGGTGCCGCAGTAGCTGACGCCGCGGCCGAGCAGCGCGTCCTCGCCGGGCAGCAGGCGGGGCTGTCGCGCGCCCATGCAGAGGATGACGCGGCGGGCCTGCACGAAGTCGCTGCCCACGGAGAGGGCGTACGCGTCGCCCATGGGCAGGATCTGCTGCACAAGGCCGTCCATGAACTGCGCGCCCATCCGGGCGGCGTGCTCGCGCAGGGCGGCGAGCAGCTGCGGGCCGGAGACGGCGGGCAGGCCGGGGTAGTTGTCGATGCGCTCGGCGCGGGCGAGCCAGCCGCGCTGATCGGCGCGGGAGATGACGAGCGCTTCGCGCCCGCGCTGGCGGGCGGTGATGGCGGCGGAGAGGCCGGCGGGGCCTGCGCCGACGATGGCGATGTTAAACAATGCGGATCCCTCCCGAGAATTTTTTGCGCATGGGCGTGTTTTCGCGCCCCGTTTGTGCTATGATAGAGATATCCCCCCACAGTGTAGCAGACGGACGCGCTGCGCGCAAGGCGGGCGGGAAGAAAACGCGGGTCTGCCGCGTTGAATGCGTGAAGGGGTGATACCGTTGTCCAGAGACGATTCATTCGAGGCGTTCCTGCGCGAGACGGAGGACCTGCTCGCGCACCCGAAGGTGCAGGCGCTGGGCGATTACCAGCAGCATGGCAGCGTGTCGCGGCTGGACCACAGCCTGTACGTGGCGTATATGAGCTTTCGCATCGCGGCGCGGCTGGGCCTGCGCGCGCGGGAGGCGGCGCGGGGCGGCCTGCTGCACGACCTGTTCTTCTACGACTGGCACGTGAGCGGCCCGACCTGCGGCAACCACGCGCACCGGCATCCGCTGGTGGCGCTGCAAAACGCGCGGCAGTACTTCACGCTGACGCCGCGGGAGGAGAACATCATCGAGAGCCACATGTTCCCGCTGGGCTACACGCTGCCGCGCTATGCGGAGAGCTTTGTGGTCACGTTTTCGGACAAGGTCTGCGCGACGGTCGAGGTCGCCAGCCAGTTCACGCCCGCGCAGCTGCGCCGCCGCCTGGCGGCGCGCAGGCGGGTGGCCTACGCGCGCCGCTGAGGCGCAGGCAAAAGCGGGGCTCCGGCGGATGCGCCGGGGCCCCGCTTGACAAATGGCGCGCGATACGCTAAAGTAAAATCCGACACATGCCGCCGGGCCGGCAGAGGAGGAGAGCAGCATGCAAAGGACGCGCATCGGCCGCCCGCTCGCGCTGACGCTGGCGGTCTTCGCGCTCGGGTTTGCGCTGGACGTGTTTTTCTTCAGCCAGCGCATCTTTGTGCTCGTGCGCGGCGCGGTCGCGGCGGGCGCGGCGGAAGCGCTGCCGGACGCGCTGCGGCCGGTGCTGCTGCAGTTCGGGCTGTCGCTGCTGCTGCTGGCGGCGGCGCTGCTGGCGGCGGCGTACGCGGCGCTGCGCGCCGGGCGGCGCCGGAGCGACCGGGAGCGGCAGGAGAACGAGCGGCGGCTGCGCGCGGCGCGCGAGCAGCTGCTCAGCGAGCAGGCGAAGCTGCGCCGGGCGTATGCGGAGCTGCGCACCGCGGCGTTTGTGGACCCGGCGACCGGGTTTCTGACGCAGGCGGCCATGACCGGCTGGCTGGACGCGAACTATCCGCGCTTCATGCAGCTGAGCGCCGAGGCGCTGCTGGACGGGGGCGCGACGGCGGCGTTCGCGCTGCTGTATCCGGACGACCTGCCCGCGCTGCGCAAGCTGAACGGGCGCGACACGGCGGAGAAATTCCTCGTCGCGCTGGGGCAGTATGTGGACGGGCACACGCGCAAGAGCGACCTGGTCGCCCGCTGGGAGGGCGACGCGCTGCTGCTGGTGCTCAGCGCCATCAGCCTGAAGGATGCGCTCATGCGCTGCGAGGCGCTGCGCGCGGGCGTGGAGGCGCAGTTCTTCGGCGAGATGCCGCCCTGCCACTCGACGCTGTCCATCGGCGTGTCGCTGGTGCTCGGCGGCGATCAGAACTGGGGCTCGACCCTGGCCCGCTCGCAGGCCGCGCTGCGCCGCGCGCGCCAGGGCGGCGGCAATACGATCTGTCACGACGTGCTGCGCTGAAGGCGCAAAGGCCGTCCACGGCTGCATAAACCGTCCCCGCCATGGCATGCTAATGCCATGAGGAGGGGATCAAGGTGAGAAGATGCATCCGTCGGGCGGCCCTTTTGCTGCTGCTGGCGCTCTTGCCGCTGCGCGCGCACGGCGAGGGGCTGGACTGGGCGCGCGTGTGGGCCGATACGCAGGCGGGCCTTGCGCGCTATGTGGAGGCGCTGCGCCAGAGCGGCGCGCGGGACCTGTCGCTCGTGCTCGAGGCGGACCGGCTGACGCTGCAGGACGGCGAGACGGCGACGCTCGAGGCGGTGATCGAGAATCCATACCTGTGGGCGCTTGATGCGACGCTGCGGCTGGACCTGACGGAGGGCTGCTTTGAGGTCGGGGGCGACGCGGCGCAGTGGGCGGGCGAGCTGCCGCCCGCGACGCTGGATGCGGCGGGCGCGGTGATCCCGTCGCGCACGCGCATGACCTGGACACTGACGGCGCTCGAGGCGGCGGGCGGCGAGGAGGGCCTGCGCACGGCGGACGCGATCGTGACGCTGAGCCGGGACAGCCGGCTGTACCAGGACGCGAAGGCGCTGCGGCTGTGCTCGCCGCGGGTGAGCGTGCAGGTGAACGCGAGCGCGGACACGGCGCACCCGGAGGGCGAGGTGCTGTACACGGTGCTGTGCGCGAACCGCGGCCCGGCGGCGGGGGAGACGCAGGTGCGCCTGTCGCTGCCGGAGGGGCTGATCGCGCAGGCGCTGGACATGCCGGGCGCGGCGCGCGTGGAGGACGGCGCGCTCGTGTGGGATGTGCGCGTGCCGGCGGCGGCGTATGCGGACGGGGCGCTGCTGCGGCCGGGCTACGCGGTGGGCGTGGCGCGGGTGCAGGTGGCGGCAGACGCGCTGGACGGCGTGAAGAGCGGCCGGCGGCTGCTGGTGGGCGAGGTCGTGGCGGACGGGGAGAAGCTGCCGCCCAAGCGGCTGACGGTGTCGGGCCCGCTGCTGACGCTGCAGACGGTCTGCGACGCGGAGCGGCTGTCGCCGGGCGAGGAGATGACCGTGGCGCTCGTGCTGGAGAACGCGGGCGCGGCCGCGGCGGATGTGACGCTGCAGGCGGCGCTGCCGGAGGGGCTGCGCGTGGCGCGGCTGGTGACGCGCGGCCTGTCGGGCAAGATTGCGGGCGATACGGTCAGCTGGCAGGTGCACATGGACGCCGCCGCGACGGGCGGCGACGGCCAGCCCATCCCGGCGGCGGAGCGGATTGAGTTTGTGGTGCAGGCGCAGGCGCTGCCGGGCGGCGAGCGCGAGCGGCTGCTGGGGCTGTTCGGCACCTACCGCGCGGGCGCGCAGACGCCGGGCATCAGCAACGTGGCGCAGGTGACGCTGGAGACGCCCACGTTCCTGGGCGCGACGAAGGGCGACTGGCAGGCGATGCTGTGGGCGGCGGTGCTGCTGGCGGCCACGGGCCTGGGGCTGCTGCTGGTGGTGCGGCGCGAATATTAGGGCGTGCGCACCATGCCCATGACCATGCGCCGCTCGTCGCTGCCCACGTCCAGCAGGCTGACCGGGCCGGGCGGGCACGCGGTGTTGAACAGCGACTGGCGCGGCGAGAGCACGCAGAACAGCCCCTTGGACGCCTCGGAGGTCATCTCATGAAAGACGACGTTGGGCGGCTGCAGCCCGGCGCGCTCCATGCGCCGCGCAAAGCGGCGATAGGCCGCGTTGGCGCGTTTGGGGTCGCGAAAGACGCGCTCGGTCAGCACGAGCGTGCAGCGCCCGTCCTCCACCGTGCCGCTGGTGGCATAGCGCCCGGTCCATGGCCGGTCTGACGGCCAGACCAGCACGTTGACGACCGTCTTGTCCGTCTCGATGGTTTGCAAGGGGATCGCTCCTTTCGCGCGCGGCCGGTTGGCCGTACGGTGGGTATCCGTTTCAGTATACCATCCGCGGGCGGCGCGGCGCAAGCCCTTTGCACAAAACGCGCATGCAATATCTGCCAGTCCCTGCAAAAAGGCCGGAGCGGCGCATGCCCTCCGGTCTGTCTGTGCGGGTCACTCGGCGTCCTTGCGCTGCAGCAGCACCGCCAGGATGATGATCGCGCCCTTGAACGCGGCGCGCAGGAACGGGGGCACGCCCAGCAGGTTGAGCAGCGTGTTCATCACGCCGATGATGAGCATGCCGATCACCGTGGAGAGGATGGAGCCGCGCCCGCCGCTCATGCGCGTGCCGCCCACGACGACGGCGGCGATGGCGTCCAGCTCGTAGCCCTGGCCGGCGTTGGCGGTGTTCATGGAGCCCATGCGCGCGCTCTCGACGATGGCGGCGATGCCGATGAGCAGGCCCTCGAGCGCATAGACCTTCACGAGCACGCGGTCGACGTTGATGCCCGACAGGCGGGTCGTGCGCGCGTTGGAGCCCACGGCGTAGACGTGGCGGCCGAAGGCGGTATTGCGGCTGACCCAGTGCAGCAGCAGCGCCAGCACGAGCCAGTAGACGACGGGCAGGATGCGCTGTCCGAGCACGACCTGGTTGCTCAGCAGCTTGAACGCGTCGGGCACGGCGGGGGCGGCGCGGCCCTGCATGAAGTGCTGGGCGAGCGAGCGGATGATGTTCATCGCGCCGAGGGTCACGATGAACGGGGGAATGCGCCCCTTGGTGACGCCCACGCCGATGAGCGCGCCGGCGCCCGCGCCGCAGGCCATGCACGCCGCGCAGGCGATGAGGATGGCGGGGATGCCGGCGATGCCCAGCGCGCCGAGCACGCCGGCCTTGCCCGTATCCATGAGCACGAGCAGGATGGTGCCCATGCCGACCATCGTGGAGCCGACGGCCAGGTCGATGCCGCCGGTGAGGATGACCAGCGTCATGCCCAGGGCGATGATGCCCACGACGGCGTTGTTGCGGCAGATGTTGACGCAGTTGGAGACCCAGGAGCGGCCGAAGGCCGCGAAGGAGTCAAAGTCGTTCTTCCACACGAGCACGCCGGTCATGACGATGAGCAGCAGCGCCAGCGCCATGCCGGTGCTGAAATAGGGGTTTTCGCGCCAGAGCCGGCGCAGCCGGCCCCGGATGCGCGGGGCGTTCGTCGCTTGCATCAGTCGTTCCCTCCCACAACGTCCTGCGCGCCGGCCAGGTCTCCGCCGGTGGCCAACAGCATGATGTTCTCCTCGGTCATGCGCTCGCGGGGCAGCTCGTCCTGAATGAGCCCATGGTAGAGCACGAACGTGCGGTCGCACAGGCGGATGATCTCCTGCGCCTCGCTGGAGAGCACCGCCACGGCCACGCCCGAGGCGGCCAGGCCGCGGATGAGCGCGTAGATCTCCTCCTTGGCGCCCACGTCGACGCCCTGGGTCGGGTTGTCAAAGATCATGACGCGCGGGTTTGCGTCCAGCCACTTGGCGAGCACGACCTTCTGCTGGTTGCCGCCCGACAGGCTGGTGATCGCGTCGTCCATGGAGCCCATGCGGATGCGCATCTCCTGCGCGCGGCGGGCGAAGCGCTCGCGCTCCAGGCGCAGATCCAGCCCGGGGCGGTGGCGGCGGCGCAGGCTGCGCAGCGTGACGAGCGAGGCGTTGTGCAGGATGCTCATGTCCTTGACGATGCCGTTCTCCTTGCGGTTGCGCGGCACGTAGCCGATGCCCAGGCGCAGCGCCTGCTCGGTGGAGCGCACGCGCACGCGCCGGCCCCCGACGAACATGCTGCCGGTGACGTGCGGGTCGCAGCCGAAGATGGCGGAGAACAGCTCGCTGCGCCCGTCGCCGAGCAGGCCGGTGAAGCCCACGATCTCGCCCGCGCGCATGGAGAAGGAGATGTCGATGAACCGGCGGGGGGAGGAGAACGCCTCCACGCGCAGCGCCTCCTCGCCCAGGGGGCGGGGGGCGTAGTCGTCCGCGGCGGAGACGTCGCGCCCGACCATGAAGCGGGCCAGGTCGCGCTCGTCGACGTCCTTCACATCGCCCGAGGCGACGACCTCGCCGTCGCGCAGCACGGTGTAGGTGTCGCACAGCGCCCGCACCTCGCCCAGCTTGTGCGAGATGAAGAGGACGGCCATGCCGCGGTCGCGCAGCGTGCGCAGCAGCCTGAACACGCTGTGGATCTCCACATCCGTCAGGGAGGTGGTCGGCTCGTCCATGATGAGGATGCGGGCGTGCTGGCGCAGCGCGCGCGCGATCTCGACGACCTGCCTGTAGCTGGCGTCCAGGTTGCCGACGAGGGCGTCGGCGGAGAGCGGCAGCTTCATATGCCGCAGGATCTGATTCGTCTGCACGCGCATGCCCCAGTGGTTCAGGCGCAGGCCGCGGCGCAGCTCGCAGCCGAGGAAGATGTTTTCGTATACGCGCAGGTCGCTCACGAGGTTGAGCTCCTGGTGGATGAACGCGATGCCGTTGTCGATGGCGTCGCGCGCGCTGGCGATGCGCACGGGCTTGCCATCCAGCAGGATCTCGCCCGCGTCCATGGGCACGATGCCGCCCAGGATGTTCATCAGCGTGGACTTGCCCGCGCCGTTCTCACCCAGCAGCGCGCGGATCTCGCCGCGGCGGACCGTCAGGTCGACGCCGCGCAGCACCGCGTTGCGGTGAAAGGACTTTTCAATGCCGCGCATCTGCAGCGCAAGGGGCTGCTGCCCGGGCTTTTTGGGCTTTTTCAACGCCATGGAATCCCCCCATCTGAGGCAAAAGAAAAGGAAGCCCCGAACCGGGACGGCCCGGCCCGGGGCGAGCGCCCGCGCGTCAGTACGGGCTGTCGGGGTTGAGGTAGTCGGCGACGTTGTCCTTGTCGACGATCTGGGCGTCGATGATGACCTGGGCGTCGACCTCCTGGCCGGAGACGATCTGCGCGGCCAGCTCCACGCAGTGCTCGATCATGGCCGGGCTGTACAGCGCGGAGGAGATGGCGATGTCGCTGCCCTCCATCATGCCGAAGTACTCCTGGCAGCCGCCGCCGCCCGTGATGGCGCGGATGTCCGTGCGGCCGGCCTCCTCAATGGCCTGCAAGGCGCCGATGGACGTCTCGTCGTCCATGGAGAAGACGGCGTCGATCTGCGGGTTGGCCATGAGCACGTCGGCCATGACGGTCAGCGCGTCCTCGCGCGCGAAGGTGCCGGTGTCATACTGGCCGAGGATCTCGATGTCCGGCGCGATATCGGCGATGGTCTCCAGGAAGCCGCCGAGGCGGTCGTCGTTGACCGAGCCGGAGGACACGCACGTGAGCACCACGATCTTGCCCTGGCCGTCCAGCTTCTCGGCGATGTAGTGCGCGCTGTTGACGCCCATGGAGCGGTTGTCGCCCGCGACGTAGCTGGTGACGGGCGCGTCGAGCTTGCGGTCAAAGTTGACCACCGGGATGCCCGCGTCCAGCACCATCTGCACGGCGTCGTTGAGCTCCTCGTTGTGCGGGAGCACGACCACGCACGCCGCGCCGTCGGTGATGGCCTGCTCCAGCTGGCCGGCCTGCTCGTTGGGGTCGGCGCTGTTGATGACCTTGTAGTTCAGGCCCATCTCGGCGGCCATCTGGTCGGCGAAGTAGGTGACCGCGGCGGTCCAGCCGTGCGTCGCGCCGGGCAGGATGATCTCCACCAGCGGCTGATCGTCGGCCAGGGCGCACGTCGCGCCAAGCGCGAGCGAGAGCGCGAGCAGCAGAGCGAGGATCTTCTTCATGGAAAACGACCTCCTTCATCAAATGGGACGTCCGTGTGTGGGACGGCTGCCCGATTCCGGGCCCGTCCCTTTGGTGAAATTATAAAATTTTGTCAAGCCTTTGTCAAGAGCGCGCGGGCATCCGGACGCGCTTTTTGCGCGGGGGCCAT
>DVFJ01000013.1 GCA_018713325.1 Candidatus Onthenecus intestinigallinarum | reverse complement strand
AGTAAAGGGCAGAATCACCTTGCCGTATTCGCTCTGTTTGAAATCGCCACGCAGCAAATCGGCTATGCTCCATATAAAATTGGCCTGTTCATTGATGTTCATATATCTGCTCCCTCTTCCCTGAGTCTCTTATACCGTTCGTATGAGATAACGACGTTCTGCGGCTTGTTTTGCTTGCTGACAATCAAAACTTTGTCCTGCTCGTTCACTTCCTTAAAAATGCGTGAAGCCTGGCCTTTTTGAAATGATGTAATTGCTTCGTAATCCGGCGTCACGGTAGAAGCGGACCTCTTTTTCGCCACAAAACCACCTCTTTTCGGCAAAATATGACGATTTAATTTTATCACAAAGTCATTACTTTTCGCAAGATAAAAAACTATATAAAAGTAATGACTTTTTTCTATAAATCGTTATGGGGCAAGGCTGTCACATGGATTAATCCCTTGCCCTCTCTTTTTCTTGCATATTCGAGAAGATCTCTTGCATTGCTGGCAGGGTGCCACGCATAGGCAATGAGGAAATCAGTATGATCGACCATATACCGATTTGCCCTGACAATAGCAACCTTACGAGGGACATTTTCCATCCCTGGAGGATAGTAGGTACTGTCAAATCCATCCGGTACAGGAATCGGGCGCTCTGCTGGATGGTACGGCAGCAATAATGTCAATTCGACTTCTGGATGGGTTTGTTTTGCGGTTTTTACGGCTTTTGCCGCAAAACCGTCAAAACATCCATAATGACCAACAATAAATTCGGTAACGCCGTAGCGGACTATATGCTCCTCAACAGTGGCGCATAGCACTGGATAAATTTCTTCCGGTGTTTCTCTATGCCCAATAAAGAAGCAGCTCTTCTGTCTCACTGAAATCATTCCCCTCTTTTACTTGTGCATATCGTTAAAATTATACGACTAAAATTATTAAAGAGCAACGACAAACAAAAGTATAATTTACGAAGAACGCAAGCAAAGGGGTGATGCAGGTGAAAGATATTCTCTCTGCCATAACCACATATCGAGAGGAGCGGGGCTGGACGGAGTATCAGCTTGCAGAACGCTCTGGTTTGCCGCAGTCTACGATCTCCTCGTGGTATCGCAAGAATATGGTTCCCACTATTCCGTCGTTGGAAAAAATCTGCACGGCTTTTGGCATCACGCTTTCTCAGCTGTTTGCAGAAGAAGATTCACCAGTTTCTCTGACTGATTCGCAAAGAAGGCTCCTTGAACGATGGTCGAGATTGAGTGAAGAGCAACAAGCGGTAGTGTTTGCTCTGATTGACAAAATGTAAAAAGCCGCCAGAAGCAGCATCTCATGGATGTGCCTCTGGCGGCTTTGCTTATGAATCGAAATCCAACTGTGGAGTCTCTGTTACGGTTCGCAGGTATTCTTCCGGATCGCCATTCAAAATCAATTCTGCATAGGACAGCGGATCGTTGTAGATGAGCCAGTCCAGTTCAGACCGCTGGAAACGGCTGTTTGCCACCTCATCCTCAACAGCGGTACAGTTAATGGAAATTATGCTTCCGTTAGAATATTTCAGTTCCACACAGCCGGTATCCATGTTAAATTCACAGGAAAGTAATGTTTTCATAATGCTATCCTCCAATATTGGCTCTGTTAACAAGAAAAACTCCCGCCTGATTCCTGTTAGGAATCAGGCGGGAGTTTCGTATGCACCCGAAAACCGTCAGCTAACAGTTGATAAGTGATTTAGTTCCTTATCACTGTTAAGCCAATGGAGCGGGGGTTTTCGCTTTCAGCCCTTGACCGAGCCCGCGGTCATGCCCTCGATGATGAATCGCTGCGCCAGCAGGTAGAGCAGCAGCAGCGGAAGCAGCGCAAAGCATGAGCCGGTGATCATCAGGTCGTAGTTGTTGCCGTAGGGCGTGAACAGCGTGTTCAGGCCCAGGGGGATGGTGTATTGTCCATGCTGGAGAGCACGAGCAGCGGCCAGAGCAGGCCGTTCCATGCGCCCATGCCCACCAGCACCGCTATGGAGGCATAGGCGGGCTTCATGATGGGCGCGATGATCCGGAAGAAGATGCCGTACTCCGTACAGCCATCCACGCGCCCGGCGTCCAGCAGGTCGATGGGCACGCCCTCCAGGAACTGCTTGAAGAAGAAGATCGCGCTCATGTTGGCCAGGAACGGCAGCATCACGCCGACATA
Organism: Candidatus Onthenecus intestinigallinarum; assembly: GCA_018713325.1. GTDB lineage: Bacteria > Bacillota > Clostridia > Christensenellales > Aristaeellaceae > Beduinella > Beduinella intestinigallinarum. The sequence continues at coordinate 94,467 of DVFJ01000013.1, read as the reverse complement.
GCTGTCGCGCATGCCCATGGCGTTGATCTGCGTGTACATGGGCAGCATGAGGATCTCCAGGGGGATCATCATGACGAGCAGCACGCACAGGAACAGGAAGTTCTTGCCCCGGAAGTTGTACTTGGAAAAGCCGTAGGCGACCATCGAGGAGATGAGCAGCGTCAACGAGCCCTGCACGATGACGAGCATGAAGCTGTTGCGGTACCAGAGGAAGTAGTCGTGCGGCTGGTATTCGCCGTTGCTCATCACGCCCGTGAAGAGGTAGCGCCAGGCGCGCAGGTGCAGCTTTTCAGGCGTGGGGTCCAGGTTCAGGCCGCTGACGAACAGCTCCGCGCCGCCCTTGAACGTGCCCAACAGCAGCGCATACAGCGGGATGAGGATCAACAGCGCGAGGATACCGAAAAACGCCATCAGGAAGATGCGGCTTGTCAGGTGATAGGCGCGTCTTTCTCTCTTCATGGGACATCACGCCTCCTTCCGCCGGCCGATGGTGCCGGTGATGTACAGCTGCGCGACGGTGATGACCATCGCGCCGGCCAGCAGCACCAGGCCCACGGCGCTGGCGAATCCGAACTTGTCGACCCGCTCAAAGCCGTAGCGGTACAGGTAGCCGACGATGGTCAGGCCGTAGTTCTTGGGCGAATTGTTCGTGCCGAAGATCATCAGGCTCTCGGTGAACATCGACAGGCCCGCATAGATCGAGATCGTCAGCACATAGATCGTCGTGGGCTTGAGCAGCGGCCAGCCCACGTGCAGGAACTTCTGCACGGCGCCCGCGCCGTCGATCTCCGCCGCCTCGTACAGCTCGCCGGGGATGGACTTGAGGCCGGCCATATAATAGAGGATGTTCATGCCGGTCCAGCGCCAGCAGCACAGCAGCACCATGGCGAACATGGCCGTCCAGCGGTTGTACTTGAGCCAGGCGATGGGCTGACCGCCCAGCATGACGAGCAGCTGATTCATCAGCGCGCCGGGCACGCTGGAGGGCGGCGACGTGATGATGGTCGGCGACACGTTCTACGTCGGCCTGTCCGCGCGCACCAATGCGGAGGGCATCGCGCAGTTTGCCGCCATCCTGGACCGCTACGGCTTTGCCTGCGAGCAGGTGCCGCTGGAGAAGGTGCTCCACCTCAAGACCGGCGTGAACTATCTGGAGAACGGCAATCTGCTCGTCTCGGGCGAGTTTACGGACAAGCCCTGTTTCCAGGGCTACCACCGCGTGCAGATCCCCGAGGCCGAGGCCTACGCGGCCAACTGCATCTGGGTCAACGGCACGGTGATCGTGCCGGAGGGCTATCCGGCGGTCAAGGCGGCCGTGGAGGGCCTGGGCTATCCCGTGCTGACGGTGGATACGTCCGAGTTCCGCAAGATCGACGGCGGCCTGAGCTGCCTGAGCCTGCGCTTCTGAGCGCGCGGAGGGCACGCCATGCAGCCTGAAAAGGTCTACGCCATGCGCCTTGCGGCGGTCTATCCGCTGCTGGTCGCCAAGGCCGTGCGCAAGGGCCGCACGCAGGAGGAGGTCGACGCGGTCATCTCCTAGCTGACGGGCTATGCGCCGCAGGACGTGCGCGCGCTGGCCGCGTCGGATGTGACGTACGGCGCGTTCTTCCGGGATGCGCCGCATCCGCACCCGAACCGGGAGCTCATTCGCGGCACGGTGTGCGGCGTGCGCGTGGAGCAGATCGAGGACCCGCTGATGCGCGAGATCCGCCGCCTGGACAAGCTGGTCGACGAGCTGGCCAAGGGCCGGCCGATGTCGGCCGTGCTGCGCAGCGCGCCGGACGAGCCCTGAAACGCCAAACCGGGCCGGTCCCTTGGGGACCGGCCCGGTTTTCGTCAGTCAATGCGCAGCCTGAATGTGAGCGGCGTGTCGCCGGGCGCGTCGGTGTGCAGGTGCAGCGCCTCCTCGTCGCGCCGCCAGGAGACGGCCGGGCCCTCCAGTGTCGTCACCTCGCGGATGATCGCGTGGAAGTTGGCGACCTTCGATGCGTCGCGCTCGCCCAGCGCGCGGATGGCGTAGCGTCCGTCCGCGCTGCGCTTGAGCGCCGTGGCGTACAGGAAGCCGCCGCGCGTGGTAAAGCGCCAGTCCGCAGGCGTGAAGTGCTTTTGAATGCCGTCGGAGAACTGCCCCTCGACGACCTGCGTCGGCCCCTCGCCGTACATGCGCCACGGGCGCGCGCCGTAGATCGCCTCGCCGTTGACGCGCAGCCAGCGGCCGATGCCCAGCAGCACCTGCCGGTCCTCCTCGCAGATCGTGCCGTCCGCCCGCGGCCCCACGTTGAGCAGCAGGCAGCCGTTCTTGCTGACGATGTCCACCAGGTCCTGCAGGATGTCCTGATAGGGCCGGAAGTCGTTGTGCTCGGTGTAGCACCAGGAGTTGAGCGCGACGGCGGTATCCGTCTGCCAGAAGTAGGGCTTGACGTCGGCAAACTGGCCGCGCTCCACGTCCGGCACGGCCGTGCCGAAGGAGAAGGCGTCGTGCTTGTAGTCGATGGCCACCTCCACGCCCCACTCCCGGGCGCGGTTGTAGTAATAGGCCGCCAGCTTTTTCAGGTAGGGCTTGAACGCGCTGTGCTGGATCCACCAGTCGAAGTACAGCAGGCGCGGCCGGTACCGGTCGATCAGCTCGCACGTGCGCACGAGCCAGTCCTGCAGATACTCCTGCGTCGGCGCGGGCTCGCTGAACAGGTCGTGGTGGCCGGGCTCGGGCATGGCCGGCCAGTACAGGTCGCCGCGCTGCATGGGCTCGCGCACGTCGCTGTCAAACTCGCGGCCGTGACCCAGGAAGAACCAGTGCTCCGCGCGGTGCGTGGACGCGCCCAGCGCCAGGCCGCGCCGCTCGCAGGCGGCCTTCAGCTCGCCCAGCACGTCGCGGCGGGGACCCATCTCATAGGCGTTCCAGTGGGAGATGTCGCTGCGATACATCTGGAAGCCGTCGTGGTGCTCGGCCACGGGCACGACGTAGCGCGCGCCCGCCGCCTCAAACAGCTCCGCCCACGCCTCGGGATCGAACCGCTCCGCGCGAAACAGCGGGATGAAGTCCTTGTACCCGAACCGGCTGTGCGGACCGTACGTCTTCACGTGGTGCTCGAACTCCGGCGAGCCCTGGATGTACATGTTGCGCGGGTACCACTCGCTGCCGAACGCCGGCACGCTGTATGCGCCCCAGTGGATGAAGATGCCGAACTTCGCCTCCTCATACCAGCGCGGCACGCGAAAGGCGCTCAGCGACTCCCAAGAGTCTGCAAACGGTCCCGCCGCGACGACCCGGTCGATCTCCCGCAACGATGGCTGCATGTCGTACAAATCGGATTCCCCCTTGCCGGCCAAGGGCCGGTTTCGTCTGTTTTGGGCATTATACCGCCCGGCGGCAGGAAAATCAAGGCGGAATGGATGGCTTGTGCAGCTCCTCCTAATATGGTACAATATGGAGAACCACATCTTTGTCCTGCTACTGCATGAAAAACAGGAGTGATCGTATGTCTTTCCGCTCTGTCAAACCATCCCGCATGGCATTGACATTGGTTGTCTGCTGCGTCTGCCTCGTCCTCTCGTCCATGGTGCTCTACGTCCATGATGATCTGGGTTGGGGCAGCCAGAGCGGACTGGACCTGCTCAGCCGCGGATTCGACGGCGAAAACGGCCGCTACCTGGGCAACCTGCTGGTGCTCGGACTGACGCGCAGCCAGCTGTTCAAGACGCTGTTCATGGGCATCTGTCTGACGCTCATGACGCTGCTGCCCGCGATGAACGCGCCCCACGAGCGGCGCACGGGCGCGATGCTGCTCATGTGCTGCCTGATGGGCGCGCTGCCCACCAACATCGCGCGCCAGACGCTGGGCTGGGTGTCCGGATTTGCCAACTACGGCACATCCGCGACGCTGATCGCGGCGTTTCTGCTGCCTGCGCTTGCGCTGGTATCGGACTTCGATCCCGCGCGCGCGCCGCGGCCCGCCTGGTGGCCCGCGCTGTTTGTGCTGGGCCTGGCCGGCGCGCTGCTGATGGAGAACGTCACGATCTTCTTCTGCGTCGTGCCGCTGGGGCTGTACCTGTACGGCCTGCGCCGCGGCGTGCGCGCCCACGGCATGCTCCTGTGTTCGCTGGGCGCGGTGTGCGGCGCGGCACTGATGTTCTCCAACTCGGTCTATGGCGTCATCTTCAGCGGCGGGGACAGCTACGGCCGGACCATCAGCCTGCTGAACGCTCCGCTTCAGGCGCTGGCCGCCTGCTGGAACACATTCGCCACGGACATGGTGTACCCGTTCCTGCTGGACTGCATCCCGATGCTCCTGGCCTTCTCAGTCGCACTGCTGGCGCAGGCGGTGCGCGAACGGGGCGCAAACCGCTCGCGCCTGCTGGCCGCCGCACGCTATTACTGCATCTGCATGCCGCTGTGGCCCATCGTGCAGAAGCTCCACCCGCTCTACGCGCCGCTGCGCGCCTACACGCCGCACCTGACGGCCGCGCTGTGCCTGCTCTATGCCGTCAGCCTGGGCGTCGTGCTGCTGCTGTCCTTCCCGCAGGGCGCGACGCGCCGCCGCTGCCTGCTGCTGTACCTGAGCGTGTTCGTGCTCGTGGCGCCGCTGAGCGCCGTGACGCCCGTGGGCGGACGCTGCTTCCTGCCCTCATACGTCATCATGGCGCTGCTGTGCACGCTGCTGATGCAGGAGGCGTTTGCGGGCGCGCGCCTGCCCCATGCGCACGCGGCGCTGGCGCTGGTCGCCTGCTTCTATGCGGCGCTGTGGCTGCACGTCTACTACTTCAACGCGCGCACGCAGGCCGAACGCCTCGCCTACCTGTACGAGCAGGTGGAACAGGGCGCGCACTCCGCAGTCATCGCCGAGCTGCCCTACCCCGGCTACGTGTGGATCGCCTCCCCCTATGATCCCTCCGAGGCCATGACGTTCAAGCGCTTCTACGGCCTGCCCGAGGATCTGGAGCTGACCGTCATCTCCTACCCCGAGTGGTACACCCTGCGCGAGTCGAAGTGAAAATTCCGCTTGACAGTGCGCGCGCGGCGGTGGTATCATTATTTGCAATAGCATCATATGCGTTGCGATGACGAGGAAAAGCCCGCGCCGAAGGGCTTCAGAGAGGGAATGGCCGGTGAGAATTCCCGCGGACGGCGCGTCGCGCATCCCCTCCGAGCAGCGGGCTGAACGCCTGTGTCAGTAGGCCCGCCGGACGCCTCACCGTGAAAAGAGGATCGGGCCTGCCGCCGCGCGCGGTGCGTCCGGTTGAGCGCACGCCTCGGCGTGAATTTAGGTGGTACCGCGAAGCAGCCTTCGTCCTAAAGAATGGACGGAGGCTGCTTTTTTACGTCAGAAAGGAGTTTTTTCCCATGAAGCTTTGCGGCGCAGCCATATTGATCGAGTGCCTGATCGAGCAGGGCGTTCAGACGCTCTTCGGCTTTCCCGGCGGCGCGGTGCTGCCCATCTACGACGAACTGTACAAGCGCGAGGACCGCATCAGCCACATCCTGACCGCGCACGAACAGCATGCCGGCCACGCGGCCGACGGCTATGCGCGCGCCACCGGGCGCACGGGCGTGTGCCTGGCCACCTCCGGCCCGGGCGCGACGAATTTGGTCACCGCCATCGCCACGGCGTACATGGACTCCTCGCCCGTGGTCTTCCTCACCGGCAACGTGCCCCAGCAGTTGATGGGCACGGACTCGTTTCAGGAGGCGGACATCCTGGGCATCACGATGTCCATCACCAAGCACAGTTGGCTGGTGACGGATGTACGCAAGCTGGCGCAGACGGTGCGCGAGGCGTTCTTCATCGCCAAGAGCGGCCGGCCCGGCCCGGTGCTGATCGACATCCCCAAGGACGTGCAGATCGCCGAGTGCGAGTACGAGCCGGCCAGCGGACAGGCGCTGATCCCCAACTACTCGCCGGACCATCCGGCGCTGCAGCTGCAGCCCTACGGCAAGCAGCTGGAGGAGTACAAGCGGCGCGTCACGCCCTACCTGGAGCGCGCGTGCGAGCTGATCCAGGCGGCGCAGCGCCCGCTGATCTACGCGGGCGGCGGCGTGACCGACGCGGCAAGCGAGCTCAAGGCACTCTCCGAGCGCATGGACGCGCCCGTGGCCAACACGCTGATGGGCCTGGGCACGATCGATCCGCAGAGCCCGATGTCGCTGGGCATGGTCGGCATGCACGGCACGCACGCGGCCAACATCGCGATGCAGCGCTGCGACCTGCTGCTGGCGGTGGGCGTGCGCTTCTCGGACCGCGCGCTGGGCAACGCGGAGGCGTTCGCGCCGGGCGCAAAGGTCATCCACATCGACCTGGACCGCGCCGAGATCAACAAAAACGTCTCTACCACGCTGCACATCACCGGCCACGCGCGCGTGGTGCTGGAGCTGCTGTGCGAGCGCCTGCCCGCGCAGCACCACGCCGACTGGGTGCGCCAGGCCGGCTCCATGCGCGAGAACTACCTGCAAAACGACCTGTTTGAGCCGCGCAACGTGCTGCACGCGCTGCACGAGGCCGCAGGCGACATGACCGTAGCCACCGACGTGGGCCAGCACCAGATGTGGACGGCGCAGCACTTCCCCTTCTCCCGCCCGCGCCAGCTGATCACCAGCGGCGGCCTGGGCACGATGGGCTTCGGCTTCGGCGCCGCCATCGGCGCGAGCGTGGGCACGGGCAAGCCCGTGGTGCTCGTGACGGGCGACGGTTCGTTCCGCATGAACCTGACGGAGCTGTCCACCGCGCAGCACTACGGCGTACCGGTGATCATCGTGCTGTTCAACAACGGCACGCTGGGCATGGTGCGCCAGTGGCAGACGCTGTTCTTCTCCAAGCACTATTCGCAGACGACGCTCGACCGCGGTCCGGACTTCATGAAGCTGGCGGAGGCCTACGGCCTGGCCGGCTGGCGCGTGCAGACGCTGGACGCATTCCGCCAGGCCATCGCCCAGGCGCTTGATGCGGGCAGGCCCTGCATCGTGGAGTGCATGCTCGGCATCGACGAGATGGTCGCGCCCATGGTCGCGCCGGGCGCGCCGATCGACTCGTTCTGCCTGAACTAAAGACCGCACAGAGGAGGCAAAGCCATGGAACCGTACGATCCGTTCGACCCGCTGGATCCGGCCGCCCCGAAGCCCGAGGCGCCGCACTCGCGCAACACCATCTCCACGGGCACACAGGCGCCCGTCACCCGCCATACGGTCAGCGTGCTGGTGCAAAACCAGCCCGGCGTGCTCTCGCGCGTGTCGGGCCTGTGCAGCCGGCGCGGCTTCAACATCGACAGCCTGGCCGTCGGCCCCACGCAGAATGAGGACGTCAGCCGCATCACGCTCACGCTGCAGGGCGACGCCGCGCACATCGAGCAGCTCGTGCAGCAGCTGTACAAGCTCATCGTCGTGCAGAAGGTCATCGTGCTTGACCCGCGCCGCTCGGTGGAGCGCCAGCTGGTGCTGTGCAAGATCCGCGCGGGCGCCGCGGAGCGCGACGCCGTCATGCGCATCGTGGACATCTTCCGCGCGCGCATCGTGGACGTGGCCCGCACCACGCTGACCATCGAGCTGACCGGCGAGGACGACAAGACGCAGGCAATGCTCGGCCTGCTGGCCGACTACGACATCCTGGAGATCGTGCGCACGGGAACCGTCGCGCTTCAGCGCGGCGAAAGCACCATCGCCGGGGGCATCTGGAACTGATATGCTACGGCCGCCAGACCGTTCCATATAGCCTTTGTCACATATCGTTGAATTTGGGAGGAAACGAAAATGGCACAGATGTTTTACGCGCAGGACTGCAACCTCGACTTCATCAAGGGCAAGAAGATCGCCATCGTCGGCTATGGCAGCCAGGGCCACGCGCATGCGCTGAACCTGCGCGACTCGGGCATGGACGTGACCGTCGCGCTCTACGAGGGCTCCAAGAGCTGGCAGAAGGCCGAGGCCGCCGGACTGAAGGTCAAGACCACCGCCGAGGCCGCCAAGGAAGCCGACCTGATCATGATCCTGATCAACGATGAGAAGCAGGCCGCCATGTACCAGAAGGACATCGCGCCCTATCTGCGCCCGGGCATGACGCTGTGCTTCGCGCACGGCTTTGCCATCCACTTCGGCCAGATCGTGCCGCCCGCGGACGTGGACGTCATCATGATCGCGCCCAAGGGCCCCGGCCACACTGTGCGCAGCCAGTACCTGGAGGGCAAGGGCGTGCCCGATCTGGTGGCCGTGTATCAGGATGCGTCCGGCCATGCGCTGGACACCGCGCTGGCCTATGCCGCAGGCATCGGCGGCGCACGCGCCGGCATCCTGAAGACGACGTTCCGCGAGGAGACGGAGACGGACCTGTTCGGCGAGCAGGCGGTGCTGTGCGGCGGCGTGTGCGCGCTGATGAAGGCGGGCTTTGACACGCTGGTCGAGGCCGGCTACCAGCCCGAGAACGCGTACTTTGAGTGCGTGCACGAGATGAAGCTGATCGTCGACCTGATCTTCTCGCACGGCTTTGCCGGCATGCGCTACTCGATCTCCAACACCGCCGAGTATGGCGACTACCGCACGGGCGCGCGCATCATCACGGACGAGACCAAGAAGGCCATGAAGCAGGTGCTCAAGGAGATCCAGGACGGCACGTTCGCCCGCGACTGGATCCTGGAGAACCAGACCAACTGCACGCACTTCCTGGCCCAGCGCCGCATCGAGGCCCAGAGCCAGTTGGAGCAGGTGGGCAAGGACCTGCGCGCCAAGATGAGCTGGACGGGCGCTGGAAAGGAGCTGTAAGCCGTGCGTTCCGACGCTGTCAAGAGCGGCCCTGAGCGCGCGCCGCACCGCTCGCTGTGGAAGGCCATGGGCCTGACCAACGAGGAGCTGACCCGGCCGCTGATCGGCGTGGTCAGCGCCAAGAGCGAATGCGTGCCCGGCCACGCGCACCTGGACGCCGTGACGCGCGCCGTCAAGGACGGCGTGCGCATGGCGGGGGGCGTGCCGGTGGAGTTCCCCTCCATCGGCGTATGCGACGGCATCGCGATGGGCCACGTAGGCATGAAGTACTCGCTGGCCTCGCGCGAGCTGATCGCCGATTCGTGCGAATCCATGGCCATTGCGCACGGGTTTGACGGCATGGTCTTCATCCCCAACTGCGACAAGATCGTGCCCGGCATGCTGATGGCCGCCGCGCGGCTGAACCTGCCGGCGATCTTCGTCTCCGGCGGGCCGATGCTGGCGGGCAGCCTGCACGGGCGCGCGCTGGACCTGAACAGCGTGTTCGAGGCCGTGGGCGCGTACAAGGCCGGCAAGCTGGACGACGACGGGCTGGACGAGATCGAGTCCGCCGCCTGCCCGGGCTGCGGCTCGTGCTCGGGCATGTTCACGGCCAATTCCATGAACTGCCTGACCGAGGCGCTGGGCATGGGCCTACCGGGCAACGGCACGATTCCGGCCGTCTCCGGCGCGCGGCTGCGCCTGGCCAAGCAGGCGGGCATGCGCGCGGTGGAGATGGTCCGCGAGGGCCTGACGCCCGACCGCATCCTGACGCCGGCGGCATTCCGTAACGCGCTGGCGCTGGACATGGCGCTGGGCTGCTCGACCAACTCCGCGCTGCACCTGCCGGCCATCGCGCACGAGGCGGGCGTGCCCTTTGACCTGACGATGATCAACGAGCTGTCCGCGCGCGTGCCCAACCTGTGCCACCTGGCGCCGGCCGGCGCGCACCATGTGCAGGACCTGCACGAGGCGGGCGGCGTGATGGCCGTGCTGCGCGAGATCAGCCCGCTGGGCGTGCTCAACGGCGAGGCCATGACCTGCACGGGCAAGACGCTCGCCGCCTGCTATGCGGGCGCGCAAAACCACAACCCGCAGGTCATCCGTCCGCTGTCTGAGCCCTACTCCCCGACGGGCGGCCTGATGGTGCTGCGCGGCAACCTCGCGCCGCGCGGGGCGATCGTCAAGCGCAGCGCCGTCGCGCCGGAGATGCTCGTGCACGAGGGCCCGGCCCGCGTGTTCGACAGCGAAGACGCGGCGATCGCGGCCATCTACGCGGGCGCCATTCGCCCGGGCGACGTGGTCGTCATCCGCTATGAGGGCCCCAAGGGCGGCCCCGGCATGCGCGAGATGCTCTCGCCGACCTCGGCCATCTGCGGCATGGGGCTGGACAAGGAGGTCGCGCTGATCACGGACGGGCGCTTCTCGGGCGCGACGCGCGGCGCCGCAATCGGGCACGTGAGCCCGGAGGCGGCCTCGGGCGGCCTGATCGGCCTGGTCGAGGAGGGTGACCGCATCGCCATCGACATCCCAAGCGGCAGCCTGGAGCTGCGCGTGGACGAGGCGACGCTCGCCGCCCGGCGCGAGCGCTGGGTCTGCCCGCCGCCGAATGTGACGCGCGGCTACCTGGCGCGCTATGCGCGGATGGTCTCCTCTGCGGACGAGGGCGCCATCCTGAAGTAAAAAACAAAAAAGGCCGTCGACCGGTTCCATCCGGCCGGCGGTCCTTTTTTGTCGCGCCTCAGTATGCGCCGATGCGCGTGCAGGGCGCCTCGCCCGAGAGCAGGCTGGAGATGCGGTGCCGGGCGTTGCCGATGATCACCGTCGTGCCGCGCAGCACGGGGCCCAGCGCGTACTCCAGCTTGGCATGCGCGCCGTTCGCACCCGCGCGGCTGGCGCCGACGCAGCATCGCTGCAGCTCGCGCACCTTGCGCGCGACCTCCTCCGGGTCCGCGCCCGTGACCTCGCGCACGAGCGTCGAAGGATCCTGCGGGTCACGGTAGATGCCCTCGGTCGAGGTCAGAATCAGCAGCACCCGCGTGGAGACGAGCCCTGCAATCACTGCGGCGGTCTCGTCGTTGTCCACGCACTCGTGCACCTGCGCGCCCTGCAGGCGCAGGTGCGTCAGCTCCCACTTGCGGTTCTCCTCGTCGGAGACCGGGTCGTTGTAGTTGATGATCGGAATCGCGCCCTGGTCGCGCGCGCGCAACAGCGCGCGGCGGATGTGCTCGCGCTTCTCCGCGTCGTTGAAGTGCTGATGCTCCACCAGCAGTTGGCGCACGCCGTACGCCTGCGCGATGAAGCGGCGGTACTGCTCCATGAGCAGCACCTGACCCTGCGCGGCGTAGTCGGTCTTGACGTCCTCCGGGTCGCCGGACAGCTCGCGGCCCGTGCGCTTCATGTAGTCCAGCCGGCCGATCTCCGCCGCGCCCGACGACACCCAGATCATGCCCGGGCGCAGCTCCGCGCCCAGGCGGGAAAAGATGTTGTAGTCGATGTCGTTGTCCTCCCGGCGGATCAACGCCATGGAGCCGATCTTGCCGACAAGTTCAAAGTCGTAGTGCACACATATCCCTCCGTTTTATCCTGTGCAAGATTGTAGCACAAAGACGATTCGCGCGCGAGTCCCATCTTATGAAATTTTTCAAAATATCGCCCAGATGGTTGCGCGCAAGGGCTGGTAAATGCTACTATATATTATTATAGAGAAAACCGCATCGGCCGCATCCGATTCGAAAGGAGCCCGCACATGGCCCTACGCAAAACGCTGACCGCCTTTGCGCCCTTTGTGCGTCAGCCCGGCCCGCGCGCGCTGCTCGCGGGCAACGCGATTTCCCGCTTCGGCGACGCGCTGGACACCGTCGCCTTCGGCTGGCTGGTCTACCGCCTGACGGGATCCACGCTCATGATGGGCATGCTCTACACCGTCAACGCGCTGCCGGGGCTGATCTTCGGTCTGGCAGGCGGGCTGCTGGCAGACCGCCGTCCGCCTGCCCGCACGTTCGCACTGCTGTGCGCGCTGCGCGGCGCGCTCGTGATGCTGATCGCCGTGCTCGCGCTGCTGGACCGCTGCCCGGTGTACATGCTCTTCGTATTCACGGCGCTCAACTCGACCTGCGAGGCGCTGGGATCGCCCGCAGCGCAGAAGCTGCCCTCACTGTTGCTGCCCGCCCCTTCCCTGGATGGCTATCTGGGCCTGCAGCAGGGCCTGCAAACCGGCGCGGAGCTGCTGGGCTATGCGATGTCCGGCTTCGTCATCGCGCTGCTGGGCATGGGCCACGCGCTGCTCGTCGACGCCATGACGTTTCTGGCCTGCGCCGCGCTTGTGCTGCGCGCCGGGCGGTATGCGCAGGCGGCGCAGCAGGCAGCCCGGCAGGAGGAGACGCCGCGCAGCGCCTTGCTCGAAGGCATCCGGCACATCCGCCGCGTCCCGGCTCTGGTGATCCTGGTGCTGTACGAGGGCTTTGTCAACCTGATGCTCGCCCCTTTCAACGCGCTCAACATCGTCTATGTCGGCACAGTGCTCGGGCGCGGACCGGAGACGGTCGGCGTCATGGGCGTGACGTTCATGGCCGGCACACTGCTGGGCGGTCTGTGCGCCGCGCTGCTCGCCAGCACGGCGCCCCGCCTGCGCCTGACGCTGGCCACGCTGCTGCTGGGCACAGGCTATGCGCTGCTGGCGCTGCCGCCGCTGCTGCCCGGCTGGATGGGCCTGCCGCTCACGCTGACGGCCTGTGTGCTGGCCGGGCTGGGCCTGCCCATTGCCATCACCACCGCGCAGGCCGTAGCGCTGCGCACGACGCCTGCGCACCTGCGCGGACGCGTGCTCGGCCTGCTGCTGGTGGTCACCTATGCGGCCACACCGCTGGGCAGCGCCGCCGCAGGCGTGCTGGGCAGTCTGGTGGAGCTGCCGGCGCTCTTTGGCGCATGCGGCCTGATGGTGCTCCTGTGCGCGCTACCGCTGTTGCTGTGCAACCCGCTGCGCCAACTGGACGCGCCGCCCGCACCCTGAGGACAAAAAAGACGCCCCGGCCAGCTGGCCGGGGCGTTGTGCGCTCTTCTCACTCAATGGCCGAGGTGATGCGCTCGTAGAAGGAGTAGACGTAGGACGCGGCCTTTTCCATATACGGATAGACGTATGCGCCGAAGCTCTCCTCATCGACCAGGTAGACCTCCTGGTCGTAGTAGATGTAGCCCTCCTCCTCGTTGTAGAGCCAGCGGCCGAACGTGAGGTTGAGGTTGAACTCGTTGAGCTGCTCATAGACCTTGAGCGGATCGGCGTCCTCGGGCACCTCGCACATGTAGCAGGTGACGCGCGCCGCGCCGTCCAGGCACTGACAGTACACGTCGATGCTGTCCGAGGCGGTCTTGCCGCCGGAGCCGTAGGAGATCATGATCTCGTCGTCAAAGCCGTCGCCGTCGGTGTCGCGGGCGGTGTAGTCATCCCAGCCGACAGTGGGCAGATAGGCCTTCACGGACGCGGCGGTGGCCAGCTCCGCGCCCTCTGCGAGCACGAAGGTGCCGGCCGACAGGGTCAGCGCCACGCAGCAAAGCAGGCAAATCACTTTTTTCATGGATTTCTTCCTCCTCGTCGGACGCTCACTTTTCCAGGGCCGCCAGCTCGTCGTAATGCTGATCCACCACCAGCGCGGTGAGGTACAGGTACCGCTCGACCATCTGGCCGAAGTCCCCGTCCTCCACATAGGGGATGTCCACGCGCGGGTAGATGACGCCCGCATTGGCATCATAGAGGAAGCGGACGAAGGAGACGCCGTCGTTGACGCTCTCCAGGGTCTGGTACAGCTTCAGCATGTCCGAGGTATCCGGCTCCACCAGGTTGTTGCCCACAACGGAGGCGAAGTCTTCGTATACATGCGCCGTGACCGACACGGCCTCCAGCGTCGTGGAGGTGGCGGGCTTGTAGCGGATCAGGAACCTGTCGCTCTGCTCGCTCTCCTGGGTCGTGTATGAGCGCCCCATCTCATCCAGATAGACAGCCACTTCCCGTCCCGCGTCGTAGAGGAACTCCTCTTCGGCTGCGGCCGCGCCGCCGCATGCCCACAACAGGCAGCACAGCGCAAGGAGCAGACCCATCTTGCGTTTCACAGAAAAGCACTTCCTTTCGATGGCTTCAAGATCTTTTTTCATCATACAGCAGAATCAAAAAAATTGACAAGCCCCTCCTGGGCATGCCAAAACCCCGGCCATACAGGCCGGGGCGCACATGTGAAGTCGTCTTGCGTTTCGTCGCTCCGTCGGAAATGCCGCTCAGTTGTTGCCCATCCAGTTGGTCTCCACGGTGGCGTCGTAGCTCTTCTTGTACTCGATACGATAGAAATCCTGCAGGCGGCGGGATTCTTCCACGCGCTTGTCGTCCCAGCGGGTGAACAGGAAGTTGGCGATCAGCAGCGCAACGAAAACGAACAGGACAGTCATGTTATGTCACTCCTTAGTCGATCAGGGGGGAGGCGGCGCCTCTTTGCGCCCCTCGCTTGCAACTTCATTATAGCACGTTCGCCGGAAAAGTCCACGCTCCGCGCGCTCCGCCACCCCAACATGCCGCCCCGGCCAATCCTGCAAAAACGCCAAAACCACCCCTGTCCGTGGGTTTTGCGCCCGGGTTTGTGCATTTATTTTGTGCCCGAAATGCAGGAACCCTGCAAATTCCCCTCTCATGCCCCCTTTTCGTTTTACACAAAATAATTTTACCTTTGCTGATCTTTCGAGTCAAGACGCGTCAGATCTACCCTTGCGGGACGTTTTTTGCCCACAGGGACAAATTGCTCTTGCTTTTTTTGCGTTTTTGCCCAGTTTTGACATGAAATTGACGAGGTTTCTGTGGCAGGTTACGCCCACTCATGCTATAATTTAGGGGTACAATCCCGTCTGCGCCCACTGAAAGGCCGTCCGTCTGCGCCCGCAAGCGCCGGCGCGGACGAATCGTGCCGGGCCTTCGGCGCGCATCAACCCTACTTTTTTGTTCCAGGAGTGTGAATCACCATGAGGAAAAAGCAATGTGTGGCTATGCTGCTGGCAGGCGGCCAAGGCAGCCGCCTGGGCATCCTGACCAAGAAGATGGCCAAGCCCGCGGTGCCTTACGGTGGAAAGTACCGCATCATCGACTTTCCCCTGTCCAACTGCTCCAACTCGGGCATCGACGTGGTGGGCGTGCTGACGCAGTACCGGCCGCTGGAGCTCAACGCCTACATCGGCTCCGGCTCCCCGTGGGACCTGGACCTGACCAACGGCGGCGTGTTCGTGCTGCCGCCCTACGTCACGGGCAAGAGCGGCGAGTGGTACCGCGGCACGGCCAACGCCATCTACCAGAACATCGGCTTCATCCAGCAGTACGACCCCGACTATGTGCTGATCCTTTCGGGCGACCACATCTACAAGATGGACTACAACGCCATGCTCATGGACCACATCCGCAACGACGCGGACTGCACCATCGCCGTGCGCGAGGTGCCGTGGGAAGAGGCCAGCCGCTTCGGCATCATGAACACGGATGAGAACAACCGCATCGTCGAGTTTGAGGAGAAGCCGCCCAAGCCCAAGTCCAACAAGGCGTCGATGGGCGTGTACATCTTCAGCTGGAAGAAGCTGTACCAGTACCTGACCGAGGACGAGGCCGACCCCAAGTCCTCCAACGACTTTGGCAAGAACATCATCCCCAACATGCTGCGCGACGAGCAGCGGCTGTTCGCCTACACGTTCGACGGCTACTGGAAGGACGTGGGCACCATCGAGAGCCTCTGGGAGGCCAACATGGACCTGCTGCGCCAGCCGATGCCCATCGACCTGTACGACAAGAAGTGGCGCGTGTATGCGCGCAATCCGGGCATGCCGCCCCACTACGTGGCGCCGGGCGCAAAGATCAGCGGCTCGCTGGTGACCGAGGGCTGCGAAGTGTTTGGCGAGGTGGCCGGCAGCGTGCTGTTCGCGGGCGTCACCGTGGGCGCGGGCGCGCAGGTGACCGACTCGGTCGTCATGCCGCACGCCGTCATCGAGCGCGGAGCGATCGTGCGCCGCGCCATCGTGGCGGAGGGCGCGCACATCGGCCCGGGCTGCATCGTGGGCGAGGAGACGGGCAACATCGCCGTCGTCGGCCCGGGCGCGAGCCTCGGCGCGGGCGTAGAGGTCAAGGCGGGCGAGCAGATCGACGCAGACCTGCTGCAAAAGGCGTAAGGAGGCGAGCACATGAAAGACGTAATGGGTCTCATCTATACCGGTGAAAACGACATTCGCCTGCGCGAGCTGACGCTCGTGCGGGCTGTGGCCGCCCTGCCTGTTGCGGGCCGCTACCGCGTGATCGACTTTCTGATGTCCAGCCTGGTCAACTCGGGTATGCGCAACGTGGGCGTCATCACGCAGAAGAACTACCACAGCCTCATGGACCACCTCGGCTCGGGCAAGGAGTGGGACCTGCACGGCAAGAACCAGGGCCTGGTCATCCTGCCGCCGTTCCTCACGCGCGAAAACGTCGGCGTCTACGCCGGCCTGCTGGACGCGCTCAAGAGCAACACGGGCTACCTGCGCCGCTCCCGCCAGGAGTACATCGTGCTGACCAACAGCCACACGATCTACAATGCGGACTTCCGCGGCATGCTCCGCCAGCACGTGGAGACGGGCGCGGACATCACCATCATGTACACGCGCGACCCGGCCATGCGCCGCTGCGCCGGCGGCGACGAGACGGCCTTCTTCTCCACCGACGAGACGGGCCGCATCTCCGGCATCGAGATCGATCCCACCGAGCCCAGCCGCGAGTGCGCCTCCATGGAGGTCTACCTGCTCAAGCGCGAGACGCTGCGCTACCTGGTCGAGCAGGGCGCGGCCAACGGCCTGCACGACTTCGGGCGCGACATCATCCAGCGCCTGGTCAACGAGGGCTCCATGAAGGTCTGCGGCTACGAGTACAAGGACCGCGTCTGGCGCCTGGACAGCGTGCAGAGCTACTTCCGCTTCAACATGGACATCCTGGACACCCAGGTGCGCCACGAGCTGTTCAAGCACCCCGTCTACACCAAGGTGCGCGACGACATGCCCGCCCGCTACATCGGCGAGCCGGACGTGCAGGGCTCCCTGATCGCCAACGGCAGCGTCGTGGAGGGCACGGTCATCAACTCCGTGCTGTTCCGCGGCGTGCGCGTGGCCAAGGGCGCCGTCGTGCGCAACTGCGTGGTCATGCAGGACGCTCAGATTCAGGAGGGCGCGGAGATCGACCACTGCATCCTGGACAAGCAGGCGATCATCCGCCGAAACGGCCGCCTCATCGGGCCCGAAGCGTACCCCATCGTCATCGCCAAAGACGTGGTTATCTGACCCCGCGGGGGCTGCAGGCGCCTGCAGTCCCTTTTTTGCATCCCGCAACGGCCCAAAAAGAGGAAATTGCGCCCCGGAAGTAGAATTGTATCTCGTTTCCGGCGTGCGCCGTTCGCATAGAGCAAGATCGTTAAGGAGGAGAACTGAACGTCATGAGAGTTCTTTTTGCCACTTCCGAGTGCGTCCCCTTTGTCAAGACCGGCGGCCTGGCCGACGTGGCGGGCGCCCTGCCCCCCGTGCTGCAGCGCAAGGGCGTCGACGTGCGCGTCATTCTGCCGCTGTACAGCGCCATCCCCGATTCCTTCCGCGAGCAGATGAAGGATGAGTGCCAGTTTGAGGTCGAGCTGTGCTGGCGTCACCAGTACTGCGGCGTCAAGTCCCTGGTCTATCAGGGCGTCACGTTCTACTTCGTGGACAATCAGTACTACTTCGGCCGCTCCTACATCTACGGCATGGGCGGCGACGAGTATGAGCGCTACGGCTATTTCTGCCGCGCGGTCATCGACGCGCTGCCGCACCTGGGCTTCCAGCCGGACATCATCCACTGCCACGACTGGCAGACCGGCATGATCCCCGCGCTGCTCAACATCCAGTACCGCCACTTCCCCTTCTACAGCCAGATGCGCACGGCCTTCACCATCCACAACCTGCAGTACCAGGGCATCTTCGGCATCAAGGACGTGCAGGACACCCTGGGCCTGGGCGACAGCCTGTTCACCGCCGACAAGCTCGAGTGCTACGGCTGCGCGAACTACCTGAAGGCCGGCCTGGTCTACGCCGACGAGATCACGACCGTCAGCCCCAGCTACGCCGAGGAGATCCAGACCGCCTATTACGGCGAGCGGCTTGAGGGCCTGCTGCGCGCGCGCCGCGGCCATCTGAGCGGCATTCTCAACGGCATCGACGTGGACGACTACGACCCTGAAAAGGATCCCATGATCTACGCCAACTACGGCGCGTTCTCGCTGGGCGGCAAGGAGTACTGCAAGGAGTGCCTGCAGCGTGAGCTGGGCCTGACCGTCGACGCCAATGCGCCGGTCGTCGGCATGGTCACGCGTCTGTCGCACCAGAAGGGCCTGGATCTGGTCGAGCGCGTCATCCGCGAGCTGATGGATACCGGCCTCCAGCTGGTCGTGCTGGGCATGGGCGACGCCAAGTACACCGATCTGTTCCAGTGGGCCGAGACGGCCTATCCGGGACGCGTCGCGGCGCGCTTCCAGATGAACCACCAGCTGGCGCACCGCATCTATGCCGGCGCGGACATGTTCCTGATGCCTTCGCTGTTTGAGCCGTGCGGCCTGTCCCAGATGATCTCGCTGCGCTACGGCACCGTGCCGATCGTGCGCGAGACCGGCGGCCTGCGCGACACCGTGCTCAGCTACAACGACGCCTCCGGCGAGGGCAACGGCTTCACGTTCTTCAACTACAACGCGCACGACATGCTCTACACCGTGCGCCGCGCCGTCGAATACTTCCACAACAACCGCGACGTGTGGTACAAGCTCATCGTGCGCGGCATGACCGGCGATTATAGCTGGGGCCGCTCTGCGGACGAGTACATCAAGATGTACGAGCGCCTGACGACCCCGCCGCTGGAGCAGCCGATGCCCGCCGTGCCCGCCGCCGCGCCTGCCGTCGAGGAGACGCCCAAGAAGCGCACCACCCGCAAGAAGGTCGAGACCGCCGAGGCCCCCGCTGAGGAAGCGCCCAAGAAGCGCACGACCCGCAAGAAGGCCGAGACCGCCGAGGCCCCTGCTGAGGAAGCGCCCAAGAAGCGCGCCACCCGCAAGAAGGCCGACACGGCCGAAGCGCCCGTCGCGCCTGCCGCCGAGGAAGCGCCCAAGAAGCGCGCCATCCGCAAGAAGGCCGAGACGCCCGCCGAATGACCCAAACGCAAGCGCCGGTTCGGAAGGACCCGAACCGGCGCTCTTTGATTTATCCATCGTATGACCGCAGGAAGTCCTTTACGCGCATCGACGCGCGGTATACGTCGTTGCGCCGCTCGCCCTGCGCCTGCAACGCCGCGCCTGCCGTCTTCAGGTCCTCGCCCTGCAGCAGCCGCTCGAACAGTCGCGCCTCCAGGCTCGCCTGCACGGCGGGCGGCGGCTCGGGCAGCGAGACCGCATGCAGGTCCAACACCAGGCAGTACTCACCCTTCTCCGCCTTGGGATTCTGTTCGATCGCCGCCAGCACCTCGGGCGCAGGCCCGCGCAGCGTCTTTTCGTGCAGCTTCGTCAGATCGCAGCAGGCGCACACCGCGCAGCCCGGCAGCTCGCTGCACACGGCGCGCAGCAGGTCAACCACGCGATGGGGCGACTCGTGCACGACCGCCACGGGCACGCCGCTGTGCGCGATGGCCGCGAGCTTTTCGCGCAGCTCGCCCGCCTGGCGCGGCAAAAAGCCGTAGAACGCAAACTCGCGCGCGTCGAACCCGCTGACCGACAGCGCGCAGGCCATGGCCGTCGGCCCCGGCACCGCCAGCACCTCGATGCCCGCCTGCGCCGCCTCGCGCACAAGCGCATAGCCGGGATCGGAGATGCACGGCGTACCCGCGTCCGTCACGAGCGCCGCGTCGCAACCCTCCTCCAGCATGCGCGCCACCAGCTCGCCCGCACGCCGCTGCTCGTTGTGCTGATGGTTGGACACCAGGCGCGTCCCGATCTGGAAGTGCGTCAGCAGCTTCTGCGTCACACGCGTGTCCTCCGCGGCCACGAACGCGCAGCGGCGCAGCGTCTCCACCGCGCGCGGCGTCATGTCCGACAGGTTCCCGATGGGCGTCGCTACGACATAGAGTGTGGGCACGGCCCTCGCTCCTTTCCCCGCTCACGCGCGCCTGTCTGCAACCGCCATCACGCAGCCGCACGCGTAAAAGAACAGCACGTTGATCAGATCCTCCGTAAAGCCGACGTAGCTCTCCATCAGGCAGCAGATCAGCACGAGCACGATCGTCAGGCTCAATATGGGGCTGCCGCGCATTCCGCCCCGGCCGAACAGCATCGGCCACGCGCGCCTGGCCACCACCACGCCAAATGCCAGCAGCAGCAACAGCGAGGGCAGGCCGCCCGCCGCCGCCGTCTGCAGATACGCGTTGTGCAGGTGCGTGTGGGTGTACATCAGCGGCTCATACGCGCCTACGTTTTCCCAGAGGCCCTTGCGCGTGACGCCGAAGAGCAGCGTATCCGGCCGGTCCGCAAACATGCGCAGCGTGCCCAGCCAGAGCTTCTCGCGGTTTTCCAGGTTGTCCATGGAGTCATAGGCGCGGCTCTCGAGCCCCTCCTCCTGTTCCTCCTGTGCGGGGGACTCGATCGCCTCGGCCAGCGCGACGTTCGGCCGCTCCATGAGGCTCAGCGCGCCGGAGCACAGCGCACGCAGGCCGTACAGGCCCGCGCCCAACGCCAGCACGCCCGCCAGCGCCGCGCAGACAAAGCGCGCCGCCGCATGCCCCGAGGGACGCCTGTTCCTGAGCGCTTCATATGCCCCGCGCCCCGCCAGCAGCGCCATGCAGCAGCTCCACGCAATGGCCGTCGTGCGCGACTGCGACATGGCCATCAGCAGCACCGTCATCGCGATATTCAGCGCGTTGAGCAGCCGTCCCACCCGGCCGCTGTGCAGAAAGAAGAAGGCCGAGAACATCCCCGACATCGCCGCCAGCGCGCCCATGACGTTCGTCTGGCACAGCAGATCCAGCCGGTAGCCGCTCCATACCTCCAGGCCGATGGACTGGCCGTTTTCCCCGGGAATCCAGATCCCATGCGTCGCCAGCCACAGCCCCACTGCGCCCAGCAGGAAGAAGCCAGCCATGAACGGGTAGAGCACGACCTGCATGCGGCGCAGCGTCCAATTCCGCTCCCCCTGCGGGTAGAAGACGAAGCACGCGATGAGCAGCTGATACCAGAACGCCTCGTTGATGTAGAAGCTGTACTGCCGGTTGTACAGGCAGCAGACCAGATACCACGCAAACAGCGCGATCAGAAACCCGTAGCCGCGCCGGCGGGGCGTGTCGCGCAGTGTGAGCATAGGAAACGCCAGCGCCGCCGCCCACGGAAACAGGATGTAGGTCAGCACCTGCCCGATTCGCTCCGGCTCCACCCGCTGCGCAAACCACAACAGCAGAAATGCCACGCAAAACGCCGTGCGTCCCGTCAGCGCGCGCAGCGCCTTCGCGCCCAACGCGCCCGCGTCTTTCCATCGATTCATCCTTTGCCTCTCCCTTCTGTTCGTCCCGTCAGTCCTCCAGCGCCACGCCGGCCTCATCCAGCATCCACGCCCACAGCGCATCCTCGCCCATCGCGTCCGCCTCGCCCGGCGCCAGCCGGCGGATGACATACCATGCGTCGTAGTCGACCACGCGCAGCTCCACCTCTTGCGGCAGGCCGTAGAACGACTTGAAGAACGCGTGCGTCAACGGCGAATCGCCCGGCGTCGGCGACCACTCATAGGGCTGCTCGTAGGGCAGCCGCGGCAGGTAGACCCGCTGCGCGCCCGCCTCGACCTCTGCGCGCGCATACGCCACGCGCTGTATGTCCGCCGCACAATTCTTTCCATACACACTCACCAGCAGCGCCAGGAGCGCGCACAGCGCCGCAGCCGCCGGAATCCGCAGCCGTGCCAGCGGCAGCCGCGCCTCCGCCAACAGCTCCAGCGCAAACCAGACCTGCGCCACATATGCGGGCAGGAAGTTGCGCGCATTGACCGGGCGCACCGCCAGCAGCGGCGCGCTCATCGCCGCCACGCACAGCAGCAGCGCAAGCATCCGCCGCCTGCGCGCCACGTCCTGTACGCACAGCGCGAGCCCCAGCAGCGACAGCGCGCCCAGCAACGACAGCAGGTTCTCCGCATGCGCCGTGTAGACTGCCAGCGGCGCCCAGTCCGGGTTCGCTGCGCGCACGCACAGGTAGGCCGTATAGGCCGTCAGCGTCCATGCGCACAGCCGCGCAGCACGCCCGCGCTTCGTCAGGCCCAGACCGCCTGCGGCCAGCAGCGCCATCAGCGGCAGGTTTGCGTCGAACAGGTGCGGCCGGATGCGCTGCGCATACTCCCCGCTGTAGTACAGCAGCGCGTTTTGCCCCTGCGGCAGCAGCAGCGCGCGGTAGGGATCCGCCGCCGCGCTCACCGCCGCATAGCCGCCGTTTTGAAACATCACTGCCGCGCCCAACAGCGCGCCCGCCAGCAGCGCCAGCGTCCCCGGCAGCGCCCTGCGCGCGCGCAGCACCGCAAACGCGCTCGCCGCCACGCCCAGCGCCGCCAGGCAGATCGTCACGTGCTCGACCAGCAGCGATCCGGCCACCCCCAGCACTGCCAACGCCGCGCAGCGCCCACGGGACAGCCCTTCGCCCCGCCACAGGGGCATGAGCAGCGCAAGCGCGCCCAGCAGCGCCGCCGCCGCAACGCCATAGTTGGCAAATCCGGACGCCCACGCCAGCGTCTGTCCCAGCATCGCCGAGGGCATCGCCAGCAGCAGCGAAAGCGACAGCAGCAGCGCCGTTCCGCTGCCCTTCGCCGCCGCACGCGCGGGCAGATACGCCATCAGGAAGAACCCCACGCCCACGGCCGCCGCCTTCAGCGCGCGCGAGCGCGTCAGCAGCAGCACCAGCGCATTGCCCAGATAGCGCCCGTTGTAGTTCGCAAAGCCCTGCGCCAACCGCTCCAGACCGCCTGGACCGCCCCAGTCCCAGTCGTCGTCCACATAGGGCGCCAGCGCCGCCAGCAGAATCAGCGCCGCCAGCGCCAATACGCATAAAATCGCCATTTTAGTCGGTATTTTATGTGTTCTTTGCATTTGTTTCTCCACTTTACATGGTTTTATCGCAAATTTCAGCGCTATATCTCCATTCGTTCATCTTCCACGTGCGGGCGCCGGCTGATCAGCGCGTACTGCTTGGGCGATACGCCCACCGCCTGCCCGAACGCGCGAATGAAGTGCGCGTAGTCGCCAAAGCCGGACTGCTCGCAGGCCTCGTGCACGCTGTATCCCTGCGCGAGCAGGCGCTTGGCCACGCTGATGCGCCGCGCGACGACGTACTTGTTGATCGTGGTGCCGGTGGCCTCCTTGAACAGGCGGCACACATAGCCGCGGGAGAGATAGAACGCCTCGGCCACGGCGTCGATGGACACCGGTTGGGTGATGTGCGCGTTGAGGAAGGCAAGGATGTCCGCCGCGCGTCCGTCCCCGCGGCGTGAGCCAGGCAGATCCAGCTGCGCGCTGCGGTCAAAGTACAGCGAATTGACCAGCACCATCAGCTCCGCAAAGACGCCGTTTTCCAGCAGGTCGCTGCCAAAGCCCGGCGGCGCGTCCAGGCGCTGCAACAGCAGCGTGAACGCCGCACGCTCGGAGCCGTCCAGGCGCGCGCGGTGGCAAAAACCCGGCGGCCGGCGGTAAAAGCACGCCGATAGGTCCGTCTGCGGCGTGGAGAGCGCGCGCAGATACGCGGGATCGATGCACACGACGATGCGCTCGTGCGCCCCGTCCCCGGCACACACAGGCCGGTGCGCCTCGAAGGGATTCATCACGAACAGATCGCCGGGCGTCGCATCGTAGAGGCTGTCCTCGACGACGAACTGCCTGTCTCCGGCCATGGAGTAGTACATCTCCAGGCAGTCGTGGATGTGCATGCTGCGCGGCTTCTCGTCGCTGCGCAGGTACGCGACGGCAAAGCGCCGCGAGCGAGCGCACGCGTCGATCGCCTCGCTACAATGGCTGAACGCCTGCACCGTCTCCTCACCCCTTCCGCCGCAAGGCCGCTCCGCTACATGATACACGAACAGGTCAATATTTGCAAGTTTTTCAGGAAGATTTGCAAGGACTTTGCGCGCCCGGCATGTTATAATGAGATCATCAAAGCCATCCCATCATCGACCCATGCAGGAGGGAATCCGTATGCAGCTCCATGTCCGCTATCCCAGCCATCCCGAGGATGCGAAGCACTACACGACCGAGCGCCTGCGCCGCGACTTTCTGATCGAGACGGTCTTTCAGCCCGACGAGGCGGTGTTCACCTACAGCCACTTCGACCGCATCATCGCCGGCGGCGTGATGCCCGTGCGCCAGGCGGTCGAGCTGACCGGCAGCAAGGAGCTGGCCTCCGACACGTTCCTGGAGCGGCGCGAGATGGGCTGCATCAACGTCGGCGGCGCGGGCCGCATCACCGTGGACGGCACGGCCTACGACCTGGGCCCGCTGGACGGGCTGTACGTGGGCATGGGCGCGCGGGAGATCCGCCTGGAGAGCGCGGACCCGGCCGCCCCGGCGAAGTTTTACATCAACACCTGCCCGGCGCACAAGACGTACCCCAACGTCAAGGTGGACATCGCCAAGGCGGCCAAGCGTCCGCTGGGCGCCACGGAGACGTGCAACAAGCGCGTGATCAACCAGTACTTCCACCCGGACGTCATGAACAGCTGCCAGCTGTGCATGGGCCTGACGGCGCTGGAGCCGGGCAGCAACTGGAACTCCATGCCCTGCCACACGCACGAGCGGCGCATGGAGGTCTACTTCTACTTCGACCTGAAGGGGGACAACGTGGTCTTCCACATGATGGGCGAGCCGCAGGAGACGCGCCACCTGATCCTGCACAACGAGCAGGCGGTCATCTCGCCCTCCTGGTCGATCCACACGGGCGTGGGCACGAGCAACTACACGTTCATCTGGGGCATGTGCGGCGAGAATCAGGCGTTTGACGACATGGACAACATCAACCCCATGGACCTGAAGTGACCGAAAGGAGACGTTTCCCCATGGACATCCTGCAAAAGTTCTCCCTCCAGGGCAAGGTCGCGCTGGTGACCGGCGCCTCCTACGGCATCGGCTTTGCCATCGCCAGCGCCTATGCGGCCGCGGGCGCGACCATTGTGTTCAACGACATCCGCCAGGAGCTGGTCGACCGCGGCCTGGCCGCCTACCGCGAGGCCGGCATCGACGCCCACGGCTATGTGTGCGACGTGACGGACGAGGCCGCCGTGCAGGCGCTAGTCGCCACCATCGAGCGCGAGGTCGGCGTGATCGACATCCTGGTCAACAACGCGGGCATCATCAAGCGCATCCCGATGTGCGAGATGACGGCCGAGCAGTTCCGCCAGGTGGTCGACGTGGACCTGAACGCGCCGTTCATCGTCTCCAAGGCCGTCATCCCCTCGATGATCCGCAAGGGCCACGGCAAGATCATCAACATCTGCTCGATGATGTCCGAGCTCGGGCGCGAGACGGTCTCCGCCTACGCGGCGGCCAAGGGCGGCCTGAAGATGCTCACGCGCAACATCTGCTCCGAGTACGGCGAGCACAACATCCAGTGCAACGGCATCGGCCCGGGCTACATCGAGACGCCGCAGACCGCGCCGCTGCGCGAGCGCCAGCCCGACGGCAGCCGCCATCCGTTCGACCAGTTCATCGTCTCCAAGACGCCCGCCGCGCGCTGGGGCACCACGGAGGACCTCATGGGCCCGGCCGTGTTCCTCGCCTCCGACGCGTCCGACTTCGTCAACGGCCACATCCTGTACGTCGACGGCGGCATCCTGGCCTACATCGGCAAGCAGCCCTGACGCACCGCAGCCCCCGCGCCCTCCCGGGCCGCGGGGGTTTTTCCGTTCTTCACGCCTCGCAGATAAACAGGCCGTACTCCTTGGGGATGCGCACCACGCCGTCCGCGTCCATGTGCGCCTTTCCCATATGATCGCATGTGCGTCTGTCCTTGACAAGGATGCCGTTCCGGTATATACTATCCCCGCACCCCCTCCCCCTGGGGGTGTAGAGGGGTGAAAAGCTTGAAGGAAAAATTTGATGTGAGCGGCATGACGTGCGCGTCGTGCCAGGCGCACGTGGAGAAGGCCGTGCGCAGCGTGCCGGGCGTACAGGACGTGACGGTCAATCTGCTGTCGGGCAGCATGGTCGTCGAGTACGCGCCGGAGCAGAATCCGGCGCAGGCGGTCGTGGAGGCCGTCGAGCACGCGGGCTACGGCGCGTCGAAGGCGGGCCAGCGGCCGGCGGAGGCGCCCGGCGAGCTGCCGGCGCAAAAGCAGCTGCGCGACATGAAGCGGCGGCTGATCGTCTCCTTTGCGCTGCTGATTCCGATGATGTACGTGTCGATGGGCCACATGATCGGCCTGCCGCTGCCCGGATTCCTGCACGGGACGCAAAACGCGATGTCGTTTGCGCTGGCGCAGTTTCTGCTGGCGCTGCCGGTGCTGTACGTGAACCGCGCGTACTACGAAAACGGCTTCAAGGCGCTGGCGCACCGCATGCCGAACATGGACTCGCTGATCGCCATCGGCTCGTCGGCCTCGATGATCTACGGCGTGATCGCGCTCTTTGAAATCGGCTACGGGCTGGGCCACGGCGACGCGGCGCGCGTGAGCCGCTTTTCGATGGACCTGTACTTCGAGTCGGCGGCCATGATCCTGGCGCTGATCACGCTGGGCAAGTTTCTGGAGACGCGCTCCAAGGGCAAGACCGGCGAGGCGATCCGGCGGCTGATGGACCTGCGGCCCCAGACGGCGACGGTCGAGCGTGACGGGCGCGAGGAGACGGTGCCGCTGGAGCAGGTCGCGGTGGGCGACATCGTGCTGGTGCGCCCGGGCGGCAGCATCCCGGTGGACGGCGTGATCGTCAGCGGGCAGACGAGCGTGGACCAGTCCGCGCTGACGGGCGAGAGCATCCCGGTCGAGCGCGGGGAGGGCGACGCGGTCAGCGCGGCGACGATCAACAGGCGCGGGTTTGTGAAGGTGCGCGCCACGCGCGTGGGCGACGACACGACGCTCTCGCAGATCATCCGCCTCGTGGAGGAGGCGGGCAATTCAAAGGCCCCGATCGCCAAGCTGGCCGACCGCATCAGCGGCGTGTTCGTGCCGGTGGTCATCGCCATCGCCGTGGTGACGGCGCTGGTGTGGCTGGCGCTGGGCGAGCCGTTCTCCAGCGCGCTGTCGTTCGGCATTGCGGTGCTGGTCATCTCCTGCCCGTGCGCGCTGGGCCTGGCTACGCCGGTGGCGATCATGGTCGGCACGGGCAAGGGCGCGGAGTACGGCATCCTGTTCAAGTCCGCCGAGGCGCTGGAGACGGCGCACGCGGTGAAGACCGTCGTGCTGGACAAGACCGGCACGATCACCGAGGGCCGCCCGCGCGTGACGGACGTGCGCCCCGCGCCGGGCGTGGACGAGGCGCGGCTGCTGGCCGTCGCCGCGTCGATGGAGCACGCCTCGGAGCACCCGCTGGCCGAGGCCGTCACGGCGTACGCGCAGGAGCGCGGCGCGGCGCTGTTGCCGGTGGCGCGCTTTGCGTCCGTGCCCGGCCGGGGCATTGAGGCCGAGGTCGACGGCCAGGCCTGCCTGGCGGGCAACCTGGCGTTCTTGCAGGAGCGCGGCGTACAGCCGGGCGGCCTGCGCGAGGCGGGCGAGGCGCTGGCGCGCGCGGGCAAGACGCCGATGTACTTTGCCTGCGCCGGGCAAGCGCTGGGCGTGCTGGCCGTGGCGGACGTCGTCAAGCCGACGAGCCGCGGGGCCGTCGCCGCGCTCAAGCGCATGGGCATCCGCGTCGTGATGCTCACGGGCGACCACCGCGCGGCGGCGGAGGCCATCCGCGCGCAGACGGGCATCGACGAGGCCGTGGCCGAGGTGCTGCCCCAGGACAAGGAGCGCGAGGTGCGCAGGCTGCAGGCGCAGGGCCACAAGGTCGCAATGGTCGGCGACGGCATCAACGACGCGCCGGCGCTGGCGCGCGCGGACGTGGGCATCGCCATCGGCGCGGGCACGGACGTGGCGATCGAGTCCGCGGACGTGGTGCTGATGCGCGGCGACCTGTACGACGCGGTGACGGCCATCGAGCTGAGCCACAGCGTGTTGCGCAACATCCGCATGAACCTGTTCTGGGCGTTCTTCTACAACGCCATCGGCATTCCGCTGGCGGCGGGCGTATTCTTCCCGCTGCTGGGCTGGCGGCTCTCGCCGATGTTCGCCGCCGCCGCGATGAGCATGAGCAGCGTGTGCGTCGTCAGCAACGCGCTGCGGCTGCGGCTGTTCAGGCCGCATGCGGCCGCGGCGGACGAGCGCCCCGCGCCGTCCGATGAAACCCCTGAATCCCCCATTCCCGACGAGACGACACAGGAGGAGGCAAACACCATGAAAAAGGTCATGAAGGTCGAAGGCATGAGCTGCAACCACTGCAAGATGAGCGTGGAAAAGGCGCTGAGCGCGCTGGAGGGCGTGAAGAGCGCACAGGTGGACCTGCAAAAGAAAACCGCGACGGTCGTGCTGGCGCAGGACGTCGCGGACGAAGTATTGAAAAAGGCGGTGGCCGACGCGGGCTTTGAGCCCGGCGAAGTCACCGTGAAGAAGGGACTGTTTGCCTGATGCAGGCGGATCATGAGACGATCGCGCGGCTGCTGCGCACGGCGCGCGGACAGATCGACGGCGTGCTGCGCATGGTGGACGAGGACCGCTACTGCATCGACATCGCCAACCAGCTGCTGGCGGCGGAGGCGGTGCTGCGCAGGGCGCACACCGAGGTGCTGTGCGCGCACATGAAGGGCTGCGTGCGCGAGGCGGCCGAGCACGGCGGCATCGACGAGAAGCTGGACGAGGTCATGGACATCCTGATCAAGCTGTCCAAGTGACGCCGGCATGACGATTGACATCACAAAAAAATCAGGGCCCCGGCATGGACCGGGGCCCTTGTCATCGTCAGTCGCGGTTGGAGCGGCCCGCGAGCACGAACAGGCGCACGAGCTGCAAAATCGCGGTCAGCGCGGAGGCGACGTAGGTGAGCGCCGCGGCGCTGAGCACCTTTTTCGCGCCGGCCGTCTCCTCCTGCGAGAGGTAGCCGTAGCCCGACAGGGCGGCGACCGCACGGCTGGAGGCGTTGAACTCGACCGGCAGCGTGATCAGCGAGAAGACGACCGCGAACGAGAAGCACACCAGGCCCACCGTGACCAGCGGCTCCCAGGAGAAGATCAGCCCCAGCAAAAACAGCGGAATCGCCGCATTGGATCCGATGGACGCGATGGGCGCGAACACGCTGCGCACCTCCAGGGGCACGTAGCCCTGCGCGTGCTGCACGGCGTGTCCGGCCTCGTGCGCCGCGACGCCCAGCGCCGCGATGGACGTGGAGTCGTACACGCTGTCGGACAGGCGCAGCACGCGGTCGCGCGGGTCGTAGTGGTCGGTCAGGTTGCCGCGCACGCGCTCAATGCGCACGTCGGTGATGCCGTTCTGGCTCAGGATGGCGTCGGCGGCCTGCGCCGCGGTCAGCCCCGAGCGGGCGTACACCTTGGAAAAGCGGTTGAACGTGCCCGACACCTTCGCCTGCGCGTAGAGCGCGAGGATCAGCGCCGGGAGCACGATGAGCAGCGTCCAATCATAGAAGAACATGCAAAGACCCCCTCGTCCTTTCGGCGGCCATCTGCCGCTTACATGACCTCATCATAGTCCAGAACGCGGCCCTGCGCAATGCTTTCCCGGTGAGTTGTCGTTTTCAGCGTCTCAAAGCCTCCGCGCGCGCGAAAAAACGTCTCGCCGCTGCGCGGCGGCACGGTCAGGTACAGCGCGCCATCCTGCGCGCACACGCGCTCTCCGGACGTGCCACACAGCACGTCGCAGCCCAGCTCTGCCTCGGGCACACGCACCGTCACAGGGCCTTCGCTGCGGTTGATCAGGCAGATCGCCGTCTCCTCGCGCACGGACCGGCCGAACGCATCCCGTCCGCCGGGCGCCGTGCGCACCACGCCCAGCACGTCCGCGCAGGGCGCGAGCATGCGCATCTCGCCCGTCACGAGTACGGGGTGCGCGGCGCGCATGCGCAGCATCTGGTGGAAAAACGCCAGCTGCTCCTGGTCTTCCCTTCCCCAGGGATAGGCCGCGCGGCACAGGGGATCGCCTGCGCCCGTCATGCCGGCCTCGTCGCCGTAGTAGATGCAGGGCATACCCGGCAGACACGCGATGACGCGCAGCATCATCCGCGTGCGCTGCACGCCCAGCTCCCGCTGCTCCTTTGTCAGGGCATGGGCCTTGCGCTCGTCGCGCGCAAGCGTCTCGACCTTTGCATCGGCGAGCACGTCGATGATGCGCGCGCGGTCATGGCTGCCCAGCAGGTTCATCAACGAGTAGAAGAAGGGCTTGGGATAGTTCTCTCGCAGCGCCTCGACCGTGCGCGCAGCCTGCAGCGCCGTCTTCTCGCCGCGCAGGAACGCGATCAGCGCCTCGCGCAGCGGATAGTTCATCACCGAATCCAGCGTGTCGCCCAGCACATAGGAGCGCATCTTGTCATACGTCACCTTGTGCGAGGCGTCCTCCCACACCTCGCCCAGCACCGCGCAGTCCGGCGACACGTCCTTGACCCGCGCGCGCAGCCGCCGCAGGAAGGACATCGGCAGCTCGTCGGCCACGTCCAGCCGCCAGCCGCTCGCGCCCGCCCGCAGCCAGTGACGCGTGACTGCGTCGTCGTCCTCGAGCATGAAGCGCAGGTAGTCGGGGTTCTCCTCGTTGACGTTTGGCAGCGTGTCAAAGCCCCACCAGCAGTCGTATGAGTCCGGAAAGTGCTTGAACCGGAACCACGACGCATAGGGCGAATCCTTCGACTGATACGCGCCCACGTCCGGATAGCGGCCGTAGCGGTTGAAGTAGCGGCTGTCGTCGCCCACGTGCGAGAACACGCCGTCGAGCATCACGCGGATGCCCATCGCGCGCGCATCCCTGCACAGGCGCGCAAAGTCCTCCTCCGTGCCGAACATCGGGTCGATCTCGCGGTAGTCGCCCGTGTCGTACTTGTGGTTGGAGCGCGCCCGGAAGATCGGGTTGAGGTAGAGCACCGTCACGCCCAGGTCGCGCAGGTACGGCAGCTTCTGACGCACGCCCTCCAGATTGCCGCCGAAAAAGTCGCGCGCCAGCCCGTCGCCGTTGTGCGCGATGGCGCTGTCGGGGCGCTCATACCAGTCCGCATGCACGCGCACGTCGTCGCGCTTTCGCAGCAGGCTGCCGTCCGGCACGCCGTTGTAAAAGCGGTCGACCATGATCTGGTACATCACGCCCTCGCGCATCCAGCGCGGCGTGTCATAGGCGGGATCGCACACCGTGATCTGATAGGAGTCCGCATTGCCCTGCAGGCCCACGCCGCCCAGGTTGTCCGCCGCGTTGCCGTACAGGATGGTCTCCTCCCCCTTCTGTACGCCAAAGCGGTACCACATCAGGCACGGGTGATCGCATGTCTCGATCTCCGCCTCGTACAGATATCCGCCCTCCTGTGCGCCCAGCATGCGCATCGCACTGCGGGTCTCCGCCCCGTTCCACGTGCGCACGAAGACGAGGTCGGGCGCCTGATCCGCCTCCACGCGCAAGCGGACGCGCACGCTCTGGCCGCAGCTCACGGCGCCGAACGGCCAGCGATAGAAAGGATCCCGGCTGTCGTGATACAGTCGCATCGAACAGATTCCTCCGATCGGGCCGAATGCCCGGTAATCACAAACCATGATAATTTTCGCGGCGCGCCCTAGGATTCCCTGCCACACAATCAGCATATGACGGAAAAAATTTACGCGCGCTTAAATGCGGTGTTTTTCCTGCAAGCCGACAGTCAACCACGCCGGAACGCACGGGTCAGGCGCGCCGGCACGCGCACCTGCGTCACCGGGAGCAGGCAAAAGGAGTGCACCGCAAACAACACGCTGCGCGTGTCGCACAGCGAGATGCAGCGCAGCGGCGGCTGCGCGGGCGAATCTCCTGCGGGCGGCAGCGGCGCGGAGAGCAGATAGAGCGTGCCCACGCCCGGCGCGCGCAGGCGGCACAGCGCGCCCATGTCCTCCCAGCGCAGCGTCAGCGAGCGGCCGGCGAAGCCCACGCGCACGCCCTGCGGGCCGAGCACGGGGTTGGCGGACAGCGCGTTTGCGGCCGAGGAGAGCAGGTAGAGCCCGGCGGCGGCGCAGCCGATCGCCGCGGTGCACAGCGCGCACAGCGGCAGCGTCGCGTAGGCGCTGCGGCAGGCGGACAGCGCGATGCGCGCGCCGGTGAGCAGCGCCAGCGCGCCGCCCGGCAGCAGCAGCAGCGCGGGCATGTACAGGCGTGAGAGCAGCCGCCTGTGGGTGCGCGGCAGGGCCTCAGCACGCGCAAAGACGCTCTCGGGCGGGAAGGGGCACAGCGACACGACGGCGGCGCGCAGCGCGGCGCTGGCGGGCACGACGAAGTGGCGCGGGGTGGCAAACGGCGCATCGTGCAGCATGCGCGCAAACGAGTCGTCGCCCTTTTCCATGCCGTACAGGTAGACGCGGCGCGCGTTGCACTGCATGTAGCCCACGGCACCCATGTCGCGCCAGAGCAGGCGATGACGGTGCAGGGGCGTACCGATGAACACGCCCTTCTCGTCCATGAGCAGGCAGCAGCGCATGAGCAGCAGCGCCACGGGCAGCAGAATGAACGTGGCGCAGAAGGCGGCGCGCGCCAGCGTGGCGTTGCCCGCGCCGTGCGCAAGGTCGGCGGCGAGCGCCGTGAGCGCGCAGCAGGCGATGACCAGCCGCTGCAGGCGCGGATAGCGTGCGAAGCGATGGCGCAAGGCGTTCCCCCCTCCCGGCGCGGGTTTGGGCATCCGCTTGCGGCCGGGCCGGCAAGCGGACTGAAAAAGCCGACGCGCACGGGGCGCATCGGCTCAATCCGGCTGATTCTATTATAGCAGCCGCCGCGTCATCCGACAACCACATTCAACAGGCGTCCAGGCACGCAGACGATCTTTTTGACCGTCTTGCCGGCGATCAGGCGCTGCACCTCGGGCAGCTGCGGCAGCTCGCGCTCGGCCTGCTCACGGCTCATGCCGGCGGGCACGGTGATGCGGCCGCGCACCTTGCCGTTGATCTGCACGGCAATCTCCACGGTCGCCTCCTGCAGCTTGTCCTCGTCCCACTCGGGCCACTGCTGGCGGTAGATGGGATCGCCCAGGCCGCACTGCTGCCACATCTCCTCGGCGATGTGCGGGGCGACCGGGTCGAGCAGCAGCAGCAGCGTGCGCAGGTCGCCGCGCGTGATCTGGCCGGCGGCGTAGAATTCGTTCACCAGCGTCATCATCTGGGCGATGGCGGTGTTGAACTTCATCTTCTCGTAGTCCTCGGAGACCTTCTTGATCGTCTGGTGAATCAGCGTCTCCAGGCCCTTGGAGTGGCCCTCGCCGTC
The DNA here is from genome assembly GCA_018713325.1 of Candidatus Onthenecus intestinigallinarum. GTDB lineage: Bacteria > Bacillota > Clostridia > Christensenellales > Aristaeellaceae > Beduinella > Beduinella intestinigallinarum. Next base: position 61,289 of record DVFJ01000013.1, on the reverse strand, counting down.
CGTGAGCATCTCCTGCAGGCGCCATACGCGCTCCAGGAAGCGGCGGCAGCCGCGCGCGCCCTCGGTCGACCACGGAATCGCCTGGTCAAACGCGCCCATGAACATCTCGTACAGGCGGAAGGCGTCCGCGCCGATCTCGGCGATGGTGTCGTCCGGGTTGATCACGTTGCCGCGGGACTTGCTCATCTTCTCGCCGTTGGCGCCCAGGATCATGCCGTGACTCGTGCGCTTGCGGTAGGGCTCCGGCGTGGGCACGTAGCCTTCGTCGTAGAGGAACTTATGCCAGAAACGGCTGTAGAGCAGGTGCAGCGTGGTGTGCTCCATGCCGCCATTGTACCAGTCGACCGGCAGCCAGTACTTGAGTTCGTCCATCGCGGCGAACATGTCGTCGTTGTGGGGATCGATGTAGCGCAGGAAGTACCAGGACGAGCCCGCCCACTGGGGCATGGTGTCCGTCTCGCGCCGGGCCGGGCCGCCGCAGTGCGGGCAGGTGGTGTTTACCCAGCTGTCGATGACGGACAGGGGCGACTCGCCGCTGTCGGTGGGCTCGTAGTTATCGACATCGGGCAGCAGCACGGGCAGCTCGCTTTCCGGCACGGGCGCCCAGCCGCACTTGTCGCAGTGCACGAGCGGGATCGGCTCGCCCCAGTAGCGCTGGCGGCTGAAGACCCAGTCGCGCAGCTTGAAGTTGACCTTGCGCGTGCCAATGCCCTTCTCCTCGAGGAAGTCGGCGATCCTCTGCTTGGCCTGTGCGACGCGCAGCCCGTCCAGGAAGCCCGAGTTGACCATCACGCCGTCGGCGACGTCCGTATAGGCGGCCTCCTGCACGTTGCCGCCTGCGACGACCTCGACGATGGGCAGGCCGAACTTCTTGGCAAACTCCCAGTCGCGCGTGTCATGCGCGGGCACGGCCATGATCGCGCCCGTGCCGTAGGTGACCAGCACGTAGTCCGACGCCCACACGGGGATCTCGCGGCCCGTGACGGGGTTGACCGCCTTCAGGCCCTTGAGCTCCACGCCAGTCTTGTCCTTTTGCAGCTCCGTGCGCTCAAAGTCGGACTTGCGCGCCGCCTGCGCGCGGTAGGCCAGCACCTCGTCCCAGTTCTCGATGCGGTCCTTCATCTCGTCCAGCAGCGGATGCTCGGGCGCGAGCACCATGTACGTCGCGCCGAAGAGCGTGTCCGGCCGCGTGGTGTAGACGCGGATCTTGCGGTCGCTGCCGGCGACGGCAAAGTCGACCTCCGCGCCCTCGCTGCGGCCGATCCAGTTGCGCTGCTGCACCTTGACCTTCTCGATGAAGTCTACCTCGTCCAGGCCGTCGAGCAGCTTCTGCGCGTAGTCGGTGATCCTGAGCATCCACTGGCTCTTGACCTTGCGCACGACCTCGCCGCCGCAGCGCTCGCACACGCCGCCGACGACCTCCTCGTTGGCCAGGCCGCACTTGCAGCTCGTACACCAGTTGACGGGCATCTCCGCCTTGTAGGCCAGGCCGCGCTCAAACAGGCGCAGGAAGATCCACTGCGTCCACTTGTAGTACTTGGGATCGGTGGTGTTGACCTCGCGCGAGTAGTCGAAGGAGAAGCCGATCTTCTGCAGCTGCTCGCGGAAGTGATCGACGTTTTCCTTGGTGACCTTGGCCGGGTGCACGTGGTTCTTGATCGCGTAGTTCTCGGTCGGCAGGCCGAAGGCGTCCCAGCCGATGGGATACAGGACGTTGTAGCCCTCCATGCGGCGCTTGCGGCAGATGATGTCCAGCGCGGTGTTGGAGCGCGGATGGCCGACGTGCAGGCCCGCGCCGGACGGGTACGGGAACTCGATCAGGCCGTAGAACTTGGGCTTGTCGTGGCTCTTCTCCGCCTCAAAGGCATGGGCGTCCGCCCAGATCTTCTGCCACTTTTTCTCGATGGCAGCCGGGTTGTAAGGGGTGATCATCTCGTTTCCTCCTCGTGATGCATGGACGTTGGATAAAGAAAAAACGCCCCGTCTCTGTCAGAGACGGAACGTCCGTTCCGCGGTACCACTCGACTTGACGGCATACGCCGCCCGCTCGACGCACGATAACGGGTGCGGCCGTCCGAAACGGAGCGCTCCGGGGCGAGTGAACCGCGCTGCGCCGCCGCCTTGCACCGACCGGCGGCTCTCTTGGGGCGCAGCGTGCGGATGCGTTCCCCATCCTCGCGCGTGCTTGATTCGATTACCTACCTAGTATATGCAAAACTGCGCCCGATGTCAAATGAAAAGCGCAAATTTTCCCGTTTCTCCGCCCTTGTGGCCGTCCGCCGGCACATTTTTTCGTCCAGGCCCAAAAAAAGCTTGATTTTTCCGTCCAAAGACGGTATAATAATTTTCGCGTTCCGAAGCGCGCTGATGTAGCTCAGTCGGTAGAGCGCGTCCTTGGTAAGGACGAGGTCACCGGTTCAAATCCGGTCATCAGCTCCATGTCGCCCCTGCGAAATGCCTCGCAGGGGCGATTTTTTGAACGTTCCCCCGTTCGGCCGCGCAGGGCCGGATGGAGCCATCCCCCTGGACCGGAGGGCTTCGATGAAGATTTTGATGAGGAGATCGCGGTTTCTTCTGTTGGCGCTTGCGTGTGTGCTGATCGCGCCCGTCTGTCTGATCCCCGCATGGGGTCCCTCCTATCCGGAGCGGAAGACCGCGTATTCCTTCCGTGAAGAGCCGAAGGAAATCTATGCTTTTGACGCCGTCGGCGAGGGAAGGGACTATGGCGCATCTATGACGTCGGCGACGATTCGGAGGGGTTTTTGCGCTTTGTGTCGGCCGGCGACGGCTGGCATGCGCTGCCGCTTCCGGACGGCGTCCGCTCGCACCCCCTCTGCGATGCGCAGCATGACCCGAACATGGCGGCCATGCTGAACGAGCGCGACGGGTTCTGGTATATGGGCGATGCGCCCGACAGCCGGCTGTACGTGTACAGCGCGCCCACGGGCCGGCTGTACATGCGCCAGGCGAGCGTCGTCACAGGCCATCGGTATGCGCCATGGGCGGACCCTGCGGCACGCAAAACACCACCGGCCAACGCCGGTGGTGTTTTTGTGTCCATGTGAAGAGACCAGCGCGCCGTTCCATGGCCCCATTTCTTGCGCGGCCGCGCGGCCGCGCGCCCGCCGGCGTCACGCCGTCAGAAAACCGCCCCGGCGCAGCGCGTCGCAGGCCGCGTCGAGCGTGCGCTCGTCGGGCGCGGTGAGCGTATGCAGGTGCGCGCCGTCCGTCAGGAGCGCCGAGAGCGGCGCCGCGTCCTGCCAGGCGGCATTTTCGACGAACGCATCCACCTGCCGCCGGCTGGAGAGCATCAGCATCGCGCGAAACTCTCCATATACCGGATGGGTGACGACGATGTCCTCCACCGTCGCGCCCGCATCGACGACGGCGTACAGCTCCTCGCGCATGCGTTCAAACCCCTCGTGCGCGCACAGTACGGCGCGCGCGCACGGCGCGGGCGCGGCGGCGGGCAGCATATAGCCCGCAGGCGTGGCCAGCACGGGATGTCCCTGCGCGCGCAGCAGCGCGATGTCCTGCACGATCACCTGCCGGCTGACCGAGAACTCCCTCGACAGCTCCCCGCCCTTCACGGGCTCTGCCGCGCGCTCCATGCGCGCCAGGATCGCCGCACGCCGTCCCGCCGCATCCATGGCCCTCACCTCCGCGTATTGCATGCGCCCATTATAGCACAGCGCGCCCGAAAAAGAAATCGCCCGGGCAAATGTGGCTTGATGCGCCGGGACGAATGGACTATAATGAAAGCATGATTTCTACGAATACGGAGGGGATGACCATGCAAAGCGACATTGACATCGCGCGCGCGTGTCAGTTAAAGCCCGTTCAGGCGGTGGCCACGGAGGCGGGCATCGGCGAAGAGCTGCTGGAGCTGTACGGACGCTACAAGGCCAAGGTGGACTACCTTGCGCTCAAGGATCGCCCGATGGACGGACGGCTCGTGCTCGTCACGGCGATCAACCCCACGCCGGCGGGCGAGGGCAAGACGACCGTGTCCATCGGCCTGGCCGACGCGCTGCGCCGGGCTGGCAAGCGCACGATGCTCGCGCTGCGCGAGCCGTCGCTGGGGCCCGTATTCGGCGTCAAGGGCGGCGCGGCGGGCGGCGGCTATGCGCAGGTCGTGCCCATGGAGGACATCAATCTGCACTTCACCGGCGACCTGCACGCCATCACCGCCGCCAACAATCTGCTGGCCGCGATGGTCGACAACCACATCGCGCAGGGCAATGCGCTGGGCATCGACCCGCGCCGCATCACCTGGAAGCGCTGCATGGACATGAACGACCGCCAGCTGCGCCAGATCGTGGACGGCCTGGGCGGACGCACGAACGGCATGCCGCGCGAGGACGGCTTTGACATCACCACCGCCTCGGAGATCATGGCGGTGCTGTGCCTTGCCAGCGACATCGCCGACCTCAAGCAGCGCCTGGCGCGCATCGTAGTGGGCCGTACCTACGCCGACGCGCCCGTGACCGCCGGCCAGCTGCGCGCGCAGGGCGCCATGGCCGCGCTGCTGCGCGACGCGATGCGTCCCAACCTCGTGCAGACGCTCGAGGGCACGCCCGCGCTCGTGCACGGCGGCCCGTTTGCCAACATCGCCCACGGCTGCAACAGCATCGTCGCCACGCAGACCGCGCTGCGCCTGGCGGACTATGTGGTCACGGAGGCCGGCTTCGGCGCGGACCTGGGCGCGGAGAAGTTCATCGACATCAAGTGCCGCAAGGCGGGCCTGAAGCCCTCGTGCATCGTGCTGGTGGCGACGGTGCGCGCGCTCAAGAGCCACGGCGGCGTCGCCAAGGCCGACCTTGCGCAGGAGAACCTGCCCGCGCTGGAGAAGGGCCTGTCCAACCTCACGCGCCACCTGCACAACATCCGCACCGTCTGGGGCGTGGAGCCCGTCGTCGCGCTCAACCGCTTCACCAGCGACACAGACGCCGAGATCGCGCTCGTGCGCGAGGCCGCCGCCCGGATGGGCGCGCAGGTCGCGCTGTGCGAGGTCTGGGCCAAGGGCGGCGAGGGCGGCCTGGCGCTGGCCGAGCAGGTCGTCGCCCGCTGCGAGCGCGCGGACCTGTCCAAGTTCTCCCTCACCTACCCGGACGACCTGTCGCTGGCCGGGAAGATCGAGGCCGTCGCCAAGAAGATCTACGGCGCGCAGGACGTGTCCATCGCCCCGGCTGCGGCCAAGCAGCTCAAGTCGTTTGAGGAGGGCGGCTATGGCGAGCTGCCGGTGTGCATCGCCAAGACGCAGTACTCCTTCTCCGACGATCCCAAGAAGCTCGGCGCGCCCGAGGGCTTCACGCTCACCATCCGCCAGGCGCGCCTGAGCGCGGGCGCGGGCTTCGTCGTCGCGCTCGCCGGCGACATCATGACCATGCCCGGCCTGCCGCGCGTGCCCGCCGCGGAGAACATCGACGTGGACGACGCAGGCAACATCACCGGCCTGTTCTGACGGCCGCCAACCAAGCAAAGGGGTGAATACCGTTGTACAATACGCTGGAAATGCACATTCTGGAAATTTTGTCCGACGACGCGCGCATCAGCGCGGAGCAGATCGCCGTGATGACCGGCTACGACGTGGACGAGGTGCGCCGCGCCATCGGCCGCCTGGAAAAGGACCGCGTGCTGGTCAAATACCCGGCCATGATCAACTGGGAGCGCACCGACAAGGAGATGGTGCAGGCGGTCATCGAGGTGCGCGTACAGCCGCAGCGCGACCGCGGCTTTGACGCCATCGCCGCGCGCATCTATCAGTTCGAGGAGGTCACCAGCCTCTACCTCATGAGCGGCGCGTACGACCTGATGGTCATGGTCGAGGCGCCCACGCTCAAGCAGCTGGCCTCGTTCGTGTCCAGCAAGCTCTCCACGCTCGAGAGCGTCACCGGCACGGCCACGCACTTCATGCTCAAGACCTATAAATACGGCGGCGTCATCTTTGAGGGCGACGACACCGACCGGCGTCTGGCGGTGAGCCCGTGATGGACATGCAGCGCATCGTCAATCCCAGCGTGCGGGATGTGCCGCCCAGCGGCATCCGCAAGTTCTTCGACATCGTCGCCGAGATGCCCGAGGCCATCTCCCTGGGCGTGGGCGAGCCGGACTTCGTCACGCCCTGGCACATCCGCGACGCGGCCATCCGCTCCATCGAGGACGGCCTGACGCAGTACACCTCCAACTGGGGCCGCATCCAGCTGCGCCGGCTCATCGCGCAGTACCTGCGCCGCCGCTGCCACGTCGAGTACGACCCGGCGGACGAGATCCTCGTCACCATCGGCGCGAGCGAGGGCATCGACCTGTGCCTGCGCGCGCTGTGCGCCCCGGGCGACGAGGTGCTCATCCCCGAGCCGTCCTACGTCTCCTATGCGCCCGGCGTGACGTTCGCCGGCGGCACGCCGCGCCCCATCGTCACCCGCTTTGAGGACGAGTTCCGCCTCACGGGCGAGGCGCTGCGCGCGGCCCTCACCCCGCGCACCAAGGCGCTGATCCTACCCTACCCCAACAACCCGACCGGCTCCATCATGCGCCGGGAGGACCTGCAGCAGATCGCCGACGCACTGCGCGATACGGACATCATCGTCCTGGCCGATGAGATCTACTCCGAACTCACCTACGGCGGGCACGAGCACGTCAGCTTCCCTTCCCTGCCCGGCATGCGCGAGCGAACCGTGCTGCTCAACGGCTTCTCCAAGGCGTTTGCGATGACCGGCTGGCGCGTGGGCTATGCCTGCGGCCCGCGGGACCTGCTGGCGGTGATGTGCAAGATCCACCAGTACACGATCATGTGCGCGTCGACCCAGGGCCAGCTTGCCGCCGAAGAGGCGCTCTCGCGCGGACTGCAAAACGACTTTGAGGACGTGCGCACCATGGTGCGCAGCTACGACCGCCGCCGCCGCCTGATGGTCGACGCGCTGCGCAGGATGGGCCTGCCGTGCTTTGAGCCGCTGGGCGCGTTCTACGTCTTCCCGTCGATCGCGGGCACGGGCCTGTCCAGCGAGGAGTTCTGCCAGGGCCTGCTGCGCGCCGAGCACGTCGCCTGCGTGCCGGGCACGGCCTTCGGCCAGAGCGGCGAGGGGCACATCCGCTGCTCCTATGCCACCAGCCTGGAAAAGCTCGCCGAGGCGCTGCGGCGCATCGAGCGCTACGTCAACAGCCTGTAATCCCCAACCCTTTCCAAAAGAAAACGCACGCCATGGCCGCACGGCCATGGCGTGTCTGTTCCCCAGGACACAAGCATTCCGTCATTTCAGGACCTTTTCATAGAGGTTGAACCACGGCAGCCCATATGCCGCATACCCGAGGTCTGCCGTGCCGACGCATTGAAAGCCGCATTTTCTGTACAGGTTTTCTGCGGGCACATTGCCCCGCGCGACATCCAGCCGGAGGCTTCGGCATCCCTCCGCCCTGGCCAGGCGCTCCGCCTGCTCCAACAGCATGGCGCCCATTCCCCTTTTGAGAAAGTCCGGGTGGACCGCGAGCGTATAGATCACATAGATGTGATCATAGTCATCTTCCGTCAGCCACCGGACCTTTGCATATCCCGCCTCCGGCCTATGGCGCAGCGTCATCGCGCCCACGACCGCTCCGTGCTCTTTCAGCACATACAGCGCGCCATCCTCGATCCCTGCCCGCGCATCCTCTACCGTGGGATATACGCCCTTTCTCCACCCCGGACCATTCCCATGCGCGCTCAGATGCTCGCACAGGGCGTCATACAGATCTCCGATTGCCTCCAGGTCGGACCATTCCGCCCTTGTGAAACGCATTTGTCATCCCTCCTGACAGGATCGTAGTCTTACCTCCTGTTGGGCCTTCTCTTGAGACCCAGCAGCTTCATGAAATCACAAAACAGTGACGAATCCGCCGGTTCAAACATAAGCCACTTCCCATCGTGGTAGGTTTGAGCTTCATCATATACTTTCCGAACTCCCGGCGCGTAATGTTCTATGTCTGCTTCAAACTTCAACCGTTCGTCTTTTCCAAGGATTATCAGCAAACCCACGCAGTTTTCCCTGGCATATAATGCGCACAGCGTTTTGCCGCCCCGGCGGTATTTGTATTCGTATGTCCACGCTTTTCCGCCCCGATTCCAGGCACAATCCATGTCATATCGTTCTTCAATCAGGGCGCACAGCGCAGTCCACACCTCATACAGGGGTTTCCCGACCAATACCGTCAACTCTTCTTTGCCTGGGATCGCATCCAGCATATCGATGCCTCCTCATGCAGTTTCAAAGCCGAAAGCCCCGCTCAGCGCCCGGGTCGCGCCCTACAGCGCGTGCTCGCAGCGCATCGGATCGCCGCGCCACATGCGCTTCATCGTCCAGTCCGCGTCCGGCGCGCTCCAGAACGGGTGCGCGGGCGGCAGGCCCAGCGGCAGGAACACCGCCATGCACAGGTACAGACTGCCCGTGCTGATGTATTCCTCGCCCATGTCCGGCTGGCGGCCGCACACGCCGATCTCCAGAAAGCCGTCCGCGTCGAAGTTATCAAACGCCATCACCCGCCGGATCGCCTGCGTCAGCGCGCAGCGCGCCTGCGCCGGGGCGATCCCCTCCTCCAGCAGGTCCTGCAGCGCGGCCTGCGCGAGCATCTGAAAGCAGCCGAAGCGGTATGCCGACGAGCGCCCCAGCACGGGATAGCCGCCGTCGGGCATGATCAGGTGCTCCAGGAACGTCGCGTGGTGCGCGCCGTACGTCTGCGCGCGCTCCAGCATCGCGCGCCACTCGGCATCCTCGCCCGCCACCGTGCGCAGCACGTCGATGAGCATCGGCTGGATGACGTAGCTGTTGTAGTAGTCCATGTGAAACGCCGGCCCGTCGCCGAAAAAGCCGTCGCCCTTGTACCAGTCAAAGTGCAGCCGCACGGCCAGGTCCACGCGCATGGGATCCCAGTCCGGCGCGCCCGCCCGGTACAGCAGCGCCTCGATCATCGCCGAGAAGAGCAGCCAGTTGCACACCGGCGGCTTGCGCGTGCGCGTCGCGCGCAGCTTGTCCAGCAGGTGCGCGCGGTCCTGCGCGGGCAGGGCCTCCAGCAGCGCATGCGGCGCGCGCAGCAGCGCGTGCGCCAGGAACGCCGCATCGACGATCGGCTGGTGCCCGTGGGAGAAGTTCATCTCGTCGGGCGCGCCGGGCGTCACCGCCTGGTGCAGCGCCGCCAGCGCCATGCGCCGGTACGCCCCCTGCAGCCGCGCCTCCTCGCCCGTCAGCCCCTCCAGCTCCAGCCAGGGCGCCAGGCCCGTCATCGTGCGGCCGAACGCCTCCAGATAGGTGTACTGCGCCCGGTCCTCGCGCGGCAGCTTGCCGCGCACGGGCATCCGCTCGCGCAGGCGTCCCTGCGAGAGCGCCTCCAGCACGGGCCGCGCAATGCGGTCCATCGTCTCAAGCCAGTAGGCACGCGCCGTCTGCATGCCGTCCCCCTCCTTTTGTGCCGCACGGCCGCGTCAGCCGATGCGCGCCTGGATAAACGCAAAGATGTGCTCCAGCAGCGGCAGGCTCCAGAACGTGCCCTCGTGCGGCGCGTTCGTCACGCGCACCAGCTGCGCGTCATACCCGCACGCGCGCAGGCGTTCATACATCGCCTCGCTGTCCGAATAGTAGACAATCGGATCGGCGTCGCCGTGCAGCAGCAAAAACGGCGGCAGCTCCAGGCCCGGGCGCACATACGCCGCGGGACTGACCGCCCGCAGCCGTTCGATGCACGTCTCGGCGGAGTCGCTCCCGCCCAGCGCGTGAAAGAGCGCATGGTCCGACGCCGACGCCTGCGAGAGGCGCTCGCGCACCATCGTCTCCAGGTCCGCCGGACCGAAGCAGTCGACCACGGCCTGCACGCGCGTGCTCTGGCCCGCCCAGACTTCCGTCTCAAAGGCCGGATCGTCGCCAGTCAGCCCCAGCAGCAGCGCGGTGTTCCCGCCCGAGGACGTGCCCCAGGCGCACACGCGCGCAGGGTCGATGTCGTACTGCGCAGCGTGCGCGCGCAGAAAGCGGAGCGCCGTCTTCACATCCTGTAGGAATGCAGGCGCGGGCGCCTCATGGCACGAGCGGTGCGTGACGCTGGCCACGACAAAGCCGCGGCGCGCCAGCAGGCTCAGCTGCGGCAGCTCCCAGAACTGATCCGGCTTCGTCCAGCCGCTGCCCTGGATGAACACGACCAGCGGGAACCCGCGCCCGTCGCTCTTCCACTGCGGCTTGAGCAGCTGCAGCGCCAGTTCCTTGCCATCCGGCGCGTCATAGACGATGTGCGTCTTGAGGTCGACCAGTCCCTGCAGGGTGGGGTTGTGGTCCAGCACGATGATGTGCTCCTGCGTCATAGCGATCCCTCCGTTCCGCAGGCGCCCGCATGAATGGCGGCGCTTGCCTTTGCATGTATTTGCGGACCCGCATATTGGGAATTGATATGAAAATTCGCGCCCATCCCGCTCAATCCCTGCCGCCTGCAACGCCGATTTTTTCAAGGGCGTCCGAGCCCAAAACGGGCAAAGTCATTGTCATTTCGCCGGTTTTGTGCTATCGTGAAGAGGGCGCGGCCATGCCGCGCGCACGAATGGCAGGAGGGAATGACATGGCCACGGCACATTACGCGCTCTTCGTCGACCTGGAAAACTGCGGCGCCAAGATCGGCACGCTCAACGACGTCATCGAAAAGGTCAAGATCCGCGGCGACATCCTGATCGGCAAGGTGTACGGCTACACGGACAAGTACTCTGACCTGAAGGAGCTGCTGCTGTCCAACACATTCAACGTCGTGCCCTCCATCCGCTACGGGCGCAACCAGAAGAACAACCTGGACATCCAGCTCGTGCTCGACGCGCTGGACGTGGCCTTCACCAACAGCCTGATCGACTCGTTCTGCATCGTCTCCGGCGACAGCGACTACGTACCCCTCGTGGGCAAGCTCAAATCCATGGGCAAATTCGTGCTGGGCATCTCGCGCTCGGAGGCCGCCAGCAGCGTGTTCATCAACGCGTGCAATGAATTCCAGTTCCTGGAGTCCGTCAGCCAGGGCAAGTCCTCCGGCCGCAGCCAGAAGGACGAGCCGCTCACGCTCGACCAGCTCGACGAACTGATCTGCACCATCCTCGAGGAGCAGGCCGACGAAAACGAGATCCTCGCCTCCGAACTCAAGAACATCCTGCTGCGCCTGCGGCCCGACTTCAACGAGAAGTCCTTTGGCTTCTCCACGTTCGGCAAGCTGCTCAGCGGCCTTTCGCAGCGCTTCGGCTCCTTCACCGTCGTGGCCGATCACTTCAACCTCATCGTCCAGCTCGGTCATGAGGAACAGAAGGCGGCCCCGCCCCAGCTCACGCGCGACAACTACGCCGAGATCTTCCGCAGCCACCTGCGCGCCTTCCGCGACAACGGCTTTGAGCGCATCAACCCCTCCATTCTCAAGGCCGCCATCCAGAACGACTATCCCGACTTCACCGAGCGCGCCGTCGGCTTCAAGCGCTTTTCCGACCTGCTGCGCGCGCTGGAAAAGAGCGGCGTGCTCAAGGTCGAGATGGACGAGCAGAAGACCATGCTGGTGAAGATCCTGTGAGCTTTCTTCCGCTGCATGTTCGTTAAAAAAATATAAAACTCAATTTCCTTAGCGGCGGCGCAAATGCGTCGCCGTTTCGCTTTTTTCGCAAAAAATTCGAGCCATCAATTGTCCCTTGTGTTTTTGATATTGTTAAAAATAAGACAATATGATGCAACGCACCTGCCAATCTCTGTTCACTTGTGCGATTGACGGCCCCCGGACAGAATGTTAAAATATTATCAATCCCGGAGGACGAGCCCCGGGAAGCTCACCGACCGCCCCGGCCCTGCGCCGGAGACAAAAAGGAGCATCCGATATGAGCGAAACGCAGATCGTCGATAGCGTCGAGACGTTTGAGGCAGCGCTTGCGCGCGTGCGCGAGGCGCAGCGGCGCTTTGCCGCCTACACGCAGGAGCAGGTGGACCGCATCTTCCAGGCGGCGGCCGTGGCCGCGAACAAGGCCCGCATCCCGTTGGCCAAGATGGCGGTCGCCGAGACCGGCATGGGCGTGGTGGAGGACAAGGTCATCAAGAACCACTACGCCGCCGAATACATCTACAACGCCTACAAGCACACCAAGACCTGCGGCGTCGTGGAGGAGGACGCGGCCTACGGCATCCGGAAGATTGCCGAACCCATCGGCGTCATCGCCGCGGTCATCCCCACGACCAACCCGACCTCCACGGCGATCTTCAAGACGCTGCTGGCGCTCAAGACGCGCAACGGCATCGTCATCAGCCCGCACCCGCGCGCCAAGGGCTGCACCATCGCGGCCGCCAAGTGCGTGCTGGATGCGGCCGTCGCCGCCGGCGCGCCCGAGGGCATCATCGCCTGGATCGACGTGCCCTCGCTGGAGCTGACCAACATGGCCATGAAGGAGGCCGACATCATCCTCGCCACCGGCGGCCCCGGCATGGTGCGCGCGGCGTACTCCTCCGGCAAGCCCGCGCTGGGCGTGGGCGCCGGCAACACCCCCGCCATCATCGACGAGAGCGCCGACATCCTGTTGGCCGTCAACTCGATCATCCACTCCAAGACGTTTGACAACGGCATGATCTGCGCCAGCGAGCAGAGCGTCATCGTGCTCGACCCCGTCTACGACGCGGTGAAGGCCGAGTTCAGCCGCCGCGGCTGCTACTTCCTCAACCCCGAGGAGACCGACTGCGTGCGCCGCACGATCATCATCAACGGCTCGCTCAACGCGCGCATCGTCGGCCAGAGCGCCGAGCGCATCGCGCAGCTGTCCGGCGTGAGCGTGCCGGCCGGCACGAAGATTCTCATCGGCGAGGTCGAAAGCGTGGAGCTGAGCGAGGAATTCGCCCACGAAAAGCTCTCGCCCGTGCTGGCAATGTACCGCGCCGCGGACTTTGAGGAGGCTCTCTCCAAGGCCGAGCGCCTCGTCGCCGACGGCGGCTACGGCCACACCTCCTCGCTGTACGTCAACGCCGTCACCGAGAAGGACAAGATCGCCCGCCACGCCGCGCGCATGAAGACCTGCCGCATCCTGGTCAACACGCCCTCCTCGCAGGGCGGCATCGGCGACCTGTACAACTTCAAGCTCGCGCCCTCCCTCACCCTGGGCTGCGGCTCCTGGGGCGGCAACTCTGTCTCCGAAAACGTCGGCGTGAAGCATCTGCTCAACATCAAGACCGTCGCGGAGAGGAGAGAGAACATGCTGTGGTTCCGCGCGCCGCAGAAGGTGTACATCAAGAAGGGCTGCCTGCCGGTGGCGCTCAGCGAGCTGAAGGACGTGCTGGGCAAGCGCCGCGCCTTCGTGGTGACGGACAGCTTCCTGTTCAACAACGGCTACACCAAGCCCATCACCGACAAGCTGGACGAGATGGGCATCGTGCACGCGACGTTCTACGACGTGGCGCCCGACCCGTCCCTGGCCTGCGCCATCGAGGGCGCCAAGCAGATGGCCTCCTTCAAGCCCGACGTGATCATCGCCGTGGGCGGCGGCAGCGCCATGGACGCGGCCAAGATCATGTGGGTGCTCTACGAGCATCCCGACGCGGACTTCATGGACATGGCCATGCGCTTCGTCGACATCCGCAAGCGCGTGTACACCTTCCCCAAGATGGGCGAAAAGGCCTACTTCATCGCCGTGCCCACCTCCGCCGGCACGGGCAGCGAGGTGACGCCCTTTGCGGTCATCACCGACGAGAAGACGGGCGTCAAGTATCCGCTGGCCGACTATGAGCTGATGCCCAACATGGCCATCGTCGACGCGGACATGATGATGAACGCGCCCAAGGGCCTGACCAGCGCCTCGGGCATCGACGCGCTGACGCACGACCTGGAGGCCTATGCCGCGATGCTGGCCACCGACTACACCGACGGCCTGGCGCTGCGCTCGATGAAGATGATCTTCGAATACCTGCCTCGCGCATACGACAACGGGCCCAACGATCCTGTCGCCCGCGAGAAGATGGCCAACGCCGCCACCATGGCCGGCATGGCGTTCGCCAATGCGTTCCTGGGCGTGTGCCACTCCATGGCGCACAAGCTGGGCGCGTTCCACCACCTGCCGCACGGCGTGGCCAACGCGCTGATGATCGACGAGGTGCTGCGCTTCAACGCCGCAGAGGTCCCCGCCAAGATGGGCACCTTCCCGCAGTACGACCATCCGCACACGCTTGCGCGCTATGCTGAGGTGGCCGACGCGCTGGGCATCGGCGGCGCCAGCGACGAGGAGAAGCTTGAAAACCTGATCGCCCGCATCGACGAGCTGAAGGAGCGCGTGGGCATCCGCAAGACCATCCGCGACTACGGCATCGACGAAAAGGACTTCCTCGACCGCCTGGACGACATGGTCGAGCAGGCCTTCGACGACCAGTGCACGGGCGCGAACCCGCGCTATCCGCTGATGAGCGAGATCAAGCAGATGTACCTGAACGCCTACTATGGCCGCTGAGAAGGGGGCAGAATCATGAACCTGGACAAGATCATCGCGGTGCGCACCACCAAGACCGTCTACCGCGACGGCGATACCGCCATCAAGGTCTTCAGCGAGGACTACCTCAAGACTGACGTGCTCAACGAGGCGCTCAACCAGGCGCGCGTGGAAGAGACGGACCTGTGCATCCCCAAGGTGCTGGAGGTGACGAAGGTCGACGGCAAGTGGGCGATCGTCACCGAGTTCATCGAGGGCAAGACGCTCGCGCAGCTGATGGAGGAGCACCCCGAAAAGAAGGACGCCTATCTGGAGCAGCTGGTCGACATCCAGCTGAACATGCACGCGCAGAAGGCGCCCGCGCTGCTCAACAAGCTCAAGGAGAAGATGCACCGCAAAATCTCCTCCACGACCTTTGACGCGACCACGCGCTACGAGCTGCACACGCGCCTGGCCGGCATGCCCGACCACAACAAGCTCTGCCACGGCGACTTCAACCCCAGCAACGTCATCATCCAGCCCGACGGCACGCCCTGCATCCTGGACTGGTCGCACGCCACGCAGGGCAACGCCAGCGCCGACGCGGCGCGCACCTACCTGCTGTTCTGGCTGGCCGGCGACATCCAGGGCGCAGAGACGTACCTGAACCTGTTCTGCAAGAAGAGCGACACGGCCAAGCAGTACGTGCAAAAGTGGATCCCGATCGTCGCGGCGTCGCAGACGGTCAAGGGCAAGCCCGAGGAGCGCGAGTTCCTCGCCCACTGGGTGAACGTGGTCGACTACGAGTAAGGAGGTCTGCGGCAATGGTCAAAGTGACGGTCTGTATCGGCAGCTGCTGCCACACGAAGGGCTCCGGCCGGGTGGTCGAGCGCCTGCAACACCTGATCGCACAGGCGCAGCTCAAGGACAAGGTGGACCTGGCGGGCAAGTTCTGCATGGGCACCTGCGAAAAGGGCGTGTGCGTCACGGTGGACGATCAGTTCTTCTCCGTGACGCCGGAGACGGTCCGCGACTTCTTCGAGCGCGAGATTCAGCCCAAGGCGGTATGACGAAAAAGCGGCCGCGTCCGGTTGGACGCGGCCGCTTTGCGCTCCCGCTCAGCGCGCCTTCTGGAACGCCTCGCGCGGCGAGCCGTCGGCGATGTAGATCCGCCCGCAGCGCGCAAAGCCCAGCT
This sequence comes from Candidatus Onthenecus intestinigallinarum, assembly GCA_018713325.1. GTDB lineage: Bacteria > Bacillota > Clostridia > Christensenellales > Aristaeellaceae > Beduinella > Beduinella intestinigallinarum. Next base: position 45,690 of record DVFJ01000013.1, on the reverse strand, counting down.
TGCGCAGCAGCCCCTGCATGGGCGCGTTGTCCGCGTGCGTGTCGATGCGCAGGTTGCCGCAGCGCGCGAACGCCCAGTTCAGGCAGTACGTCGCCGCGCCCCGCGTGCCCGGCGCGGAGGCGATGCGGTGCACGACGCCGTAGGGCCCGTCCGCCAGCCACGCGCCGTCCTCGATCACGCGGTAGGTCGGGTCCTCCTCCTGCGCGAAGTAAAAGACGCACGCGATGCGCCCCTCCGCCTCGCAGACGTACAGCCTGCCGCGGCGGATGTCGTCCTCGGTCTGCGACCGCGGGGGCCGGTCGCTTCCCCACTGCGTCGGGTTCCCATGTTCGGCCATGAACCGGCGGGCATGGGCATAGATCTCCAGGATGGTCTGCAAATCCTGCGCGTCAGCCTTTCGGATCTCCAAGCGGCTTCCTCTCCCTTTTGTGGTATCCCGGCCATTATAGCACGCTTCGGCCGCCCGCGCATCCCCTTTTGGGCTTGACACGGTCGCGCGCGGCACGTATCATAAAGGCATTGAATCATGCGGAGGCGGTATCCATGGACGACGGATTTCGCGCATTGCAGGACTGGCTGGCGCAGACGCGGGACGAGCCGCTGGAGGCGATGGGTGCGTTCTTCGACGCGCGCATCGGCGACTATGAGGCGCACATGTCTCCCTGGCGCGCGCACTACGCGTGGATGGCGGCGCTGCTGCCCGACGGCATCGAGACGCTGCTGGACGTCGGCTGCGGCACGGGGCTGGAGCTGGACGAGATCTTCGCGCGCTTTCCGGCGCTGCACGTGACGGGCGTGGACCTGTCCGGCGAGATGCTCGCCGCGCTGCGGCGCAAGCATCCGAACCGGGCGCTGACGCTGTGGCAGGCGGACTACTTCGCGCAGCCGTTCGGCGACAGCCGCTTTGACGCGGCCGTCTCGTTTGAGACGCTGCACCACTTCCCCGCCGCGCAGAAGGCGCGGCTCTTTGCCAAGATCCGCGACAGCCTGCGCCCGGGCGGGGTGTACCTGCAGTGCGACTATGAGGCCAAGACGCAGCAGATCGAGGATCTGCTCTTTGCGGAGTGCGCGCGGCGGCGCGCGCGCGACGGCATTGCGCCGGATGTGTTCGTCCACTTCGACACGCCGCTCACGCTCGAGCACGAGATGCAGGCGATGCGGGACGCGGGCTTTGCGCGCGTGGAGCTGGTGGGCTATCTGCCCGAGGACGACCACACGCCGATGATCCGCGCGGTGCGCTGACGCGGCGGCCCCGCAGGGCAATGCCCTGCGGGGCCGCTTTTTTTCATTCCGCGATGATCTGCTCGCACGCGCTGTAGACCAGCGCCTCCAGCGCCTGCTGGTAGTGCGCGCCGACCTCGGCGCGCTGAAACAGGCTCATGAACAGGATGCGGATGATCGCGCAGGCCGTCTCCCTGGACACGCGCAGCCGCACGCCCGCGCGGTCGATGAGCCGCTCGATGTGCTGGTCGTCGCTGTCGTAATGCGCCTGCACGACCTCCGGCGGCAGGCGGCGCAGCATCGCGGGCAGGTCCTGCGCGAACAGCGCCATCGTGTCGCCCTCGCTCATCACGCGCGCCGCCTCCAGGATCGCCTGCGCGACGCGCGTTCGCAGCGGCAGGGCCGCGCGCGCCTCCAGCACCGCCGCCGCGCTGCCGTAGATCGCCGTGTGCCACTCCTCCAGGATGTCCAGAAAGAGCCGCTCCTTGCTGTCATAGAACCGGTAAAACGCGCTCTTGGAGATGCCCGCCTCCCGCGCGAGCTGCTCCAGCGTCGTCTTGCGCATGCCGATCGTCGCCGCGCAGCGCCGGGCGGCGTCCCTCAGCCGTCGCACGATCGCCTCGCGCTCCTGTTCGTTGAATGCCGCGGCCATGGTTCCCCCTCCTTCACACGCCTGCGAGTTCGTGCCTCAGCGCGGCAGGTAGACCGTCGCGCTCATGCCCAGCAGCAAGCCCGGCGCGTCCACATCCAGCTTGACGGTGTAGTAGCTGGCGTTCTGGCGCACGACGCCCTGCGCGGAGATCGACGTCACGCTCCCCTCGTACACCGTGTCCGGATACCGGTCAAACACCACGGGCAGGCGGTCGCCCACGGCGATCGCGCCCAGGTCCATCTCGTCCACCTCCGCCGTGACGCGCAGGCTGTCCTCGTCGGCGAGCGTGAGCAGCACCTGTCCCTTGTATACCTGCTGTCCATCCGCGACCGGAACCGCCGTTACCACGCCCGCCTCGGGCGCGCACAGCGTATCGCTCAGCCCCTGCGGCGCGGCGTCCGTGCCGACGAGTTCGAAGAGCAGGTCGCCCGCCCGCACAAACGCGCCCTCCTGCGCGTGCACGCGCAGCACGCGGCCCGTGCCCGCAATGGGGATTGCCGTAGCGGCCCGGCACGCGCCGCGGCCGACGCGCTCATCGCTTTCATGATCCGCGTCGCGATACAGGTCGACCCGCTGGCCGACCTCCGGCTCGCCGGTGAGCACCTCCACCTGAAAGCCCTCCGCCGTCACGGCGACGACGCGGCCCGTGCCCGTCACCTTGTCGCCCGTCGCGTTCTTGTAGTAGAGCGTCTCGCCCACGTGCACGATCTTGTGCTCCGCGTCGTCATAGGCGCCGTAGGCGGTGCAGGCGAGCGTCAGCCGCTCGGCCGGCTCCAGCGACGCCAGGCCGCCGTAGCGCGCCGTAAACGCATCGGCGTCGTCGCCCTCGCCGGCGAACACCGCGCTGAGCGTGCCGTCAAAGGGCGCGTACACCTTCGTCGTGTCCATGCACAGCAGCGCCTCGCCGGCCTCGACCCGGTCGCCCGCCTCCACGTCAAAGGGCAGCAGCACGCCCGAGAACGGCGCCGTCACATCCACCGTGCGCGCGGCTTCGACCGCGCCGGTGGCGGTGTCCATCGCGCCCAGATCTTCCAGATCTTGCGCCAGCGCCGGCGCGCAAAGCAGCGCCAGCGGCAGGCACAGCAGCAGGGAGAGGATCTTTCGCATCGTTCACATTCCTTTCTTTGCGTCATTCGACGCTCTTGAGAGAGGTCACCATGTCGATCTTGCGCACGTTGCGCGTGAGCAGCCACTGCACGAAGCGCGAAAACGCGAACGTCACCACGCTGGCGATGAGGATGGACTGCAGCTCCACATGCACGCCGTACACCATCTGCTCGGACTCGACCGAGCGCATGACCACATCCGTCAGCCAGATACCGGGCCCCACGCCCAGCAGCACGCCCAATGCCGTAATCCAGTTGTTCTCGCGCACCATCAGGCGCTTGATCTCCCGCTGATGGTAGCCCAGCACCTTGAGCGTCGCGTACTCGCGCTCGCGCTCCATGAAGTTGAGGATGCCCATGTTGTAGCAGATGACGAACGCCAGCCCCAGCGCCGCGCCGCTCATCAGGTTGAAGATGGCAGTCAACGACTGGAGCACCTGCAGGTTCTGCTCGTGCTGCTCGTCCGGGTCCTTGATCGCCTCCACCTCGTCCATCTGCTCCAGCTTCGCCTCGCAGCCCGCAGACGGCGCCTGCAGCAGCAGCGCCGTGGGCGTGAACGCGCCCTTGCCCAGCGCCTCCCACTGCGTGCGGGTCATATACGCGCCCTGGCCGACATTCACATACACGACCTGCGCCACCTGCGTGCGCACGGGCGCATCGTCGCCGGGCAGCCAGATCTCGACCTCGTCGCCCACGCCGATGCCCAGCGTCTGGCACATCTTCTGCGTGACGGCCACGCCCTGCGCGCAGACGGGCGTATACGTGCGCCCCTCGCCCAGATACAGCAGCTGCTGGTCGGGCTCCACGACCGTCAGCGTGGTCGTGCGCGCCTCCTGCGGGCCGCGCAGGCTGACCGTCTTTTCCATGATCGCCTCCACGCGCCCGGCCTCCAGCCGGCTATAGTACGACTCCGCCGTGCCGGCCTCGTCCGTCAGGTCTGCGCGCAGGTCGTACTGGATCGTGCCGTCGTAATACGCGCCCACGAAGAAGCGCACCGAGTCCTCCAGCCCCAGCGACGTGATGATCAGCATGTTGCAGCACAGGATGCCCACCAGCAGCATCGCCGCGCGCAGCTTGTTGCGAAACAGATTGCGCACGACCATCTTCGTGTTGAAGCCCAGGCGCCTCCACAGGCCGGTGCAGCGCTCCAGCAGCACGCGGCTGCCGACCCGCGGCGGCTTGGGCCGCAGCAGCGCGGCCGTGACCTCGCGCGCAGCCTTGCGGTAGGCCAGCAGGCACACCGCGCAGCTGAGCGCCACGGACAGCCCGCATACACACCACGCCGCCGTCGAGACCGGCGCCCACAGCCGGTAGGGAAAGACGAAGTGCGCGGCCTCCATGTCCCACAGCATGTCCGGCAGCGTGATCAGGCCCACGCCCAGGCCCAGCAGCGCGCCGGCCAGCGACGGATAGAACGCATAGTTCAGGTAGTGCCGCGCCACGCGCCCGCCTCCATAGCCGAGCGCGCCCAACGTGCCCATCTGCGTGCGCTGTCCGTCGATGAGGCGGGTGATGGTCGTCAGCACGATCAGCGAGGATACGCCGAACGCCAGCAGCGGAAAGACGTAGGACAGCTTGCGGAAGATCTCTACATCATTGCGCGCGCGCTGTGTCGAGGCGTTCGCCTGCTGGTCGACGATCAGCGCGTAGGGATACAGCTCCTCGATGCGCGCGCGCACGGCGTCCGCGTCCGCATCCGGCGCGAGATCGACCAGCAGTTCGCTCGCCGGCAGCGGCGAGAGCGCGTCCATGTTCGCCATGGCAAAGCCGTAGTGCAGCGGATCGGGCGACACGTCCTTCGTCGTGATCAGGTATTCGGGGCTGAGCGCCAGAGCGCGCACGGTAAACGTCTGCTCAAAGCCGTCCAGCCGCAGGCGCAGCGTATCCCCGACCTCGATGCCGTTGGCGCGCGCAAACTGCTCTTCCAGCAGCAGCCCTCGCCCGTCGTGTGCCGCCAGCGCCTCGCCCTCGCGCAGCAGCGGCGCGTTGATCTGCGCCTCGCCGTCATAGCCGAGCACCTGCAGCGTCGCCTCGCTGGGTAAATCCGTATCCATCTCGACGTTCACGCGCATCTGCACGCGCTCCACGCCCGGCAGCCGCTCCAGCCGCCGCAGCGCCTCGCGGTCCGCGCCCGGCAGCTGCACCCAGAAGTCGGCCAGGTTCTGCTCCTCGTAGTACGTCTCGATCGTCCGGTCCAGCATGCGCCACGCCGCGTCCAGGCCGGTGAACACCCACGTGCCCAGCGCGCACAGCAGCAGCATGGACACAAACTGCAGCTTTGAGCGCCACATATCGCGCAGCAGCTTCCTGCGCAGCATATTGCCCCTCACCATGCGATGTCCTCCACCGAGGCCGGATGCGCGCAGCGCTCGACCGACTCGACCGCGCCGTTCTTCAGCCGGATGATGCGCTGGCCCAGCGGCGCGATGGACGCATTGTGCGTGATGATCACGACCGTCGCGCCGTGCTCGCGGCTGATGTCCGTGAGCAGCCGCAGCACCTGCACGCCCGTCTTCGAGTCCAGTGCGCCCGTCGGCTCGTCGCACAGCAGCAGCGCCGGGTTCTTGCACAGCGCCCGCGCGATCGACACGCGCTGCTGCTCGCCGCCCGACAGCTGCGCGGGAAAGTTGTTCATCCGCTCGCCCAGGCCCACCTGCTCCATCACCCTGCGCGGGTCGAGCGCGTCCCTGCACACCTGCCGCGCGAGCTCCACGTTCTCCAGCGCCGTGAGGTTTTGCATCAGGTTGTAGAATTGAAACACAAACCCCACGTCCGTGCGCCGGTATTCGCTCAGCTGGCGGGCAGTCATTGCCGTGACGTCCTTATCCCCCACGGTGATGCGCCCGCTCGTGGCGCGGTCCATCCCGCCCAGCAGATTGAGAATCGTTGTCTTGCCTGCGCCGCTGGGCCCGAGCACCACGCACAGCTCGCCCTTCTCGATCTCAAAGCTCACGTCCCTGGCCGCATGCACGGGCTCGCCCGCAGTCGGATAGTCCTTGCACACGCGTTCAAAGGCGATGAAGGCCATGCGCTTCACCTCTTTCTTCAGATGTAAAACTGTAAAAACAGATTGAATTTTTGTTTTTATTATACGCGTGCGCTGTCGGAAAGTCAATTGACCGCGCGCATGTTGCGGGGGCGGATCAAAAAACCGCCCGATCGGGATATTCCCCGACCAGGCGGCAGGAGGTTCGCATTACGCGCGCCAGCGCTCGGGCACGCGCTTGACGGCGGCCAGCACCAGAAATCCCACGACGTAGCAGGCGATGGCCTCGCCCACGGCGACGTAGAGCATGCACAGCGCCATGGGGATCTCGGGCGTATACAGCAGGTGGACGAGCGCGCCGACGATCAGGCCGTTGAGCACGACGGGCGGCAGCGCGGCCAGCAGGCGGTTTCCGCGCAGGCGGCGCGTGAGCAGCGCGGCGACGAAGGTGGTCAGCGAGCCCAGCACGATGTCCGGCAGGGCGCTGCCGCCCAGCAGGTTGGCCAGCAGACAGCCGACAAAGAGCGCAGGCGCGGCCTCGGGAAAGAGCACGGGCAGCAGCGTCAGCCCTTCGGAGACGCGCACCTGCATTGCGCCATAGCTGATGGGCGCCAGCAGCAGCGTCAGGGCGGCGTAGAGCGCGGCGATGACGGCCGCGCGGGTGAGGGTTTTGGGATCCTTCATGTTCATACATCTCCTTCGCACCGGCCGACAAAAGAAAAGCGCCCATGCGCGCCTCCATCCGGCGCACATGACCGCAGCGCGCAAGAGCCTTGCGCGCACATCCCTAGTTTTGTTTAAGGACTGGATGGTTTCGAACAGTCCGATGCAGTTTTTCCGTCCTATTATACGCGATGGCGCCTCCAAAAGCAAGTTTTTTTCGCGCATAGCGCGCCCCGCGCGCGGGCATGCTAAGGGAGCAACAAGGAGGAGGGAAACATCATGCAAAACGAAAAGCATAACCAGTGCATCCATTGCTCCGTGCACTCCTGCAAGCACCACGGCGCGCAGGACATGTGCAGCCTGGAGAGCATCACCGTGCGCGCGAAGGCCGGCTGCCAGAGCGGCTGCAAGGATGAGAGCATGTGCGGCAACTACGAGTGCATCAAGTGAGGATGCGCGGAAAGAGCGGGCGAAAGCCCGCTCTTTTCTCTTTGCCCTTATTGGGATGCGCTGGAGGCTGCGCGCGCGCCCAGGTGATCGACGAACTGGCGCGCGACGCGCGGCGAGCAGCCGTTGTGGCTGACCGTCCAGGCGATGGCCTGAGGGCGCACGTCGTCCCAGGGCAGGCACAGCCCGCGCGCAGCCATGAGCGCGCGCACGATCTGCAGGTATTCGTCCTGGCTGGGCGCGGCGAACGTGAGGCGGATGTCAAAGCGGTCGGAGAGGGAGAACTTCTCCTCGAGCGTGTCGCGCTCGTTGACGTCGTCCTGCCGCTCGGAGAAGCGCTGGCGCACGATGTTGCGCCGGTTGCTCGTCGCGTAGACGACGACGTTTGCGGGCCGCGCCTCCAGGCCGCCCTCCAGCACGGTCTTGAGCGCCGTATACTCCGGACAGCTGTCGGAGAAGGCCAGATCGTCCACAAAGACGATGAACTTGCCCGGCTGGCGGCGCAGCAGCGCGAACACCGAGGGCAGGTGCGTCAGGCTGGCCAGCGGTACCTCGACGATGCGCAGCCCCTGCGTGAAGAACGTCGTGAGCAGCGCCTTGACCGTCGCGGACTTGCCCGTGCCCTTGTCGCCGTAGAGCAGCACGTTCGCCGCGGGCAGTCCCGCCAGCAGCAGGCGCGTGTTTTCCACCAGCGCGCCGCGCTGCTGCTCATAGAGCACCATGTCCTCCAGGCGGATGGGGTCGGGCTGATCGATGCCGCGCAGGCCCAGCGGATACCGCTCGCTCTCCCCGACCCACGTGCAGCCGGGATAGCGCGCAAACAGGCCCGTGCCGTGGCGGCGGAAAAACGCCGCCAGCGCGCTCACGCCCTGCGCGCTCAGCTCCAGCCCGTGCAGGCGCGGGTCCGCGTCCGGGCGCGGCGTCTCCAGCTCCCAGGCGGGCAGGAACTCAAACGCGGCCTGATCGGCGCCGCCGTGCGCGGCCAGCGCGAGCAGGTCCGCCGGCTCCAGGCGCGTCAGCTCGCCCAGCGCCGCCAGGTCGCGCGCGCCTGCGCGCAGCACGCTGTAGGGCAGCTCGCGCTCGTCCCGCGCCGCGCACAGGGAGGCAAAGGCGCTCTCCTCAAAGAGCACGGCCTCCAGCGCCGCCTGTCCAAAGCCAGACAGGCCCCGCGCCGCGCAGTCCATCCATGCGCCGTAGGCCGCGCAGTACGCCTGCGCGAACGCCTCCGTATCCACGCGTTCGCGCGCGGCCTCCTGCGCCAGCCGCTCCAGCGCCGCAACGGCGGGCACCTGCCGCACGTGTCTCAGCGCGGTCATGCATTGCAGGCGCGCGCACAGCGCGCGGGCGTCCGGTTGATCGATCACGGTATTCACTCCTCCCCCGTTTCGCGCGTTCGTTGCGCGCTCACATCTGCTCCGGCGCCTCGATGCCGATCAGGTACAGGCCGGTCTTGATCGTGTCGCGCGCGGCGCGGGTGAGCGCAACGCGCGCCGCCGTGGCCGCGGGATCGTCGTCCAGGATGCGGTGCTCGTAGTAGAACTTGTTATACGCCTGCGCGATCTGCGTCGTGTGGCGCGTGACCATGAACGGCTCGTTGCGCTCGCGCGCCTCGTCCACCGCCTCGGGGAAGCGCGCCAGCAGCCGCAGCAGCGCCTGCGCTTCGTCGTCGCACAGCGCGGCGTAGTCGGGCGCGGCGCTCAGCTCGCCCGCCTTGCGCAGCACCGAGCAGCAGCGCGTGTGCGTGTACTGCACGTAGGGCGCGGTCTCGCCGTCGAAGTTGAGCGCGCGGTCCCAGCGGAAGTCGATGTCCTTGATGCGGCTGTTCTGCAGGTCGGAATAGATGACCGCGCCGATGCCGATCTGGCGCGCGACCTCTTCCTTGTTGGCCAGGTTCGGGGATTTTTCCTCGATGATCTCCCGCGCCTTGTCCACCGCGCGCCGGAGCAGGTCGTCCAGATACACGATGTTGCCCTTGCGCGTGGCCAGCGCCTGCCCCTCATAGCTGACCATGCCGAACGCCACGTGCTCCATGTCCTTCGCCCACGGATAGCCCATCTTCTCGATGACCTTGAACAGCTGGCGGAAGTGCAGATCCTGCTGGTACGCCACGACGTACAGGCACTTGTCAAAGCCGTACGTCTGCTTGCGGTACAGCGCGGCCGCCAGGTCGCGCGTGGCGTAGAGCGTGGTGCCGTCCTTCTTGAGCACGAGGAAGGGCGGCATGTTCTCCTCGGACAGGTCCACGACCTCGGCACCCTCGCTCTCCACGAGCAGGCCCTTGCGGCGCAGCTCTTCGATGACCGCGCCCACCTTGTCCACGTAGAAGCTCTCGCCCGCATACGAGTCAAACGTCACGCCCAGCAGGTCGTACACCCGCTGCGTGTCCTTGAGCGTCACATCCTTGAACCAGTTGAAGATGGACAGCGCCTCTTCGTCGCCGTCCTCAATCTTCTTGAACCACGCGCGACCCTCGTCGTCCAGCGCGGGGTCTTTTTCGGCCTCCTTGTGGAAGCGCACGTACAGGTCGACCAGCGCCTGCACGCCGCCCGCCTCCACGTCCTCCTTGCAGCCCCACTTCTTGTAGGCGCAGACCATCTTGCCAAACTGCGTGCCCCAGTCGCCCAGGTGGTTGATGCTCACCGTCCTGTAGCCGGAAAAGTCATAGATGCGCCGCAGCGAATGGCCGATCATCGTCGTGGACAGGTGCCCGATGTGGAAGCGCTTGGCGATGTTGATGGAGCTGTAGTCCAGGCAGACCGTCTTGCCCGCGCCCACATCCGACGCGCCCCAGCGGCCGGGCTGCGCCAGCACCGCCTCCAGCGTCTCGCGCGCGAAGTTTTCCCGGTTGAGGAAGAAGTTCAGATAGCCGCCCACGCACTGCACGCTGGCCGTCTCCGGCGCGTTGATACGCTCCGACAGTGCGGCGGCGATCTGCGGCGGGCCCTTGCGCAGCGTCTTCGCCAGCTTGAAGCAGGGAAACGCATAGTCGCCCAGGCCCGGCTCCGGCGGGATCTCCAGCATGTCCGAAACGGCCGGGGCTGCCGGCTCGTCCGCGTCGAACGCATCCTTGAGCGCCGCGCATACCAGCTTTGCAATGCGCATTTTCATATCCATCAAAAGAAGCTCCTCTCTCTGCACGTATTGCCTCATCCGTGATCTCCTGCTTATGATAGCATGCGCGCGCCGTTTTCGCAAGGCAGTCCCGCTCCTTTGACGCGCATCCGTTTTGGCGCGGGCATTTTTGCCCAAACAGCCCAAAAAGCGGACGCGTTCCCGTCGGTTTTTCACGCGCCATCCGCAGGTTTATCCACAGCTTTTGCGGTTTTTCCTGTGGATATTGTGGACAAGTGCCGTCGAATGCCGTTATTTCCAGTCTTTTGGACAGAAAAAAGCCTGTGCAAAGTTATCCACAGATTTGTCCCCAGTTTCCGCTTTTCTGTGGATAAGGTGATTTATTCGCCGGCAGACGCGGAGTTTCGGCGTACGCCGGGCACAAAAAACGCGGAGGTTCACGCGCCGTGAAACCTCCGCGATGCAGCCCGGATTACTGCTGCTCGGCCAGGTACTCGTTGAGCTGATGCACCAGCTCGTCGACGTTGATGCCGTGCACGCCGCCGGCCTCCGCGATGCTCTCGGCCGTCGCGTGCGGGCAGGTCAGGCAGTGCATGCCAAACTCCATGAAGATGCGCGCGGTGCCGCGGTTCATGCGCAGCACTTCGCCGATGGACATTTCCTTGGTAACCTCCTGCATGGGAAAACGCCTCCTCTAAAATTCACGCACAGGGCGTGAAAAGACTGCATGGGATCTTCTCTATCATACACCATTTTTCCCCGCTTTTCAATCGGATAAACCGCAATCCCATTCCAGCGGATAGGCGTCCAGCGCGTATTCGAGCCCATCTCCCAGTTCGACCAGGCGCTGCGCGACGCGCGCGGCTTCCTCTGGGCCGTAGGGCGTGGGGATGAAGTCGCTGTAGCCCTCGACGGAGCTGACGCAGCAGGGCACGATGCGCATATCCTCGTTTTCGACCGTGCCGTCCGGCAGCACGCGCAGGCGCAGCTGGAAGATGAACGTATCCCGGTCCGACGGGCGGACGTTGCCGGCGAAGGAGAAGTTGGCCAGCGAATAGCAGATGTACTTGTCCTTGTACAGCTCGATGGGGTTGATGCGGTGGCTGTGATGGCCGAGCACGAGGTCCGCGCCCGCGTCGACCGTCGCGCGGCCCAAGGGCACCTGGCGCGCGTTGGGGGTGTACTCGTTCTCGTCGCCCCAGTGGTAGCTGACGACGACGATCTGGCAACCCTGCGCGCGCAGCGCCTCAATGTCGCCGGGCATCTGCTCGTAGATGTCCGCATAGCGCCCGTCAAACGTCTGATAGGAGAGCATGCCCACGCGCACGCCCGACGCCGTCGTATACACACACGGCCCCAGATGCCCGCTGTAGAGCACGCCCACGCCATCCAGCGCGGCGCAGGTATCCGCATAGCCCTGCTCGCCGTGATCCATGACGTGATTGTTCTCCAGCGCGACGGCCTCGACGCCGCTGCCCACGAATGTGACGGCATAGGACGGCGGCGCGGCGAACACGTAGGAGTGGCTCATCCGGTCCGCGGCGATGGGCGCGTCGGTCAGCGCGCACTCGAGGTTGACGATCGTCAGATCGTCCGCGAGGAGCAGGTCGCGCACGTTGCGCCAGGGAAAGGTCAGGTCCCCGCCCTGGCGCGCGAGCTCCTCCTCGAAGACATTTTTCTCCTTGCGCGCGTCCGCGCCGATGATCACATCGCCGGCGGCGCTGATCGTCACCACGACGCCCTCGGCCTGCGACGCCGTCGCGGCGCCATAAAACGATGCGTCCGCCTCTTCGGCGGACGCGGCGCACGCGCACGCCAACATGGCGCACGCGAGCAGCAGACGGAAGATGTGTTTCATGTGAAATCCTCCCCGCAGCTTCAGGCGTCCCTGGACGCCCTGCGCTGATGGCGGCTGCGGAACACAAAGTCGCGCTGGATGATGAAGCTGATGCAGAACAGGCACGCGTCGATGGGCAGCTTGGCCAGGCCGGCCGGCACCACACGCGCGAGCAGCGAGGTCAGGCCAGCACCGACGAGCAGCTGTACGGCGGCCAGCGCATAGTAGCGCGCGATCGCGCTATGCCCGCCCTGTCCACCAAAGACCGTGTGTTTGTTGAGGTGATAGTTCACCAGCGAGGAGACGATGCGCGAGGCGGCGTAGCTGACGCCGGCCGCCCAGCCGGGATGCGCGAGGAGCAGGCGCGCAAAGAGCGGATAGAGCAGCAGATACAGGCCGTAGTCGATTGCAAAGGACGCGGCCGAGGAGAAGATGAAGCGCAGAATCACGCGGTAGATGCGCCAGGCGTCGCGCACGGGATGGAAGTGCGAGCCCTTGTTGTCGTCGATATAGATGGTCTGGATCGGCACCTCGACGACGGGCATGTTCATCTCGCGCAGCTTGAGCAACACGTTCATCTCGTACTCGTAGCGCTCGCCGTCGATGGCGACCATCGCCTGCAGGCTGTCTGCGGGCAGGCCGCGCAGGCCCGTCTGCGTGTCGTAGACGCGCACGCCGCTGGCCAGGTGATAGACCACGCGCGTGATCGCATTGCCCGCGCGGCTCTTGAAGGGCACGTTGCCGGTGAACGCGCGCGAGCCGAGCACCAGGGCGCGCGGGTGTTCCTCCATGGCGGCGATGACCTTTTCGATGTCGTCGGGCGTGTGCTGGCCGTCCGCATCGGCGGTGACGACGCCGCGCACATCCGCAAAGTGCAGCAGGATCTCGTTCAGGCCGGTCTTGAGCGCGCGGCCCTTGCCCATGTTGACCGCATGGCGCACGACGTGCGCGCCCGCCTGCTCGCAGCGGGCGAAGATGTGCAGGAAGCGCTCCTGCCCGCCATCGTCGACGAGGAGCACCCTCAGCCCGCGCGCGACGAGCGCCTCGGTCAGGGTGATCAGGCGTTCATCCGGCTTATAGGCCGGGATCAGCACCAGATAGCGCTTGTCATTTTCTGTCGGCATCCGGGATGCCTCCTATATGATCAGGATGGGGCCTGCGCCATGCGGGCGCAGACCGGGTAACAGTATAGCGGTTCGCTGTGTTTTTGTCAATGCAGCTTACTGTTGTTCCCAGAGAATGAACGTAAATCCCGGCACCAGCACATCCTGGCCCTCCAGATCCTGCTCCACGAAGGGCTCGGCCACGCTGGCATAGATGACGATGTTGGAGCCGCTCTCGATGCCCGGATTGTCCGCGCAGGTGATGAGCACGGGGCTGCTCCAATTGCCGCGCGTATCCTGCGTGATGTTCATGCGCACAAACCACACGCCGTCGCCCTGCGTGACCTCGGCCACCTGGCCCGACAGGCGCATGACCTCGCCCGCGTGCTCGTCGCTGCGGTTTTGCAGCGTCGCGTAGGACAGGCGTACTGCGGAATCCTTGATCGCCTGCATGCGCTGCGCGTCGGTGATCACGCGCGTGAAGGTGATGGGGATGCGCCGCTGGTCGTAGCCGTCGAGCGTGACGACAAGCGTATACTCGTGCACGCCCTCCGTGTCGCTCGTCAGCTCGAAGGAGAACGCGCCCGAAGAGCCCACGCGCCGCGTGACGAGCCCCTTCTCGCTCAGCAGCTGGATCGACGCGCCCGAAAGCGTCGTGCCCGAGAGCGCCGTCGTGTCCGTGGTGACGTCGCCTGTGGGCAGCTGCGTGAAGTTGACCGGCAGCAGCCGGGCTTCATATGTCAGCTGGCCCGACGCAGAGGCGGGGGCATAGCCCTCCTTCTCGGCCCGCAGGGTGAGGAAATACTCGCCCTCCTGGGGCAGGGTGAACGTGAGGGTGAACGAGCCGCCGGACGAAGCCGCGCCCTGCGCGAGCACGGTCTGCTCGCCCTCGCCGCACACGCCCGAGAGCGTCAGCGTGGCGTTTGCGCTGGCCGTGCCCGATACGGTCAGGTCCGCGCTGCCCGTCTCCGTGGGCAGCGCAACCTCCAGCGTCACGGGCAGCGGCGGCGGGTCGATCTGCACGGTGAACAGGAAGTTCTCCAGGATCTCCTGGCGGAACCACGTCAGGTCTGCGTTCGTCAGGCTGCGGCCCGAGACCTGCCAGTCGATCACGTAGTTGACGCCGTTTCGGATGGTGAAGTACTGCAGGCCGCGCGCGACGATCTCATCGTTCTCGCGCACATTGTAGCGCAGCAGCAGGAAGCGGCCCATCGACGAGTGCGTCAGCCAGGAGGCCGACTGATAGCGTACATTGCTCTTCTGGCCCTCGTAGCGATTGTTCTCAAACAGGCTGGCGAGCTGGCTGCGCTCGCTGGAGGTCGCCCGCTCGATGTCGTGGATGCGCTGGCTGCGCTCGTCGGAGGTGACGCACAGCCGCAGGCTCTGCGTAAAGTCCTCCGACCACGCCTCGCACACGACGCCGTCCTGTTTATATCGCTCGGCCATCGCGGCGGCGTCCAGGCCCGCATCGGCGAGCAGATCCGCATAGACGCGCACCGTCGCGGGTGAGAGCACGAGCCACGGGTCGGGGAATTCCATCGCCACGCCGGCATCCTCCATGACGACCTGCTGCGCCAGCGCTGCGGGACACAGCGACAGCAGCAGAATCAGGAGCGCGGCCGTCCAGACGCGTTTCATCGCGGGCACCTCCCTCGCGTCGGTCGCATCATTCATTGTAGAACCACAGGCGCACGGCCGGCAGCAGCTGCCCGTCGTAGTCCACGGACGTGCCCTCGACCGTCACGTAGATCGTGAGCACGTCGCCCTCGCCGAAGGAGAGGATCTCGTCGCTGAAGACCCACACGGGGTCGGTCATGACGTCGCGGCCGATGTCGGCGGTGTAGACCAGCATGCCGGCCGCTCCCTCCACGTCGCCAAAGGCGGCGATGCGCACGCGGAAGGAGAGCTTCTCGCCCTCATGCGCGGCGGGATCGGCCAGCAGCTCGTCGTAGCTCGTGGCCGACAGCGAGCCGCGGAACTCGGCCAGCCGCTCGCGCTCGCTGAACCGGCGGGTGATCGTACAGGTCGTGCCGCCCTCGTTCAGGCCGTCGGCCTTGACCGTCAATTCATAGGTGAACGTGCCCTCCTTCTCCATGTTCATCGGCACGGAGAAGACGCCGCGGGCGTTGGCCTTGACGTTGGTGGACACGCCCTCGCCCTTGACATAGACGGTTGCGTTGGGCTCGGTGACGCCGCGCAGGTAGAACTTGGTCTGCTGCACGACGCCGCCCTCCGGCTCGGTGACGGAGATCTGCGCGTCGCGGCGCTCAAAGCGCACGGTGTACGTCTGCGAGGCGGTCGCCTGGCCGGTGAGCGAGGCCTCGACGGTCAGCGACAGGTCGCCCTCCTCGGGCAGCGTGGCGCTCAGGCTGAACGCGCCGCGCTGGTCCGCCGTGGCCCGCGCGATGCGCTCGCCCGCATACATCAGGCGCACCGTCGCGCCGGCCATCGTCGTGCCGGTGACGGTCAGGTCCTCCTCGTCGGTCCATGCGGGCATGTCCGCGACGATGAGCGTCAGGCCCTCCTGCGAGGCGGTCAGCTGCGCGCTGCCGGGGGTCGGCCGGGGCGTGGGGCTGGGCGTCGGCTCCGGCGTGGGGCTGGGCGTCGGCTCCGGCGTGGCCAGGCGGCCCAGGAACGTCACGCGCGAGAGCAGCTCCTCCAACGCCTGGGCGTCCTGCGCGTCCGGCGCGCGGCCGATGACCGTGGCGCTCATGAGATAGAGCTGCCCGTGGCGCAGCGTCACATACGAGAGGGTGTAGACCTGCGCGTCGCCCTGCAGCGCGGAGGAGGTCATCGTCAGGTAGTCGGGCAGGTTCTCGGACCACGCGACGTCCTGATACATGCCCGAATCGGCAAAGGACGCGCAAAACGCCGCGCGCGCCTCCTCGTCCATCTGCGCGGCGGAGCCGTAGGTGGAAAACTCGCCCGCGCCGGCCACGCGCAGCGCATACTGGCCGCCGCCCTCGGGCAGCACCTCCATCACCGTCTGGCTGGCGGCGAAGCTGGAGAGCATCACCTCGGGCGAGGTGCCCAGGCTGGCGAGCAGCTCCGCATACTCCGAGAGGTTGTCCTGCGTCAGCACGCGCTCGCCCTCGGCGGCGGTGAAGCGGAAGCCCTCGAAGGGGAAGACATAGGTGGGCTCTTCCTCGCACAGCGCATGGGGCGCCGCCAGCAGCAGGATGAGCAGGAGCAAGGCCAATCGTTTCATGGGCGGGATTCCTTTCTGTCCGTTGTGTTCGTTGGGCGGGGTGCGCCTTCTTCCTCCTATTATATCACACCCCGGGTTTGGCTGTCACCCACCCCGTGCGCAAATGGCGGCGGGTCAGCGCGAATAGCGCGCGACCAGCTCCACGAGCATGCGCACGCAGGCGTCCATATCCTCCACGGCGATGTGCTCGAAGCGCCCGTGGAACGCATAGCCGCCGGTGCACAGGTTCGGGCAGGGCAGGCCCATGTAGCAAAGGCGCGCGCCGTCCGTGCCGCCGCGAACGGGCACATCCTGCGGCTCCATGCCGGCCTCGCGCATGGCCTCGTGCGCGTTCTCGACCAGGTGCATGTGCGGGCGGATCTGCTCGATCATGTTGCGGTACTGCTCGCGGATCGTCAGCTTGGCCGTGCCCGCGCCATAGCGGTGGTTGATCAGCTGCTCGATGTGGCGCAGCTGCTCCTTGCGCGCCTCGAACCGCGCCGCGTCGTGCTCGCGCACGATGTAGCGCAGACGCGCCCTCTCCACGTCGCCCTGCATGTCCGTCAGGTGGAAGAAGCCCTCGCGCCCCTCGGTGTCGCGCGGCGTCTCGCCGGCGGGCAGCATGGCGTTGATCTGCATGGCCACCAGCGACGCGTTGACCATCGTGTCCTTGGCGCTGCCGGGGTGCACGCTCACGCCCTGCACGTCGAACTGCGCGCCGCACGCGTTGAAGTTCTCAAAGCCCAGCTCGCCCGGATCGCCGCCGTCGACCGTATAGGCGAAGTCCGCGCCAAAGCCCGCCACGTCGAAGCGCTCGATGCCCGAGCCGATCTCCTCATCCGGCGTAAACGCCACGGCCAGCCGGCAGTGCGGCGCGCCGCTTTGCACGATCTGCTCGCACGCAGTCAGGATCTCGGCGATGCCGGCCTTGTCGTCCGCGCCCAGCAGCGTCGTGCCGTCGGTGGTGATGAGCGTCTTGCCCGCCAGGCGCGCCAGCGTGGGGAACTGCGCCGGCGAGAGCACGTCGCCCGAGCCGGCCAGGCGCACGTCGCCGCCGTCGTAGCGCTCGTGCACCTGCGGGCGCACATCCTTGCCGGCAAAGTCTGGCGCGGTGTCCATGTGGGCGATCAGGCCCAGGCAGGGCAGGTGCTCCAGGCCCTTTGTCGCGGGCAGGAAGCCATAGACGAAGCCGTCGTCCGTGACGCGCACGCCCTCAAAGGAGAGGGAGCGCATCTCCGCTGCGAGCTGGCCGGCCAGCTCCAGCTGACCGGGGGTCGAGGGGGTCTTCCCGGCAAATTCGTCGGAGGTCGTGTCCACGCGGACGTAGGCGAGCAGTCGTTCATGGGCGCGCATGTGGATTCCTTCTTTCTTTTGTCCTGTGCTTTATTTGTGATACCGCTCGTTCGCGCCGATCTTGCGCGCGCGGTAGAGCTGCTCGAGCAGCATGACGCGGGCGAGCTGGTGGGGAAACGTCATCGGGGAAAACGAGAGCCGCTCGTCGGCACGGCGCACGACCGCGTCCGACAGGCCCAGCGAACCGCCGATCACGAACAGCGTTCGCTGCACGCCGCGGTCCTCCAGCGCCCGCACGCGCGCGGCCAGCTGCTCCGAGGTCATCTGCCGCCCGTCGATGCACAGCGCCACCACGTGATCGCCCGGCTTCACGCGTGCGAGGATGCCCTCCCCCTCCCTGCGGCGGATCTGCTCCTCAATGGCCGGCGAGCTGTTCGCAGGCTCGGGCAGGTCGGGCAGCTCGATCTCCTCGACCGGCCCGAAGCGCTTCAATCGCTTGAGGTATTCGTCGGCTGCGTCGCGGTAGAACCGCTCGCGCAGCCGGCCCACGCCGACGACCGCAATCGTCACGGCAGCATCCCTCCCAACAGACTCTGGACATACGGCCATGCCAGCGCCAGCGCGCAGGCGGCCAGCAGCGCGCGCTCGTCCCGCGCCAGCGGCCTGCCCGCGGGCAGCCGGTAGGGCGCATAGGCCCCGCCCGCCCGCTCGCGGGCGCGCAGCGGCAGCGCCATCAGGAGCGCAAAGAGCAACAGCGCCGCGGCCAACAGCGCAGGCGCGAGGGCCGCCCATTGCATGATCTCATCCGGCGCGACGCGCGCAATCAGAAAGCCCGACACCAGCGTCACGGCGTTGTGCGCGCTGTGGTAGAGCGCGGGCGCGGCGATCGAGCGCGTGCCGGTCAGGAGCGCGCCCAGCAGCAGGCCCAGCAGCAGGTGCACGGGCAGCGAGATCAGACTGCCGTGCATCAGCGCAAACGCCAGCGCGCTCAGGAGCAGCGCGCCGCGCGTGCCGCAGCGCGGCTCCAGCGCGGCAAAGAGCATGCCGCGGAAGAACCACTCCTCGCACAGCGCGGGGACCACGGCCATGGCCAACAGCGCTGCGGCCAGCTCCGCGCCGTTTGCGGGCGCGGCCGCGCCGGCCGAGTCCACGCGCAGGCCCAGCGCCTGCAAAAGAAGCAGCCACAGGCCCGTCAGGACGGCCAGCAGCAGCACGCCCGGCGCGGCCGCGAGGAAAAACGAAACCGCTTCGCGCAGGCGAAGCGGACCGCGCCGCACCGAGGCGCGCGCATGGGGGTGGAACACATCCAGCACAAGGTATGCGGGCAACGCAAAGAGCGCGATCTCCTGCAGGGTGCAGGCCGCGTAATAGCCGGCCATGCCGGCGGGGGCAAACCGCGCATAGAGCAGCGATAGCAACGGACGCAGCAGGGCGACCGCCAGCAGCGAACCGAGCGCCGCGCGCAGCGGCGGAAAGGGCGCGTCCACCGTCAGACCTCCGGGGGCGTGTCGAGCATCTCGTGGAAGTATTCCTTGTTGCGCGTCCAGTTGGCGCTCAGCACGGACGAGCCGTTCAGCTCGCCGTAACGGTACGTGCCGTCGGCGGGGATGCGGTATTCGCACAGCTGCGCCTGCAGCAGGCCGTAGCCATGCTGAATGGCCGTGAGCAACTCTAGGGCGGTCATGTCGGTCTCCACGCCGTCACTGATGGCGTTATAGACGTCCGACAGCTCCGAAAGGCCCAGGTTGCGGCACTTGTCCAGCAGCTGCGTGAGCACCTTGCGCTGGCGCTCCGTGCGGCTGAAGTCGCCGCCCGAGCTGCCGTCGAGCGTATCCCAGCGGTTGCGCATGTAGGCCAGCGCGATGCGCCCGGTCATATGCGCCACACCCGCGCCTTCGGGCAGGTTCGGATCGTCGTTGAGCAGGATGCTGGAGATGGTGTTGGCCTCGTTCTGCGTGATCTCGATGTCCACGCCGCCCAGCGCGTCAATGAGGTCCTTCACACTCTCGTAGTTGATCAGCACCGTGCCGGAGATCTCGATCTCCAGCTCGCGCTCAAGTACCTGCGTCACACCTTCAATGCCGTGGTTCTTGTACAACAGGTTGATCTTCGTATCGTTTCCGCTGGGGTTGGGGATCTTCGTGTCGCGCAGGATCGACGTGAGGATGATGCGGTCGTACGTCTCATCGAGCGTGACGAGCATCATCGTATCCGTGCGCGCATTGTCCGTGATGTCGTCCGCATAGGTATCCAGGCCGAGCAGCAGGTAGTGATGTCTGCCCTCCGTCTCCTGCGCGCCGCAGGGCGCGGGCGCCAGCAGCGCGCATACGAGCAGCGCCGCCGCGAGCAGACGGGTCCAAAGCGTTGAGCGCAAGGCGCGTTCCTCCTTCTAATGATCGCATGATTGCAGCGAGGTTTCTTTTTTTTATTTAACGCGGCAGGCGCGCAAAAGGCTGCAATGATTCTCTATTATACGCCTGAAACGCAGCGCGGACAAGCCCCCTCGCCACGCCAACCCCTGCCCACGACGGAATTGTGTATTCTTTCTCGCAGGGGCTTGACAAGGAGGCTTTTTGTTTGATATCATTATATCAAACTTGATGGTTTGTTTTGGTCAAATCGGCATATTTCGGGTGGTTTTGTCCGGCCAATGCCAAAAATACGTTTGAATATCAACAGTTTTTGTGTATACCGCTGGTTTATGCAGCATATACATACGAGCGGATATGACCCATATGTGTGCGTATGGGTTTATATTGAAAACATCGAAAGGAGCGTTTCCCACATGAAAAAACTTCTGAGCCTCCTGATTGCCCTGGCGCTGCTGCTTGGCGGCGTCGGCGCTCTGGCTGAGGACGACGGCATCGTCGTCAACGAGGCCGGCGCGGTCGAGAACCCCGAGGACATCGTCGCGGGCGAGAACGAGCTGATCTTCTGGTCGCTGTTCAGCGGCGGCGAGGGCGCCGTGATGGAGGCGATCGTCGACAACTACAACGCGACGAACCCCGAGTACACCGTGCGCAACGTCATGCTGGACTGGGGCCAGTACTACACCAAGCTGACCACGGCGGTTGCGGTCGGCAAGGGCCCGGACATCGGCGTCAGCCACCTGGCCAAGCTGCCTGAGCTGTACGACCTGGGCGTCGTCACCGCGCTGGACGCTGCGGCGGAGGCCGTGGGCTTTGACTGGAGCATGGTCAACCAGAACAACGTGGCTGCGTGCACCATCGACGGCTCCATCTACGCGATGCCGCTGGATACGCACCCGAACGTTCTGTTCTACAACAAGGACCTGCTCGAGGGCTTCCTCAACGAGGACGGCACCCTGACCATCCCCAGCGGCGCTGAGGAGTTCTCCGCCTGGCTGGGCGAGGTGCAGGCTGCGCTGCCCGAGGGCAAGTACGCCTTCTCCTTCCCGACGACGGGCGACGATCCGTTCCGTCAGTGGTGGTCCTTCTACTTCCAGGATGGCGGCACGCCCGTCGTGACCACCGACCTGGAGATCACCCTGGACAAGGAAAAGACCGTCGAGGTCCTCAACTACATGAAGACCTGGTATGACAACGGCTACATCCCGCTCAAGCTCGAGGACTATGTGCAGTACTTCACGGCCGGCAATGCGGCGATCATGATCGGCGGCGTGTGGAACACCTACACCGTCGAGAACGTCGAGGGCCTGAACTTCGGCGTCACGCTGACCCCGCAGTGCTTCGGCGGCGAGGGCGACTACGCGATCTGGGGCGACTCCCACACGCTGATCGTGCCCGTCAAGGACAGCCACACCGACGAGATCGTGCAGGCCTGCGTCAAGTTCTTCAAGTACGCGTCTGAGAACTCCATCGACTGGGCGACGGCCGGCCACGTCGTGGCGAACGTCAACGTCGTGGAGAGCGAAGAGTACGCCGCGCTGCCCTATCGCGCGGACTACAAGGACGCCGCGAACTACGTGGTGTACTTTGAGTCCACCCCGTACTCCTACCCGATCCGCGACGCGATGATCGCCCAGATCGGCGCGTTCTTCTCCGGCGAGCAGGATGCGGAGACCACCTACGACATGATCGTCGAGGAAATCGAAGCGACCATCAGCTGATGAGCTGAACGATCATCCCGCAGCGTTGGCCGGGCTTATGGGCCCGGCCAACGCTGTACATCAGAGGAGGCCTTCTCATGCAGCTGACCCAACAAGGAAAAAAACAGAAGCGCCTGCGCGGCGACCTGATCGCGGCGTGTTTTCTGCTGCCCTTCACGGTGCTCTATACCATCTTCACCATCTATCCCGTATTCCAGGGCGCCTACATGAGCTTCTTCAAGTGGAACCTCATGGGCAAGCAGGCTTTCATCGGCGTTGACAACTACGTCAACATGGTCGAGGATAGGTACTTCTGGCAGGCCCTTTGGAATACCACCAAGTTCGTGCTCTACTCGACGCCGGCGATCATGCTCTCGTCGCTCGTCCTGGCCCTGCTGGCCAACCGCGTCTCGCCGCTCAAGCGGCTGTACCGCACGGTGTTCTTCCTGCCCAACCTGTTGTCCGTGGCGGTCATCTCCTACATCACGATCTACATGTGTCAGCCCTACGACATGGGGTTCCTGAGCAACCTGATGCATACGCTGGGCGCGCCGACTGAATTTGAAATCTTCTGGCTGAAGGACAAGCACCTGGCCTGGGTGACCGTCGTGGTCGCCACCCTGTGGTGGACGCAGGGCTACAACATGATGCTCTACATCTCCGCCCTGCAGGACATCCCCGACCAGCTGTACGAGGCCGCGTCCATAGACGGCGCGACCCCCCGGCAGCAGCTGTTCAAGATCACGCTGCCGATGCTGAGCAAGACCACCGCCCTGATCCTGATGCTGCAGATCATCGCCTCCTACAAGGTGTTCCAGCAGATCTGGCTGATCACGGCCGGCGGCCCCGGCCGGGCGACGCGTCCGTTGATCCAGTACATCTACGAGCAGGGCTTCCAGAAGCAGAAGCTCGGCTACGCCTGCGCGATGTCGTTCGTGCTGTTCTTCATCCTGATCATCCTCACGCTCATCCAGCGCAAGGTCGGCAGAAAGGGGGAAGAGGAATGACGACGGTTTCTTCCAAGCGCCATCTCAAGGCGCGCAGCGGCATGCGGCGTCAGATCACCCCCGGCACCGTCACGCTGGAGGCCATCACATTCCTGCTGGCCTTCATCGTGTTCGTGCCGATCCTGTGGAGCTTCGTCGTCTCGCTCAAGACCGACGAGGCCAGCCTGCCCGGCGCGTTCCACTACTTCCTGCCGCCCTTCACCATTGCCAACTACATCGAGGTGCTCAGCGGCGGCACGAAGGTCCTGCTCTGGCTGTTCAACAGCGTGTTCGTCGCCGTGGTCGTCACCATCGGCATGACGCTGCTGTGCTCCATGGCCTCCTATGCGATCGCCAAGCTGCAGTTCCGCTACCGCAAGGGCATCTACATGTACTTCCTGGCGGGCCTGATGGTGCCGGGCGAGGCGACGATCGTCGCGCTGTTCGTGCTGGCCAACGAGCTCAAGCTGATCGACACCTATCTGGGCCTGATCCTGCCCGCGCTGGCCGGCTCGATGAACATCATCATCATGACCAGCTTCCTGACGGGCATCCCCAACGACCTGATCGAGGCCGCGCGCATCGACGGCGCGGGCGAGTTCCGGACGTACAAGGACGTCATCCTGCCCCTCTCGCGCACGGTCATCGTGACGGTGTCCATCTTCACGTTCATCGGCAACTGGAACAGCTACCTGTGGCCGTACCTGTGCGCCATGAACGAGGACCTGTTCACGCTGCCCATCGGCATCCCGACGTTCGTCAGCCAGTTCAGCGTGGACAAGACGATCCCCATGACCGTCAACATGATCGCCTCGCTGCCGATTCTGCTCTTCTTCATCATCTTCGAAAAGCAAATCGTCAAGGGCATCTCCCTGTCCGGCATCAAGGGCTGATCTGTCCGCACAATTCAGCGCCCCGCCGCGCGCGCCTCACGGCCGCCGGCGGGGTCATCTCATGCAAATGGAGGCTTCCCATGAACCGTAACCGAGCGATCGACTACGCCAAGGGCCTGACTGTCGCGCTGATGGTGCTCTGCCACGTGATGCAGTTCTTCGGCAAGGCTGAGATCCCGTCCGTCGACTTTACCATGTCCCTGGCCAACATCCTGGCCTTCCCGCTATTTGTCTTCACCTATGGACAGAGCGTCTACCTCGCCTACTGCCGCAGGCCCTTTCGGGCCGCCGCCCCGCGCCTGCTGATGTCCTCGCTGCGCGCGTACGCCGCGTTCTGCCTGTCGGGCATCGCCTATCTGGTGCTGTGCCAGGCGGACGACCTGAGCAGCCGCACAGTTCTGCGCGTGGCGACGCTGCAGTCCATCCCCGGCTGGTCGGAGTTCCTCATCGCCTTCGCGCTGTTCGGCCTGGCGGCGCTGCTGCTGCTGCCGCTGCTGCCGCGCCTGCTCGAGCGCAGGGCGGCGGTACTGGCCGTGGCCGCCGCATGCCTGCTGGGCGTGCTGGTGCCCTATGCGGCGGTGGACAGCTCCATTGCGGGCCTGCTGATCGGCACCACGCGCTACAGCGCCTTCCCCATCCTCCAATACATGCCCTTCTTCCTGATGGGCCTGTACGCCGGGCGGTACGGGTTTGAGCGCAAGGCGCTGTGGGTCGTCCTCTCGGCTGCGATGTCCGGCGCGGCGGCCGTCTACACCGTGCGCAACGGCCTGCCCAGCCGCTTCCCGCCGTCGCTGATGTGGTTGCTGCTGCCCTGCGCGCTGATCGTGCTGCTCTCGCTCCTGGCCGCCTGGGTGGATGGCCGGGCCGAGGGATGCCGGCCGCTTCGCCGCATTCTCTCGCCGCTGGAGTCTCTGGGCCGCAATTCCCTCTACTACCTGCTCAGCAGCAACCTGGTGATCTTCGCCCTCTCGCACACGAAGACGCTGCCCATCATCCGCAAGAGCGAGCGCTTCCCCTTCACGGTGGCGCAGGGCACGTTCGGCTGGGCGATCATCTGGACGCTGGTGCTGCTGCTGGCGATCGGGTTCATGGCCAGCCTGACGCGCAAGCCTCCGCGCGAGCCGCGGGTGAAGGTGGAAAAGTGACAAAGCAAAGAGCGCCCCGAAGTCGGGGCGCTCCTTTTTCTTTGAATTTATGTTTACAGCAGGTTCACCGCGCCGCACGCCTGCGCGACGTAGGCGTCCAGCGCTTCCGCATCCAGGTATGCGTCCGAGCCGTCAAACGAAAGGCTCACGATGCAGACCACAAAGGCGTCCCCTCCCACCGGGAAGTAGCAGACGGCGGACTGCTCATAGACCATGGCGGTCTCCTCCGCATTGGGATACGCCGCGGTGTAGTCAAAGGACAGGAACGTCCTGTCCGCGAGCGTGCGCTCCGCGACCTCGGAGGAGGCGAACTCGTCGTAGAACGTCGTATAGGCGGCGATGGCCGCCTCCGCGACCGATTGGCTGTCGCCATAGCCCGTGGTGTAGTAGAGGAAGCGCACGGGGCTCTCGTCCGATTCGGGTTCGAAGTAGTACTCCGGCTCCTCGCCGTCCACGTCCGAATCCTCCGACAGCGCATATCCCTCGGGCTGCACGACCCGCGCGACCACCCGCGCGCGGCCACCGTCCGGCGAGGCCACCAGCTTGTATCCGTCGCCTGTGTCGCTGTTGAGCGCCACTGCGACGCCGATTGCCGCCGCCACGAGCACCACCGCGCCCGCCAGCGCAATCCAAAGGCGCTTCTTCTTCATGTCACGACCTCCCACAACTGCAGAATACGTCCATTATACGGGACCGCGGCGCAAAAATCAAGCCCGGTTCAGTTGCCGCACTCGACGCTGATCTCGTTGAACAGGCCCAGCAGCGTCTCGGTCGTCA
The DNA here is from genome assembly GCA_018713325.1 of Candidatus Onthenecus intestinigallinarum. Taxonomy (GTDB): domain Bacteria; phylum Bacillota; class Clostridia; order Christensenellales; family Aristaeellaceae; genus Beduinella; species Beduinella intestinigallinarum. The sequence goes on along the minus strand of DVFJ01000013.1, from coordinate 20,253 downwards.
CGTCGCGCTTCTCCTCGCCCGCCTTGTCGAAGACCGTCTTGCCCTGGTGCATCATCAGCACGCGGTCGCCATACTCGACGGCATAGCGCAGGTTGTGCGTGACCATGATGGTCGTCAGCTTCTTTTCGCGCACGATCTGGTCCGTCAGCTCCATGATGCGCTCGGCCGTCTTGGGATCGAGCGCCGCAGTGTGCTCGTCCAGGATCAGGAAGTCGATGGGCGTCATCGTGCTCATGAGCAGCGCGGCGGCCTGCCGTTGCCCGCCTGAGAGGCTGCCCACCTTCACATGCAGCTTGTCCTCCAGGCCCAGGTTGAGCCGCGAGAGCTGCTCGCGGTAGAACGCGATGCGGCGTCTATCCGTGCCGCGGCGCAGGTTGAACGGCCGGCCCTTGGTGTCGGCCAGGGACATGTTCTCCAGCAGCGTCATCGACGGGCAGGTGCCCAGCGCCGGGTTCTGATATACGCGCCCGACGGTGCGGTGGCGGCGGAACTCGCTCATGCGGGTGATGTCCTTGCCGCCCACGAGCACCTGGCCGCGCTCGATCTCGATGGAGCCGCAGATGATGTTGAGCATGGACGTCTTGCCCGAGCCGTTGGAGCCCACGACGCTGACGAACTGGCCGTCGGGCACGGCGAGGTTGAAGTCCTGGAACAGGCAGGTCTCGTTGATCGTGCCCGCCTGGTAGATCTTCGTGACGTTGCGCAGCTCAAGCATGCGCCTTCACCTTCTTTCTGCGGACCTCGCCCAGCGCGAGGATGAGCAGGAACAGCACCGCCGTGACGAACTTCATGTCCTGCGGCTTGGGCAGCAGGCCCGAGGAGAGGGCGATCGCCACGCACGCCTTGTACAGGATGGAGCCGATGACGACTGCGCTCGTCGCGCGCAGGAAGGAGAGGTTCTTGAACAGGTTCGTGCCGATGATCACGCTCGCCAGGCCGATGACGATGGCGCCCGTGCCCATGGAGATCTCGAAAAAGCGCTGATACTGGCACATCACGCAGCCCGAGAGCGCCACCAGCGCGTTGGCGATCGCCAGGCCCTGAATCTTGACCATGCCGCCGTCCTTGGCCAGCGCGGTGACGACGGTCGGGTTGTCGCCGACGGCGCGCAGCAGGTAGCCCGCGCGCGTGCGCAGGAACCAGTCCATGCACAGCTTGCACAGGACGACGAGCGCCAGCAGGATGAGGACCGGCGCGTAGTCGGACAGGGCGTCCGGCAGCGCGGCGGTCAGGCCGTTCTTGAACAGCGTATCCGTGCCGAAGATGGGCAGGTTGGCCTTGTCCTGCGCCACGCGCAGGTTGAGCGAATACAGGCCCGTCATCACGATGATGCCCGAGAGCAGATCGCGCACGCGGCACTTGACGTGGATGATGCCCGTCACCGCGCCGGCCAACGCGCCGGCCAGCATGGAGGCGGGCAGCGTGAGCAGCGGGTGCATGCCGTTGGTGATCATCGTGGCCGTCACTGCCGCGCCCAGCGGGAACGTGGAATCCACCGACAGGTCGGGAAAGTCCAGGATCTTGTAGGTGATGTACACGCCCAGCGCGAGGATCGCGTAGATCAGCCCCTGCTCGACCGTGCTCAATACGATGCCCATCTTGTCTTCCTCCTCACGGGAAGGTCTTTTGAAATGCCGCGCCCTCGCAGGCGGATCCCCTCCCCGCCAGGCGGGAAAGGGATCCGCGGAAGGGGCCGGTCTTCTTACAGCGTCGACACGTCGATCGCCCGCGCCGCCTGGTCCTCGGGCAACTCGATGCCCACGGCCGCCAGCGCGTCGTAGTTGACGTACAGGCTGCTCTCGGAGATCACCTCATACGGGATGTCCGCCGCGGCCTCGCCGCTGAGCACCCGCGCGGCCATCGCGCCCGTCTGCTTGCCCAGGGAGAAGTAGTCCAATCCCTCGCTGGCCGCGCAGCCGAGCTTCACCTGCTCCACCTCGCTGCCGAACACCGGCTTGCCCGCCTCGCCGGCCTTGTCCAGCAGCAGCGGCAGCGAGGAGACGACGGTGTTGTCCGTCAGGTTGGACAGGCAGTCGACCTGCGGCAGCAGCGCGTCCAGCGCCAGGGGGATGTCCGCCGTGGCGCTGATGCCCGAGACGACGATTTCAAACCCGTAGTCCGGCGCCAGCGCCTGGTATTCCGCAATCGCGCTCTCGCTGTTGACCTCGCTGGTCGAATACAGGATGCCGATCTTCGTGGCCTCCGGCATCAGCGCACGGATCATCGCCAGCTGCGCCTGAATGGGCAGCTTGTCGCTCGTGCCCGTCGCATTGCCGGTGGGCGCGCCGTCCTCGGTGGCCAGCATCGCGGCCACGGGGTCGGTCACGGCGGTGTAGATCGTGGGGATGTCCGTGCCATCCGCCGCATTGAAGCACGCCTGCGCAATGGGTGTGGCGATCGCGCAGATCAGGTCCACATCGCCCGCGGCCAGCCCCTGGGCGATCTGGTTGGCGATGCCCATGTCGGCCTGCGCGTTCTGATAGTCAACCTCCAGATTTTCACCCTCGACGAAGCCGTTCTCGGCCAGGCCCGCCAGGAAGCCCTCGCGGCAGTTGTCCAGCGAGCCGTGCTCGGCGAACTGGGCGATGCCGATCTTGTACGTCTCGCCCTCTGCGAGCGCCAGGCCGGCGGTCAGGATCATCGTCAGGGCGGTGAGGATGCAAAGCAGCTTTTTCATGTGGGGGTCCTCCTTCTTTTCTCTTCTGGTCTCTTCTCGTCTGGTCTATCAAAAAACGCCCCATGCTCCCTTTCGGGAAGCATGAGGCGGATTTTGTATCCGTGGTACCACTCATCTTGGCCTTTCAGCCCACTCTGCGCGCACCAGCATGCGCCGCGACCTGATCACGGGCTCGCACCCCCGTCCCTCCCTACGCACGGATGCCGCTCTCGGGAAGGCCCTCGAAAAGCCCATTCCACGTTCCTATCACGCCGCGCTCGCACTATCCGCGGCTCGCTTTGCCGAATCGGGAGCGTGTACTCCTCTTTTCTCGACGGTTTGATTTGAAGTTGGGCACATTATATCGCATGCATGAGCTGATGTCAAGCAGTTTTCATAAAAGGAAATATATTCCTTTTGCAACAACCCTTTTGGACGTCACTGCTTGCGCAGCGCATGCAGGTGCCAGATCTTATCGTTGTACTCGGCGATGGTGCGGTCGGAGGAGAAGACGCCGGAGCACGCGGTGTTGGTGATGGCCATGCGCAGCCACTTGTCGCGGTTGAGGTAGTCGGCGTTCAGCCGGCGCTGGGCCATGGAGTAGGAGCCGAAGTCCTTGAGCACCAGGTAGGGGTCGGCCATGTTGCCATACTCGCCGAAGAGCAGCGCATGGTACAGATCCTGGAAGACCACGGGGTTCTCGGGCGTGAGGGAGCCGTCGATCATCATCGTGAGCGCCTTGCGGATCTCCTGGTTGGTCTCAAAGATCAGCGCGGAGTTGTAGGTGCCAGCGGCGTAGAGCGCCTCGACCTCGTGGGCGCGCATGCCGAAGATGTAGATGTTGTCGATGCCGACCTCGTCGTGGATCTCGACGTTCGCGCCGTCCATGGTGCCAATGGTGACGGCGCCGTTCATCATGAACTTCATGTTGCCCGTGCCGGAGGCCTCCTTGCTGGCGGTGGAGAGCTGCTCGGACACCTCCGCGGCCGGCATGAGCATCTCGGCGGTGGAGACGTCGTAGTTCTCCAGGAAGACGACCTTGATCATCCTGCTGGCGCGCGGATGGCGGTCGATCAGGCCGGCGATCACGTTGATGAAGCGGATGATCTGCTTGGCGCGCGCGTAGCCCGGCGCGGCCTTGGCGCCAAAGATGAACGTGCGCGGCGCGATCTCGTAGGTCGGGTCCGCATCGATGCGGTTGTACAGCACGAGGATGTGCAGCGCGTTGAGCAGCTGGCGCTTGTACTCGTGCAGGCGCTTCACCTGCACGTCGAACATCGTATCCGGATTGATCTGCACGCCCTGCTTGCGCGCCAGCCAGTCGGCAAAGCGTGCCTTGTTCTCGCGCTTGACGCGGGCGAACTGCTCGCGGAAAGCGGCGTCGTCGCGCAGCGGCAGGATGTTCTTGATCTGCTCGATGTCGTGACGCCAGCCGTTGCCGATGCTCTCATCCAGCAGCGTGGACAGGCCCGGATTGGCCAGCATCAGCCAGCGGCGCGGCGTGATGCCGTTGGTGATGGCCGAGAACTTCTCGGGCATGACGGCATAGTAGTCCTTGAACGTCTGCTGCTTGAGGATCTCGCCGTGCAGCTGGGACACGCCGTTGACGCTGTGGCTGTAGGCGATGCACAGATTGGCCATGTGCACCTGGTCGTAGGCCAGGATGGCCATGCCGCCGATGCGCTCCCACTCGCCGGGGAAGCGCTCGAACAGGCGGGCGCACAGGCGGCGGTTGAGCTCCTGCAGGATGGAGTAGATGCGGGGCAGCAGCTCGCGCATCATGTTCTCCGGCCAGCGCTCAAGCGCCTCGGGCATGATGGTGTGGTTGGTATAGGCGACGGAGCGAGTCGTCAGATCCTCGGCCTGCTCCCAGGACAGCCCCTCCTCGTCCACGAGGATGCGCATGAGCTCGGGGATCACCAGGCCGGGGTGCGTGTCGTTGATGTGGAACGCCACGCACTCGGGCAGCTGGGACAGGTCCTCGCCATAGGTGCGCTTGTAGTCCTTGATGGCATATTGCAGCGTGGCGGAGGTGAAGAAGTAGTGCTGCTTGAGGCGCAGCATCTTGCCCTCGTAGTGCTTGTCCTCGGGGTAGAGCACCTTGGAGATGACCTCGGCCAGTTCGCGCTCCTCGGCTGCGCGCGCAAAGTCGCCCCGGCTGAAGGAGGCCAAGTCGATGCGCTGGGGCGAGCGGGCGCTCCACAGGCGCAGGCAGTCGACGATGTCGGAGTCATAGCCGACGACGGGGATGTCATACGGCACGGCGATGACGGTCTTGTAGTCCTTGAGGGATACGCGCAGGCCGCCATCCACCCACTCCTCCTGCAGGGTGCCGCCGAAGTGGATCTCGACGGCGTCCTCCAGCGCGGGGATCTCCCAGGCGTTGCCGTACTCGAGCCAGCTGTCGGGCAGCTCGACCTGTTGGCCGTCGACGATGCGCTGGCGGAACAGGCCGTACTCATAGCGGATGGAGCAGCCCATGGCGGGCAGGTCCAGCGTGGCGAGCGAATCCATGAAGCAGGAGGCCAGGCGTCCCAGGCCGCCGTTGCCCAGCGCGGGTTCGGGCTCTTCGCGCAGCACATCCTGCATCTTGATGCCCAGGTCGTCAAAGGCGGCCTGATAGTCGGCGGTGGCGCACAGGTTGAGCATGTTGTTGTGCAGCCAGCGGCCGGTCAGAAACTCGATGGACAGGTAGTACAGGCGCTTGGCCTTCTCCTTGCGGCGCTCTTCCTTCTCAAAGCGCCACTTCTGCATGATCTGGTCGCGCACAGTGGAGGCGACGGCCTTGTAGATCTGCTTGCTGGTGGCCTCCTCCAGCGAGCAGCCGTCGTAGCGCTGCAGCTTGCTCAGGATTGAGGTCTTGATATTTTCGGTATTGTATTCCGACATCAGCGGCATATGGATTTCCTCCTTCTTCTTTGCGCCCTTGGGCCGAAGCCCGGGCACGGCCCGGCGGCGCCGGGAGAGAGCCGTTGCGGCGCGATTCGAGCGCCCGAAGGGACAAAAACGACTCACGTACTCTTAATCATACCACATTCGCCTTTTTCAGGCAATATACTCTTCCAATCTTTTCACATCATTCGACTTTCGCGTACCGCGGGCGGCGGCATATCTCATCCTATGCGCGTCCAGCCCGTCCCCGATCATTGTTTCACGTGAAACATCGCCCGACGGGCTTGCATTGTTTCACGTGAAACAATACAATATCGAAAGACGGATACGGAGGGATGCGCATGTGGACACGGGAACAACAGGACGCCATTGACGCCCGCGGCGGCAGCCTGCTCGTCGCCGCGGCGGCCGGCTCGGGCAAGACCGCCGTGCTCACCCAGCGCATCCTCGCGCTGTGCCGCGAGGGCGCGTCGGTCGATCGCATGCTCGTCGTCACGTTCACCAACGCCGCAGCGGCCGAGATGCGCGCACGCATCCTCGCTGCCTTCAGCGCCGAGGCCGACGCCGGCGACCCCGCCTTTGCCGAGCAGGCCGCCCTCGTCGAGCGCGCCGACATCTGCACGCTGCACCGCTTCTGCATCGGCGTGCTGCGCGAGCACTTCCAGGCCGCCGGCGTGGATCCATCCTTTCGCCTGGGCGACGAGGCCGCCGTGCAGGTGCTGCGCGAATCCGCCCTCGCCGACGCCATCGACGCCTGCTATGAGTCCGGCGATCCGGACTTCCTTGCGCTCACGGAGCGCATGACCGACGAGGAGATCGCCGCGGCCGCCGATGCGCTGTACGCCTTCCTGCTCTCCCGCGCAGACCCGTGGCCGTGGCTCGACCGCGCCGTCGACGCCTATGCCGCAGACCCCGAGGGGGTCGCCCATTCCCCCGCCGCGGCGCTGCTCCTCTCGCAGGCGCGCGCGCTGCTTGCGCAGGCGCGACGGCTCCTAGAGCAGTATGCCCCAATCGCGGCGTTTTCTGCCGTCCACGAGGCGCTTTGCGCGCAGGATGCGGCCGTGCTCGACGCGCTGTGCAGAGCCTGTGACGAAGGACTGGGCGCGCTGCGCGAGGCCATGGACGCCGTCTCCTTCGCGCGCCTGCCGACGGGCAAGGCCGCCAGAGAGGCGCTGGACGAGGCGCAAACTGCCGCGCTGCGCGAGGCCCGGGATGCGATGAAGGCCACGGTGCAGAAGAAACTCGGCGGGCTGCTGGAGTTCTCCCCGGAGCAGGCCGCACAGGACATGGCGTCGATGCAGCCCGCGCTGCGGGGCCTGCGCACGCTCGTGCGCACGTATGACGCGCTGTTTGCCGCCGCCAAGGCCGAACGCAACACGCTCGACTTTCACGACCTGGAGCACAAGGCGCTCGCAGCGCTCGCCTCCGACGCGGTCGCGCAGTCGCTGCGCGAGCACTACGACTTCATCTTTGTGGATGAGTATCAGGACTCCAGCGCCATTCAGGAGGCGCTGCTCTCGCGCGTGACGCGCGGGGACAACCTCTTCTTCGTGGGCGACGTGAAGCAGAGCATCTACCGCTTCCGCCAGGCGGATCCCTCGCTCTTTCTGGAGAAATACGCGCGCTTCTCGCCCGAGCCGGGCGCGCCCGAGCGCCGCATCGACCTGAACCGCAACTTCCGCTCGCGCAAAAACGTCCTGGAGGCCGTCAATGCGGTCTTCGCCTACTGCATGCGCGCGGACGAGACGGAGATCGAATACGACGCGGCGGCGCGACTGTATCCGGGCCTGCGCCATCCGGACGAGGACCCGCCGGTGGAGCTGCACCTGCTCGCCGACCCGGAAGAGACCGATGCGCCGGACGGCGAGGAACCTGTCGAGACCGAGGAGGACGCCGACGCGCCGCTGGAGAGCCTGGAGCAGGAGGCGGCGATCGCCTGCGCGCGCATCCGCTCGCTGGTGGGCACGCCCGTCTGGGACGCAAAGGCGCAGGCGCATCGGCCGCTCGCCTATCGGGACTTTGCCATCCTCCTGCGCTCGACGCAGCACAACGCCCCGCGCGTGGCGCGCCTGCTTCTCTCGCAGGGCATTCCGGCGTTCTGCGATGCGGGCGAGGGCTACTTTGACATGCCCGAGGTGCGCATGATGCTCGACATTCTGCGCGTGGTGGACAACGCCGCGCAGGACGAGCCGCTCATCGCGGTGTTGCACGGGCCGGCAGTCGGCCTGTCGGACGAGGAGCTGGCCGCCGTGCGCATCGCCTGTCCCGAGGGCAGCTACGCACAGGCCGCCCGCGCCTACGCCGCGCAGGCGGACGCGCTGGGGCGCCGGCTGGCCGCCTTCTACGAGCGCCTAGCCGGCTGGCGGCTGCGCGCGCGCCATCAGTCGCTCTCGCGGCTGATCCTCGGCCTGCTCGACGAGACCGGACTCTATGCCCGCGCAGGCGCGCTGCCCGGCGGCGAGGGACGGCAGGCCAACCTGCGCATGCTGGCCGAGCGCGCGCAGGCCTATGAGGCCGCGCAGGGCGGCGGGCTGTACGGCTTCCTGCGCCAGGCCGAGCGCCTGCGCCGCAGCGAGGACACCCGCACTGCCAAGACGCTCGGCGAGGGCGAGGACGTCGTGCGCATCCTGTCCATGCACAAGAGCAAGGGGCTGGAGTATCCCGTCGTCATCGCGCTGGGCCTGGGCAGGCGCTTCAATGCCCGGAGCCTGAACGAGCGCCTGCTGCTGCATCCCCGGCTGGGCATCGGCGTCAAGTGCGTCGACCCCGCGCTGCGCGTCGTGCGCCCCTCCCTCCCCCATACGGCCATCCGCCTGCAGCTGCAGCGCGAGTCGCTCGCGGAGGAGACGCGCATCCTCTACGTCGCCATGACGCGCGCGCGCGACCGGCTGATCCTCATCGGCCGCGCAAAGAACGCGCAGGCGTCCCTGCGCCGCTGGGCGCAGCCGATGGACGCGCTGTCCGTGCGCGTCATCCGCTCGCCGCTGGACATGGTGATGCCCCCGCTCGTCCATGCGGGCGCGCAGTTGCGCCGCGGCGGCCAGGCGCTGCAGGCCGGAGACGCCCGCTGGCTGCTGAGCGTGCACATCGCGCCGCCCGCACAGGAGCGCCAGGCCGACAGCGCCGCCCGTCTGCGCGAAGGCCTGCTCGACCTGGAGGCCGCGCCGCCGCCCCAGGGCGACGTCGCCCGCGTGCTGCTCTGGCACCCGCCGCAGCGGGACGAGCTGCCCGCCAAGACGAGCGTCTCCGCACTCGTCGGCAACGCGTCCGACGCGCTGCCCGAACTCCAGCGCCAGCCCGGCTACATGGAGCAGCGCAGCCTGAGCGGCGCGCGCCGCGGCACGCTCTTTCACGCTGCCCTGCGCGCCATGGATCTGGAGCGCATCCGCGCGGCAGGTCCCGGCCTGCGGGAGGAGATCGTCCGCACGCTCGACGCACTCGTGCAGCGCGGCGTCTTCACGCCCGAGGAGCGCGACGCCGTCCACGCGGAGGATATATTTACATTTTTTGTAAGTTCCATTGGCCAACGCATGCTCTACTCCACGCGCGTCGAGCGCGAGTGGGCGTTCAACTGGCTGTGGCGGGACGCGTCGGGGCGCGAGGCGCTCGTGCAGGGCGTGATCGACTGCTGCTTCCTCGAAGAGGGCGCGTGGGTGCTGGTGGACTACAAGACGGACGGCGGCGAGGCGGCGGAGGCGATCGCGCGCCACCGGCCGCAGGTGGCGCTCTACGCGCAGGCGCTTTCGCAGATCACGGGCCTGCCCGTGCGCGAGCGCGCGCTGTACCTGACGCGCCGCGGCCGTGCCTATGTGTGCTAAACGCGGCAAAACCGGAGGAATTTTCCGGCGGACGTCGAATTGTTTTATAATACGCCCGCGGCCAAGCGGGCGTCGCAGGAGGAGGAACCCCCGATGCCATGGGCCGACTATCACGTGCACAGCGAGTACTCGTTTGACAGCACGGCGGAGCTGGAGCTGCTGTGCGATGCGGCGCGCGCGAAGGGCGTGCGCGAGTTCTGCCTGACCGAGCACATCGACCCCGGCCACCCGGACTGCGACCAGCCGCCCGACTTTGACGCCTGGCTGCGGGACATTGCGCGCTGCCGGGCGGAATATCCGGACCTGTGCATCCGCACGGGCCTGGAGATCGGCGACAACGCCGCCCGGCGCGCGGAGATCGTGCAGACGCTGGACGCGCTGGCGCTGGACTTCCGGCTGCTGTCCCTGCACCTGGTCGACGGGCTGGACCCGTACGATCCTGCGTTCTACGAGGGGCGCACGCAGGAGCAGGCCTACCGGCGCTACGTCGAGGTCAAGCTGGAGAGCGTGCTGCACTTTCCCGACTACGACGCGGTGGCGCACCTGGGCTACTGCGGCAAGTTCGCGCCCTATCCCCCGGCGCTGCGTCCGCTGCGCTGGCGGCACGCGCCGGACCACATCGACATGCTGCTGCGCCACCTGGCGCAAAACGGCAAGGCGCTGGAGATCAACACGTCCGGCCTCAAGGAGACCGACTCCCCCATCCCCGGCTGGGACATCCTGCGCCGCTTTGCGGAGCTGGGCGGGGAGTTCGTGACGCTCGCCTCCGACGCGCACGCGCCCGAATACCTGGGCTACCGCTTCGAGGACGCGCGGCGCATCGCCATCAGCGCGGGCCTGAAGTGGGGCGTCACGTTCGAACGCCGCACGCCTCATCCCTACAGACTGGAGGAATGACCCATGCCCGACCGCCGGAAGCGCCGCCTGCGCTACACCCGCGACGCGTCGCTGCTGTGCCTGAACTTTCTGGGCGCGGTGTCGGCGCTGATCACCTGCTTTGCGGCCGTGCGCGGCTTTCCGCGCGTGGGCTGGCTGGCCGCCGTCACGCTGGCGCTGCTGTTTTTGAACGCCGTCTACCTGCTGCGCCTGCGCGGATCGATCAAGACGCTGAAAAACGCCCGTGCACGGCGGCGCGCGCAGCGGCGCGCACGGCGCGATGGCGATCACGCCTGAAGCGCAACATCCCCAAATCAAACATCCGGCGGAGGAAACCCTCCGCCGGATCTTCTTTTCGTTGCGCCTCAGTCGAGGAACGCGTGCGCGGTCAGCGTCTCGTACTGCTCGTCCGTCAGCTCGCAGCCGTAGAACAGGCGGTAGTACTCGAGCACCTCTTCCTTCACGTCATAGTCGCAGTACTCGGGATAGAGCACGGCCGGCAGCCAGATCAGCCCCAGATAGCGCTGCACGGACGGCGGCATGCCCATCCAGTTGTGCGGGCCCTTGGGCACCTCGACATAGTCGCCGTTCACGATCGCGGTGATCTCGCTCCACGTATCCATCTGCGCGACGTCGGCATAGATGCTGCCCGGCGCAAAGAGCACAAACGCCGGGTTCCACAGCGCGATCTGCTCCATGTCCACGGCGTTGCCCGTGCCCTTGGAGCTGGGGTTATCCACGACCGCCAGGTTATTGACCAGCATGTCCAGCAGCTCGCCCTGATACGAGCCCGCCGCCAGCACGTTCAGGCCCTCCTCGCCGAGCACGTACAGCACGTCGGCGCGGTCCTCGCCGACCTGCTCCATGATCTCGGACGTGCGCGCATACACGCGCTCCAGGAACGCGGCCAGCTCCTCGGCGCGCTCCTCGCGGCCCAGCAGCGCGCCCAGCGTGCGATACGCGTCGGGCAGCGTCTCGAGCGTGGCGGAGATGAACACCGACGGCACGCCCGTCTGGGCCTGCAGGGTGTCCATGTCCTCGGTGGAGGTCGGCTTGTCCTCGCCGATGTCCACGACCACCTGCGGGTCGGCCAGCGCCAGCTGCTCGACGTTCAGGTCGGCCGAGCCGTAGAGCTGGCCGAAGTAGGGCAGCGCCAGAAAGTCCGGATCGATGATGCCCAGGTTGTCGTCGGCATTCCAGTCGCTGGCCATGCCCACGAACAGGTCGGGCGCGAGCGCATAGAGCACCATCTGCGCCAGCGGGCCGGAGGGCACGAGGCGCTCGATCTGGGCGGGCAGTTCGACCTCGCGGCCGGCGTCGTCGGTGAAGACGACGGTCTCCTCCGCCAGGCCGGGCGCGCAAAGGCCCAGCGCCAGCGCCAAAGCGAGCAGCAGGGAAAGCAGCTTTTTCATGATGACCTCTCCTCTTCTTTTCTTTCTATATCTGCCGGCAGGCACACGCGCACGCTGCCGCTATGCAAACTGTAGACCCGCACGTCCAGGCCGTAGAGCGTGGAGATGACCTCGTCCGTCACCGTCTCCTCGGGCCTTCCCCAGGCGAGCACGCGCCCGCCGTAGAGCGCGAGGACCTTGTCCGAATACAGAAACGCCTGATCCGGGTCGTGCGTGGACTGGATGACCGCATATCCGTCCGCCGCCAGGGTGCGCATGGTCTGCATCAGGCGGATGCGATTGCCAAAGTCCAGGCTGGCCGAGGGCTCGTCCATCACCAGGATGCGCGCGCGCTGCGCGATGGCGCGGGCGATGAGCGTCATCTGCCGCTCGCCGCCGCTGACGTTTCCATAGCCGCGGTCGCGCAGGTGCGCGATACCCAGGCGCTCCAGGGCCTGCTGTGCGCGCTCGATCTGCTCTTTGCCGGGCGCGGAAAAGGCGCCCACCTGCGCGGTCGTGCCCATGAGCACCATGTCCAGCACGCTGAAGTTGAAGACCGGATTGTGCGACTGGGGAATGTAGGCGATGCTGCGCGCCAGCTCGGGCGCGCTCATCTCGCGGATGGGCTTGCCGTCGATGGTGGTTTCGCCTTCAGTGGGCGCGAGCAGGCCGAGCATGCACTTGAACAGCGTGCTCTTGCCTACGCCGTTGGGCCCGAGCACGGAGAGGAACTCTCCGTACTCCGCGGTGAAGCTCACGCCCCGCAGCACGTCGCCCGCGCCGTAGGAGAAGCGGATGTCATCCACGCGCATGCTCAATACCGCTCACCGTCCTTCGTAATCAGATAGATGAAAAACGGCGCGCCGATGATCGACGTGAGGATGCCGATGGGGATCTCCGTGGCCATCAGGTTGCGCGAGATGTCGTCGACCAGCAGCAGGAAGATCGCGCCGAAGAGGATCGACGCGGGCATCAGGTGCCGGTAGTTGTTGCCCACCAGGCGTCGCGCCAGGTGCGGGATCACCAGGCCGACCCAGCCGATCATGCCGCTGACGGACACGCTGGCGGCGGTGATCAGCGTCGCGCTGAGGATGACGATCATCCGCAGCCGCCGGGCGTTGACGCCCATGGTCTTGGCCTCGTCGTCGCCCAGCGTCAGGATGTTGACGCGCCAGCGCAGCAGGAACAGCGGGATCAGCCCCAGCGCCATGGGGCCCACTGCGAAGAGCACGTCGCGCATGGAGGCGCCGTTGAGGCTGCCCATCAGCCAGTAGGTGATGGCCGGCAGCTGGTCTGTGGGATCGGCGACGAGCTTGATGAACGACGTGCCGGAGGACACGAGCGAGCTGATCATGATGCCCGAGAGGATCAGGCCGATCACGCGCTTGCCGCGCGCGCGGTTGCCCGTGTAGATGACCAGCGCGACCGTGCCCAGGCTGAACGCGAACGCAAAGGCCATGATCATCGGGCTGCTCATGTCCAGCAGGATGGCCAGCGCCGCCCCGCACGCCGCGCCCGAGGACGCGCCCAGGATGTCCGGGGCGGCCATGGGGTTTTGGAACACGCCCTGATAGGACGCGCCCGCGGCCGACAGGCACCCGCCCACCATGCAGGAGAGCAGGATGCGCGGCATGCGGTGGTTGAGCAGCAGCGACTCCTGCGTCTTCGTCCAGAAGGGCTCGATGTCCAAGACGCGCGAGCCCCAGATGCCCAGCATCTCGCGGATGCCGATGGGATAACGCCCCAGCGTGACGGAGGCGACGACCGCCGCGCCCAGCGCCGCCGCCAGCAGCGCGAGAATGGCGGAATAGGAGAGTCCTTTGCGTCCGTTCATGTCCGTTCCCCCGAATTCGGTCTTTGCGGCAGGGGCAAAAAGCAGGGGCCCCAGCCGCCGCGCCGCGCGCCCTGCGAGCCGTGCGCGCCGCGCAGCGGATCGCCGTAAAAGCGCCGGTTGTGCTCAATCAGTTCCGACAGGCCCACGGGCCTGTAGCCGTTCACGTCCACGCCCGCGTTGAGCGCGCGCGGCAGGCCGCACAGCGCGCGGTACCCCTCCCCGCGCACGGCGTGCAGGTGCCCGTGCACCATCAGGCCGGACAGGCGCACGACGGGATAGTGGCAGAGCAGGACGTGCGCATCCCCGTCGTCGATCTCCAGCAGGTCCGTCACCGTCTCGAAGAACTCGAACAGCGCCTCCTGGCCGGGCAGGCCCATGTCATGGTTGCCGCGCACCAGATGCTTGTGTCCGACGAGGCGGCGCAGCTGGCGCGCCGGGATGGGCGCGTCGTGCGCGCCGATGTCGCCCACGACATAGACGGTATCCTCCGGCGAGACGGTTGCGTTCCAGTTTTCGATCAGCCGCTCGTCCATCTCGCGCACGTCCGCAAACGGGCGCGCGTCCCGCCGAAGGGTGCGGTCGGAGCCAAAGTGCAAGTCCGCCGTGTAGAAGATCATGTGCAAACTCCAATAAAACAGCCGTCCCCGAAGGGACGGCGCACACACGCAAAGGACCGCCGGCAGCCGGCAAGCCCGCATGAATCCGTCTCCTTCTCAAACATGGAAAGCGAGGCCGTTTCCGGCATCACTCTTTGACCCGAAGGTCAGGCCGCAGGCCATGACAGGCGTTTTAGGCGCATACGGCTCGGAAACAGGTATTTGGTTGCACTTATTATATCCGCTTGCGGCGGGGCGTGTCAACCGTTTGGACGCAAAACCGGGGGAGGCCCGCCGCCTCCCCCGTCGATATGCGATTGGCCGGTCACACGACGCCCTGGGCCATCATCGCATCGGCCACCTTCATGAAGCCCGCGATGTTGGCGCCCATGACGTAGTTGCCGGGCATGCCGTAGGTCTTGGCCGCGTCGTCCGCCATGTGGAAGATGCGCGCCATGATGCCCTTGAGCCGCTGGTCGACCTCCTCGAACGTCCAGGACAGGCGCTGGCTGTTCTGGCTCATCTCCAGCGCGCTGACGGCCACGCCGCCCGCATTGGCCGCCTTGCCCGGCGCAAAGAGCACGCCGGCCTGCTGCAGGGCGTGCGTCGCCTCCAGCGTGGTGGGCATGTTCGCGCCCTCGCCCACGGCGATGACGCCGCTGGCGATCAGCGCCCTGGCGCCGTCCAGGTCCAGCTCGTTCTGCGTCGCGCAGGGCAGCGCGATCTGGCAGGGCACGGTCCAGATGCCGCGGCAGCCCTCGGTATACGTTGCGGAGGGCCTCTGCTGCGCGTACTCGCGGATGCGGCCGCGGCGCACCTCCTTGATCTCCTTGACAAGCGCCAGGTCGATGCCGTCCGGATCGTGCACGTAGCCGTTGGAGTCGCTCATCGCCACGACCTTGCCGCCCATCTGCGTGATCTTCTCCGCCGCGTAGATGGCCACGTTGCCCGAACCGGAGACGACGACCGTCTTGCCCGCGACCTCGTGGCCGTTCTCGCGCAGCATCTCCTGCACCAGGTAGCACAGGCCGTAGCCCGTGGCCTCCTTGCGCGCCAGCGAGCCGCCGTAGGTCAGGCCCTTGCCGGTGAGCACGCCCTCGTAGCGGCCGGTGATGCGCTTGTACTGGCCGTAGAGGTAGCCGATCTCCCGCGCGCCCGTGCCGATGTCGCCGGCGGGCACGTCCACATCCGCGCCGACGTGGCGGTACAGCTCCGTCATGAAGCTCTGGCAGAAGGCCATGACCTCGCGGTCGCTCTTGCCCTTGGGGTCAAAGTCGCTGCCGCCCTTGCCGCCGCCGATGGGCAGGCCCGTGAGCGAGTTTTTCAGCACCTGCTCAAAACCCAGGAACTTGATCACGCCCAGGTTGACCGACGGGTGCAGGCGCAGTCCGCCCTTGTAGGGGCCGATGGCGCTGTTGTACTGCACGCGGAAGCCGCGGTTGACGTGCACCTTGCCCGCGTCGTCCACCCACGGCACGCGAAACATCACGACGCGCTCGGGCTCGACGAAGCGCTCCAGCAGGCCGGCCGCCTCGAACTCGGGATGGCGGTCAAAGACCGGCGTCAGGGACTCCAGAACCTCGGTGGCCGCCTGATGAAATTCCGGCTCGCCGGGGTTGCGGCGCTTGAGTTCCTCCAAAATGCGCTGGACGTAAGTGGACATCGTGGATCGCTCCTTTCAGAAAATAAAACGTAAAGGGAGCGCGGCCCTGTGCACGCGCTCCCGGGACCCGCCGTCGTATGATAAGATCAGTATACAACAGCGAAGGCCAAATTGCAAACATAATTTATCAATCGTGCATTTTCTTTTCATTTTTCGCAAGAAACAGCGTGTTTTTGCATTTAATATCGTCAAGATAACCGTTTCTTGTCGTTTTAGCGCGCGCAGGCCTCGCCCGGGCTGCACAGCAGCAGGTCGCCCTCGCACTCGAGCTTGACGCGCCCGGCGCTGGCGGGAATGAAGATGCTGTCGCCCGGGCGGAAGCGCAGCGCGAAGCCCTCTTCCGTCAGGTAGCCGTCGCACAGCGCGGTCAGCAGGCGGAAGCGGCGCGGCATGACCTCCAGGGGCATGCTGCCCTTGACCTTGAGGCGCTCGAGTACGAAGTTCTTGTCCTGAATGTAGCGGATGCGCTCGCCGCCGGTGGCGCGCACGCGCTCGCCCCGGCAGGGCTCCAGCTGCAGCGACACGTCCACGACGTCCAGCCCCTTTTCGACGTGCAGCGCGCGGGGGTTGCCGTTTGCATCCAGGCGGCCCCAATCCCAGAAGCGGTAGGTGACGTCGCTGGACTGCTGGATCTCCAGCAGCAGGATGCCCTCGCCGATGGCGTGCACCATGCCCGCGGGGATGTAGACGACGTCGCCGGGCTGGACGGGCAGGCGGCGCAGGCAGTCCTCCACGGCCTTGCCGCCCGCGGCGCAGGCGGCGCGCAGGTCCTCCCTGGTGACGCCGGCACGGATGCCGTAGACGAGCTCCGCCCCGGGCTTGCAGTCCAGGATCACCCAGGCCTCGGTCTTGCCCAGCTTGCCACCCTCATGCTGGCGGGCGTACGCGTCGTCGGGGTGCACCTGCACCGACAGGCGTTCGCGCGCGCTGATGAGCTTGAGCAGCAGCGGGAACTCCTCGCCCACGTCCGTGCCGCGCACGTCCTGGCCGCCCTCCTGCAGGATCTGCGTCAGGGTCCTGCCGTCCCCGGCGCGGCTCTCCAGCCCGGGCAGCACGGATACCTCCAGGCTTTCGCCCGTGCGCTCGTCGGGAATGTCCTTGTGAAACACGTCCCGCAGGGCGCTGCCGCCCCACGGGGTCATCTCGCCATAGCGGTAAGCCGGCGTCATTTTGATCGGATGCATCCGACGCCCCCCCCTTTTTTATGGTACTCCTTTTCCGGTAACCATATGATACCGTTTTCCGCGCGCCAATGCAAGCATGCGGGACGGCGAGCGGCAAGGACATCGGCATCTTTTTGTCAAAACGGTTAAAAAAACAAAATTCTCCCTCGTCACAATCACGAATCCTTTGAAAAGGCATGGAAACAAAATGGCACGCATGGTATAATAAAAATGGTGGAGTTGGCTCGTATAAGGGGGTGTTGCGCGTGCAGGGCGACGAAAACGACAGCGCCGTGTGTGGCGATTACATCGCCGTCAGGGCGCTGGAAAACGGCGTCACGATCATCGGCATGACGCGTGGGCGCGATACGCGGCTGCATCACACGGAACATCTGGACGCGGGCGAGGTCATGATCGCACAGTTCACCGACAATACGTCGGCCGTCAAGGTGCGCGGCCGGGCGGAGATTCTCACCCGGCACGGCCGCATCCGCTCCGGTCTGGACTGACGGGAGGAACCGCTATGTGGGTCGTCATTCACATGATCAAGGGCGAGGAGTCCGCGCAGCGCGTGTGCGACCGTCTGAAGGCCGAAGGCATTCTCTCGCGCATGCGTCCCGTCTATAAAGCCACGCCGCCGCAGGAAAACTACTTCGAAATCCAGGTTCTCCAGTCCGAGCTGCAGGAGGCCAGAGAAGTCCTCATGGAGCTCGGGCTGTGAAGGGCGGTCTCCGCCCCGCGCACAAAAAACATTTTTTAAGAAAGAGGCGTTCCTAATATGCGTCGAATCGGTGTCCTCACCTCCGGCGGCGACTCGCCGGGAATGAACGCTGCCATCATGGCCGTGGCCCGCAGCGCCGCCTATCACGAGCTCTCGCTCATCGGCGTCAAGCACGGCTACAATGGCCTGCTGTGCAAGAGCCACAACATCCACGACGACATGGCCGAGCTCGACCTGGACACCGTCCTGGACATCGCCGATCAGCCCGGCACGTACCTGCGCACGGCGCGGTGCGTCGAGTTCAAGCAGCCCGAGGTGCGGGAGCGCGCCGTGGAAAACCTGCACAAGATGGGCGTGGAGGGCCTGGTCGTCATCGGCGGCGACGGCAGCTATCAGGGCGCGATGCGCCTGTGCGAGCTGGGCATCCCGACCGTGGGCATCCCCGGCACGATCGACAATGATCTGCCCTACACCGAGATGACGCTCGGCTACGACACCGCCGTCAACTCGTGCGTGTCCGACATCCGCGCCATCCGTGCGACCAGCCGCTCGCATGACCGGCCCGCTGTCATCGAGGTCATGGGCCGCCACTGCGGCGACATCGCGCTCAAAGCCGCTGCATCCACCGGCGCCGAGATCGTCGTGGTGCCGGAGGTCCACTGGTCCATCGATCAGGTGGCCGACCGGCTCAACGCGCTCATCGCGCGCGGCAACAACCGCGTGTCCGTCGTGGTGGCCGAGGGCGCATGGGAGAGCATGGAGCCCTTCGACGTGTACGGCTTCCTCACCGCCAACGGCGTGCAGTGCTATCCGGGCGAGGTCATCTCCTCGCCGCGCCTGGCCTCGATCCTCAAGCTCAAGTGCGGCATGGTCGAGGCGCGCGCCACGATCCTGGGCTACACCCAGCGCGGCCAGCACCCCTCCGCGTACGACTCCTCGTTCGCGTTTGAGGCGGGCAACCTCGCCGTGAAGCTGCTGAGCAACGGCATCGGCAACCAGGTCGTCGGCATCAAGGACGGGCGCATCTTCTACATGCCCATCGCCGACGCGCTGCGCTGCAAGCGTCCGTTCAACATGGAGCTGTACAACCTGATCAACAGCCTGTAAGCGCATCCCGACCTTTCGCCCCTTCGCAGCGCGCGGAGGGGCTTTTCCTACCGCCCACAGACGATCAAAGGAGTGTTGCCGCCCATGCCGCTACACAAAAATCAATCGCTGGATCTGGATGTGGAGTCCTACGGCATGGACGCGCAGGGCGTGTGCCGCGCGGAGGGCATGCCCATCTTCGTGTCCGGCGCACTCGCCGGCGAGCGCGTGCGCGTGCGCATCGTCAAGGTCGAGCGGCGCTATGCGTTCGGCCGCGTCGAGGCCGTGCTGACGCCTTCCCCCGCGCGGTGCGAGCCGTCCTGTCCCATCTACCGGCGCTGCGGCGGCTGCGCCGCGCAGCACATGGCCTACGAGGAGACACTGCTGTACAAGCGCCGCCAGGTGCAGGACTGCCTGACGCGCATCGGCGGGCTGGACGTGCAGGTGCCGCCCGTCCTGGGCATGGACGACCCCTGGCACTACCGCAACAAGGGCGCCTTTCCCGTCGGCGGACATGCAGGCGCGCCGCGCATCGGCTTCTATGCGCCGCGCAGCCATGACCTGATCGACCTGCCGCCAACGGGCTGCGCCATCCAGCGTGAGGAAGCCAACGCCTGCGTGCGCGCGGTGCGGGAGTGGATGCGCCAAAGCGGCGCGGCGCCCTATGACGAAGCGGCGCACAGTGGCCTCGTGCGCCACGTCATGGCGCGCGTGTCGCAGTCCGGCGAGGTGCTGTTCGTGCTGGTGGTCAACGGCGAGCGCGTGCCGCAGCCCGAGCTGCTCGTGGCGCTGCTGCGCCGGGCCGTGCCCACGCTCACGGGCGCGATGCTCAGCGTCAACACCGCGCGCACGAACGTCATCCTCGGGGGCCGGATCCTCCCCCTCTGGGGATGCGATTACATGATCGACGAGCTGTGCGGCCTGCGCTTTCGCGTCTCGCCCCTGTCCTTCTTCCAGGTGAACCCCGCGCAGACGCAGCGCCTGTATGAGCTCGCGCTCGAGTTTGCCGCGCTCACGGGCGGCGAGACCGTCGTGGACGCCTACTGCGGCGCGGGCACGATCTCGCTGCTGCTGGCGCGCCGGGCCGCGCGCGTGGTGGGCATCGAGATCGTCGAGGCGGCCGTGCGCGACGCGCGGGACAACGCCGCGCGCAACGGCATCGCCAACGCCGAGTTCATCGCGGGCGCGTCCGAGGAAGTGCTGCCCCGCCTGGTCGCGCAGGGCCTGCGCCCGGACGTGGCCGTCGTCGATCCGCCGCGCAAGGGCTGCGAGGAGGCCGTGCTGCGCGCCATCGCCGCCGCCGCGCCCGCGCGGATCGTGTACGTATCGTGCAACCCCGCAACGCTCGCGCGCGACGCGGCCGTGCTCGCCTCGCTGGGCTACGCGCCTGCGCGCGTGCAGTGCGTGGACATGTTCTGCTGGACCGGAGCGGTGGAGACGGTAGTACTTTTGTCCAAACTCAATACCAAGCAGCATATCGAGGTGGAGTTGAATCTGGACGAACTAGATCTGACATCGGCGGAGAGTAAAGCCACCTATGATGAGATCAAAGCCTAT
>DVFJ01000012.1 GCA_018713325.1 Candidatus Onthenecus intestinigallinarum | reverse complement strand
CCCGCGCAAAGGCGCGGGCCTTTGCGTATGCCCAGCCCTTCCCCTCTCCCCCACCTGTGTCTCCATGCAAAAGAACAGGGCCGCGCGTCTGCGCGGCCCTGTTTCATCAAAGATGTGCCCGCCGGATTGGCCTTGCCAACACCTCGTGTCCCAGGGGCCCAGCGAAGCGCAGGCCCCTTAGTGGCGGGGTGCAGGGGAGGCACTGCCTCCCCTGCCGGGGTCCGGGGCAGCGCCCCGGGGAGCAGAGCCCCGGAAAAGCTCACGTCCAGAGCATCGGATCGGTTCCCTTGAGCTTGCACAGCGCCTCGACGAAGAAGTAGTCGCCGTACAGGATATTCGTGTGCACGCCGGCCCTGTCGTCGTGGTAGCTGGCGGTGCAGTGGGTCAGCAGGCCGGGGTGGTCGGGGTCGGGGTCGCAGCAGTGCGCGATCAGGCCGTCCAGCAGGCGGCAGGCGGCGGCGGCGTAGTCCTCCTCGCCTGTGAGGCGCGCCAGCTCGATCAGGCCGCAGGCGGCCACCGCGCCGGCGATGTTGTCAATGCGCTCGGGCGTGGACGGCTGGCGGAAGTCGCAGTCGGTCAGCCCGTCGGGGCGGATGTTCTGGATGAAGTAACGGGCGATGCGCCCGGCAGCCTCGCGATAGGCGTCGCTGCCGGCGTTGATGGCGGCCAGCGTGAAGCCGTACAGCGCCCAGGCCTGTCCGCGGGACCAGCTGGAGCCGGGAGCGTAGCCCTGTCCGCCAGGCTCGCGCACGCGCACGCCGGTGTTCGGGTCCAGCTCGACGATGTGGCAGGCGGAGCCGTCGGGGCGGATGAACTCGCGTAGCGTCGTGTCGGCGTGGATGCAGGCGGCGCGGGCGAAACGCGGATCGCCGGTCTGGCGCGTGGCCCAGAACAGCAGCGGGATGTTCATCATACAGTCGATGATCGCCACGCCGGCCTGGTCGGGGCCGTTCCAGGCGCGCACAAAGCCCGAGGGATTGAACCGGCCCATCAGCAGCGTGGCGGCGTGCAGCGTATCCACGCGCGCGGCCTCATCGCCGGTGAGCTTGAAGTCCGCGCCGTCCGAGAGCAGGTACATGAAGCCCACATCGTGATGCAGCAGCTTGAAGCGGCGCAGCTCTTCGCCCAGCAGCGCCTGGGTGCGGCGCGCCTCCTGCAAGAAGGCATCGTCGCCCCGTAGCGCATACATCTGCCACATCAGTGCGGGCCAGAAACCCGCGGTCCACCAGCTGTTGCCGTCGTAAGGCGGGGGCGTGAAGCGCGCCCCCTCGCTGCCGTAGGGGATGGCCGGCTCGCGCGCGGCCAGCGGGATCGCGCGCAGCAGCTTGCGCGCGGCCAGATCCAGGGCGTCCTCGTAGCGTCGCTCCATAAGTCATGCCTCCTGTCGGTTGTGGATCGGCGCGGGCCGGGCGTCGGCCTGCGCGGTGAAGGTGCGGTCATGGCGGGCGGCGGGCGGGGCCTGCAGCATCAGGCGGTACAGGCTGCCGCGGAAGCAGCGGGCCATGCGCGGGTCGTCCACGGGCCGCTCTTCGACGCGCGCCTGCAAGTCGGGGTCAAAGCGCAGGCGCAGGCGTCCGGCGCACAGGCAGCCGGGGCCGGCCGGCACGGGCCGCTCGCGCAGCAGGAATACCCACGTCACCTCGCGCGGCGCGTCCAGCTCGATCCTCTCGCGCAGGCGCAGTTCGGGGCCGGCCTCCAGCGCCAGGTTGCGCAGGCAGGTTTTGACGCCGGCCTCGGATCCGTAGGCGGGGGCGATGTCCAGTTCCAGGCCGCCGGGCGTGGGGCGCACGGCGCGCGCGGCGTGCGCGCGGCCGGGCTGCTGCTCGCGCCCGCCGATCAGCGGCACGTTGTGCCAGGCAGCGCGCACGTTCCACAGCGTGTAGCGCGCATCGGAGAAGGTCTTTTGCGTGTAGGTCATGTTGCCCGCGTCGACGATCAACGGCTCGTCCCCGGCGTAGAGCATGAACGAGCCCACGTCGTTGTGGTTGTGGCTCTCGCCGTTGTGGCCGCCCTTGCAGCACAGCGTCAGCCCGTCCAGGGCGCGCACGCGCAGCTGCAGGTCGGGCAGGTACACGTCCCGGGCGGGCGCGGGCGGCGGCAGCGGCCCGCGCGCCGGATGAAGCAGCAGATTCAGCGCGCGCCACAGCTGGGGCGTGTCGGCCAGCTGGTCCGCCAGCGTGCCGCGCGTGGCGCGGCCCAGCGCGCGCAGGGCGTCGTCGCCGGTCCGCTCGCCGGCGCGCTCCAGGCGCTCGCCGCTGAGCAGCGGGCGCGCGTCGCAGTCGGCGAAGTTGACGAACCATCCGCCGCCCAGGTAGGCGCGCGCGGGGAATGCGAGGATGCGCCGCAGCTTGGCGTCGTCCCAGAAGACCGCGCGGCCGTCCGTGGCCAGCGCCAGCAGCTCCAGGCAGTCCAGCAGCGCGCCGCCGGCCATGTTCCAGTAGCCCGCGCCCTCGTCGCAGCCCCCGTCGTCGGGAAGGCACGCGAGGTAGCGGTCGAGCATCTCGCAGCCGCGCTCCAGGCGCGCGCACAGGCGGTCGGGGCCGTCCGGGGCGAGCAGCGCGCAAAGCATGACGTTGGAGACGATCCAGGGCGTCCAGTTGTTGAGGTCCCTGCGGGTCAGGCCCATCCACCACAGGTCGTCGCGCGTGTCGAAGGGGCGCAGCACGCGCCGGTCGATCTCGCGCCAGGCGCGCTGGCGCAGCATGGGCGTGAGGGCGTCCAGCGGATCGTGCAACAGCTCGCATGCGAGCGCGAGGATCATGCCGGTCTGCGCGGCGAACAGGTCCAGGCCGGGCCGGTCGGGGTCGGGCAACGGGCGTTCCGGCGTGGAGTCGTTGTGTGCGCTGATGACCCAGGAGGTCTCCTCGCACAGGGTCCACAGGCCGTCGGCGGCCTGCAGCACGTCCTGCGGATCGCCGCCTGCGCACACGCCCAACAGCGCCGCGCAGAGCTTGCGGCGGCGCTGAAAGTACGGCTCCTCAAAGGCGCGGCGGCTGCCGTCGCGCACGAAGGCCATGTATTGCCCGGCGGTCAGCAGCGCATAGGGCTGATCGCGGTATTGATCTGCGAGGCCAAGCGCCTGCGCGCGCAGGTCGGGATCCAGTTCCCGCCATGCGCGTGTCCCCGCGCGGGGAAAGGGACAGCCGGGCTGTCCGGCGAGCAGGGCGCGCAACGGATGGCGCGCGAAGAACTCTCCAAACAACGGCATGCACCTCCCTGTGAATTACGGCGCATATTCGACGGAGCGGATGGCGCTCAGGGGGAAGAAGACCTGCCGCACGCGGCCGATGATGTCGTTGCGCTCGATGGGGCCGACGTCGCGGCTGTCGAGGCTGTTGGGCCGGTTGTCGCCCATGACGAAGTAGTAGCCGGGCGCGAGGGTGATAGGGCCCAGGTCGTCCAGGCTGAGATGAACGAGCATATCCTGGGCAACGTATTCTCCATTGACATAGAGCACGCCGTCGCGCAGCTCGATCGTCTCGCCGGGCAGGCCGAATACGCGCTTGACGTTGAGGGTCTGTCTGTCGCCGGGGTAATAGCAGGCGACGATGTCGAATCGCTCGGGGTCGTCGAACAGATACGGATATTTTTCCACGATCACGTATTCGCCGTCGTGGAGCGTTTCGAGCATGGACCGGCCGTCGACGCGCACGGGTTCGGCGATGTAGGCGCGCACAAAAGCGGCGGTGAGCAGCACCGCCGTAAAGACGAGCAACCACTCGAGCAGCTCGCGTGCGCCCCGGCCGCCGGGGGGTTCCCGCGCGGGTTCCTGCGGCGCGAAGGCCGCGCCCCACGCGCTCTCGTCGCGCATGCTCTCCCCCCTTCGCGGCGTGCGGGGATCACTCGTCGATCCTGCGCATGTTGTCCAGCGGATAGACGATATACTGCACGTGGGCGACGATCTGCGAGCGCTCCAGCGCGCCGACCTCAGGGTTGCGGCTGTCGTTGGAGTTGTTGCGGTTGTCGCCCATGACGAAGTAGTGGCCCTCCGGCACGGTGTAGGGGCCAAAGTCGGCGACGCTTTCGGTGCGGGCAAAATCCTGCTCGACGAACTCGCCGTTCACGTACAGCTCGCCGGCGCGCAGCTCGATCGTCTCTCCGGGCAGGCCGACGACGCGCTTGACGAAGTCCTCCTGCACCTCGCCGATGCCCAGCAGGCCCGGACGCATGCGGCCGGGGTAATGGCAGATGACCACGTCAAAGCGCTCGGGATCGCCCAGCAGATAGTCATACTTGGTGGCAATGAGGAACTCGCGATCCTGCAGGGTGTTCATCATCGACTGCCCGTCGACCATGACCGGCACGAACACGAACGTGCGCACCACAAAGGCGATCACGCCCGCCACGACAAAGACCATCACCCACTCAAACACTTCCCGCTTCCAGCTCTTTTTGGGCTTTTCCCGCTTTCCGGCCTCGGCCGCTTCCGCCTTGGGAGCCGTCCCGGCCGCTTCAGGCGAGACGGCCATGTTCTCCGTGCGTCCGGATTCGTTTTCCGCCATGTCAAATCTCCTCTTTTCCGTTTGCCTGCGCCTCGTCCTGCGGGGCGCGCGCGACGCGCTTTTTCATGCGCTTGAGGAATGCGGCGCGATCCATCATGACGATGCGGCCGCAGCCCGCGCAGCGGATCTTGATATCCGCGCCCACGCGGATGACGGTCCAGCGGTCGCTGCCGCAGGGATGGGTCTTGCGCATCTGCACCAGGTCGCCCAGCTGCAGGTCGTCCATGTCGCCGCCTCCTCTCGCCCGTCCTGCAGGGGACGGGAAACTCATTTGTATATTATATCAACAATGCGTTCGCTTGGCAAGCGCGGCGGCGGGCCAAAAGTTGGCGCAGCCCTCATGAGAAGATGCGGCGCGCACGGATGAAGATCGTGCGGTCCACGGGCGTGTAGCCGGTCAGCAGCACGGTGTAGCATGCGTCGCTGAGCGGGTACGCGCCGCCCATGCGGGCGCGGATGTCGTGGCTGCCGAACGCGGGCCCGATGGCGAGGGCGTCGCCCCGGGGGCCGGTGATCTCGATGTCGCCGTCCAGGATCGTCACCTGCTCGCCGGCCCGCATCAGCTGCGTAAAATGCTGCGTGCGGATGCGCCCGCCGGGCAGCAGGCCGATCTCCACGCGCACGGGCAGGCGGTCGACGCCCTGCGTGCGGATGTGCAGCCGCACCCCCTCCTCCGTCAGCTCGGCCTCGACGAGGGTATGCAGGCCCTCGGCCGTCAGGCGCTCGCGGGCGGCGTTGTCCATGCGCCACCAGTCGCTGGTCTGCGGCTTTTGGTCAAACGGCTGATAGTACCAGACCGGCGCGCGCCCGCTCAGGCGGAAGCCGCGCTCGGTGCGCTCCAGCGTCTCGGGCACGAAGTTGCGCTGGTCGCACAGGTTCTGATAGATCGCCATGTACAGAGGCAGCGCGCCGCTTTGGAAGTACAGGAAGTTGGGCTTCCCTCGCATGAGCGTCAGCGAGAAGCCGCCGCGGCGCACGCGGGCGATGTCGCTGTGTTCAAAGAGCCGGTCGTAGCGCAGGAACGGGGGTTCAAAGGGCGTCTGCGCGCCAAAGCCGTCCATCTGGGGCAGCAGCAGCAGCCACTCCACGCCGTCGGGCCACGTGCCGCGGCGGCGGCAGTCCTGGTAGATCCACTCGGCCATCGCGCCGAAGTCCTCGCGGCCCAAGAAGTAGCCGGCCATCAGGTACAGCGGATAGTACGTGTCCAGGTAGACCTTCTTGCCCATGTCCTGGCGGGTGGAGTTGTTTGTGAACACCGATCCGTCCGGGTCGATGTAGCAGTACATCATCTCCAGGTTCTTTTCAGCCGCATGCAGGAACGTCCTGTCCCCCGTGGCCATGTACAGGCGCAGCATCTGGTCGTCGTTGACCTGGTTGTAGTTGCCCGCGCTGCGCTCGGCAAACTCGCCGTCCTCGTTGATGTCCAAGCCCTCGCGCAGGTATGCCTGCGCGCGCGCGGCCAGCTCGCGCCGGCCGGTGATCTTGGCGCAGTGCAGCAGGCACGCCGCGATCGCCCAGCGGTGGTTGGGCGTGTGGAAGCCGCCCGCCGCGATGCCGGAGGCGGCGCTGTCGATCAGGCGCAGCAGCGCCGGGCGCAGCCACGCCGCCCGCGCGTCCTCGCAGCGCTCCAGCAGCCACCAGGCGTTCAGCACCGCGTTGATCATGAAGGCGGTGTCGGGGGCGGAGGCGACGTTGCAGCTGAGCAGGTCGACGCATCCGCCGGGGCGCTGGTGCGCGCGCAGGTAGGCCAGCGCGGCCGTCAGCGCCGCCTTCACCCGCTCGGACAGGTAGTGCGCGCTGTCCTTCGTCACATAGCCGCACGCCAGCGCGCTCAGGTCAAACCCGCACTGGCGGCTCTCCACGTGCAGGTCGTCCTCCATGAATCCGCCGTAGTCCCCGCTGCACTCATCCAGCACTTGGCGCGCCATCAGGCGCTCGATGCGCCCGTCCAGCTGCGCGAGCAGCTGTGCCGCATGTCCCCGCATGGTCTTCTCCTCCGTGTGTGTCGGGCAGGCCCGGGCCCGTCCGCCTCGTCATACGCCATCATGATACCATCGCCCTGGAAAATCCGCAAGTCGCATTTGCGCCGTGCGGATTTGGATGTTTTGTCAAAGCATCCGTGTTGTTTCTGCACATCATGCGCGCATATGCCCAAAATATCTGCCGTTTTTGCTTTACAATGGACGAAAAAACCTCTACAATAGCCATAGAACGGACGGCGACGGCGCAGGCCATGCGGCCATATGACGCGCGACATCCAACAAGGAGGGAATCGGTATGCCCTGGTTTACGCAATCGCCGCGGGCGCTGGACATCGTGCCGGTGGGGCGCATCGCGGTGGACTTCAACCCGACGGACTATAACCGCCCGCTCTCGCAGAGCGAACACTTCAACAAATACCTGGGCGGCTCGCCGGCGAACATCGCGGTGGGCATGGCGCGCCTGGGGCGGCGCGTGGGCTTTCTGGCCAAGATCTCGGACGACGCGTTCGGCGACTTCGTGCAGGGCTTCTTCGAGCGCGAGGGCATCGACGTGAGCCACGTGACGCGCTGCCGGAACGGGGAGAAGTTGGGCCTGACGTTCACGGAGATCCTCTCCCCCACGCAGAGCAGCATCCTCATGTACCGCGAGGGCGCGGCGGACCTTGCCCTGCACCCCTGCGACGTGGACGAGGCGTACATCGCCGGCACGCGCGCGCTGCTGATCTCGGGCACGGCGCTGAGCGCGAGCCCGTCGCGCGAGGCGGCGCTCAAGGCGCTCTCGCTGGCGCGGCGGCTGGGCGTGACGGTCGTCTTCGATGCGGACTACCGCGCCTATACCTGGAAGGGCGACGACGAGATCGCCGTGTACACGAGCCTGGTGGCCGAGCGCAGCGACATCATCCTGGGCTCGCGCGAGGAGTTTGACCGCATGGAGCGCCTGCTGGGCCTGGCGGGCACGGACGAGGCCAGCGCCGCGCACTGGCTGGGGCTGGGCGCGAAGCTGCTGGTCATCAAGCACGGCCGGGAGGGCTCGCGGGCGTACGCGCCGGGCGAGGCGTACCGGGTGCTGCCGTTCCCGGTGGAGGCGCTCAAGGGCTTCGGCGGGGGCGACGGGTATGCGTCGGCGCTGCTGCACGGGCTGATGGCGGGGCGTCCGCTTGCGCAGGCGCTGGAGATGGGCAGCGCGTCGGCGGCGATGCTCGTGGCCAGCCACGCGTGCTCGCGCGACATGCCGGACGAGGCGTCGCTCATGGCCTTCATCGAGGAAAAAAAGCGCGCGTGCGGCGGGGTGGTCTTCCCGCTGTGAGCGCCATAGACAAGGAGGAGACGCACATGCCGCAAGGGACCCTGGAACGGCTGCGCCCGTACATCGACGGGGCGTATGTCCAAAGCCGCACGGAGAAGTTCACGACCGTCTACGACCCCTCCACGGGCGAGGCCATCGCGCAGGCGCCCTGCTGCACGCAGCAGGAGGTCGACGCGGCCATCGCGGCGGCGGCCGCCGCCTATCCGGCCTGGAAGCGCACGCCGGCGCGCAAGCGCGCGCAGCTGATGTACAACCTGCGCAACCTGATCGTCCGGGACATGGACGAGCTGACGATGCTCGTCGCGCGGGAGAACGGCAAGGCCTGGTCGGAGGCGGCCGGGGATGTGGGCAAGGCGCTGGAGATGACGGAGCTGGCGTGCTCAGCGCCGTCGCTGCTGATGGGCGAGAGCCTGCAGGATACGTCCTCGGGCTACGATACGGTGCTCTACCGCGAGGCGCTGGGCGTGTGCGCGGGCATCGCGCCGTGGAACTTCCCGGCCATGATCCCCATGGGCTGGATGGCGCCGCTGGCGATCGTGTGCGGCAATACGTTCGTGCTCAAGCCCGCGTCGACCACGCCCATGACGAGCCTGCGCTTTGCCCGGCTGTACGAGGAGGCGGGCTTTCCGCGCGGGGTGCTCAACGTCGTGCCGTGCAGCCGCGTCGAGGCGGAGACGATCCTGACGCACCCGCAGGTCAAGGCGGTCACGTTCGTGGGCTCCACGTCCGTGGGCCTGCACATCTATTCCACCGCCGCACAGCACGGCAAGCGCGTGCAGGCGCTGTGCGAGGCGAAGAACCACGCGCTGGTGCTGCGCGACGCGCCCATCACGCGCACGGCGGCGGGCATCATGAACAGCGCCTTCGGCTGCGCGGGCGAGCGGTGCATGGCGTTGCCCTGCGTGGTCGTGGAGGAGGAGATCGCCGACGCGCTGGTGGCGGAGCTGGTGCGGCTGTGCCGCGCGCAGAAGGTCGGCCCGGCGTATGACAAGGCCACCAGGCTGGGGCCGGTGGGCAGCCTCTCGCACCGCAAGTTCATCACCGACTGGATCGAGAAGGGCGTGGCCGAGGGCGCGCAGCTGGTGCTCGACGGGCGCGGCGTGCAGGTGCCGGGCTATGAGGGCGGCTATTACCTGGGCCACACGATCTTCGACCACGTGACGGAGGAGATGACCATCGGCCAGCGCGAGGTGTTCGGCCCGGTGCTGTGCGTCAAGCGCGTCCAGTCGTTCGAGGAGGGGCTGGAGATGATGAACCGCAACCCCTTTGCCAACGGCTCGGTCATCTTCACGCAGAATGGATACTACGCGCGCGAGTTCGTCATGCGCACGGACGGCGGCATGGTCGGCGTGAACGTGGGCATCCCGGTGCCGATGGGCGCGTTCCCGTTCACGGGGCACAAGCAGAGCTTCTTTGGCGACCTGCACTGCCACGGCAAGGACGCGTTCCGGTTCTACACGGAGGAGAAGACGGTCACCACCCGCTGGTTTGACGAGGAAGAGATGAAAAAGGAGCACGTCGATTCCTGGGACGGCTCTCTGTAATGCGAAAGGAGCAGGCCAAGCTATGAAGACGCTGAACGTCGGCATCGTCGGGGCGGGGCGCATTGGCAATGTGCACGCCCAGTCCATCACCTACCACATCCCGCAGGCGCGGGTCGTGCGCGTCACGGATGTGAATGCGCAGGCGGCGCAGGCGCTGGCGGAGCGCTACGGCATCCCCGCGTGGGGCACGGACTATATGGAGATCGTGCGGGACCCGCAGGTCGACGCGGTGCTCGTGTGCAGCCCCACGCCCACGCACGCGCAGATCGCCATCGAGGCGATGCGCGCGGGCAAGCACGTGTTCTGCGAAAAGCCGGTCGACCTGACGCTCGCGAAGATCCGGGAGACGGCGCGCGTGGCGCAGGAGACGGGCATGAAGCTGCAGGTCGGGTTCAACCGGCGCTTTGACCACAACCACGGGCGCGTGCAGCGCCTGGCGGCGGAGGGCGCGCTGGGCGCGGTGGAACTGGTCAAGATCACCTCGCGCGATCCGGAGCCGCCTTCTCCGGAATATGCGGCCTCGTCCGGCGGGCTGTACATCGACATGATGATCCACGACTTTGACATGGCCATGTTCCTGGCCGGGTGCGATGTGACGGAGGTCTACGCGATGGGCGCAAGCCTGGTGGATCCGCGCATCGGCCAGGCGGGCGACGTGGATACCGCCATCGTGACGCTCACGTTTGAAAACGGCGCGCTGGGCGTGATCGACAACAGCCGCCGCGCGGCCTACGGGTACGATCAGCGCGTGGAGGTCTTCGGCAGCCTGGGCATGGCCGCGGGCGAGAATGACGGGGATACGACTGTGCGCGTGTTCACGGCTCAGGGCGTGGCCTCCGACAAGCCCAAGTACTTCTTCCTGGAGCGGTATATGGACTCCTTCGTGGAGGAGATGCGCCAGTTCGTGCGCGCGGTCGCCGAGGACGGCGAGGTGCCGGTGGGCATCCACGCGGGCCTGATGAGCGTGGTGCTGGCCAAGGCCGCGAAGAAGTCGCTGGATGAGCGCCGCCCGGTGCGGGTGAGCGAGGTATTGGAGGGAGAGGCATGAGCCGGATTGCGCGCGCGGGCGGACCGCTGCCCTTTGGCGTCACGCGCATCGCCGAGATGGGCGCGCTCCATCCCGAGATGCTGATGGACTTCTTCGTCGTGCGCCTGCGCCGCGGGGAGACGTACCGCGACGCTGCGCCGCTGGAAAAGGCGCTGCTGCTCGTGCAGGGCGCGGTGCGCCTGGAGTGGCCGCAGGGATCGCATGAGCAGGCGCGCAGCAATTGCTTTGACGAGCCGCCCACGGCGCTGCACGCGGACGCGGATACGCCGGTGAGCGTCGCGTGCCTGTCGGACGAGTGCGAGATCAACGTGCTGCGCACGGACAACGAGACGCGCTTCCCCGCGCGGCTGTACCTGCCCGCGGACACGCCCGACGAGTTCCGCGGCGCGGGCCTGATGCACGAGACGAGCACGCGCATCGTGCGCACGATCTTCGACTACGCCACCGCGCCGTATGCCAATCTGGTGCTGGGCGAGGTGATCGGCTTCCCGGGCAAGTGGTCGAGCTATCCCCCGCACCACCACCCGCAGCCGGAGATCTACTACTACAAGCTCAACCCGTCCGGCGGGTTCGCGTATGCGGAGCTGGGCGAGGAGGTCCTCAAGGTGCACGACAGCGACGCGGTGTTCATCGGCCCGGGGCTGACGCACCCGCACTGCACGCCGCCGGGCTATGCGCTGTGGTATCTGTGGGGCATCCGGCATCTGCCGGGCGCGCCGTACATCACGCCCACGTTCCTGCCCGAGCACCTGTGGGTGCAGGCGCCGGACGCGGCCTACTGGGGCGACGGCTACCCGAAGGACCGTTCAAAGAAGGAGGGCTGAGCGATGACCGGGGCGATGCAGCGCGTGCGCCTGACGATGGCCCAGGCGCTCGTGCGGTTTCTCGACAACCAGTACGTCGAGCTGGACGGCGTGCAGACGAAGTTCGTGCGCGCGATGTTCGGCGTGTTCGGCCATGGGTGCGTCGTGGGCGTGGGCCAGGCGCTGTCGCAGGGCGGGCATTCGATCCGCTTTCTGCAGGGGAAGAACGAGCAGAACATGGCGCTGGCAGCCACGGCGTTTGCCAAGCAGAAGAACCGGCGGGAGATCATCCCGTGCGTGAGCTCCATCGGGCCGGGCGCGATGAACATGGTGACGGCGGCGGGCTGCGCGACGGCCAACCGCATTCCGCTGCTGCTGCTGCCGGGCGATACGTTCGCATGCCGCCAGCCGGACCCCGTGCTGCAGCAGGCGGAGTTCTACGAGAGCTTCGGGCATACGGTGACGGATGCGTTCCGCGGCGTATGCCGCTACTTCGACCGCATCGAGCGTCCGGAGCAGCTGATGACGGCGGCGATTCACGCGCTGCGCGTGCTCACAGACCCGGCGGATACGGGCGCGGTGTGCCTGGCCATGCCCCAGGACGTGGAGGGCGAGGCGTATGACTACCCGGTCTCGTTCTTCCGTCCGCGCGTGTGGCACCTGGACCGCCGGCCCATGACGCCCGCGCAGGCGCAGCGGGCGGCGCAGATCCTGCGCGGCGCGCGGCGGCCTGTGGCGATCCTGGGCGGCGGCGTGCGCTACAGCGAGGCCGGGGAGGCGTTCCTGCGCCTGTGCGAGCAGGCGAACATCCCCTTCGGCGAGACGCAGGCGGGCAAGGGCACGGTCTCGTGGGAGCATCCGCTCAACCTGGGCGGCATCGGCGTGACGGGCGGCCAGGCGGCCAACGTCATCGCGCGCGAGGCCGATGTCGTGCTGGCCGTGGGCACGCGCCTGACGGACTTCACCACCTGCTCCAAGTGGCTGTTCCCCGCGGATGCGAAGGTCGTCGCGCTCAACATCTGCCCGTTCGACGCGGTCAAGATGGACGCGGAGGCCATCGTGTGCGACGCGCGCGAGGGGCTGGAGGCGCTGCGCGCGGCGCTTGCGGGCTACCGCGCGCCCTATGGCGGCGAGGTCGAGGCCGCAAAGGCCGCCTGGCGCGCCGTCATGGACGCGCACTACGCGTCCGAGAGCGCGCAGGGCCTGACGCAGACGCGCGCGCTGGGCGAGATCAACCGGTTCATGCGGCCAACGGACGTGGCGGTCGGCTCGGCGGGCAGCCTGCCGGGCGACATGCAGCGGCTGTGGCGGCCGGGCGAGCCGGGCACGTACCACATGGAGTATGGCTTTTCCAACATGGGCTATGAGACGAACGGCGCGCTGGGCGTGAAGCTGGCCGAGCCGGAGCGCGAGGTGTATGCGTTCTTCGGCGACGGCACGTACCTCATGGCGCACTCGGAGCTGCTCACGTGCGTGCAGGAGGGCCTGCGCGTGCACTTCTGCCTGTTTGACAACAGCGGCTGGGGCTGCATCGAGAACCTGCAAAACAACCAGGGCAGCGACACCTTCGGCACGGTGTTTCGCCGGCGCAACCCCGAGACGGGCGAGCTGGACGGCGCGCCGCTGCCCGTGGACTACGCGGCCAACGCCGCGGCGTATGGGCTCAAGACCTATACCGTGCGCACCGTGCAGGAGCTGCGCGAGGCGCTGGAGGCGGGACGCAATCAGCCGCTGCCCGTGCTCTATGACATCAAGGTGCTGCCCGGCTCCATGACGCCCGGCTATGAGAGCTGGTGGCGCGTGGGCGTGGCCGAGGTCTCCACCCAGCCGCGCGTGCAGCAGGCCTGGGCCGACATGGCCGCGCACATCCGCAAGACGCGGGATTACTGACATCCACCGAAGCAAAGGAGGCGACCCTATGCTCAACCCGGAAAAGGTCCGCCTGGGCATCGCACCCATCGGCTGGACAAACGACGACATGCCCGACCTGGGCGGCGAGAACACGTTTGAACAGTGCATCAGCGAGATGGCGCTGGCCGGCTTCAAGGGCAGCGAGATCGGCAACAAGTACCCGCAGGACCCCGCCGTGCTCAAGCGCTATCTGGACGCGCGCGGGCTGCAGATCTGCAACGCGTGGTTTTCGGCGCTGTTCACCAGCGCGCCCTATGAGCAGACGCTGGAGGCGTTCGTGCGCCACCGGGACCGGCTGCACGCGCTGGGCGCGAAGGTGATCGGCGCCAGCGAGCAGGGCAATTCGATCCAGGGCAAGCCGCTCAACATCTTTGGGCCGGATAAGCCCGTCTATACAGAGGAGCAGTGGGCGCTGGTCGCGCGCGGCTTCAACGACATGGGCCGCCTGGCGCGCGAGAAGGGCATGGCGCTGTGCTGCCACCATCACATGGGCACGGGCGTGCAGACCGTCGAGGAGATCGACCGCTTCCTTTCGATGACCGACCCCGAGCTCGTGTTCCTGCTGTTCGACTCGGGCCATCTCACGTTCGCCGGCGTCGATCCCGTGCCGGTGCTGCGCCGCCATATCGGGCGCGTGCGCCACGTGCACCTCAAGGACGTGCGCCTGAAGGTGCGCGACGAGGCGCGCCGTCAGGGCATGAGCTTCCTGGATGCGGTGCGCGCGGGCGTGTTCACCGTGCCCGGCGACGGCGACGTCGACTTTGGGCCGATCTTCGACCTCCTGCAGTCCGGCGGCTATGAGGGCTGGGTCGTCGTCGAGGCCGAGCAGGACCCGGCCAAGGCCAATCCCTTCGAATACGCCGTCAAGGCGCGCCGCTACATCGCCGAGCAGACCGGGCTGTGATCCGGGTCTTCCCGGGCTCTGCCCGGACCCGGTCGGGGGAGAATGCCCTCCCCCGACGCCC
This sequence comes from Candidatus Onthenecus intestinigallinarum, assembly GCA_018713325.1. Taxonomy (GTDB): domain Bacteria; phylum Bacillota; class Clostridia; order Christensenellales; family Aristaeellaceae; genus Beduinella; species Beduinella intestinigallinarum. The sequence continues at coordinate 3,124 of DVFJ01000012.1, read as the reverse complement.
CCGCGCCATGCCCTGCACACGTCCCTTTCCCCTTCCCTCCGGCATACGCCAAAGGCCCGCGCGCTGCGCGGGCCTCTGTTCGGGGTGCAGGGGATGCCCTCCCCCGACGCCCCCCCGCCATGCCATGCACACGTCCCTACCCCTTCCCTCCGGCATACGCCAAAGGCCCGCGCGTTGCGCGGGCCTCTGTTCGGGGTGCAGGGGGATGTTATCCCCCTGCCGGGGGCCTGGGGGCAGCGCCCCCAGGGGGCCCCTGCCGGGGGCCTGGGGCAGCGCCCCCCAGGGAGCCCCTGCCGGGGGCCTGGGGCAGCGCCCCCAGGAATCCAGAGTCAAAGCGCCCACTTCCTGACGTGAACGGCACACTGACCGGCAAACGAGATGCCCTCCGCAGGCCCCTTGGGGAAGGCCAGCGTGGTCAGCGCGACCTCGCCGTCCCCCGCAAAGACCTCCACGGAGCACTGATCGACCAGAATGCGCAGCGAGATGCGGTCCGTGGCGCCTTCGAGTACCGCGCGCCCCGCGGGCTTGACCTCCGGGCCGCCGCCGGGGCCCATCGTGTAGCCGCAGCGCGAGCGGTCGGCGGTGAGCACCTGCGTCTGGGGGTCGTAGCGCACGCTGAAGTACTCGCCGCCGTCCTGCAGCAGGCGCACCTCAGCCCAGGCGCCGGGGCGCACGGCGATGTCGAGCAGCAGGTCGTAGCGCCGCCCGCAAAGGCCCGGCACGGCCGTCTCGCCGTCGACCTGTACGTCCGCCTCGAACGCCTCGCCGCGCAGGCGCTCCAGTTCTCGCACAGGGCGCTGCAACAGCCGGCCGTCGCGAATGGACAGCTCGCGCGCAATGGTGAACTGCCCGCGCCAGCCGTGGCCCAGGTAGTGCGTGGGCGAGTCGGTCTGCCACATGTCCATCCAGGCGATCATGACGCTGCGCCCGTCAGGGGTCCGGATGCGCTGGGGCGCATAGAAGTCGGGGCCCAGGTCGACGGCCTCCATGCGCTCGGGCAGCAGGCGGCCATCCCGCTCCTGTCCGACGAGATAGACGACGTCGTGATGCCCGTTCTGGAAGCGCAGGCCGTCCTGCGGCAGGTTCATCACGCTGGTGAGCATGAGGTCGCGGCCGTCGCAGGGGCCGTAGTCGGGGCATTCGGGCATCTGGCCGACGCCCTCGAGCAGCACGCCCTCGCACGTCCAGTGGACCAGGTCGGGCGAGACGAACGAGAGCTGACGGCCGTTCTTCTCGCCGCGATTGGCGGCGATGACGCGCCAGCCGTCCGGCGTGCGGATCAGCTTGGGATCGCGGAAATCCTCAGGCGCGCCGTCCGGGGGCAGATCTTTGACGCCGATGACGGGGTTGCAGGCCCACTTTTCAAAGTGAATGCCGTCATGGCTCTCGGCGATGCACTGCTCCTGCACGACGCGGCCGTCTGCGTCGCGATGCACGCCGGTGTAGATGAGGATCAGGCGCTCACCGTCCTCCAGCGCGGTGCCGGAGAAGCAGCCCATGTCGTCATAGGGGCTGTCGGGCGCGAGCGCGACGCCGAGCCAGGTCCAGACGACGAGGTCATCGGAGACCCAGTGACCCCAGTGCATGGGGCCCCAGACGCTGTCGTAGGGATGGAACTGGGCGAACACGTGATAGCGGCCGCGGAACACGCAAAATCCGTTGGGATCGTTGATCCAGCCGACGGGCGTGGCCAGGTGGAAACGAGGTCTGAACGTGGGATCGACCTGCGGTGCGTGCGCGCGGACGTACGCTTCGGCCTTCTGGAGCATGCGGAACACCCTCTCTGCAAAGCTGTGCGGCGCAAGGCCGCCGTTTTCCCATCTCCTATTATAGGCGCGGGCGGGGCGGCAGACAAGCATGCGCAGATAAAAAAAGAGGGGCGTAAAGTCCTCTGCTGGTAAGACAGTAATATCCAAACTTGTTGGAACAGACATGATTTCGGTCATGCCTGTTCCGCTTTTAACAGCACATCGAAAGATTTCTTACATAAAAACGAAATCCTTTTTCTTTGAGTTCATCAGCGTAAGCGGATAACATAGAATTATCATTATCAGAGAAATATCCTGATATGTAAAGTCCATCAATAGCCATAATCAAACCTCACTCAATTGGAGGAATAGGCGGCATAGTGTCTGCAAATAGATTTTTCAGTTCGTCAACCATTCCCGCCTTTGCCCATTGCGCCATTCCATTTTTCCAAACCAAGCTATCAGCGGTAAGTTGTCCTGCGGCTGCCATCTGTGTCAACACAGAAATATCAAACGGTCCTGTGGCTTGTCCGTTGACCGCCACATGATATGCCACAGCAGGAATAGGAGGAGGTACAGCGCCGGGCGTTGTCTGCTGATTGATGCCACCCATCATATTATTCATAGCACCGGCAATGTTCTGACCGATAGCACCGCCAACAGCCATGCTTGCCATCATAGCGGCCATATTGAAGCCTTCTCCACTGCCGCTCAAACTTACATCACCAGCTCCGTTAGCTCCCATCTGACCGAGAGCCTGTGCGCCAGCAACGCCAACCTCTGCCTGTTTTTCAACTTGGAAAGCACCAATGTTGGCAGTTTGTGTCTGCTTGTGCATAGCATACCGGCCTTCTTCACGCTGGATACGGAGACGCTCTACATAATCCTGCGTTTCAGCCTCAACCCTCGTTGCAGCAATATCCCTGGTAACAGCCATCAGTTGGCGATAGCCTTCACTGGTCTTGTCGATCTCAATGGCGGCAATATCTACCCCGGATACCAAAACACCGAAAGATTCTTTCAGGCGTTCGCCGATGTCACATTCCACAGCATCGTTGATTTGTGCGGTTTTGGTTTCAATCTGAATGACCGGAATATTGTTGGCAGCGGGAGCATTGGCGACCGCATCTTTCACATACCGGCATACTGCATCTCGAATCTGCTTTTGAAAATCATTGAGGTCAAATGTATTTAATCGATTGAGTTTAATGAACTCGCGATAGTCCCGAATCTGAAAACTGACAGTACCTCTGACGGCAAGTGGAACACCAAAATCCGAAAGTCTTGGGTCATATACATCAAAGAACGGAACACCAAATTTAACTTGGATAATGCGGGCGAGATTGATAAAGTAGACCTCGGCCTGAAATGGTGTG
>DVFJ01000011.1 GCA_018713325.1 Candidatus Onthenecus intestinigallinarum | reverse complement strand
ACCGATATGTTGGAGTAGAAGCAGCAACCGAAATGTACGAACAGGGGCTTTGCTTAGAAGAATATCTTGATAGAGTAGAAAAGTAATCCTTAAACTGCCCGACAACGGCAAAAGAAAAAGCCGTTGTTTTTTGAGTCCAAACAAATCAATCGGAAACGCAAAAATGCTGTTCTATCGTTCCACGCGGCGCAGAAAAAGCGGGCAAGAAGTCTTTGACCTCTTACCCGCTTTTTGTGGCAATCCGTATGGCAGCTACCCTGTTTCAGTTGGTTGGTGATACTGTTTTATGAGTAGCTACCTTGCGAGGCGGTCCTTTGATATGTTCTAGAAGAACTCATCCAGCAGGATGAAATAGTCGATCCGCTCCTCGTCCCGCGCGAGGCCCAGCGCCTCAAAGAGCGGCGCAGTCCCCACATCGGAGCCGAAGTTGTGGCGCATGGAGCGCACGCACAGCGCAATGTCCTGCCAGCGGTCGCCCGCGCCTGCGCGCCCCAGGTCGATGAAGCCGCTCACCGTCCCGCCCCGCAGAAAGACGTTGGGCAGGCAGTAGTCCCCGTGCGTAAAGGCCGGCTCCTCCGGCGGCCGGTTCCGCTCCAGAAAGCGCAGCGCCGCCTGCGGCGTGCCAAACCTGCGCAGCGTCTCCGGCTCCATCTCCGAGGCGTCGACGAGCCCGGCCTCCAGCCGTCCGCGCGCCCGCGCGAGCTTGCCCGGGAGCCGTTCGTCAAAGGGGCAGACGTCCACGCGCCAGAGCATGCGCAGCCCCTCGGCCAGCAGGCGCGCCGTGTCCTCCGGGTGCGCGAGGCGCTCCGGCGCGCAGGCCATCTCGCCCGGCAGGCGCTCCATCAGCAGATAGTTGAAGCCGCCTTCCTCGAATGCCTCGTAGACCCGCGGCACGGGCAGGCGGCCGGCCAGCCAGGCATATGCCGCCCGTTCGCGGTCGGACTCGTCCGACCTGCGCTCGACCTTGAGCACCTTGTCCGGCAGCAGGAGCACTTCCGCGCCCGTGCAGCCGACGCCGTCCCGCTCAGCCGGGACGCCCTGCAGGTATGGAAGGAGGCGCGCAGGCAGCGCCTTCCGCCCCCCATCCGGCCGGTTCATGCGATCCCTCCAGCTTCTTTTTTCCTCATCATACCGTAAATCTGCAAAAAAGTAAAGGCGTGCGATCGCCGCCGCATACGGCGCACGGGCTGTGCATAGCCATCAGTCGGGAGGGATGCGGCATGAATTCGCAAAGGCACGTCATACACGTGGGGAGCATGCAGGTGCGTCCGCGACGCCGGCCGGAGGCGCCTCCGGAGCGGCGCGAGGCGGGGATGACGCTTCCGGAGCGGCTGCTGCGCGACTGCGCGCTGTGCACGGCGGCGGTGCTCGCGGCGCTGAGCTTTGCCAACGTCGGCGGCACGGCGGCGGACGGGGTGCTCAGCCGCGTGGCCGCGGCCGTTCAGACGGATTATGATCCCGAGGAGACGCTGGGGCGGCTGCAGTTCGTCCAGAACCTCGTGCCGGAGAGCGTGCTCGTCTTCTGGAACGCGGGCGAGGCGGCGGGGCCGTATGCACTGCCCGAGGGGGACGTGCTGCACGCGTTCAGCGCGCAGGAGCCCTGGGTCGTGTTCTCGCTGTCGGGCGAGGTGCACGCGGCCGCGCCGGGCGAGGTGATGAGCGTCACGCAGGGCGACGACGGACGCTATACGCTGCGCCTGCTGCATGCGGACGGCTCCGAGACGCTCTACGGCGGCCTGTGCGCGTGCAGCGCGCGCGAAGGCGACATCGTCTCCGAAGGGGAGGCCCTGGGCGAGGCGGATGGCGAACTGTCCTTTGAGATCCGCAGGGGCGGCGAGCGGCTGAACCCGGCGGATGTGGCGCGGCGATGAGGGCGGGCTCCATTCGCGGCGTCGTACTGGAAGCGCATCCCGCCCTGCCGCTCTTCATGGCCGCGATGTGCGCGCAGGGTCTTGGGCGCACACTGGCGGTGGGCGTGGTCGTGCTCGTGCTGCACGAGCTGGCGCACGCGCTGGCAGCGCATCTGCTGGGCATGCGCGTGCTCTCACTGGAGCTGACGCCCTTCGGCGCGTGCGCGCATCTGGAGGGGCTGCGCGAACAGGTCGGCGCGCGCTGTGCGCTCGTCGCGCTCGCCGGACCCGCGGCCAATGCGCTGCTCGCCGCCGCAGCGCTGGCATGCGTCGGCGGGGGCGTTCTGTCGCGCTGGGAGGCGCTGCGCTTCGTGCGGCTGAACCTGGTGCTGATGGGGTTCAACCTGCTGCCCGCGCTCCCGCTTGACGGCGGCCGGGCGCTGATGGCGCTGCTGGCCCCGCGCCTGGGCGCGGAGCGCTGCCTGCACGCCTTCTCCGCCGCAGGGGAAATGCTGGGCGGTCTGCTGCTCGCGCTGGGCGTATGGGGTGCGACGCGCGGCGTGCTCAACCTCTCGCTCCTGCTCGCCGCCAGTTACCTCATCTATGCCGCCGCCAAGGAGCGGAGTGCGCCCACAGCGGACGGTGTGCGCGCGATGCTGCGCCACGCGCAGACGCTGGCGCAGCGCGGCGCGCTGCCCGTGCGGGAGATGCTCGTTCGCGCAGACCTGCCCATCGCCGCGCTCGCCCGTCATACGCGTCCCGGTGCCTATTGTAGGCTGTGCGTGGTGGACGAATCGCTGCATCCGGTGGGCATCCTGACGGAGGACGCGCTGCTGCGCGCGCTGTTGGAAGATCCCGCCCAAAGCGCGTGTCAGGCGCTGAGGAAAAAAACTCCGAAAAAAAGTGAAAAAGAGGATTGACAAACCCGCATCCGTGCGATATAATACTATTCGTCGAACGGAGCGCTTGAGCAAAACGCTCCCGACAGACGAATGATGGGGAATTGTGTAACGGCAGCACCTACGACTCTGACTCGTATTGTCTAGGTTCGAATCCTAGTTCCCCAGCCACATGGCTCCATGGTCAAGCGGTTAAGACGTCGCCCTCTCAAGGCGAAATCAGGGGTTCGATTCCCCTTGGAGCTACCACTTAAAACCGGCCTTCATATGAAGGTCGGTTTTTTTGTAAGAAAACAGTGAAATCTATCGAAAAAACAGCGTCTCTTCCTTGAAAAACATCACAAAAAATACTATAATGGGAATGCGATTTCCAATCTACATGAGGAGGGAGTCTGAACCATGAAAAAACTGCTCAGCTTGCTGTTGACGCTGGCGCTGCTGCTTTCCGGCGCCGCGCTGGCCGAGACGGCGCAGCCCGCGCTCACCCAAGATCTCGTCGTCCTCTTCACCAGCGACGTGCACTGCGGCGTGGACGCCGGCTTCGGCTATGCCGGCCTGGCCGCCGTACGCGACGCCATGGCTGCGGACAACCACGTGCTGCTCGTGGACAACGGCGATTCCATCCAGGGCGAACCCATCGGCACAATGACGACCGGCGAGAGCAACATTCAGCTGATGAATGCCGTCGGCTACGACATCGCCACCATCGGCAACCACGAGTTCGACTACGGCATGGACCGCTTCCTGGAGCTGACGCAAGAGGCATCGTTCCCCTACGTCAGCGCCAACTTCACCCATGACGGCGAGCTGGTCTTCGACCCGTACGTCATCAAGGAGTTCGACGGCGTGAAGGTCGCGTTCGTGGGCATCACCACGCCCAAGACGATCACCTCGTCCACCCCGGCCTACTTCCAGGACGAGGAGGGCAACTTCGTCTACGGCTTCATGCAGGATGACAGCGGCGAGGCGCTCTATGCCGGCGTACAGAGCGCTGTGGATGCCGCGCGCGCCGAAGGCGCGGCCTATGTCGTCGCCATGGCGCACCTGGGCATCGAGGCCGGCTGCGCGCCGTGGATGTCCACGGATGTCATCGCCCATACCACCGGCATCGACGCGATGCTCGACGGCCACAGCCACAGCCTGCTGGAGCAGGAGGTCGTCCAGAACAAGGACGGCGAGGACGTGCTGCTCGCCGCCTGCGGCACGAAGCTGCAGGCCATCGGCTACCTGCGCATCGCCACGGACGGCACGCTGTCCACCGGCCTGTACCAGTGGAACAACGACGTCGCCCTGCCCGAGTTGCTCGGCCTGGAAGGCGAGGTCCGGACGGCCGTGGATGAGGCCGGCGCGGCGCTGGAGAGCCGCCTAGGCGAGGTTGTGGCCTCCACGGCGGTCGACCTGGTCATCAGCGACCCTGAGACGGGCGTGCGCATCGTGCGCAACGCCGAGACGAACCTGGGCGACCTGTGCGCAGACGCGTACCGTATCCTCTCCGGCGCGGACGTGGCCTTCGTCAACGGCGGCGGCGTGCGCGACGCGATCGCGGCGGGCGACATCACGCTCAACGACATCCTCAAGGTCCATCCGTTCGGCAACGCGATGTGCGTCGTCGAGGCCACCGGCCAGCAGATCCTCGACGCGCTCGAGTGGGGCGCGCAGGTCGTGCCGGAGGAGAACGGCGGCTTCCTGCAGGTCTCCGGCCTGACGTATGAGATCCACACCTACATCCCCTCCTCCTGCTCGCAGGATGAGAACGGCATGTTCACCGGCGTGTCCGGCGAATACCGCGTGAAGAACGTCATGGTCGGCGGCGAGCCGCTCGACCTGGAGAAGACCTACACCCTGGCCAGCCACAACTACATGCTCAAGAACGCCGGCGACGGCTTCACCATGTTCCAGGGCTGCGCGCTGCTGCAGGATGAGGTCATGCTCGACAACCAGGTGCTGATCAACTACATCACCCAGACGCTGGACGGCGTGGTTGGCGAGGCCTATGCCGATCCCTACGGCGAGGGACGCATCGTGGCCGTGCCCGAAGCGCCCGAGGCGTGATCCCGCACCCAGTCCCTGCCCCCTTCCCCCGCGGGAGGGGGCTTTTCCATGCTCCGCCGCGTTTTGGCATTGCGCCCGGCGCGGCGATGCGGTACAATATTCGCAGCACCCATCCGTCCGATAGAGAAGGAGGTCGCCTTTCATGTCCGACATCTTGCTGGAAATCTGCTGCGGCTCCGCAGACGACGTGATTGAGGCCGCACGCGGCGGCGCCGACCGCGTCGAGCTCAATTCCAATCTGTTTCAGGGCGGCCTGACGCCCTCGCTGGGGACGCTTCAGGTCGTCAAGCGCCACGTCTCCATCCCCGTGATGACGATGATCCGACCCCGCGCGGGCGGCTTTTGCTACACCGACGTCGAATACGAGACCATGCGCGCCGACGCGCGGGCGCTGCTCGCCGCGGGTGCGGACGGCCTGGTCTTTGGCTTTCTGCATCCGGACGGCACGGTCGACGAGACGCGCACGCGCGAGATGGTCGCGCTGTGCGAGGGACGGCCGTGCGTGTTCCACCGGGCGCTGGACGTCACGCCCGACTGGAAGCGCGCGCTGGACGCGCTGATCCGCCTGGGCGTCACGCGCGTGCTGACGAGCGGGCAGGCGTCCGACGTGTTCTTCGCGCTGGAGACCATCGCCGAGATGGTCCGCTTTGCGGGCGACGCCATTGAAATCCTGCCCGGCGCGGGCATCACGCTGGAAAACGTCCGCCGCGTCGTGGAGGCGACGGGCTGCCGGCAGGTGCATCTGGCCCGACACCGCAGCATGCCCGACACGTCCGTGAATAACAACCGCAGCATCTACTACGGCGGGGCGCTCTATCCGCCGGAGGACCGCTACGACGTGACGGACGGCGACTACGTGGCCGCCGTGCGCGGCCGCCTCGGCTGAGGGGGACCCCATGAACGCGATCATCGGAACGTGGAAGATGTGCTATGACGGCCTGTGCGCAGGCCATGCGCTGCTCGCGGGCGGCGCGAGCGCCGGAGACGCCATCGTGCGCGCCGTCACGGCCGTGGAGGACGATCCGGCCTATACCTCTGTGGGCTATGGCGGCCTGCCGGCCAGCGACGGCCGCGTGCTGCTCGACGCCGCCTTCATGGACGGGCACACGCTGCGCCTGGGCGGCGTGATGGGCGTGGAAAACGTGCGCAACCCCATCCGGGCGGCGCGGCTGCTGTGCGGGCGGGAGACGAACTGCCTGCTGTGCGGGCGCGGCGCGGAGCAGTTCTCCGTGGAGGCCGGGCTGGAGATGCGCGACATGCGCACTGAGAACGCGCTGCGCCGCTGGCGCGAGGCCGTGCAGCAGGAGGCCGGACGCCTGACGGCCTACCGCGGGCACGACACGGTCTGCGTGCTTGCGCTCGACGAAGAGGGGCGCATGGCTGCCGGCACGTCCACGTCGGGCCTGTTCATGAAGGCGCCCGGCCGCGTGGGCGACTCGCCGATCGTCGGCTCGGGCTTCTATTGCGACGAGCGCTACGGCGCGGCCGCCGCAACAGGCCTGGGTGAGGACATCATGCGCGGCTGCCTGTCCTACGAGATCGTCTCGCGCATGCGTGCGGGCGACTCCCCTGCCGATGCCTGCTCTGGCGCGCTCGCGTCGCTCGTGGAGCGCAAGCGCTCGCTTGGCGAGGACGCGGGCAGCATCAGCCTGATCGCGCTCTCTCCAAACGGCGAGTATGGCGCGGCGACCACGCTGTCCGTCTTCCCCTTCGCCGCGGGCGGCGCGGACGGCGTCGCCCTGTACGCGGCGCGGGCGGACGGCTCGCCGATTCGCGCCGTGACGGCCGCAGAGCTCGAGGGCGAGCCCTGAACCCATCAAAACCGGGCCTGCGCCCGTCGAAAGGAAATGATGACCGTGCTTGACGGAATGATCCGCGTGGGCGCCGCCGTACCGCGCGTCCACCTGGCGGACTGCAAGAAGAACGCGCAGGAGATCTGCGCCCTGCTGGATGAGGCCGCGCGCGAGGGCGTGCGCATCCTCGTCTTTCCCGAGCTGTGCCTGTGCGGCTACACCTGCGGCGACCTGTTTTTGCAGCCCACGCTGCAGCGCGCCGCGCTGGACGCGCTGCAGGCCATTGCCGCCCACCACAGCCCCGTCGCCGCCGTAGTGGGCCTGCCGCTGATGGCCGAAGGCCAGCTCTACAACTGCGCCGCCGTCGTCTCGGATGGGCGCGTGGCGGGCCTGGTGCCCAAGCAGCACCTGCCCAACTACGGCGAATTCTACGAGCAGCGCTGGTTCTCCCCCGCCTCATCCGCGCCGGAGGCCGCGACCGTCGGCGAAGCGCGCGTGCCCATGGGGCGCGACCTGCTCTTTGAATGCGGCGAGGTGTGCTTTGGCATTGAGGTCTGCGAGGACCTGTGGGTGCCGTCCCCGCCCTCCGGCCCGCTGTGCATGGCGGGCGCGGAGCTGATCCTGAACCCCTCCGCCAGCGACGAGGTCGTCACCAAGCACCGCTACCGCACGGAGCTGATCGCCCAGCAGTCGGCGCGCTGCATGTGCGGCTATGTCTATGCCGGGGCCGGCTACGGCGAATCCACGACCGACCTGGTCTTCGCGGGCTATGCGGGCGTCTATGAAAACGGCCGGCTCCTTGCGGAAAACGAGCGCTTCCGCCGCGCCTCGTCGCTGACGTGGGCGGATGTGGACGTGGAGCGCCTGCGCTTTCAGCGCGCGCGCAGCCGCTCGTTCTTCCTGGATGCGCCGCAGGGCCTGCGCCGCGTGCCGGTGACGCTTGCGGGCGTCTGGCGGCCCGGCCTGCGCCGTCCGCTGCCGCCCATGCCCTTCGTGCCTGCGGGCGCGGAGCGAGACAGCCGCACGCGCGAGATCATCGCCATCCAGGAGACGGGCCTGCTCACGCGCTTTGAGCGCACGGGACTGCAAAAGGCCGTCATCGGCGTCTCCGGCGGCCTGGACTCGACGCTGACGCTGCTGGTGACGGCGCATGCGTTCCGCGAGGCGGGCTATCCCGCCGGGGGCGTGCACGCGATTACGATGCCGGGCTTTGGTACCGGCAGCCGCACGCTGAAGAACGCGCGCGCGCTGATGGCGCTGCTGGGCTGCACCGTGCAGGAGATCCCCATCGGCCCGGCGGTCACGCAGCACTTTGCCGACATCGGGCAGGATCCGGCGGTGCACGACGTCGCCTACGAAAACGCGCAGGCGCGCGAGCGCACGCAGATCCTGATGGACTACGCCAACCGCATCGGCGCGCTGGCGATGGGCACGGGCGACCTGTCCGAGCTGGCGCTGGGCTGGTGCACCTACAACGGCGACCACATGTCCATGTACAACATCAACGGCAGCGTGCCCAAGACGCTGATCAAGCACCTGGTGCGCTACATGGGCCACGAGGTCTTCGGCGGCGAGGTTGCGGCGATCGTCGACGACATTCTGGATACGCCGATCTCGCCCGAGCTGATCCCCTCGGAGGGCGGCGAGGAACTCACCCAGCGCACGGAAGACGTGCTGGGCGCCTATGCGCTGCACGACTTCTTCCTCTACCACATGATGGACAGCGGCGCGGGCCCGGACAAGCTGCTCGCGCTGGCGGAGACGGCGTTTGGCGGCGCGTATACCCGCCGCCAGATCGTCGAGGCGCTGGAGACGTTCGTGCGCCGCTTCTTCAGCCAGCAGTTCAAGCGCAGCTGCCTGCCCGACGGGCCCAAGGTCGGCAACGTCAGCCTCTCCCCGCGCGGGGATTGGCGCATGCCCAGCGACGCGAGCGCCGCGCTGTGGATGGAGCGGGTGAAGGCGCTGCAGGGCGGCCTCTCGTGCTGCACGGTGCATCCCTTCGACACGCTGGGCGGCTACAAGTACGTGGTGCTGCTCTCCCGCTGCGAGGGACGGCTGCTGCTCAGCCGTCACCGCCGCCGGACGACCTGGGAGACGCAGGGCGGCCACATCGAGCCGGGCGAGACGCCCGAGCAGGCCGCGCGGCGCGAGCTGTTCGAGGAATCCGGCGCCGCGGACTTCAGCCTGACGCCGCTGTTTGACTACTACGCGAGCGACGAGCAGAACAGCGCCACCGGCGCGGTCTTCCTGGCGGACGTGCGCACGCTCTCCGCCCTGCCGCAAAGCGAGATGGCCGAGGTGCGCGCATTCGACGCCCTGCCGGACGAGCTGACCTATCCTGCGATCACGCCGGTTCTGTTCCGGGCCGCGCGGGAACACTTCCCCGGGTGCGGGCTGTAAACAAAAGGCGCTGCCGCGATCTGCGGCAGCGCCTTTTCGCCATCACTTGAATGTGAAGGCCAGCGGCTCGCCAATCCCCACGCCCTCGTTTGACGAGGGATCGCCCGCCTGCAGGTAGAGCACGTCCGGCACCTCTTCCAGGGCGTCGACGCCGCTGCTGAGCAGCGAGGTGGACGTCGCCGGGATGCGCTCGCCCGCCTCGTCGAGCACGAGCACATCCACGTCCGCCCAGACCAGCTCGTCCTCCTTGGCGTCCACATAGACGACCTCCACCACCGTCTGCAGCGGGGTGAACGTGAACGTCGCGCGCTCGATCTCGCGCCCCGCGAGCGTGCCCGGATGGTCGAACGTGAACGTCTCGTTCAGGTCCGTATGGTCGGGCAGCTCAAATTCAAGGAACGCGGCCGAGCCTGCGCCCTGCCCACCGACCCTGTCCGGTTCCTCCGCGCCGTCGTAGCGGAAATAGCCCACCTTGTAGCGCAGGTCGCGGCTGGGCAGCGCCTTGCCGTCGAAGGAGAGGATCATCGACAGCACGTTCTCCTCCTCCTGCTGGTATTCAAAGCCCATCGATTCGGGGAAATACTCGTCTCCCGCCTCCGCGATACACACCAGGTCCGGATCAAGCGGGCTGTATACGGTGCCGTACTGCGCCAGCAGCGCGTCCAGATCGACGCGCGGGTCGTCCAGCAACGCCCATGCCGTGCCCTCGGGGCTGCGGTATTCGATGACGACATGCGTGGCAAAGCCATCCCAGACGGCCTCCCGCACGCTGGCCTCGACCTCCTCCACCTGGATGGACGCCTGCGGCCGGTCCACGATCTCCTGCGCCTGCTCGGGGATCTGCTCGCCGTACATCTCGCTCAGAAAGTCGCCGATGCCGTACTGGCGCGCGACGGCGAGCGCCGTGCCGCACAGGGCCAGCAACAGCGCGCAGACGATGACGGCCGTGCGCAATGCATGCTTTTTCACGATGCGTTCCTCCTCCAATGTCGAAAGGGTGTGAGCAACGCGCGCAGGCAGGGCCTCCGGCAGCGGTTCATAGGCGCGCCGCCAATCTTCGCGTCTCATTCGATCTCCTCCTTCAACGCCGCGCGCAGCGCAATACGCGCGCGGGAAAGGCGGGAACAGATCGCGCCCTTCGTCGTCCTGGTGATGCGGGCAATCTCCGCTACGCTGTACCCCTCCATGTAGTGCAACACGACCGCCGTGCGCAGCTTTTGCGGCAGCTGCGAAAGCGCCTCCCGCAGCTCGTCATCCTGCGTGGCGGGCGGCTGGGGCGGCTGCACCTCCCCCACGGGCGTCGTGCGCTTCTGCCTGCGCTGGATGGCGATGCATTCCCGAATCAGGATGCGCGTCAGCCACGTGGAGAAGCGCTGCTCGTCCCGCAGGGTGTACAGCTTTTGCCAGGCCTTCAGGATCGCCTCGCCGACCGCGTCGAGGCGGTCCTGCTCGCACGAGAGGTAGCTGCACGCGACGCGGTACATGCTCCCCTGTGCGTCGACGATTCGTCGCGCGAATTCCTCCCTGTCCATGCCGTTCCTCCTGTTTTCATCGCTTGAGCGCTCTTGCACCTATTAGACGGACGGGCGCCCGCCAGGATTCGCCGCGCCGCATATTTTTTATGGCGTCAAAAAAGCGCGCCGGATCGCTCCGGCGCGCCCTTGCGCATGCTAGCCCCTTGCGCGCCTGCGCGCGCAAACCATTGCGTAAACCGCCCAGACCGCCGTCGCCCCCGCGCTCAGCGCCGCGCCCAACGCCAGGCCGCGCACGCGGTAGGTGAACTCGATCACATGCTCGCCCTCGAAGACGGGCAGGCCCATGAATCCCAGGTTGACGTTCACGATGTCCACCGGCTCGCCGTCCATCGTCGCGCTCCATCCCTTGTCAAAGGGCACGGTAAAGCACAGGATGCCGCTGCGCCGGGCGTCGATATGGGCCGTGAACCCGCCGGGCGTGGCGACAAAGCTGTCGCACGCGTTTTCGCGCAGCTCCGCCGCAGCCTCCTGCCAGGAGCGCTCCGGCTGCTCCGAGAGGCGGTAGGGCGTCATGCCGGACACGCCGCCGATCTGCGTGCCGCGCAGCACGACCGCCTTGAGCATCACCTCGCCGATCGTCTCCGGGTTGAGCTCCTGGTCGTACACGTCCGTATACGTGTCGTAGAGGAAGCCCATGGGCACATAGTTCTCATTGACGTAGACGTCGACGTCCCCGACCGTGTGCGAATACACAAATCCCTCCGGCGCGCCGGGCTCGCGCTCCCGGTCGAAGTTGTAATAGTAGCGAACCGACAGGAAGCTGCGCAGCGCGCCGCTGTCATCCGACAGGCGCACCGTCGTCGACTCGTCGTACCCAAAGCCGCCCAGGTATACAAAGTCGCTCAGGTAGCCGCTGCGCAGGCTGTGAAACGACGTGATCGACGGCTCGTTGACGATCATGCCGTAGTTGCGCGCCATGGAGCTGTGGTCGATGCGGTAGGAATAGGCGGTCCCCTCGTGCGCCGGGCGCTCGTCGAGCAGCTCGGCCTGCGCGAGGTCCTCCAGCGGGATCTCCCCTGCGTTGGCCTGCGCGCCGCCCGAGAGCACGAGCCGGTCGTTCAGCGCGATGAAGGACGCGTAGTTCACCACGGCCGCCGCGCACAGCGCCGCGACAAACATGCGGGTGCGCAGCCGCCTTCCCCCCAGCGCCAGCAGCATGCCGTAGTTGAGCGCCGTCAGCCCCAGCGCCAGCGCGCGGAATGCGTCCGGCGCATAGGCGCCCGTCGAGCGCTGCGCGAGCAGGAACGACGCGCAGCCCGCCAGCAGGCCTTCGCCGTCGGCCCAGGAGGACAGCAGGTCCTGTGGCAGCAGGCACGGCAGCGTCAGCAGGAGCGCAAGCGCGAGGCATGCGCCCGCCAGAGGGCGCAGCAGGCGGTCGCGCGCATCCGGGCGCGCCAGGACGTAGGCGGAGGCCAGCGCCAGCATCAGCACGAGCGCATACCACCAGCGCGTGTACAGCGCATTGGAGCCCAGCGTAAACGCCGCGTTGAGCACGGGCACGAGCGAGACGGCCAGCAGCGCCGCCAGCAGCGCCTTGAGCCATCCGCCGCCGCGGCGCAGGCAGTACAGCGCCGCCAGCGCAACGCCCGTCAGCGGCAGATACGCCGCGACGCTGGACCAGGTGGCCGCCCCGCCGTAAAACGCGTGCAGCGCGCTGCTCTCAATGGGCATGAGCAGCACGCGCAGGCGCTCCAGGATGTCGGCCAGACCGTACAGCGCCCCCGTCTGCGCGCCGTTTGCGCGCGTGACGCTCAGCAGCGACCAGGCGGACGGCACGAGCAGCACCGAGGCCATCAGACAGCCCAGCGCGCACTCCAGCACGACGCCGACGGCCCTGCGCAGGCGCCGCTCCACCCGCCAGTCCGGCGAGAACCATCGAAAGACGAAGTACATCGCCACGAAGATCGCCGTGCCGGCCATGAAGTAGTAGTTGCACAGCGCGTTCAGCGCGCAGGCCGCGGCCAGCGCGCCATGGTGGCGGCGCGCTGAAAAGGCGTCCTCCATCCCCAGCAGGATCAGCGGGAAGAAGGCGACGACCTCGGTGAAGTGATAGAACTGCGTGTTGACGGCTGTGAACGACGAAAACGCATACAGCAGCGCGCCCGCGAGCGCCGCACGTTCCTCCCGGACCATCCGGCGCAGGTACAGGAAGGCCGTCAGGCCGCAGACCGCGTGCTTGAGCACCGCCATGACGCTGATGCCATAGGGCACCGCCGCCTCCGGCAGCAGCACCAGCGGCCACACAAACGGGCTGCCCAGCGTGTAGAACGAGTAGGAGCCCACAAAGTTCGCGCCCAGGAACGTATTCCAGCTCCAGAACGGCTCGCCGGAGAGGAGCACGCGCCGCGTCTCCAGGATGAACGGGAGCTGCTGCTCCAGGTAGTCGCCGCGCGTGACGAACCGGCCGCCAAAGGGCAGGATCGCGGGCAGCAGCGCCAGCAGGGCAACGACCGCCGACAGCGCAAACGCCTTCCATGCGCCATACGCGCGCGCTTCGCCGTTCAGGGGGCTTCTGTCCATGGATACGCCTTCTTTCGTTCTCTGTCTCGATCGTCCGCTGCATCTTCCATGCCCATTGTAGTGGCTCGCGCAGCCATTGTCAACGCTTTGCCCTCAGCCTGGCGAACCCGTCGCGCTCGCCGCTGCGCGCCCTGCAACCGACAGCACGGTCACGCGCCCGTCCTCGTCGTCGATCTCCGCTTCCATGGCTTCCTCAAAGAAGTCCTCCGGCGCATAGACGGTGTCTCCTTCGACCTGCAGCACGCGGTCCACGGGCACGATCAGCTTGCCCCGGGCAAATTGAACGTCCGTCACGGTGTTATCCTGCACGAGATAGGAGACCGTGACCTCTGTGGCGGCATCCCCCTCCATGGAGAACGTGTGCACGCACCGCTTGCGTCCGTCCGACTGCGTCTCGGCCACGTCGGCCGCATAGCCCAACGCCCGGGCCGTCTCCACCAGCGGCAGGAACGTCTCATCCTCCGCCCGCAGGCCCTGCCCCATCAACCGCTTGCCATCTACAGTCACGGCCAGGTTGGCGCGCGGCGTCGCGCTCGGCCCGGCCGGCGCAGCGGACGCCGCCTCTGACGGCGTCGCCGTGGCAACCTGTTCCGTCCCCGTGCCCGACGGCGACGGGCTCGCCTCCGGCATTCCCGCCGCGCACCCGCTCAGTCCCAATGCAAGCGCCGCCAGGGCGCCGTACAGCCTTCTTCTGCGCATGGTCTCTCCGCCTTTCCCGCGTCCTGACGCGTAGAAGAGCGTATGCGCGCACGGGCCAAAATAGAAAAAACGCCGGAATCCTCCTGAAAAAGATTCCGGCGGAGGTTCACATTTCCCTTCGTCCCTCGATCGCCTTGGCGAGCGTCACCTCGTCGGTGTACTCCAGATCGCCGCCGACGGGCAGGCCGTGCGCGATGCGCGTCACGCGCACGCCCATGGGCTTGAGCAGCCGCGCGATGTAGGCGGCCGTCGCCTCGCCCTCGATGTCGGGATTGGTCGCCAGGATGACCTCCTGGATGTCCTCGCGCCCCACGCGCTCGAGCAGCTCGCGGATGCGGATGTCCTCCGGCCCGATGCCCTCCATGGGGCTGATCGTGCCATGCAGCACGTGATAGCCGCCGCGGTAGTCGCGCATGCGCTCCATCGCCGCCACGTCGCGCGGGTCGCGCACGACGCACAGCACGCCGTTGTGCCGCCGCTCGTCCGCGCAGATGGCGCACGGATCTTCCGCCGTGTAGTTGCCGCAGATCGAGCAGTACTTGACGGCCTTGCGCCCCTGCCAGATGGAGGCGGCCAGTTCATGCACCTGCTCCTCGGGCAGCCCCACGATGTAGTAGGCCAGGCGCTGGGCGCTCTTCTGCCCAATGCCAGGCAGGCGCGAGAGCTGGCTGACCATGCGCGCGATGGGTTCAATCTGCCCGGCCATATCAGAACAGGCCGCCCATTCCCGCCGCGCCGCCGACCCGGGCCATTTCGCGCTCGCGCGTCTCCTCGCCCGTGCGCAGCGCTTCGTTGACGGCCGCCATCACCAGGTCCTGGAGCATCTCCACATCGTCCGGATCGACCGCCTCGGGCTTGATCGTCAGCTCCAGCAGCTCGCGCTTGCCGTTGACCTTGACGTGCACCATGCCGCCGCCGGAGCTGGCCTCGTACTCGCGCGCGTCGAGCTCCTCCTGCAGCTGAATCATCTGCTGCTGCATCTTCTGCGCCTGGCGCATGAGCTGCTGCATATTGCCGCCGGGAATGCCCGGGAAACCGCCTCTTGCCATTGAAACGTCCTCCTTTTGCTGATTGCCTACCCTTTATTATACATCATGACGAGCCAAAAAAAAAGACTCATATTTCTGTATCTGTGCGTGTATACTAAAGAATATGGTTTCGGCCATCCATTTTACGACGATACGGGAGGGTTTCATTCATGAAGAAATACGTTTGCTCCGTCTGTGGCTACGAATACGATGAAGAGCTGGGCGATCCGGATCACGGCATCGCGCCGGGCACCAAGTGGGAGGATCTGCCCGAGGACTTCACCTGCCCGCTGTGCGGCGTAGGCAAGGACCTGTTTGAAGAGGCGTAATGCCGCGCATCCGCCGGTGCATCCGGCGGATGTTTTTTTGCGCGCCGCTGCATCCCACAAAAAAAGCCCGACCGGACGTCTGTCCAGCCGGATTCTTTTGTATGGTAGCGGCAATGTGATTCGAACACATGACACTTCGGGTATGAACCGAATGCTCTGGCCAACTGAGCTATGCCGCCAAGTGGTTGCGGGGGGAGGATTTGAACCTCCGACCTTCGGGTTATGAGCCCGACGAGCTGCCAGACTGCTCCACCCCGCGACATCCACATCGCATCAGCGACATAGAATATAATACAGCATTCCAGGCGAAAAGTCAACCCCTTTTTTCAATTTTTCTGCGCAAATATCCGTCCAGGTTGCCATGATCGGAGACGAGAATGGCTTCAATCGCCAGCTCCTCCATGCAGGCGGCCAGCACGGCGATTCCATGCACGACGATGTCCGCGCGCTGCGGCTGCAGGCCGGGCATCTGCTTGCGCTCCTCCACCCCCATCGGCGCGAGCCGCTCGCCCCAGGAGAGCACAACCTCGCGCGTCAGCGCATGGCCCTCGACCAGGGCGCGGTCAAACGACGTGATGCCACGATCCATTGCGGCCAGCGTCGTGAACGTGCCGCCCACGCCCACCCAGACGTCCGGCCGGACACAGCGCAGGACCGGCTGCGCGCCTGCGCGCAGGATGGCCTGCGCTGCCTCGATGACCGCGTAGAAGTCCTCGCGATTTGCGATGCGGCGAAGACGCCACAGGCGCACCGCGCCCATCTGCAGGCTCACGGCAGCCATGGCCTCGCCGTCAAGGCCGACCGTCAGCTCCGTGGAGCCGCCGCCGATGTCGATCATGCCGCAAAGGCCCGGCTTAGCCGCGCCCGCGTAGGAGAGCAGCGCCTCCTGTTCGCCCGTACAGATGTCCAGCTGCAGGCCCGTCATCGAGCGCACGCGTTCGGCGAAGACCTCGCCGTTTCGCGCGTCGCGCACGGCGCTGGTGGCGAAGATATAGATCTTGCCCGCGCCGGCCTCCCGCGCCTTGCGCTCCAGCTCCCGCGAGGCGGAGGCCGAGACCTCCATGCTGTCCTCAGTCAGATATCCACCCTCCAGGCCGGCGAACAGGCGCGTGCCGCACCGGTCGCGCAGCACGGGCGTGATCGTCCCGTTTGCCGCCGCGTCCGCGACGAGCAGACGCACTGAATTGGAGCCGATGCCGATGGCCGCCATGCGCATGGGGATCCGCCTCCTTTGTTCATCTGGGGCTACAACCGTCAAAACGACAAAAAACCCCGCTCATCCCTCAGGGACGTAGAGCGGGTCGGGGTTGGGCGTCGATTGGGCGGAGACAGACGCCGTCTCTTCGGGCGCAACCGTCTCCAGCTGCGGCGACGCAGTCGCCTCCTGCGGCAGGTTGGACACGACAAAGCGCGCTTCACCCGGCATCATATAGCTGTACTCTCGCCGGGCCGTGCGTTCAATGAACGCTTCGGTACCGACCATCTCGAGCTGCTGGCGGATGGCCACACCCTCCATGCACACGTCGTAGTACGTGTCGTTCAACTCGACGAGGACCTGTTCCTGCTCACTGATGCGCGACTCGCGCACGCTGTAGCGCCAGCTCATCAGCGCGATGGCGGGAACCATGACGATGATCCAGAATCGCGGGGCGAAGCGCGCACGGGGGCGACGGCCGTTCGCCATGGGCGTTCCCTTCTTTCGAGCAGGTGATTTTCTATATATTCGCAGTGGAACGCCGATTTCCTGCCATGCACGCAAAATATTCTGAGAACATCATTGCATTTTTTACCGCGCCGCCCTTTGGACCACGCGGCGCAGCCACGCGCCGGCCCGCGTCCGCGCAAGGCGGCGGACCGCGCCGCACAGCGTCCGGCCTAGAAAGCGCAGCAGGCGGCTGACGCCCGCCAGATACAGCAACAGGCCGCATGCCATGCCCAGCAGCATATACGCGCGCAGCCCCTCACGAGAAAAGGCGGCCACCAGCAGCGCGGCGGGCAGGCACGACAGCGCGCCAAAGAGCAGATCCAGCACGCCGGTGAGCACGGGACCTGCATGCAGCAGCCTGCGCACGCCGCGCGCGAGGTCGTAGACGATGCCGACCGCCAGTCCGCCGTACAGCATGGCCAGAAACACGCCGCCCTGGCGCGCCGCCTCCCTCATCGAAAGAGGCGGGCCAGCAGGCCGCCGCGCGAGGTCTGGGGCTGCTGGCCGTACTCAATGCCCGCGATCTCCCCCTCGACGATGAGCTGTCCCTCCTCCAGGTTCAGCCGCGCGATGTGCAGCCCCTCGCCCAGGAGCGTGATCTCCCCGCCCCCGGTCGCGAGCACGACTTCCTGCTCGTCAAAGCGTACGACGTCGTTTACGCCCGTCACGTTTGCCCTGCGCCGGTTCTCCAGCGTCACCGCGTGCGCGCGCGGCGCGGGCTTGACCTCGCGCAGCGCGAGGGATTCCTTTGGCGTCTCGCCGCTCATACCATCCCCTCCTTCGCCGCAGGGTATGCGACAGGCCGGGGAAATATGCAGCGGACGCCGGAAACTCCGGCGCCCGCCTCCGTCTGACGGCTTACAGGCCCATCTCCTTTTTGACCTGCGCGAAGCACGCCACCGCAAAGTCGAGGTCCTCCTTCGTGTGCACAGCGGAGACCTGCACGCGGATGCGCGCCTTGCCCTGCGGCACCACAGGATAGCTGAAGCCGACCACATACACGCCCAGCTCGAGCATGCGCGCGGCAAAGGCCGTGGCGACCTTGGCGTCGTAGAGCATGACGGCGACGATCGGGTGGTCGCTCTCCACGATGTCAAAGCCCACGCTGCGGATCTTTTCGCGGAAGTAGCGCGTGTTTTCATGCACGCGGTCGCGCAGCGCAGTGCTCTGCTGCAACATCTCGAACGTGCGCAACGCGCCACAGGCGATCGACGGCGCGAGCGTGTTGGAGAACAGGTACGGCCGGCTCTTCTGGCGCAGCAGATCGACGATCTCCTGCCTGGCGCTCGTGTAGCCGCCGGACGCGCCGCCCAGCGCCTTGCCCAGCGTGCCGGTGATGATGTCCACGCGGTCCATGACGCCGCAGTGCTCCGGCGTGCCTCGCCCATGCGCGCCCATGAAGCCCACGGCATGGCTGTCGTCAACCATGACCAGCGCGTCGTAGCGCTCGCCCAGGTCGCAGATGCCCTGCAGGTTGGCCACGATGCCGTCCATGGAGAACACGCCGTCCGTCGCGATCAGCTTGACCCGCGCGCCGGCTGCCTGCGCCTCCTGCAGGCAGCGCTCCAGATCGGCCATGTCGTTGTTCTGGTAGCGGTAGCGCTTGGCCTTGCAAAGCCGCACGCCGTCGATGATGCTGGCATGGTTCAGTGCGTCGGAGATGACCGCATCCTCGGGGCCCAGCAGCGTCTCAAACAGGCCGCCGTTGGCGTCGAAGCAGGACGAATAGAGGATCGTGTCGTCCATGCCCAGAAACTCCGAGATCTTGCGCTCGAGCTGCTTGTGGATGCCCTGCGTGCCGCAGATGAAGCGCACGGAGGACAGCCCGTAGCCCCACACGTCGTAGCTCTCCTTGGCCGCGCGGATGATCTCCGGATTGTCCGACAGGCCCAGGTAGTTGTTGGCGCACATGTTGAGCACGCCCTTCGCCTTCGTCGTGTCGATGCGGCTGCTCTGGGGCGTCGTGATGACGCGCTCGTCCTTATAGGTGCCGTCCGCCCGGCTCTGTTCGACCGCCTGGCGGTACAGATCCAATCCCGTCTTTCTCATGCTGCGCTTCCTTTCCGTCACTTGGCGTGGCGCCAGTCGAGCACGACCTTGCCGCACTGGCCGCTGTTCATGACCTCAAAGCCCTTTTCGAAGTCCTCGTAGCCGAACCGGTGCGTGATGATGCCGTCGATCTTCAGGCCGCTGCAGAGCATGGCCATCATCTTGTACCAGGTCTCGAACATCTGCCGGCCGTAGATGCCGCGGATCTCCAGGCAGTTCCAGACGATCTTGTTCCACGGGACGACCGTCTCGCTGCCCTGGATGCCCAGCACCGCGATGCGCCCGCCGTTGTACATGTTGTCGATCATGCTGTTGAACGCCGCGCCGCTGCCGGACATCTCCAGTCCGACGTCGAACCCTTCGGAGATGCCCAGCTCGTGCATCTTGTCCTCCAGGCGCTCCCGCTTGACGTTGACCGTGTGGCACGGGCAGAGGCTGCGCGCCAGATTCAGGCGGTAGTCGTTCATGTCCGTAATGACCACATGGCGCGCGCCGACGTGGCAGCAGATCGCCGCAGCCATGATGCCGATGGGGCCCGCGCCGGTGATCAGCACGTCCTCGCCGATCAGATCGTATGTGAGGGCCGTATGCACGGCGTTGCCCAGCGGGTCAAACGACGAGCACAGCTCCTCGGGGATGCCCGGCTCGCACTTGATGACGTTCGTATCCGGGATGACGAGATACTGCGCAAACGCGCCGTCGCGGTTGACGCCCACGCCCTGCGTCTCCTTGCACAGGTGGCGCTTGCCGCCCTTGCAGTTGCGGCAGTGGCCGCAGACGATGTGGCCCTCGCCGGAGACGATGTCGCCGATCTGATAGCCGCGCACGTTGCTGCCCAACTCGGCGATCTCGCCCACGAATTCGTGACCGATGGTCATCGGCGGCTTGATCGTCTCCTGCGACCACTTGTCCCAGTTGTAGATGTGCAGGTCCGTTCCGCAGATGGAGGTGTAGTGGATCTTGATCTTCACGTCGTTGGGGCCGAGGCTGGGGATGGGCACCCTTCGCAACTCCAGTCCCGGGCCTGCCTGGGCTTTGACCAGCGCAGGCATCGAGTTGTCCATATGTGCACCGCCTTTCGTTCGTTGGGCCCGCAGACCCGTCTTTCATGAGACCATCATACCATATCCCCCAGTGCATTTCAACCGCATGCGCGCGCAAAGGGGCGCCGTCCGCGCATGCGGACGACGCCCCTTTGATTTCACCCGATGAAAGGTCAGTTTCTGGCATCCAGCGCCGCCTGGAAGAGAGCGGCCAGCGCTTCGCCGTCGGCCTGCACGCTCTGCACAAACGCCGACCACGTCTCATCCGTCAGCTCCGTCTCGCCCGTCGCAAAGCGGCCGATGGCCATCTCCACGGCCACGCCCAGCCGGCTCTGCAGCTGCGCGACCTCGGCCTCCTGCTCCGCCGTCAGATAGCAGCGCGCCACGGGCAGCGCGGCGATCGCGCGCAGCCGCTCGCTCTGGCCGCGGTTGTACTGATCCACCGCGCTGTCGACCTGATCGAGGAAGTCGTCCGGCGTCAGGCCCGGCGTTGGGATCGCGCCGGATGTCGCCATCAGCGACTGCGAATTGAGCATGTCGATCGTGCGGTAGTTGTCCACCTGCCACATCCAACCGGCCTCGCCGGTGACGTAGTCCTCATCCTCCACGCCCGCCGTGGCGAGGATGCCGCCCTCCTCCGTATAGAGATAGTCGACCCAGCGCAGCGCGGCGGCCGGATCCTCACAGGCGCTGGTCACTGCGAACGCGCCGCGCGCCACGCAGCCCAGCAGATCGCGCCACACGCCGGAGGCGGGCACGATCACCTGATAGGCGCTGTTCGCCTCAATGCCAACCGTTGCGTAGGGCGCAAGCGACACAAAGCATCCCGAGACGACCGTCTTGTTCGAGCTGTCGTCCGACGAGGCCTCCAACGCCTGCATCGCATTCAGGCCCGTGAACGCATCCTCGCGCAGCAGGCCTGCGGCATACAGCTCGTGCAGGTATTCCACAAAGTCGCGGTAAGCGTCCAGCGTCGGGGCAAAGACGACCTGTCCGTCCACCGTGGTCAGGTTGTAGTCATCCGCGTTGATGCCAAAGAGCGGCAACAGCCACTTCATCGACCACGTGCCCGTCATGTCCAGCGGGATCTCATCCGCCTGTCCGTTGCCGTTGGGGTCGCCGTCGCGGATGGCCTCCAGCGCGACGCGCAGCTCCTCCGGCGTCGTGGGCATGGCCACGCCCAGCGCCGAAAGCCAGTCCGCATTGATCCACAGCCCCACCTGACGCTCGCGCACAGTGAGCATCGGCAGGGCGGCAATGCGTCCGTCCGGCAGGGTGATCTCCTCGCGCCACGCGGGGTTCGCCTCCAGCAGTGCCGTCAGGTTCGGCGCATTCTCCTCCAGCAGCGGCGCCAGGTCGATCAGCGTGCCGTCGTCGAGCAGGTCGCGCTCCTGCGCGGGCGTCAGCGTCGCGCGGAAGAGCACGTCGGGCATGTCGGCGGCCAGGTTTTGCAGCGCGGCCTCGTACTCGTCGTGATCGTCGTACTGACGCAGGTCAAAGGATACGCCCGTGCGCTCGGCCATGCGCGTAAAGAACGCATTGGCCGTCCAGTCCCGTCCGCTCGTGTCGTCAAAGCCCATCATCGTCATCGCTTGCGCGTGCGCCGTGCCGGCCAGCATCAGGGCCGTCAGCATAAGGCACAGGAATCGCTTCATGGATTCAGCCTCCCAGTACGTTCTGGTGGATATTATAACACATCATGTCCCCCCTGCCAACGTGCATTCCGCGCGGGTCAGCGCATTTGCATCTTTCCGCCGGCAGGCGCATAGCCTCTGCGGGAGGGATCCGGATGCGAGCTGTGCTGGAGGAGACGTTTTGCGGCCTGCGGGCCCTGGTGATCGGTGGAGACGACCAACCCGCGCTGTGGATGCGGGCGCTGCTGGACGCGCTGGGCGCGCGCACGGCGCGGGAGCCGGGCTCCGCGCTGCTGGACCCCGTCGACGTGTGCGCCGCACTCGCTCGTGAGCGGCCGCAGGCGATCATCTGGGCGTCGCGACCGCCGCGCGACAAGCGATTGGATATGGCCGAATGGGTTCGCTGCGCACAGACACTCGTGAACGAGGCGCGCGAGGCAGGCGTGCGGCTGATCGTCCGCTGCTCGGACGTGTGGGTGTACAGCGCCGCGCCGCCGGCCTTTCCGCCCGACCAGGAGGATGCGACCGGCGGGCTCAGCGTCGACGGCCTGTGCGAGAGCCTCGTGCAGCAGGTGCTGCTCGCGGCCAGCCGGGGATTGCTGGGCGACCCGGTGTGCGCCGTATGCGCGCGGCACCTGCCGCTGCTCTACGGGGCGGCGGGCGGTCCGCTGGACGAGTGGGCGCGCACGCTGCGCGCCGGGGAACCGCTGCACGTGGGCGGCGGCGGGTGCGCGGCGGTGTTCATGCACCCGCTGGACGCCTATGCGGGCGCGCTGACGGCTGCGGCGATGGTGCTGCGCCACGGCGACGCGTACGCCGGCGCATGGAACTTCTCCGCGCCTGCGCAGTGCGTGCTCTCCCGCCGGGGCGCCGCGCGCGCGCTGCACCAGGCCCTTGGCAGCACTTCGGATGTAACGGAGGACGCCCTGCCGCTGTATGCCCATCCGCAGACGCTCTGCGACCGGCCTGCGCGGGAACGCCTGGGCTGGCGCGCCGTGTGGAGCGGCGAGGAGGCGCTCGCGCAGTATGCCGCCTACCGTCCGGGGCTGGAGCGGGCGCAGGCCGAGGCGTTCCTCAGGGCGATGGACGAGATGGAGCGCTGATGCAACGGCCGCCCGGTTGCCCGGGCGGCCGTACATTTGAATGGAAAATTTCTTACTTGAACCACTCCGCCGCGCGCTTGAGCTCGGAGATGATCTCGATGTGCTGCGGACACACGCTCTCGCACTGGCCGCACGCGATGCAGTCCGACGCCTTGCCGCCCTCGCGCGTCTCCCACTCGTAGCTGCCCTGCGCGCCCGCCACGTTGCCGTAGACGAGGCGCGTGTTCATCGCCTTGAACACGCCGGGAATGGCGATCTGCTGCGGACAGCCCTTCGTGCAGTACTTGCAGTCCGTGCAAGGCACGCGCGGGCTCTCGGCCAGCGCGCGCTGCGCGCGGGCGATGGCGGCGCGCTCCGCCTCATCCAGCGGCTTGAAGTGCTCCATGAACGACACGTTGTCCTGCATCTGCTGCAGGGTGGACATGCCGCTGAGCACCGTCACCAGTCCCTCCAGCGACGCAGCGTAGCGGATCGCCCAGGAGGACAGCGACGCGTTCGGGTCCTGCGCGCGCAGCTCCTTCGCGACGGCGTCGGGCAGGTTCGCCAGCGAGCCGCCCTTGACCGGCTCCATGATGATCACGGGCTTGCCGTGACGGCGCGCGACCTCGTAGCACTTGCGGGACTGGACGGACTCGCTCTCCCAGTCCGCGTAGTTGATCTGCAGCTGCACGAACTCCATGTCGGGGTGCTTCGTGAGGATGTCCTCCAGCACGTCGGCGGTGTCGTGGAACGAGAAGCCCAGGTGGCGGATGAGGCCCTTCTGCTTCTGCTCGGCCAGGAAGTCCCAGATGCCGAACCGGTCGAAGTACTCCGTGCGCGGACCGCCCAGGTTGTGCAGCAGGTAGAAGTCGAAGTAGCCCGCGCCCGTGCGCTCCAGCGAGGTGAAGAGCATCGCCTTCGCCTCTTCGGCGGTCTTGGGGCCGGCCCACGCAGGCAGTTTTGTCGCCAGCTGGAAGCGCTCGCGCGGATAGCGCTTGACCAGCGCCTCGCCGGCCGCCAGCTCGGACTTGCCGCCCAGGTAGCCGAAAGCCGTGTCGAAGTAGGTGAATCCCTTTTCCAGGAACAGGTCGACCATCTGCTTGGTCTGCTCGATGTCGACCTCTTCGCCCTTCATCGGCAGGCGCATCAGCCCAAAGCCCAGCTTGGGAATGTTCTCGCCCAGGTATCCCATGGTAATGCCCCCTTGTCGTATCCATCGAAATTGGCATCATTATAGCACATGGAGCGCGCTCCAAGCCAATCCCAACAGGGAACAAAAAAAGCCGGGCCATGAAGCCCGGCCTTGCAGTTCAGCCGCCAAGATAGGCCTTCTTGACGCCCTCGTCGCTGAGCAGCTCCCTGCCGGGGCCGCTGAGGGTGATGTGCCCCGTCTCCAGCACATAGCCGCGGTCGGCGACGGACAGCGCCATGCGCGCGTTCTGCTCGACCAGCAGGATGGTCACGCCGGCCTTGTGCAGCTCCTTGATGATGTCAAACACCTGCTCTACGAGGATGGGCGACAGGCCCATCGACGGCTCGTCGAGCATCAGCAGCTTGGGGCGGGACATCATCGCCCGGCCCATGGCCAGCATCTGCTGCTCGCCGCCGGAGAGCGTGCCGGCGGTCTGGCGGCGGCGCTCCTGCAGGCGGGGAAAGCGCTTGTACACGTCCTGCAGGCCCGCCTCGATCTGGTTGCCCGGCTGGATGTAGCCGCCCATCTCCAGGTTCTCCTCGACGGTCATCTGCGTGAAGACGCGCCGTCCCTCCGGCACCTGCGCCAGGCCCTTGGCGACGACCTTGTGCGGCGGGATGCCGCCGATCTGCTCGCCCATGAACTCGATGGAGCCGCCCTTGCTGTGCAGCAGGCCCGACACCGTCTTGAGGATGGTGGACTTGCCCGCGCCGTTTGCGCCGATCAGCGTGACGATCTCGCCCTCCTTCACCTCAAAGGAGACGTCCTTGATCGCGTGAATGGCGCCATAGTAGACGTTGAGGTTGTCGACCTTGAGCATCATGGCGTCATCCCTCCTTCGCGCTGCCCAGGTAGGCCTTGATGACCTCCGGGTTGTTCTGGATGTCCTCGGCCGTGCCCTTGGCGATGATCTGGCCGAAGTTGAGCACGCCGATGCCCTCGCAGATGCCCATGACCAGGTTCATGTCGTGCTCGATGAGCATGATGGCGATCTGGAACGTGTCGCGGATCTTGACGATGTTGTCCATCAGCTCGCTCGTCTCCGAGGGGTTCATGCCCGCGGCCGGCTCGTCGAGCAGCAGCAGCTTGGGCTTGGTGCCCAGCGCGCGCACGATCTCCAGGCGGCGCTGCGCGCCATAGGGCAGGCTGCCAGCCTCATGATCGGCCAGATCCTGCATATCGAAGATCGACAGCAGCTCCAGCGCGCGCTCCCGGGCGCGCTTTTCCTCCTTCCAGTAGCGCGGCAGGCGCAGGATGGCGGTGGGCAGGTTGTACGGGATGTCGTTGTGCATGCCGATGAGCACGTTGTCCAGCACCGTCAGGCTCTTGAACAGGCGGATGTTCTGGAACGTGCGCGCGATGCCCGCGCGGTTGACCTGCACGGTGTTCATGCCGGCGGTGTCGCGCCCGTCGAGCAGAATCGTGCCGCGCGTGGGCTGGTACACCTTCGTCAGCAGGTTGAACACCGTCGTCTTGCCCGCGCCGTTGGGGCCGATCAGGCCGGCGATCTCCGTGCGGCCGATGGCCATGTTGAAGTCGTCCACCGCCGTCAGGCCGCCGAACTCGATGCCCAGGTGGCGGCACTCCAGGATGGGCGCCTTGCCCACATCCCGCTCGGGGATGATGTTGGGGTTCGGAACCGGCACCAGCTTGGGCGCCGGAATGCGCCGATAGCTCATTTGGCCACCTCCTTGCCCTTCTTCACGCCGTTCAGGATGCGCTCCAGCACGCGGGACATCGAGAAGTCATACGTGCCCAGCAGTCCCTTGGGCCGGAAGATCATCATGAGCACCAGCAGCAGCGAATAGGCGACCATGCGGTACTCGGCCACGCCGCGCAGCAGCTCCGGCAGCACGGTCAGCACCGTGGCGGAGAGGATCGAGCCGAGCATGGAGCCCATGCCGCCCAGTACGACGAGCACGAGGATCTCGATGGACTTCATGAACTTGAACGTGGAGGGATACAGCGAGCCCAGATAGCCCGCGTACAGGCATCCGGCCACGCCCGCGAAGAACGCGCTCATGACGAAGGCCATGACCTTGTAATAGGTGGTGTGCACGCCGCAGGCCTCGGCGGCGATCTCGTTTTCGCGGATGGACAGGATCGCGCGGCCGTGGCGCGACTTCATGAGCATGTGGATGATCAGGCACGTCAGCGCCACGCACACGAACACGAGCGTGAAGTCCGCGATCTTGGGGATGCGCTTGAGGCCGGACGCGCCGTAGGTGAACTTGAAGCCCAGCACCGAGTCGATGTTGGTCAGCACCACGCGGATGATCTCGCCAAAGCCCAGGGTGATGATGGCCAGGTAGTCGCCCTTGAGGCGCAGAGCAGGGATGCCGATGATGAGTCCGAACAGGCCAGCCATCAGGCCGGAGATCAGCAGCGCCACGAGGATATAGGGCAGACAGCCCATCGTATCGCCGGCTTTGAGCAGATCGGCCAGGGGTGTGGCCTTCATGAAGATGCCGCCCGTGTACGCGCCCACCGCCATGAAGCCTGCGTGGCCTAGCGGCAGCTGGCCCAGGTAGCCCGTGGCCATGTTCAACGACACGGCCAGGATGATGTTGATGCCCACCGTCACCAGGATGCCCGACCAGTAGCGGGAGATGTTGCCGTTTTCGATCTGCGAAAAGAGCGCGGCCCACAGCAGCACCGTCAATAGCAGGTTGATCAGGTAGCGCGCGGGCACGGGGATCCGTTTGCTGTTCACGTCGCGCACCTCCTTACACCTTTTCCGTCATGGGATGGCCCAGGATGCCGGTCGGCTTGACCAGCAGCACCACGATCAGGATGGCAAAGACCACGCCGTCCTTCCATACCGACAGGCCGGCCGCCGAGACGAGCGCCTCGGCCAGGCCGATGGCGAAGCCGCCGATCATCGCGCCGGGGATGGAGCCGATGCCGCCCAGCACCGCGGCGACGAACGCCTTGAGGCCGAGCATTGAACCCATCGTGGGGCTGGCCTGCGGGTAGGCGCACAGGTAGAGCACCGAGCCGATGCCTGCCAGTGCGGAGCCAACCGCAAACGTGAAGGAGATCGTCCGATTGAGGTTGATGCCCATCAACTGCGCCGCGCCCATGTCCTCGGAGACGGCGCGCATGGCCTTGCCCAGCTTGGTGCGCTGCACGAGGAACGTCAGCGCGATCATGGCCACGACGGAGACCACGATGGTGATCAGCGCGGCCAGGCTGATGTTCACGCTGCCCAGCGTCAGGTTGCCGCTGACCATGATGTCCATGCTCTTCGTATCGGCGCCGAAGAGCAGCTGCGCGCCGTTTTCCAGCAGGAACGAGACGCCGATGGCCGTGATGAGCAGCGACAGGCGCGGCGCGCTGCGCAGCGGCGTGTACGCGACCTTTTCAATGACGACGCCCAGCAGCGTACTGACCGCGACCGCCAGCACCACGGACAGCAGCGGGTGCAGGTGAAAGCTGGTGATCGCATAGAACGTCATGTACGCGCCGGCCATGATGATGTCGCCGTGGGCGAAGTTGAGCAACAGGATGATGCCGTACACCATGCTGTACCCCAGCGCGACCAGCGCGTAGATGGAGCCGGACTGCAGGCCGTTGATGATCTGGGCGATAACGAGGGACATCCGTGCGTCACGTCCTTTCCTTGCGTGGCTCTTCCCGCACATATAAAGACAAGCGCGGGGGGAAACGTTCCCCCCGCTTGTGCGGTCAGGATGGGCTTAGTACATCTCGAGGAAGTTCTCCGCGCCGCCCTGCAGCTGGATGATCGCGGCGGACTTGATCGGGTTGTTGAACTCATCGAACGTGTAGGTACCGGTGATGCCCTCCACGCCGTCGCTGGCCTTCAGCGCGTCGATGACAGCCTGATGGTACTCCGGCGTGCCGGCGCTCAGACCCGCATCCTCGGCGGCCTTGAGCGCCTGGCACATCAGCATCGCGGCGTCATATGCGAGCGGGGCGAACATGTTCGGCACGGGCTCGCCATAGGTGGCCTCGTAGTCCGCCTCAAACTGCGCGACGGACTCGGTGCCCGGGGCGTAGCCGGAGCAGTAGACGCTGCCCTCCAGATCCTCGGCGGTGGCGTAGTCCTTGATGCCGCCAAAGCCGTCGCCGCCCAGGAACGTGGCGGTGATGCCCACCTGGCGCGCCTGCGTGATGGCCAAGCCGGCCTCGCCGTAGTAGATCGGGCAGAAGACGACGTCAGGGTTCTGCGCGGCGATGTTGGTCATCTGCGCGCGGTAGTCGCGGTCGCCCGTGGCGAAGGCCTCGGTGGCGACGATCTCCAGGCCCAGCTCCTCGGCCTTGGCGACGAACGCGTCCTTCAGGCCCTCGGAGTAGTCGCTGCCGGTCTCAAAGAGCACGGCCGCCGTCTTGGCGCCCATCTTGTTGACCGCATAGTCGGCCATCTTCTCGCCCTGGAACGGGTCGATGAAGCAGGAGCGGAAGACGTTCGTGCGCACTTCGCTCTCCGGATCCTCCGGATCGATGACCGTCACGCCCGCGGCGGTCGCGGACGCGGTGATCTGCGGCACGTTGACCTCGTAGGTCGCATCCGACAGCGCGATGGTCGCGCCCGTCAGCACCGAGCCGATGACCGCGCTGATGTTGTTCTCCAGCGCGAGGTTGAACGCGTTGACGGTCTCGATGCCGTCCGCCTTGTCGTCATACTCGAAGACCTGGATCTGCTTGCCGTTGATGCCGCCGGCGGCATTGAGCTGGTCGATGTACAGCATCGCGCCGTTGCGCACGGGAATGCCATACTGCGCGTAGTCGCCCGTGGTGTTGGCGATCAGCGCAATGTTGATCGTGCCGGCGTCCTCGGCGAAGGCGGAAACGCCCATCAGCAGCATGGCCAGGCACAGCGCGATTGCAGTGAGTTTTTTCATGACCGATCTCCTCCTACAAATCCTTCTTGATCGCAAACGGGGCGCTCTCAGAGCGCCCGCCGCAACCACTCCATGGAGACAAACAGCTCAGGCCGTCGTCCATGTCGTTTATTATAGCGTTCCCCGACCCGCGAATCAAGTGTTTTTTGCATTTTTTACGCGATTTTGCAGGAAAAGGCAATCCAATATGCACTTACCACGTTGAAAGGGGCCTGAAAGCCGATCCGCAACGGCGCATCGATGCAGCTTATTCGTCCGTCCCGCCGTCTTCGCCGGACAGGCGGCGCTGCGCGGCCGCGGTCACACGCCCGAGCATGGCCGCCAGCTGCGCGCGCTCTTCGGGCTGCAGGACGCCAAAGATCTCCCGTCCCATGCGCCCGATCATCTCCTCGAGCCGGCGTGCCGTCTCCAACCCCGCCTGCGTCAGATACAGGCGGGTCACGCGCTGGTCTCGCGCGTCCGCAGCGCGGCGTACCAAGCCCTTGCCCGCCATGCGCCGCAACATCACCGTCAGGGTTGCGGGCTTGATGGACATCGCCTGCGCCAGTTCGCGCTGGCTGATGCCGTCCCGGCCCAAGAGGGTGATGAGCATCTGCGGCTGTCCCGGGTACAGGCCCAGCTCCTCCAGGTGCGCGTAGGAGAGCAGAAAGCAGATTCGATTCACGCGCATCAGCCGCATCAGCAGCGCGCGGTATTCATCCTGCATCGCGCATCCCTCCCGTTTTCCTTCTTTTTATAGCACGGGCAGGAAAACCTGTCAAGCGAGGCGAACCTCTTTTCATTCCGGTTGGACGCCGTCCAGAAGGAGGCTTCGCATGCCCGCATCTTTTCTGCACCAGAGCGTCGCGCGCGCGACGCTCGGCCCTTCGCCCGCCGGACTCGCCGGCGCCGAGGGGCCCGATCCCCTCTTCTTCTGCCTGCACCGCCAGCGGGGCGTGTGCAGCCCCTTTGCGCTGGGGTCGCGCATGCACAAGGAGCGCACTGGCGCGTTCCTGCTGGCGCTCCTGCGCGGCGCGCGCACGTCCGTGCAGCGGGATTACGCCCTGGGCTTCCTGACGCACTACGCGACGGACACGACGTTTCATCCCTTTGTCTATGCGCGTACGCGCACGCCGCAGGGGCGTCCCTCCGGCACGCTGCACTGCGCCTACGAGCACGCGCTGGATCAATGGCTCTATCTGGAGCAGGGACACCGCGCCGGCACGCCGCGCCACATGGCGGGCATTGCGGCGCTGACGCGTCCGCAGCGCGCCCAGGTGGCGCAGCTGCTGTGCCAGGCCGTGCGCGAAACATATCCCGACCAAAAGTCTGCCAGCGAGCGCCTGTTCGAGCATGCGCTGGACGACAGCGTGCGCCTTGCGCGCATCCTCTATAGTCCGACGGGGATCAAGTACGCGCTGCTGGGCGCGCTGGCCTGGCCGCTGGGCCTGCAAAGGGCGCTGCACGCGCACATGGTGCCCCTGCGCCTGCCCAAGGGCGACCTGACCAACGAGACGCACGCGCCCTGGGAGAGCCCCTTCGCGCCGGGCGAACGGCACGAGAGCGTGCCGGATCTGCTGCAGGCGGCCAGAGCGCGCGCGCTCACGTTTGTGGATGCTGCGCGCGCCTTTTACGCGGGCAGTCTGGACGAAGCCGCGCTCGCGCAGACGCTCGGCTCCATGAGCTATGACTCGGGCCTGCCCTGCGCGCAGGATGGGCTGTCCAGGCGTTCCTGATCTTACGGGCAGAGGAGGGAGTCGCATGATCTACACCCCGCTGACGCGCAAGGCCATGCGCCTGGCCTATGCGGCGCACCACGGCCAGACCGAAGAGGACGGCGTGCCCTACGTGTTTCATCCGCTGCACCTGGCCGAGCAGATGCGCAGCGAGACGACGACCGTCGTGGCGCTGCTGCACGACGTGGTCGAGGATACGGCCTACACGCTGGAGGATCTGCGGCGCGAGGGCTTCCCCGAGCGCGTGCTGGAGGCCGTTGCGCTGCTCACGCGCGATCCGGCCACGCCGTATGCGGACTACGTGGCGCGCCTCTCATCCAACCCCGACGCCCGGGCCGTGAAGCTGGCGGACCTCATGCACAACCTGGACGTCACGCGCCTGCCGTGCGTGACGGAGCGCGACGCCCGGCGCATGGAGCGATACCGCGCGGCGCTGGTCTATCTGCGCGCCGCGGATTCCTGACAAGTTTGCCAAATGCCCTTGCTTTTCCCCGTATGCCCGCTTATAATAGGGGCGTCCGCTGTGATTCGTCAGATGGCAGGGATCGCCCCCGGCGATTGCGGCCCGTGCGCGTCAAGTGCCCATGGAAGGGAATACCATGGGACGAAGAAGACCTGCGCTTCGCGGTGCCTGGCCGCCCCCGACTGCCCTTCTGTTTCGGGCACCTCTGCGAATCCGTCCCCATCGATTGGCAGGAGGTGCGTTTTTTATGCAGCATTCACCCCTTTGCGCGTCCTTTCAGCGCTCCGCCGCGGCGCTTCGCCGCACCCAGACCCTGGCCCTGACGGGCATCCTGATCGCCATGCAGCTGGCGTTCTCGTCCGTCGCGGTGTATGTGACGTCCAACGTGCGCATCACGTTCGGCTTTCTCACCATTGCGGCGACGGCGGCGCTGTTCGGGCCGGTCGTTGCGGCCGTACACGGCGCGCTGGCCGACGTGCTCGCCTGTTTCCTGTTTCCCGCAGGGGCGTATTTCCCGGGCTATACGCTCAGCGCCATGCTGGTCGGCCTGATCTACGGCCTGTTCTTCTACCGGCGCGAGGTGCGGCTGTGGCACGTGCTCGCCGCGCAGCTGATCGTCGACCTGCTGTGCCACGTGCTGCTCAACACGCTGTGGCGCTCCGTGACCGGCGGCAGCGCGATGATGGCCCTTCTGCCGTTGCGCCTGCTGAAAAACGCGCTGTGCTATCCCGTCAACTGCGCGCTGCTCTATGGCCTGCACAGGCTGCTTCGCCGCCTGCCCCTGGCGCAGCGTCTGTGATGCATCCCCCTTCCGCCGTGGAAACAGACTGCGGCAGGGGCTTCCCCAAAACCGAAAGGCCGCCGGATATCCGGCGGCCTTTTGTGATGCCGTCTCAGAAGCGCAGGAAGTGCGTGCTCACATAGCCGGTGCGGCCGTTGATGTCGACGTAGCACCAGTCGATCCCCTTGTCCAGCACCGTCACCTTCGTGCCAACCTTGTAGGTGGTCACCACCGCCGCGTTCAGGCTCGGGCCCTCGCGGAAGTTGACGATGGAGTTGCCGTTGGGGTTGTACAGGGTCGCGGTCGTGGACGAGGAGGAAGACGTGATCTTCACATACTTGGCCATCATGTAGCCGTGGATGCCGTTCACCTTCACCTCATGCCAGGTCGAGCCCTTCTTGAGGATCTGCACCTGCGTGCCGTTCTTGTAGTAGGCCAGCACGCGGCTGTCCTGGGAGGGCTGCTCGCGCAGCATCAGCACCTGCGTGTCGCGCGGGTTGTTGACCACGCCGTAGGCCTCCACGGACGAGCTGCCGGAGCCGCCGGACGAACCGCCGGAGGAGCCGCCGAAGCTCAGCCACTGGGCGGACATGTAGCCCACCTGGCCGTCGATCGAGACGCGGTGCCACGCCGTGCCCTTCTGCAGCACCTCCACCTTCGTGCCCTTCGGGTACGAGGTGATGATGGCGGCGCTGTCGCTGGGCTGCACGCGCAGGTTCAGGCCGCGCGAGTTGGTGTTGACCGTCGCGGTGGCGATCACGCTGTCGTTGCCGCTGGACAGGTACTTGGCCATCATGTAGCCGGTCTTGTCGCCGACCTGCACATAGTGCCAGGTATCGCCGCGGGTCAGGATCTCCACCCAGGTGCCCGTCGGATACTGTCCGATCACCCGCGCATCCAGGCTCGCCTCCGCGCGCAGATTCAGCGCGCCGCCCTTGACGATTGCGGACTCGCCCGCCATCGCCGCCAGCGGAAGCACACACAGGAAGCAGAGCATCAGGATCATCGCGCATCTTTTGTACGACCCGGACTTGAATGATTTCGTAAGCATGGGATTAACCTCCTCCTTATTTTCCGGCGGGCGGGGGTCGTGTCCGCTCGCCTTTCACCCATCCAGACGCGCAGAGCGCGCAGTTTATTGCACGTTTGATGCTGGCAATGCATGGAAAACACGTGTTCATGCACGAAAAAAAAGGGCTTTCCGGTCCTTTTTCCAAATCATACCTCGGACGGCGTCCATGACGGACGGGCCTGCAGGTCGACCGTCGCGCCCGTCAGCGGGTGCGGGAAGGTCAGCCGCGACGCGCACAGCCGGTAGCCCCCCGCGCCGCCGCCGTAGAGCGCGTCGCCCAGCAGCGGATGCCCCATTGCCGCGGCGTGCACGCGGATCTGATGCGTCCGCCCGGTGCGCAGCACAAAGCGCAGCGTGCTCGCCTTTTCTCCGGCGCACAGCGTCTCGTAGTCCGTCCATGCCGCTTGCCCGGACGGATCGATGAATCGCGCTGGACCGCGCGCCGGGTCATGGGCGATGGGCAGGCGGATCGTGCCCGACGGCGCATCCGGGCGCCCGCGCACGACGCCGACGTATTCCTTATGGAAGCCGCCTTCGCACATCGCGCGCATCAGCATCGCGTGGATGCAGCCGTGCCTGGCCAGGAGCAGGATGCCCTCCGTGCCGGCGTCCAGACGGTGCGCCGGATGCAGACAGACCGACGGTTCGTTTTGCCGCGCGTAAAAGAGGGCATGATTCAGGATCGAGGGGCCGCCCCGGTGCGGATGGCTCTCGATGCCGGCCGGCTTGAAGACCGCCAGCAGCGCCTCGTCCTCCCACAGCACGCGCACCTCGCCCGCCACCGGCTCAACCCGAGAGATTTCCCGCGGCAGCGGCAGCTCGAGCAGCGCGCCGGCCCGGCCCGTCTGGTTCAGATACGCCGCGCATCCGTCCAGCAGCCCCCGGCCCCCCAGCGCGCGCAGCTGCGCAGCGGACATCCCCACGCGCTCGCGGGCCACGGCGCGCAGCGTCAGCGCCTCGTCCTGCGGGCGCAGGCGGTAGCGCAGCGTCAGCACGGCGGCTTCCTCCCCTCGTTGCAAAGAGGCGGAAGGGGCATTCCCCCTCCCGCCTCGTGCATTACAGCCGGTCAAATCCCTTTTCGATGCAGCGCTCCGCGCGCTCCTTCGCCTTGCCTCCCAGCGCGATCTGCTCCTGCAGGAACGTGGGATGCGCATTCAGGAAGGCGCGCATGAAGCCGTTGGGATCCTGCATGAAGGAGCGCACCATCGCCAGCTGCTCCTCCGTCACGACGCCCAGCGTCCGCGCCGTCTCAAACAGCGACGGATCGATCTTCACCAGCGTCGTCAGCGGGATGCCCGCCCCGGCCAGTACCTCGCGCCCGCCCTGGTCACGGTCGACCACGGCGAGGCTGCAGCCGATCTTCGCGCCCAGCGCCTCGATCGCCGGGATCCACGCGCGCACATAGCTGGACGCCTCGGTCACCAGGTCCGCCACGTGCAGCGCGCGCTTGCCGGCCAGGCCCGCCTCCGAAGCCGGACAGGCGCTTTCAAAGCCGGCCGCGTCGCAGACGGTCTGCAGGTCCTTGAAGATGGACACGTGCGGCTTGCCCAGCCGGTCGGCGATGAGCAGCGAGAAGAAAAAGTCGCGCCGCTCGCCGCCGGATACGAAGTCGAACGCCATGCCGCGCGCCCGCTCGACCAGCAGGTCCATCAGGCCGCGATAGATCGCATTCTGCTCATACTGCGCGCGCACGGCCGCCAGCACGGTGCGGCCAAAGCGCAGCCTGTCCCCCGCCGCGGCCTGCTCGATGGTGTCCAGCAGCGCCTCGGCCGCCTCCTGGCTGCCGTAGAGAAAGTGCGTGTTGATGTAGAAGGGGCCCAGCTTGCCGGACGTGTACCAGAACGGCGCGCCCTCCGGGCACACGCGCACGGCCTTGGTCTCAAAGAGCCACGAAAGAACCGAATCGCCCATCATCACATGACCTCCCTTATCTGTCCTCTCGGAAATATGCAATGCCCAATCCCTGCGGCGGCTGGTTTTCACGCCGCTTGCGCAGGGAGGCCAGCACCAACACGACGATGGTGACGACATAGGGCAGCATTTTGAAGATCTCCTGCATGCTGCGGCCCAGGCCGGCGA
Organism: Candidatus Onthenecus intestinigallinarum; assembly: GCA_018713325.1. Lineage (GTDB taxonomy): Bacteria > Bacillota > Clostridia > Christensenellales > Aristaeellaceae > Beduinella > Beduinella intestinigallinarum. The sequence goes on along the minus strand of DVFJ01000011.1, from coordinate 78,429 downwards.
TATACAGGTACAGGATGTACAGCCCGCCGAAGAGGATGGAACCCCAGATCGCCTTGACCGGCTTCCACTGGGCGAAGATGACCAGCGCCACAGCCAGCCAGCCGCGGTCGCCAAAGCCGTTGTTCGTCCAGGTGCCGCCGGAGTACTCCATCACGAAGTACAGGCCGCCCAGACCCGCGATGCCGCCGCCCAGGCAGGTGGCCAGGTACTTGTAGCGGGTCACGTCGATGCCCGCGGCGTCCGCGGTGCCGGGGTTTTCGCCGATGGCGCGCAGGTTCAGGCCCTGGCGCGTCTTGTTGAGGAAATAGCTCAGCGCCAGCGCGGCGGCAATGCTCAGATACGTCAGGAAGCCGTAGGAGAACAGCACCTCGCCCACGACCGGGATGTCGCCCAGCAGGGGAAGCGTCGCGCGGTAGGCGCTGGCCGTGGTGGCCACGGAGATCTGGCCGACGCCGCCGGCCAGGCGCGAGAGCGACCCGCCGAAGAAGTTGCCAAAGCCCACGCCGAACGTGGTGAGCGCCAGACCCGTCACGTTCTGGTTGGCGCGCAGCGAGATCGTCAGCACGCTGTAGATCAGGCCACCCAGCATCGCGCAGACGAACGCGCACAGCAGCGAGATCAGCATGCCGACGATCGCAATGGGCTCGGCGACGGCGTTCTCATAGAGGAACGCGCCGATCAGGCCCGCGATGCCGCCCATGTACATCATGCCCGGCACGCCCAGGTTGAGGTTGCCGCTCTTCTCGGTCAGGATCTCGCCGGTCGCGCCGTAGAGGATGCCGATGCCCTGCGCGATGGCGTTCTGGATAAAGATCAGGATCGTGCCCATCCCTTGATCTCCTTTCTGCCGTGCCGGCGCAGGCTGACTTCATAGTTGATGAAGAACTCGCACCCGAGGATGAAGAAGAGGATGATGCCCGTCAGCACGTCCGACGCGTTCTCGTTGAGGTTGAACTGCGAGGCGATCTGGATGGCGCCCTTTTCCATGAACACGAGGAAGAACGAGACGAGGATCATCGTAAACGGGTTGAACTTGGACAGCCAGCTGACGATGATCGCGGTGAAGCCGCGGCCGCCGGCCGTGCTGGTGGAGATCGTGTGACTGCATCCGGACACGATGATGAAGCCCGCCAGGCCGCACAGCGCGCCCGACAGCGCCATCGTGCGCAGGATGATCTTGCCCACGTTGATGCCCGCATAGCGCGCAGTGTTTTCGCTCTCGCCCACGACGGCGATCTCATAGCCGTGCTTGCTGTAGCGCAGGTACACGAACATCAGCACCGTGATGGACAGCACGATCAGCACGTTGAGGCCGTACTTCTGGCCGAACAGATCCGGAAACCAGCCGTACTCCGTCGCCTGATGGATGACGCCCACGGTGTTGGATCCGGCCGGGTTCTCCCAAAAGACGATGCTGAACGTCACCAGCTGCATGCCCACATAGTTGAGCATCAGGGTGAAGAGCGTCTCGTTGGTGTTGTACCTGGCCTTGAACGCCGCGGGGATCAGGCCCCAGACCATGCCGGCGAGCATGCTGCACACCGCCATGAGCGTGAAGAGCAGCCAGGTGGGCATCGCGCCGCCGCCGTAGATCATGACGGCAGCCGTAGCCAGGCCGCCGACGAGCACCTGGCCCTCTGCGCCGATGTTCCAAAAGCGCATCTTGAACGCCGGGGTGATCGCCAGGGCGATGAGCAGCAGCGTCGCGCTGTCGCGGATGGTCATCCACAGGCGGCGGTTGGTGCCGACCGCGCCGCTCAGATAGGCGCTGTAGACTTCCAGCGGGTTCATGCCGGTGAGCGCGAAGATCACGCCCGCGCAGGCCACCAGCGAGAGCAGCACCGCGACCGTCCGGATGGCCAGCGCCTTGGGAAAGGGCACGCCGTCGCGCTTGACGATGTGAAACAGGGGCTCCCGTGCGGTATTCATCCTGCCGCTCCCTCCTCGATGGCGCCTTCGGTATGGGTCATGAGCACGCCGATCTCCTCCTTGGTGGCGGTGCGCGCGTCCACGATGCCCGTGACCCTGCCGGCGCACAGCACCATGATGCGGTCGCACAGCGCCAGCAGCACGTCCAGGTCCTCGCCCACGCAGATGACGGCGGAGCCCTTCAGCTTCTGCTCGTTGAGCAGGTGGTAGATCGTGTAGGACGAGTTGATGTCCAGGCCGCGCACCGGATAGGCGACCATCAGCACGCTGGGCGCCGAGGCGATCTCGCGCCCGACGAGCACCTTCTGCACGTTGCCGCCGGACATGCGCCGCACCGGGGACGAGACGCCGGAGGTGACGACCTCCAGCTGCTCCACGATGCGTTCGGCCAGCTGGCGCGGGCCGCGCTTGTCCGTCAGGAAGGAATGTCCCTCGCGATAGGTGCGCAGCATCATGTTTTCGGTGATGTCCATGGAGCCGACCAGGCCCATGCCCAGGCGGTCCTCCGGCACAAACGCCAGCCGGATGCCCAGCTTGTCGATGGCGCCCGCGTTCATGTGCGTGGTTTCCACCGGCTCGCCCTGCTTCGGGTAGAACGTGACGCTGCCCTCCGTCGTGGGCTGCAGGCCCGCGATGGCCTCGAGCAGCTCCTTCTGGCCGCTGCCGGCCACGCCCGCGATGCCCAGAATCTCGCCGCTGCGCGCGGTGAAGGCGGCGTGGTCGAGCGTGGTGATGCCCTCGGCGTTGACGCAGGTGAGGTCCTTGACGTCCAGCCGGCGCTCGGGCTGGACGGGATCCGGGCGCTCGATGTCCAGCGTCACCTGTTTGCCGACCATCAGCTCCGTGAGCGACTGCACCGTCGCGCCGGAGGTCTGCACGGTGCCCACGGAGTGGCCCTTGCGCAGCACGCTGACGCGGTCGGAGAGGGCGAGCACCTCGGCCAGCTTGTGGGTGATGATGACGATGGCCTTGCCGTCCTCGCGCATGTTGCGCAGGATGCGGAACAGCCGCTCCGTCTCCTGCGGGGTGAGCACGGCGGTCGGCTCGTCGAGGATGAGGATCTTCGCGCCGCGGTAGAGCACCTTGAGGATCTCGACCGTCTGCTTCTGGGAGACGGACATGTCGTAGACCTTCTGGTTGACGTCGATCTCAAAGCCGTACTTGTTGGCCAGGTCCATGATCTTGCGGCGCACTTCGTTCAGGCTCAGGCGCATGGGGCCCGGCAGGCCCAGCGCGATGTTTTCGGCTGCGGTGAACACATCCACCAGTTTGAAGTGCTGATGGATCATGCCGATGCCCAGCTCGAACGCATCGCGAGGCGAGCGGATGGTCACCGGCCTGTCCTCGATGAAGATCTGCCCCTCGTCGGGGAAGTAGATGCCGGAGAGCATGTTCATAAGCGTCGTCTTGCCGCTGCCGTTCTCGCCGAGCACGGAGAGGATCTCTCCCCTGCGCACGTCGAGACAGACGTTTTCATTGGCGACCACGCTGCCAAAGCGCTTGGTGACGCCGCGCATTTCGACCGCGATCTTCTTTTCCACGGGCAATCCTCCTGATGATGGGGGTCTCAACGCAAAACGGGCGGACGGCGTTGAAGCCGTCCGCCGCAGGACCATGCAGGATTACTGCGCGGTCAGCTCGGTGATGCCGTCGATGACGTAGCCAAAGTACGGAGCAGAGCGCACCTCGGACTCGTGGAAGTAGCCGTCGGAGATGTACTCGCTGTCCGCCTCGGTCAGCGTCGCGCCGCCCACGGTGAACGTGGAGCAGTCGAACACGTGCAGCGAGCCGTCCGCCAGCGCGGCCTCGACCTCGGCGACCTTCTCAGCGGTGCCCTCGGCCACGGCGGCCTCGTTCAGCTCGGTGATCTGGTTCGCGCCGTCGGCATAGCCGTGGCACCAATCAGTGACGATCTCCGTGCCGTCGACGATGCACTGCACCGCGTAGGTGTAGTAGGGGCCCCAGTTCACAGCCGCGGAGGTCAGCGCCTGGGTCGGAGCGGTGGCAATCATGGAGACATTGTAGCCGACGACGGGCACACCCGCCTCTTCGCAAGCCGTGGGAGCGCCGGTGGTGTCGGCGTGCTGGGAGATCAGCACGCAGCCGCCCGCGATCAGCGCCTCAGCCGCTTCCTTCTCCAGGTCAAAGGAGGCCCAGGAGTTGGTGTACTTCACGTCCATCGTGGCGGACGGGCACACGCTGCGCGCGCCCAGGAAGAACGCGGTGTAGCCAGACTTGACCTCTTCGTACGGGAACGCGCCGACATAGCCGATCTTCGCCTGGTCCTCGGTGATGACGCCGTTCGCGATCATCTCGTTGAGCTTCATGCCCGCGACCACGCCGGAGACGTAGCGGGACTCGTACACGGAGGTGAAGAAGTTATGGAAGTTGGCCATGCCCAGCGTGGAGGCCTGCGTGCCGGTGGCGTGGCAGAACTCGACGTCCGGGTATTCCTTGGCGACGTTGATCATGTAGGACTCGAAGCCGAAGCTGTTGCCGAAGATGATCTGGCAGCCCTGATCGGCCAGGTCATACGCGGCGTCCTCGCACTCCTCGTTCTCCGGAACGACCCACTTGATCAGCAGCTGGCTTTCGGACAGGCCCAGCGCGGCCGCCATTTCCTTCGCGCCGTTGTAGTGGTTGGCGGTATAGCCCTCGTTCTCGTCGCCGATGAAGATGAAGCCCACCTTCAGCTCCTCGACCGGCACGCCGCCCTCGGCCATCGCGCCGACGGACAGCAGGCACAGCATCAGCACCAGCGCCAGGGACACAAGCTTCTTCATGAATGATTGCCTCCTCTAATGTTCTCGATTAGGAAACGAAGCAGGCTTATCGTACCGCAAATTTCGCCGTTTGTAAAGGGCCTTCCGCAAAAAAACGCGGATTTGATCGAATCTTTGCGCTTTGTATTTTTTTAACGTTCGGATTTTGTGCAGGCATTGACAGACGACGGAACCTCTAGCGCGTCGTAGGCGCCCCCGTTCCGGTATCCCAGGCACAGCGCCAGACGAAGCGACGCCCCGTTGGCCGCATCCCAGTGCGGCTCCAGGCCGCGGCGCAGGCACTGCGCGATCAGCGCGGCGCAGCAGCAGCGTGCAAGCCCTCTGCGCTGGTGGTCGTCCCGCGTCTGCACCTGAATCTCCAGGCCGCCGTCATATATCAAATAAGAAGACGCGGCGGCCACCAGCTCGTCCCCGCGCAGCGCCGCCACGCCCAGACCGCGCGCGAGGAAGTCCGCCTCGCCGTCAAAGAGCGACACAAAGTCCCGCGACCAGGCCTGCGCGAGCGCCGCGCGGTACAGCCGGCCGTCCAGCGGCGCGAGGCGGTATCCGGCGGGCGGATCCTGCGGCGGCAGCCGGTCCGCGCGCAGCGCGTCCGCATGCAGCCGGTAGCGCCGGATCCGCCGGGCGCGATCGCCCCACACATCGGCAATGCGGGCGTCCCAGGCCGCATCGTGCGCGAGCATGAGCAGCGAATCCGACGGATGGTCGGCCGGCACGTGACCCGCCAGTTCCCGCGCGCCGTCCGCGTCCGCGTCGCCCGCAAAGAAGCAGAAGTCGCCCGTCACGATCTGCGCGCAGCGGCCGTCTTCGCTCTGCCATGCGCGCCCCATGTGTCCCTGCACAAAGGCCCGGACCGGCGTCTCGATCCGGCCGCCAAACAGCGCGCCGGCCTGCGCGGCGTCGATACGTCTCATGCGTCCGCCTCCCTCAGAGTCCCTTGTCGACCATGGGCGCGCTGACGTCCCGCAGCACGAGCAGCGACAGCGCGCCGGCCGCGAGCATCAGCGCGTAGCCCAGCAGCGCCAGGCCCTCCACCTCGCTGCCCCGTCCGGTCGCCACCAGAAACAGATCGCCCAGCAGCGCCGCCGCCGACAGCAGCGTCTGCGCCCGGCAGGCGTTTCTGCCCCGGTGCAGCGCCCTGTCGCGCTCCTTGCGCGTAAAGCGCTCCTTCAGGCGCAGGATGCGCACGGCGCTCACCAGCATGAAAAACAGCGCAATCATCGTGAACATATGCGGCATGGACACCAGCAGCGTGCGCGCCGCCGCGCTTTGGATCAGACCCGCGATCAGAAAGCCGCAGATGCCCAACGCCGCGCACCCGGCCAGCAGCAGGCAGCGGCGCGCCTTTTCCCTGGCGTCCAGGTTCAGGCTGAAATATTCGCCTGTGTAGACCAGGCGGCGTTCTTCCTTGCCGGTCGCCGGGTCGACGTGCTTGACGACCCGGTAGTCGCCGGCGTACTTGTCCTCGCCCATGATGTGCCTCCTCGCATGTCCTCGCATGAAAAAGGGCGGCCGAAGCCGCCCCCTACGCGCATCTCACTTCATCAGCGCCTCGCTGGCCGCGCGCAGCGCGTCGTTGAGCGCCTGCGCCCCGTCCATCTCCGCGGCGTTCGTGTTCACGTACAGCTTGATCTTCGGCTCGGTGCCGGAGGGGCGGATGCAGACCCACGCGCCGCCCTCCAGCTCAAAGTAGAGCACGTCCGAGCGGGGCAGATCCAGCGCGGTCCTGCCGCCCTGCGCGTCGGTGCGCTCGCGCGTCAGGTAGTCGCGCACGGCCAGCACCCGGAGCGAGGCCAGCTCCCTGGGCGGCTGCGCGCGCAGGGACGCCATGATCTGCTGCATGCGCTGCAGGCCGTCCTTGCCCGGCAGCGTGACGGAAACGACCTTCTCCACATAGGCGCCGTAGGTCCGGTAGATCTCCATGAGGATGTCGTAGAGCGTCTTGCCCTGCGTCTTGGCCCACACGGCCGCCTCGGCGATGAGCAGCGAGGCGTTGACGCCGTCCTTGTCGCGCACGAACGTCGAGGACAGGAAGCCGTAGCTCTCCTCAAAGCCGAAGACGAACGTGTGCGCGCCCGTGTCCTCAAACTGCTGAATCTTTTCGGCGATGAACTTGAAGCCCGTCAGCGTGTCGAACGTCGTCAGCCCGTAGCTGTCCGCGATCCTGCGCGCCAGTTCCGTGGAGACGACCGACTTGACGACCGCGCCGTTTGCCGGCAGCGTGCCCAGCTCCTTGCGGCTCTTGAGGATGTAGTACAGCAGCACGCAACCGATCTGGTTGCCGGTCATCAGGTAATAGCGCCCCTGTCCGTCCTTGACTGCGATGCCGACGCGGTCACAGTCCGGGTCGGTGCCGAAGATGCAGTCGGCGCCCTCGCGGTCTGCCAGCTCCATGGCCAGCTTGAACGCGGCGGGATCCTCGGGATTGGGCACCTTGATGGTGCTGAAGTTCGGATCGGGCAGCTCCTGCTCCTTGACGACGAGCACGTTGCGGATGCCGATCTCCTGGAGAATGCGGCGCACGGGTTTATTGCCCGAGCCGTGCAGCGGCGTGTAGACGATCTTGAGGTCGCCGCCGGCCCGCTTCATGAGCTCGGGCTGGACGGAGAGCGTCTTGACCTGCGCGATGTAGTCGTCGTCGACCTCCCTGTTGCCGATGATCGACAGCAGGCCCGCCGCCCTGGCCTCGGCCTCGTCCATCTCCCGCGCGTCCTGATACGTGCAGGCGCGGATGCGCGCAAGCACCTGGTCGGCGTATTCGGGCGGCATCTGCGCGCCGTCCTCCCAGTAGACCTTGTAGCCGTTGTACTGCGGCGGGTTGTGGCTGGCGGTGATGACGATGCCCGCCACGGCGTGCAGGTGGCGCACGGCATAGGAGAGGATCGGCACCGGGCGCAGCTCGTCAAAGAGGTATACATGGATGCCCTCATGGCACAGCACCAGCGCCGCGGCCCTTGCAAACTGGGGCGACATGCGCCGCGAGTCGTAGGCGATGACCACGCCGCGCGTGCGGTAGGATGGGTCGCCCGCGTTGATGTAGTCGGCAAAGCCCTTGGTCGCACGGCGCACGTTTTGCAGGTTCATACGGTTCGTGCCCGCGCCGAGCACGCCGCGCATGCCCGCCGTGCCGAACGAGAGCTCGGTGTAGAAGCGGTCCTCGATCTCCTTTTCGTCGCCCGCGATGGCCTGAAGTTCCGCTACCGTCGCCGGATCGTCTGCGAAATCGCGAAGCCACTGTTCGTATCGTTCTCTATACGTCACGAGGGTCTCCTCCTTGCCTTGATGGGATGAACCTTCTTCATATGGCGTCACCTATAGTATAGTACAGATTCGCCGCTTTTTCCATCTTTTTTTCATGGGCCGCATTCGGAACGGACGAGGGGGATTTGTATTTTTCCCCTTCTTGTGGTATTCTATAAACAGAAAGAGCTAGCGAAGGAGACGTCGCCGTGGTGGAAACCTTTATCGTCGTGGACGGCAACAGCCTCATGCACCGTGCGTTTCACGCGCTGCCGCCGCTGACCACCAGCGCCGGCCTGCACACCCATGCCGTCATGGGCTTTGCGAGCATGCTGCTCAAGCTTCTGGCGCAGGTGCGCCCATCCTACCTGGCCGTCGCCTTTGACATGCACGGGCCGACGTTTCGCCATGCAGACTTTGCCGAATACAAGGCGGGGCGCAAGCCCACGCCCGAAGAGCTGCGCGAACAGTTCCCCATGTTGCGCCGGTTGCTGGACGCCATGGGTGTCGTGCAGCTGGAGCTGCCCTCGTTCGAGGCGGACGACATGCTCGGCACGGTCAGCCGTCTGTGCGAGGCGCGCGGCGTGCGTGCGCTGCTGGTGACGGGCGACCGTGACGCCATGCAGCTGGTGAGCGAACAAACGCACGTGCTGTACACCAAGCGCGGCATCACCGACACGGTGGAGTTCGATCCGGAGACGGTGCTGGCGACGTTCGGCGTCACGCCCGCGCAGATTCCCGACCTCAAGGGGTTGATGGGCGACGCGTCGGACAACATCCCCGGCGTGCCGGGCGTGGGCGAGAAGACGGCGGTGAAGCTGCTTTCGCAGTACGGCACCGTCGAGCGCGCGCTGGATGCCGCACCGGCGGACCTGAAGGGCAAGCTGCGCGAGCGCATGATCGACGGACGCGAGAGCGCGCTGATGAGCAAGAAGCTCGCCACGATCGACCGCGATGCGCCCATCGAGCTGGACTGGGAGGCGTGCCGCGTGCGCGACCTGTCCGGCGGCGCGCCCGTGCTGGAAGAATATGAGATGAAATCCCTGATCCCCCGCCTGCTGGCGCTCGCGCCCGGCGGAGCGACCGCTCCGGCCCCTGCGCCCGTGGCGGTCGCCTGGCAGGAGGAGCGCACGCTGACAGCCCCGGACGACATTCATGTGTTTATAGACGCTTTGCCCGACGGTCCCGTTGCGCTCAGCCTCGGGCAGGACCTGACGCTCGCCTGTCCCACGGGCGAGCGGGCGCGCATTCCCCTGGCGCAGGATCTGCTCAGCAACGGCCTGGACGCGCGCGAGGCGATGCGCGCGCTCGCCCCGCTTCTGACGGGCGAACGGCCCCTGTGGGTGCATGGCGCCAAGCGCCTGCTCACCCAGCTGTTCGAGTGGGAGGCGCCCTGCACCGCCGTGGGCGCGGACACGCTGCTGGAGGCCTACCTGCTCGATCCCCTGCAAAAGGCCTATGAGGCGCCCGCCGATGCCTGCGCGCTGTGCGAGGCGCACCTGCGCCAGACGGCGCAGCTCGAGGCCGACGGCATGGCCGCGCTCTACCACGACATCGAAATGCCGCTCATGCACACGCTTTTTTCCATGGAGCGGGAAGGATTTCCCGTCGCCCGCGAAGAACTTCTCCGGTTAGGGGAGGGCTACGCCCGGGAACTGGAGCAGTTGCGCGGAGAGATCTATGCGCTCACGGGTGTGGAGGGCTTCAACATCGCCAGCCCCAAACAGCTGGGCGAGGTGCTCTTTGAGCGCCTGGGCCTGCCCGCGGGGCGCAAGACCAAGTCCGGCTATTCCACCGATGCGGAGACGCTCGAGGCGCTCGCGGACAGGCATCCCGCCATCCCCAAAATCCTCGCCTACCGCCAGTTGTCCAAGCTCAACGGCACGTACGTCGAGGGCATGGTCAAGCTCATCGGGCGCGACGGGCGCATCCACACCTGGTTTGACCAGACGGCCACGGGGACGGGCCGCATCTCCTCCACCGAGCCGAACCTTCAAAACATCCCCGTGCGCACCGCGCTGGGGCGCGAGATCCGCCGCGCCTTCACCGCGCGCGAGGGCTGGCTGCTCTGCGACGCGGACTATTCGCAGATCGAGCTGCGGCTGCTGGCCCATCTGTCGGACGACGCAGGCATGATCGAGGCCTTCCGCGCCGGGCAGGACATCCACGCCCGCACGGCCGCAGAGGTCTACGGCGTGCCGCTGGCGCAGGTCACGCCCGCCATGCGCTCAGCGGCCAAGGCGGTCAACTTCGGCATCGTCTACGGCATCAGCGACTTCGGGCTCGCGCGCAACGTGGGCGTCTCCCGCCGCGAGGCGGCCGCGTTCATCGAGCGCTACTTCAGCCGCTATCCGGGCGTGCGCCGCTTCATGGACGACGCGGTGGCCAGGGGCAAGCTGCTGGGCTATTCGACGACGATGTTCGGGCGGCGCAGGCCGCTGCCGGAGCTGTCCTCATCCAACTACAACACCCGCTCCTTCGGCGAACGCGCCGCGATGAACACCCCGGTGCAGGGCACTGCGGCGGACATCATCAAGCTGGCGATGGTGCGCGTGCACGAGCGTTTGAAGGAGCTGAACCTGCGCGCGCGGCTGATCCTGCAGGTGCACGACGAACTGATCGTCGAGACGCCGCCTGAGGAGCTGGATGCGGTCGCCCAGGTGCTCAAGACATGCATGGAGGACGCGGCGCAGCTGTCCGTCCCGCTCGTGGCCGACGTGCACGCCGGCCGGACCTGGTTCGACGCCAAATAATCCGCCATCATCCGTTGCAGTCTTTTTCCCGTCCGGATCGTCTATAGAAAAGGAGGTATCCTGTATGTACCGCATCGGCCTTACCGGCGGCATTGGAAGCGGCAAATCGACGGTCAGCACCTGCCTGCGTCTGTTGGGCGCGCCCGTCCTCGACGCCGACGCGATCTCCCATGCGCTCACGGCTCCGGGCGGCGAAGCGCTGCCGTCCATCCGAACGCGCTTTGGCGACGGCGTGTTTGACGGCAATGTGCTCGACCGCAAGAAGCTCGCCGCAATCGTGTTCGCCGACCGCTATGCCCGCCGCGATTTGGAGGGCATCGTGCATCCGCTCGTCTTCGCGCGGATCGAAAGCGAGATGCGGCGGCTGGCGGAGGCGGGCACGCCCGCCGTCGTACTGGACGTACCTCTGCTCTTTGAGACCGGCATGGACCAGAAGGTCGACGAGACCTGGCTTGTGTGTGTGCCTGAAGCCGAGCAGATCCGCCGCATCATGGTGCGCGACGGGATGAGCGAGCAGGAGGCGCGCGCGCGTGTGGCCAGCCAGATGTCGCTGCGCAGCAAGGTATTGCGCGCCAACCGTGTGATCTCCACCATGCGCACCGTCGAAGAGACGCGCCTGGAGGTGCGCGCGCTGTGGGAAAAGACGCTCGCCGCGCTGGCGGCCGAGCATGCCAGGAAAGGAGCCCCCCTCGCATGACACAGCAGTCCCCCTCTGCGGGCACGTTGAGACGGCGGCGCAGGCCGCGCCCCGCCCCGCCGCGACGTTCGCTGGCCGCCGGCCGGCCGGCGGCCTTTGTGCGCCGTCAGGCCGCGCTGTTTGCCGCCGTGCCGCTATGGCTGCGCGCCGGCATCGCCGTGCTTGCCTGCACCGCGCTGGCGCTCTCGTGCATCCTCGTCACGCGCACGTACATCGCGCACGAGGCCGAGCGCCGCAGGCTCGAGCAGGAGGCGACCGACCTGGCCAGCCATCCGCTCTACTTTAAGGATCTCATCGTCCGCTACGCCGCCGAAAACGGCGTCGATCCCGCGCTCGTCAGCGCGGTCATCCTGTGCGAGTCGAGCTTTGACCCGCAGGCCGAGTCGCGCCTGGGCGCGCGCGGCCTGATGCAGCTGATGGAGCCGACCGCGCAGTGGGCGGCCGAATCGCTGAACGAGGACGAGGGCTATTCCTTCGACCTGCTCTACGACCCGGAGACCAACGTGCGCTTTGGCACATGGTATCTGGGCTACCTCAGCCGGCGCTTTGACGGCGACATCCTCAAAGTCGTGTGCGGCTACCACGCCGGGCAGGGCAATGTGGACGCCTGGCTGGCCAATCCCAAGTATAGCCCCGACGGGGTGACGCTGCAAAACGTGCCGGAAGGCGGCACATCGACGTACGCGCAAAGGGTGATGAATGCCTATGAGATCTATCGCAAGTACTACTTCCCTCCGCAGCCGTCGGCCGTGGCGTAGGTTTTGCTGCGCCCTGCTGGCGGTTTTGCTGTGCGCCGGCCTGACGCCCGTCCGCGCGCTGGACAACGCCCTGACGGTGGCCATCGTCGCGGACGACGCGATGCAGCTCTATCCCCTCTCCCTGCGCGAGCGCGATCCGGTGAGCGTGCTCGCGCTCGTATACGAGGGGCTGTTTGAGCTGGACGACAACGAACAGCCGACCGGCAAGCTCGCGCTGGAGTGGGAGTTCGCCAACGACGGCAAGCGCCTGGACATCACGCTGCGCTCGGGGGTCACGTTCCACAACGGCCAGCCGCTGACAGCGGCGGACGTGTGCGCCACACTCGACCGCATCCAACAGCTCAGCGGGCTGAACAGCAACCTGGAGACGGACATTCCCGCCGAGGAACGCGGCCTGTACCAGAGCGTTCTGTACTTCATTTCCGGGTGGAGCGCATCGGAGGAAAATGATCTGCAGCTGTCCATCACGCTGCGCCGGTCCTACTACGGCGCGCTGTACGCGCTGACGTTCCCCATCCTGCCCGCCAGCGAAGTCGCCTCCGAGGCGCCCTCCGGCACAGGTCCCTACCGCATCGCCGAATACGTGCCGGGCGTGCAGCTGCGCCTGACGGCCAATACCTCCTGGTGGCGGCGTGCGCCGCAGATCACGGATGTGGTCGCCAACATCTACGCCGAGAGCGACGACGTGCTCGACGCGTTCGAGGCCGGCGACGTGGATGTGGCCATGACCCGTTCGCTCAACGCGACGCGCTACTCCGGCAGCCTCAACAGCTACCTGATCGACTACCGCACGCGCCAGCTGGAGGTCCTGCTGATGAACCACAGCTACCGCAAGCAGGACGGCTCGCTGGAGGACGTGCAGATGCGCCAGGCCATCCTCATGGCCATCGACCGCGACGCGCTGATCAGCTCGGTCTATCAAAACATGGCCACGCCCGCCACGGGCCCGGTCATGTCCGGCACCTGGCTGTATGATGAAAGCGCCGCGCAGGACACCTACGCCCCGGAGGTCTCCCGCGCGATCCTGGACAGCTTGGGCTGGCGGCTTGCGACCGACGGCAAGCGGTATCAGCCCGACAATGCGGTGGAAGGCATGGCGCTCTACTTCCCGATTCTCGTCTATGACGAGCCGGGCAGCAACGTGCGCCGCAACGCCGCCGAGCAGATTGTGCAGATGCTCAAGGACGTGGGCATCAACGCATCCGTCTCCATCCGCTCCTATGAGGAGGTGCTGACCAACCTGAACAGCGGCAACTTCGCGCTGGCGCTTTGCGCCTACAATCTGGATGTGGTGCCCGACCCGGGCTTCATGCTGCTGAGCAATGCGGGCGTCAACTATCCGGGCGCGAACTTCAGCCGCTACAACAGCCAGGACATGAACACCCTGATCCGCGATCTGCGCGCCGGCTGCTATGAGGCGGACGCCTTCCAGTCGAAGATGTCCGAGATCCAGCATCAGTTTTCCAATGACATTCCGTTTGCCGCACTCTACTGGCGCACGGGCGCGCTGCTTGCACGCGAGGCCTTCACCGAGGCGCGCGACATCCGTGAGCTGGAGCTGTTGCGCGGCATAGAGTCCTGGTCATACTGAAAAATTCCCGTTTTTCTCATTGTTTCGCCGCATATCGTTCCCTCCGTCCGGACATCATATGCCCAGGGCAAGCGGCAACAGCGCCGCGACCGCAGGCACATGAAAGTGCCGGTGCGGGAAACAGGACGAGAGCGCGACATCTTCCCGAAAGGGAACAGCGTATCTTCTCCTTCTGCCCCGGAGCGCGGCGTAAGGCCGCGCTTCTTTTTTTGCCCGCTCCATTTGACAGAACCGTCTGAAGCAGGTATACTGAAAGGCATCCTCATGCAAAGAAGGGATTTCATGTCCGCAAGCTATATTCCGGCCGGCTACCGCCCGACGCTCTCGCTCTACGAGACGCAGGCAGCCATCAGCCTGATCAAGCGCACCTTCCAGGATGCGCTCGCCGGCGCGCTCTCGCTCAAGCGCGTATCCGCCCCGCTGTTCGTCGATCCCGCCACAGGCCTCAACGATGACCTCAACGGCGTCGAGCGCCCCGTCTCCTTCGACGTGCCCGCCGCCGGCGTCGACGCGCAGGTCGTGCACTCGCTGGCCAAGTGGAAGCGCATGGCGCTGTACCGCTACGACTTTCACGTCGGCAAGGGCATCTATACCGACATGAACGCCATCCGCCGCGACGAGGAGCTGGATAACCTGCACTCCATCTACGTCGACCAATGGGACTGGGAAAAGGTCATCACCGCCGAGATGCGCACCGAGTCCGTGCTGCGCGCGACCGTGAACGCCATCGTCGGCTGCATCTGCGACGCGGCGCTCATCGTACGCGGGCGCTATCCGAGCCTGCACACCACCCTCTCGCGCGAGGTATCGTTCATCTCCTCGCAGGAGCTGGAAGACCTGTATCCCGATCTTTCGCCCAAGGAGCGCGAAAACGCCTATCTGCGCGAGCATCCGACGACGTTCCTCTCCCAGATCGGCGGCAAGCTGCGCTCCGGCAAGCCGCACGACGGGCGCGCGCCGGACTACGACGACTGGTCGCTCAACGGCGACATCCTCTTTTACAATCCCCTGCTCGACTGCGCGTTCGAGGTCTCCTCGATGGGCATCCGCGTCGACCCCGAGGCGCTGGACCGTCAGCTGACGCTCGCGGGCTGCGACGCGCGGCGCGGCCTCCCGTTCCATCGCATGCTGCTGGAGGGCAAGCTGCCCCTGACGATGGGCGGCGGCATTGGCCAGTCGCGCCTTTGCATGCTGCTGCTGGGCAAGGCGCACATCGGCGAGGTTCAGTCCTCCATCTGGGATGCGCAGACCCATCGCGTCTTCGAAGAGGCGGGCGTCACGCTGCTGTGAGGCGCTGTGCCGGATTGTTGGGATGCCAGGCTCGCCCGGGAGCGCAACCTTTTCTGTTGCCTGTAAAAAAAGCAAACACGGCATGGCTTACGCCATGCCGTGTTTGTGCTGTCCGGTGTTTATTCCCGGTCCTTGCGCGTGGCAGTCCCTTGCATACATCACAGCGCATACAGCTACCGGAAGCGTTTCTACCACCGGCCGCGCGGCGATAGGCGGCCCTCCCTTGGCCCCGCCGGGACTCCGGTCGCCAGAGGTACGCATTGCGCAGACGTCCTAGATCCCGATCACGCCGCAGGCAAAGCCGAACAGCTCCCGGCGCCTGAGCGCTAGCCTCTGAAGAGCGGTCGCATGGGCCGGCGCCCGTTCCGGGCCCTCCATGAACAGGCATTCGAACGCCTGCTCCGCATCGTCGCAGGCCCCAACGACGCGGAATCGCTCGGCAAACCGTCTGATGTTGGACGTTTCGGGCAGGCGCTCAACCATGGGTGGATAGAGCAGCCAGCTGTAGCAGAGAAACGCTCGGTAGGCCCCATCCGGGAAATGCTTTGAAAAGAAGGCCTTTGCGCTTTGAAAAGATGCCTCGACCGACCGGGGGCTCAGGTCCGCGCCCCGCGGAACATGGCAGTTGATGACGGGGGTTCCAGCTGGCAACGCCGCCTTCTGCGCGGCGGAGAATGCCATATACGGCTCGCCGATCCCCTCTTCGTCCAGGTAGATCATCTCAAAGGGCTGAAACTGCAGCGCGCCGATTTGGAAGAGGGCGACGTGCATGAGGTGGCGAAACCAGATGACGTCCTCCTCCGAAAGGCCGGCCCTGCCTGTGATTTCGGAATACAGCCTGGCCCGTAGGGACACATCCCGGAAGGTATCCAGAATCACGCCGTCAGGGATGCCCTTCGCCCTGTATGCCGCGTACCATCCGGGCAGCAGGTAAGTGACCACAGCCAGACGCGTCAACGGCCCGCGTCCGCACAGAGGAAATTGAAAGCCCTCCCCCTGATACGCGGTCCTTGCCGCCTGCGCAATCTGCGCCTCATTCCCGCGAATCCTTTCCAGAACCTCCCGCTCCGTGTCGCCGGCGAAATGCAGTTCCGATACGATGGTCTCCAGTCTCATATGCGCGCTCCTCTTCTCTGAATGCGTGCCTTTTTTCGTGCCGTCCGACATGCGAAAACGCCCCTGATTCAATCAGGGGCGAATGTCTTTCTCCGCGCGGCAAGGCACTCAACCGGCGGACAGAACGGCCCTCGACTGCATCAGCTTCAGAAAAGTCATTCTGTCCACCCCCTTTCTGTATTGTTGAGTGATGTGTCCTACGCTCGCCGCACGCCCTGCGGCGTCACCTCCGCAAGGATCAACGGCGGCCTTTCCGGCTGCGCGTCCGAAAGTTGCACCAGCCGCTGCATGCGCGCCACGGCCTCCCGGCCGCGCGCCTCGTCGTTTGCATGGATGTGCGCGATGGGCTCGCCCGCGCGCACCGGGTCGCCAATGCGCGCGGCCATCACCAGACCGACCGCCGGGTCGATGACGTCGGTCTTGCGCGCGCGCCCCGCGCCCAATCCCTGCGCGGCATAGCCGATGCCCGTCGTATCCATCGAGCAGATGTATCCATCCCGCAGGGCGGGCACGGGCAAGATGTAGCGGGCGCGCGGCAGCAGCCCCGTGTCGTCGCACACGCATGCGTCGCCGCCCTGCGCGGCGATCATCTCGCGCAGCTTGTTCAGACCCGCTCCGCTTTGGAGCGCCTGCTCCAGCAGCCGGCGCGCCTCATCGCGCGAGGCCGCCACGCCCGCGGCCAGCAGCATCTGCCCGCCCAGCAGCAGGGACACCTCCCGCAGGTCCGCACTCCTGTCATCCGCACGGCCCGACAGGATGTCGATGGCCTCCTTGACCTCCAGCGCGTTGCCCACGTGTGTGCCCAGCGGCTGATCCATGCCCGTCACCATCGCCAGGATGGGCCGCCCCGCCAGCGTGCCGATGCGCACCATCGCCTGCGCCAGCTCGATGCTGTCCTTAAGCGTCTGCATCAGCGCGCCGCTGCCGGTCTTGACGTCCAGCACGATGGCGTGCGCGCCCGCGGCCAGCTTCTTGGACAGGATGCTCGAGGCGATCAGCGGCACGCTGTCGACCGTGCCCGTCACGTCGCGCAGCGCGTAGAGCCGCTTGTCCGCGGGCACGAGGTCGCCCGTCTGGCCGATGACCGCGCAGCCGATGCGGCGCACCTGCTCCACAAACGCTTCTTGCGAAAGGGAAACCGTGCAGCCGGGGATGCTCTCCAGCTTGTCCAGCGTGCCGCCGGTGTGTCCCAGGCCGCGGCCGGACATCTTGGCTACCTTCGCGCCGCAGGCGGCCACCAGCGGGGTGAGCACCAGCGTCGTCGTGTCGCCCACGCCGCCGGTGGAGTGCTTGTCCACGCACACGCCGCCCGCGCCCGAGAGGTCCACCACTTCGCCCGAGTGCATCATCTCCATCGTCAGGTCGGCGGTCTCCTGCGGCGTCATGCCGCGCAGGCAGATGGCCATCAGCAGCGCGGCCAACTGTTCGTCCGGCAGGGATCCGTCCGCCGCGCCGCGCGCAAAGAAGCGGATCTCTTCGCGCGTGAGTGCCTCCCCGCGCTTCTTTTTCAGGATGATTTCAACGATGTTCACGCTTCTCCCTCCTCCGCCGCCTCGCGCAGCACACGCCAGGCAGCACGCTTTTGTTCAAAGGGCATCGTATGGGCCGGGCTGGTCGACGGCATGCGCAGCACCCGCAGGCCGTATCGCGCGGGGAAACCGGAGCGCATCACGATCGCGTGGGACGCAGCCCCGTTGCACAGCACCGTGCGGATGCCCGGCGCAAGCGCCATCAGCCCATCAAAGTCGTTCGGCTCGGCGCGCCGCATGTCGGCATCCAGGCTGCCCTCCCGCTCGCAGGTATGCGCCGCATCCCACAGCGCGATGCGGTGCGCCCGCGCAAACGCGAGCCGCTGCGCATAGTCCGCGGCCAGCGGCGCTTCCCACAGCGAAAACACGATCGGCCAGAAGGCGTTGCGCGGGTGCGCGTAGTACTGCCCCGCGCGCAGCGATGCGATCCCCGGCATGGAGCCCAGCACGAGCACGCGCGCATCCGGCCCCGCCTCAAATGGGAAGCCCTCACAGCGCATGGCAGGCGCGCTCCATCGCGCGGTCCACCAGATCCTCCAGCTGCCCGGCGCATTGCTCGTACACTGCGTCGCTCATGCCGAAGGGATCGTCCACATAGCCGCCGACGCCGGCATATTCGTTGAGTGTAAACGTCTTGTCGTTGGGGTGCACCTGCAGAATCGCCTGTTTGTGCCCCTGCGTCATGCACAGCACCAGATCGGCGGCGTCAAAGATCTCGCGCGTCAGCATCCGCGCGCGGTGGGTATCCAGCGACAGGCCGCGCGTGCGCATGGCGTTCTTGGCCCCGTCCGTCGCCTCCTCGCCCGTATAGGCGGAAATGCCCGCCGAAAACACCCGCACCCGCATGCCGACGCCGTGGCGCTTGAGCCAGTCGCGCGCCAGGGTCTGCGCCATGGCGCTGCGGCACGTGTTGCCCGAGCAGACAAAGAGAATCTCCATCGCTTACACCTCGATGATGTGGAATCCCGCCGCGCGGCCCATGCGGTTCATGACCGCCAGGCCGATGCCATGCGGGTCGAGCGCCTCGGCATAGATGCGCTCTACGCCCAGCGCGTCCATCTCGCGCAGCAGGTCAAAGAGCGTGCTTGCCGCCTCCTGCGCGTGTGAAAGGCTCCCCAGCGAGAACACGCGCCGCGCGCCATAGCCCGCCACGTGCTCTTCGAGCGACAGGATCGCCGCGCCGCGCGGGGCCGCGTCATAGCGCGAGCAGATCGCGCGCGAAACCGCATCCGGCGCGCCGGTGAAGATCGTCATCTCCGCCTTGGGCGCATAGTGCCGGTACTTCATGCCCGGCGAGCGCGCCGTCTCCCCCGCCTCCAGCGGCTTCATGACGTGCTCGTCCACGCGCACGCCACCGGCTGCGCGCGCCACCATCTCGGGCGTGACGCCGCCGGGGCGCAACACCACGGGCGTGCCGCCCGTCACGTCAATGACGCTCGACTCGAGCCCGACCTCGCACGGCCCGCCGTCGAGGATCATCGCAATGCGGCCCTGCATGTCCTCCAGCACGTGCGAAGCGCGCGTGGGGCTGGGCCGTCCGCTGCGGTTGGCGCTGGGCGCCGCGATCGGGCAGCCGCTGCGGCGGATCAGCTCCTGCGCCACGGGATGGCTCGGGAAGCGGATGCCCACCGTCGAAAGTCCGGCCGACACCACGTCCGGGATGCAGTCGCGCTTTGGCAGAATCAGCGTCATCGGGCCGGGCCAGAATGCCTCGATCAGCCGCCATGCGGCCTCGGGCACGTCCGTCACGAGCGCATCCAGCTGGTCCAGGGCGGCGATGTGCACGATCAGCGGGTTGTCCGCCGGCCGGCCCTTTGCCTCAAAGATGCGGTGTACCGCCTGCGCGTTGAGCGCATCCGCGCCCAATCCATACACCGTCTCCGTGGGAAAGGCGACGACCTCCCCCGCACGGATATATGCCGCGGCCTGCGCAACGGATTGCGCGTCGGCCTTTATCATCTGCGTTTCCACATTTTTCCTTCTCTCTATACGATCAGCGAGACCGCGCTGCCCAGCGCGACCCCCAACGTCAGGCACAGGGATGAGCCCCAGAACGACTCCAACGCCTCCGCGCGCGGGATGAGCTCCTCCGCGGCGACCTGCAACACCGTGCCGCCCGCCAGGCCCATGCACAGCGCGAGCATGTCCGGCGACACGCCGCCCAACACCAGCCCGGCGGCCGCACCCACGCCGGCCGGCACGCCGCTCGCCGCCGTCATCGCCAGCGCGCGCGCAGCGCCCACGCCGGATGCACGCAGCGGCAACGCTGCCGCCATGCCCTCCGGCACGTCGTGCAGCAAGATCATCGCGGCCAGCGCCAGCCCCAGCGCGGGCGCCTGCGCACAGCCGGAGCCGACGGCCAGTCCCTCGGGCAGGTTGTGCAGTGCGCTGCCCGCGGCGACCATCAGCCCTGCGCGCGCAAGCCCGTCCTCCGTGCCGGCCGGCTGCAGGGCGCGCATGCGCCGGCGCAGCAGCGCGTCCAGCGACAGCGTCATCGCCAAGCCCAGCAGCATGCCCGCCAAGCCCATCGGCACGCTGAGCGCATATGCGTTGGGCAGCATCTTGAAGCACGCAAGCGCGATCATCAGTCCGCCCGTCAGGTTCAGCAGACAGGCAAGCGCGCGCGGGCTGGGCATGCCCATCGCCACGCCCAGCAGGCCGCCGACGCCCGTCCCCGCCACGCCAAACACCGTTCCAGCCAGCGCCACCAGCGCCATCTCGCTCAATGCGGTCACCCCCGCACATGTGTATGCGGGGCGCGCGCCGTTCTTGCGAGGATTATGCCTGGTCCGTAGCCGCCTTCAGCCGCGCGGCCTGGTCCGCGAGGATCAGCGCGTCGATGATCTCGTCCATGTCGCCGTCCACAAAGCTGTCGATCCGATAGATCGTCAGGCCGATCCTGTGGTCCGTCACGCGCCCCTGCGGGAAGTTGTACGTGCGGATACGCTCGCTCCGGTCGCCCGTGCCCACCTGCGACCGCCGGTCCTGCGCATAGGCCGCGTCCCGTTCGGAGCGCAGCTTGTCATACAGCCGCGCGCGCAGCACGCGCATGGCCTTGTCCCGATTCTTGATCTGCGACTTCTCGTCCTGGCAGGTGACGACCAGCCCCGTCGGCAGATGCGTGATGCGCACCGCCGAGTCCGTCGTATTGACGCACTGGCCGCCGTGCCCGCTGGAGCGGTAGACATCGATGCGCAGATCCGCAGGGTTGATCTCGACCTCGACCTCCTCGGCCTCGGGCAGCACGGCCACGGTCGCCGTGGAGGTGTGAATGCGCCCGCCCGACTCGGTCGTGGGCACGCGCTGCACCCGATGCACGCCGCTCTCATACTTGAGGCGGCTGTACGCGCCCGCGCCGCTGATGGTGAACGTCGCCTCCTTGACGCCGCCCAGTTCCGTGAAGTTGCCGTCCATCATCTCCACGCGCAGGCCCCGGCGCTCGGCATAGCGGGTATACATGCGCAGCAGCACCGCGCCGAACAGCCCCGCCTCCTCGCCGCCCGCGCCCGCGCGGATCTCCATGACGACGTTGCGCTCGTCGTTGGGATCGCGCGGCAGCAGCAGCAGCTGGATCTCGCGCTCCTTGTCCGCAATCTGCGCGGAGAGGCTTTCGAGCTCCTCCTGCGCCATATCCGCCAGGTCGGGATCGCGCAGCATCTCGTCCGCCTCGCTTCGCTGGGCGAGCAGCTGCTCATACTGACCGCAGGCCTGAAATAGCGGCTCCAGCTGCGCATGCTCGCGCAGCAGGCACTGCCACCTAGCCTGATCCGCGACGACCTCCGGCTGGGAGAGGAGCATCGACAGCTCCTCATACCGTCCCCTGACCCAATCCAATCTCTCCAGCATAACCTCTCCCGGTCACCTCGTATACACTGCGCCCACGACGCGCTCCACATCACACAGATCCCGGCGCGTGAACGGCTCGCCGACGGCCGCCCGTAACAGCGCCGCAACGGCCGGCGCCTGGTCATAGCCCACCTCAAAGAGCGCCGCGCCGCCCGGATTCAGCCGCTCGGGCAGCTCGCGCACGATCCGGCGGTAAAAGTCCAGGCCGTCCGCGCCCCCGTCCAGCGCCAGCCTCGGCTCGCGCCGCACCTCGCGCTGAAGCCCCGCCAGCTCGCCCGTCTCGATGTAGGGCGGGTTGGAGACAATCACGTCAAAGCGCTCGCCCGGCAGCGCCGCAAACAGGTCGCTTTGCAGCATGCGCACCTTCGCGCCCAGCGCCTGCGCATTCTCCCGCGCGACGCACAGCGCATCCGCGCTCACGTCCACCGCCGTGACGCGCGCCCCCGGCCGTGCCAGCGCGATGGAGACGGCCAACGCGCCGCTACCGGTGCCGATGTCCAGCACCGCGTCCCCGTCGTGCATGCGCGCGATGGCCTCCTCGCACAGCGTCTCCGTGTCCGCGCGCGGAATGAGCACGCGCGCGTCGACGCGAAACGTATGCCCCATGAAGTCCTGCGTGCCCAGCACGTACTGCAGCGGCTCGCCCGCCTCGCGGCGCTTGAGCATGGCCTCATAGCGCGCTCCCTGTTCGGGCGTAAGCGTCTCGCCCGACGCCAGCAGCATCTGCGCACGCGGCAGGTCCGTCACGTCGCAGAGCATCCATATCGCATCCAACCGGGCGTCTGCGTCCTGCGCGCGCAGGAGGCGCTCCTCGCCCGCGCGCAGCGCTTCCCGCAGCGTCATTCTGCCGCCGCCTGCACGGTCCCGGCCGCCTCGTCGGGCTTCCACTGCTTGGCAGGCGCAGCATCCTCCACGGTGCCCAGCGCAGCCTTCATGGACGCGATGGCCACCTCCAGCATCTGATCGTCAGGCTCGCGAGTCGTCAGGTGCTGCATCATCAGTCCGGGCCAGCGCAGCGCGCGCACGCACCGGTTTTCGCTGTGGGCCAATCCCTTGAGCACCTCATACGAGATGCCGGCGATCAGCGGCAGGATGAGCAGACTGCGCACAAACCGCAGGCCGAAGGACAGCTTTTCGATGGACGTCAGCGCGATGATCACCTGGTCGGCCACAGAGCCCACCAGGATGCTGATGACCATGACCAGCAGCAGAAACGACGTGCCGCAGCGCGGGTGCAGGCGCGAGAAGCGGCGCGCGTTGTCGGGCGTCAGCGGTAGGCCCGCCTCATGGCAGTAGACGGTCTTGTGCTCCGCGCCATGATACTGATAGATGCGGCGCATGTCGGGCATCAGGCCGATCAGGCCGATGTATGCGATGAGGATCGCGATGCGCACCACGCCGCCGATGAGGTTGATGACGATGGCGTTGTCGATCGAGCGTCCGGCCAGCGTCGCCACGCCGGAGGGCAGCATGACGAACAGCAGCACGCTCAGGCACACGGCCAGCACACCGGCCACGCCCATGACGATCTTGTCGATGTTGGCGCCCAGCTTGTTGGCGAGCCACTTTTCAAAGCGGCTGGGTTCCTCCTCCAGCACGCCGAGCATCTGGGTGGACTTTTGCAGCACGCCCATGCCCATCGCGAGCATGGACACCATGTTGACCACGCCGCGCACGATCGGCCAGCCCATCCATCTGTGCCGCCTGGAGAGGGGCACATAGGGCTCCCGGTCCACGACGATGCTGCCGTCAGGCCGGCGCACGGCCACGGCCACGGCGTCGGGCGACTTCATCATGACGCCCTCCATGACCGCCTGGCCGCCGATATCCACAAAGCGCTCCCTGGGTTTGTTCATATCGAAACACCTCTTTCAAACGATGCAATGGCGCGCGCCCTTTGAGCCTACGCGCGCAAGTTCTTTTATTCTATATGCGCGGCGAAAAAACCTGCCGACCGCGCGCAATCTCTTCTGACAATTCGCGGGCGGTCAGCGCCCTATCGGCATGCAAAAGGGCCGCCGGAACCAGGTCCGGCGGCCCGCTCGCCTTTCGTCAGATCGCCCGCAGGACGAACGAGAACGAAAGCGGCTTGTCGGAGGGAATCAGGTATTCATCGTGCACCGGCGCGCCCCAGCTGTCGTCGCCGCCCACGCCCATGCGGTAGCCCGCCACGTCCAGCACCGTGTAGCGCACGGGCGGCAGCTCCTCCTGATGGGTTGCGGCGTCCAGCTCCTGCGCGGTGTAGGGCAGCGCGCTGACCTGCAGCGGCGCGTCCACCATCTCCACGCGCACGCCGTGGCCCGCGGCGTCGACGGCCTCCATCCAGCGCACGCCCGTGCGGTTGCCGCACTCCTGCGGGCGGATATAGGGCGTCACGTTCTCGCGCGCCGTCGTCTCGTAGATGCCCAGGCTCGCGCCGCACTCGCGGTCGATGTAGCACTCCTGCGGCCCCATGCCGTAGTAGCGCACGCGGCCAAAGCGCGCGGGCAGGCGCAGCTGCATGCCCAGCTGCGGCAGCTCCGGCAGGCCCTCAGCGCCCGGATAGTCCACGCGCACGCGCACCGCGCCGTCCGAAAGCACCGTGTAGGTGACCCCCAGCTCCATCTCCAGCGGCGCGGGCAGGCGGTACGCATAGCGCACGACCAGCTCGCCGTTCACCTGCTCGGACTCGGCCTTCACTGCGCGCATGCCATGGCTGGCCATCGTCCACACCGCGCAGCGGAACGGCATGCCGTTGCCCTGGTCGTTGTCCGTGTGCGCGCGGTCCAGGTTGGGCCGCGGCGCGGTGCACAGCCGTTCCGTGCCGTCGCTGCGCAGCGACATCAGGCCGCCCTCCTGGTAGGAGAAGATGGCCGAAAAGTGGTCCCCGTGCGCGCCGACGTTCACGTCGCCCTGCGCGATGCGATAGGCGGGCGCGGCCTGCGCGGCCTGCACATCGCCCGCCACCGTGAACACGTGCTCACCCGTCATCTGCGCGTAGCCCGCCTCAGCCCAGTCTGTGGCCTGCTTCAGGCACAGCGCGCAGCGCAGCGCATACTCGCCCGGCTGCAGATCCTGTGGCACGGGCAGCGCGACATACGCCTCCGCGCCCGCGGGCACGTCGGCCTCCTGCACGCCTCGGGCGACGCACACGCCCTCGCGCAGCAGCTCCCACGTCAGCGCATAGGCTGCTGTGGAGGTAAAGAGGTTCTGATTCACCACGCGCACGCCGCGCTCGTCCACATGCAGCTTCACGTTCTGGAACAGGAACTTGACCTCCTGCATCTTGGGCGAGACCTTGCGGTTGGCAAAGACGATGCCATTGGTGCAGAAGTGACGGTCCGTCGGCCGGTCGCCAAAGTCGCCGCCGTACGTCAGCCGGCGCTCGCCGTTCTCCTCAACCTCGATCGCCTGGTCGATGTAGTCCCAGATGAAGCCGCCCTGGTACTGGGGATACTTGTCCTCCAGCGCCGTGTACAGGCACAGGCCGCCGCAGGAGTTGCCCATGGCGTGGGTATATTCGCAGTTGATGAAGGGCTTGTCGGGATTTTGCTGCAGGTATGCCTCCACCTCCTGGGGCTTGGCGTACATGCGGCTCTCCATGTCGCTGGTCTCGTTGTAGCGCCGGTCGTTGAACACGCCCTCGTAGTGCACCAAGCGCGTGGGATCGGCCTGGCGGAAGTACTCGGACATGTGATAGATGTCCTTGCCGCCGAAGCTCTCGTTGCCGCAGGACCAGATCAGCACGCTGGGATGGTTCTTGTCGCGCTCAAGCATCGACTTGGCGCGGTCCAGCACCGCCGCCTGCCACTCGGGCCGGTCGCCCGGCACGACCCAAGAGGGCTCGATGCGGCCCATCTTCTGCCAGGAGCCGTGGCTCTCCAGGTTCGTCTCGTCGATCAGGTACAGGCCGTAGCGATCGCACAGGTCGTAGAAGCGGCTGTCGTTGGGATAGTGGCTCGTGCGCACGGCGTTGATGTTGTTGCGCTTGAGGCAGCGCACGTCCCAGAGCATGTCCTCCAGCGTGATGGCGCGGCCCGTATGGCAGTTGAACTCGTGGCGGTCCACGCCCTTAAAGACGATGCGCTTGCCGTTGAGCAGCATCAGGCCGTCCTTCATCTCAAAGCGGCGCAGGCCCGCGTTCGTCTCGCAGACCTCGGCCGTCTCGCCGCCGCGCATGAGCGTCACGCGCACGCGGTAGAGGTTCGGCTCCTCGGCGCTCCACAGGCGCGGATGCTCCACCGGCATCCTGAGGTCCATCTCCGGCGCGCAGTCCGCCTCGACGGCGTCGCAGCCCTCGACCTCGACCCGGACGCGCGCGCCCTCGGCGCCGTCGATCTTCATGCGCAGGCGCAGCGCGGCGGAGGCAAAGTCGTCGGACAACTCGCCCGTCACGAACAGGTCGCGCAGGTGCTTCGCCGGCTGGCACAGCAGCCATACGTCCCGGAACAGGCCCGAGAAGCGCCAGAAGTCCTGATCCTGCAGGTAGCTGGCCGAGCTGCGCTTGTACACCTCGACGCACACGCGGTTGACGCCCTCGTGCAGGCAGTCCGTCACGTCAAACGCCGCCGGCGTGAAGCTGTCCTCGTTGTAGCCCAGGAACGTGCCGTTCACCCAGGCGTACAGCGCGGTCTCCGCTCCGTCAAAGCGCAGCACGACGCGGCCGTCCTTGGGCCACGACGCGGGCACGGTGAAGTCCAGCGCATAGCAGCCGACGGGGTTGTACGTCTCGCTCACCTGCGGCGGGCGCAGGAACTCGTGGCCGTCCCAGGGGTACTGGGTGTTGACGTAGTGCGGGCGGTCGTAGCCCTGCAGCTGGATGTGACCGGGCACGGTGATGTCATTCCAGCCGCTCACGTCGTAGCCGGGCGCATAGAAGCCCTCGGGGCGCAGCGCCGGGCGCTCGGCATAGCGGAACTTCCACGTGCCGGACAGGCACTTTTGCAGGCTGGAGCGGCCCGCGCAGGCCTCCTGCGCGCTTGCATACACGGCATGATCGCTGCAGGCCTCCATGCGGCCCACCGCAAACGCCTCCGGATCGGACAGATAGGACAGCGTATAGGAAGGTCGGTTCATCCTTTCTTCCTCCTTGGCAGATGAATTTACACTAACAGCATAGAGGATTGGAGGGCCGCTGTCAAGGGGGACGGGCGCGACTTGGAAAAAACTTTCCAAATTCTCAAGGGGCACGGATGCTTCAATCCCGACGATCGCGCCGCCAAAAGCCATATACGGCATCTTTACGGGCAGCGCAATTGACCTTCGCCTCCAAATGATGTATACTCTCTAGCCGAGCGCGGGCGGACGCTTCCTCCCCGCCTTCAAATTTTATGATATGAAGGAGCATCGCAATGGACAGGGAACGCTTCGTGGAGACCTACTCGCAGGGCATGGTGAACGTGCGCAAGATCATCGTCGACCGGGAGACCGGCGTCAACTATCTGCTGCTCTCCTCCAGCATGACGGATGGCTGCGGCGTCACCGTGCTGGTCGACGCAGACGGCAAGCCGATTGTCACCCCCGTGGACGCGGAACAGCCGTAAGCAAAGCCGCCAGACCAAACGCGCCGGGCCCCGCACTGGAGGCCCGGCGTCTTTGGCTTTACCTGAGCGGATGCGCCTTGATGAAGGCGATCAGGTCGTCGGCCGTGGTGAATGCGATGCCCGTCACCGTGTCCGCGCAGCCGTAGTACATGGCGATGCGGCCCGTCGCGCCGTCGCACAGCGCCGCGCAGGGGAAGGTGACATTGGGCACGTCGCCCACGCACTCATACAGCTCCTGCGGCCCCAGGATGTACCATGCGCCGCGCTCCTTGACGATCCAGGGGCGCTCCAGGTCCAGCAGCGCCGCGCCCACGCGGTAGACGTAGCCGTTGCAGGTCGTGAGCACGCCGTGATAGATCAGCAGCCAGCCCTCGTCCGTCTCGATGGGGATCGGGCCCGGTCCGATCTTCGTCGACTGCCAGGCGGAGCGGTCGTCCCGGATGGTGCCCATCACGTAGCGATGGCCGCCCCAATACGTGAGGTCCGGGCTGAAGCTCACAAAGATGTCGCCAAAGGGCGTGTGGCCGGTGTCCGACGGGCGGCTGAGCATCGCGTATCGGCCGCCGATCTTGCGCGGGAAGAGCACGCCGTTGCGGTTATAGGGCAGGAACGCGTTCTCCAGCTGGTGGAACGTCTGAAAGTCCTCCGTCCAGCCCAGGCCGATCGTCGGTCCGTGGTAGCCGTTACACCAGGTGACGTAGTACCTGCCGTCCATGAAACAAACGCGCGGGTCATAGCGGTATTCGCGCGCCGTCACCTCCGGGTCGCCCTCGAAGCGGATGGGGTCGGGTTCGATCCGCCAGTGCAGGCCGTCGTCGGAAAAGCCGGCGAAGAGGTCCATGCTCACCGACTTGGAGTCGCAGCGAAAGACGCCCGCAAAGCCGCCCTTGAACGGGACGGCCGCGCTGTTGAACACGCTGTTGCTGGACGGGATGGCGTTTCGCGAGATGATGGGGTTGCCGCTGTAGCGCCATACGGGGTCGGTGCAACCGGCAGGCCGATCCTGCCAGGGAAGGTTGGGCAAGGCGTCCGCGAGGATACGTGCCATGGGATCCCTCCTCATGAAATTCTGTTCTGCCTCCATTATGACGCATACGGGCGAAAAAATCGAGCCTTTTTTGGATTCTTTCGACGTTTTTCGGCCGATTCATGCTACAATGGAGGCAAACGGGACCGAAAGGATGGATTGGAGATGCTAAGCAGCCAGAAGGTGCGCGCGCTCGCGCCGGAGATGGACCCGCTGCGCATGGGCATGGGCTGGACGCGCGAGGATCTGGAGCGGCCGCAGGTGCTCGTGGAGAGCACGTATGGCGACAGCCACCCCGGCAGCGCACACCTCAACCGCCTCGTCGAGGCGGCGGTGCGCGGCGCACGGGACGGCGGCGCCAAACCGGCACGCTACTTTGCCACGGACATCTGCGACGGCATGGCGCAGGGGCACGACGGCATCAACTATTCGCTTGCGCATCGGGACCTGATCGCGGGCATGATCGAGGTGCACGCCAACGCCACGACGTTTGACGCGGGCGTGTTCGTCTCCAGCTGCGACAAGGCCGTGCCCGCGCAGCTGATGGGCGTCGGGCGCATCGACATCCCCGCCGTGGTGGTGCCGGGCGGCGTGATGGCCGCCGGGCCCGACCTGCTGACGCTGGAGCAGATCGGCAAATACAGCGCCATGCAGCGGCGCGGCGAGATCACACAGGAACAGCTGACGTACTACAAGCACCATGCCTGCCCTGGCTGCGGCGCGTGCAGCTTCATGGGCACGGCCTCGACAATGCAGATCATGGCCGAGGCGCTGGGGCTGGCGCTGCCCGGCACGGCGCTGATGCCGGCTGAGGAGCCGGAGCTTGAGGAGGCCGCCTACCGCGCGGGCCTTCGCGCGGCGGAACTTGCCCGCGAGGGCGTCACGGCGCGGCAGATCGTCACGCGCGAGAGCTTTGAAAACGCGGTCATGGTCCATGCGGCGATCTCGGGCTCGACGAACAGTCTGCTGCACCTGCCCGCCATCGCGCACGAATTTGGCGTCGATCTGGATGCGGAGACGTTCGACCGCCTGCACCGCGGCGCGCACTACCTGCTCGACATCCGCCCGGCCGGACGCTGGCCCGCGCAGTTCTTCCACTATGCCGGCGGCGTGCCCGCGGTCATGGAGGAGATCCGCTCCATGCTGCACCTGAACGCGATGACCGTCACCGGCCATACGCTCGGCGAGAACCTCGAGCGCCTGCGCGCAGACGGCTTCTTCGCGCGCTGCGAGGCGCGGCTAAGGCCCTGGAACCTGACGCGCGCGGACGTCATCCGGCCGTTTGACGACCCCATCGGCCGCGACGGCGCCATCGCCATCCTCAAGGGCAACCTCGCGCCGGAGGGCGCGGTGGTCAAGCACACGGCGGTGCCGCGCGAGATGTTCCAGGCAACGCTGCGTGCGCGCCCGTTCGACTGCGAGGAGGACGCCATCGAGGCCGTGCTGCGCCACGACATCCGCCCCGGCGACGCGGTGTTCATCCGCTATGAGGGCCCGCGCGGCAGCGGCATGCCGGAGATGTTCTACACCACCGAGGCGATCGCCTCCGACCCGGAGCTGGGCCGCGCCATCGCGTTGATCACCGACGGTCGCTTTTCGGGCGCTTCCAAGGGCCCGGCCATCGGCCACGTCAGCCCGGAGGCCGCGGCAGGCGGCCCCATCGCGCTGGTCGAGGAGGGCGATCTGATCCGCATCGACATCCCGGCGCGGGTGCTCGCCATCGTCGGCGTGAACGGGCGGACATGCGCGCCTGAAGAGGTCGAGCGCATCCTCCACGAGCGCCGCGCCCGCTGGCAGCCGCGCCCGCCCCGCTATACGCGCGGCGTGCTGGGCCTCTACTGCCGCTGCGCAGCCTCGCCGATGAAGGGCGGCTATATGGAATGAGCCGCGCACACAAGGCGGGGACGTCTCACAACGAGACGCCCCCTTTTTTTCATTCAGTCCTGCGGCGCGCGCCCGGGCGCGTGCGCCTCGCGCCAGGCCCGGATCTGCGCAAGCCGCTGCGCCAGGCGCGCCTCGTTGCCCTGGTCGGTCGGCTCGTAATAACGCCGGTCCGCCAGACTGTCCGGCAGGCACTGCATCGCGGCGATGCGCTCCTGCGTGTCGTGCGCATAGACGTAGCCCTCGCCGTAGTGCAGGTCGGCCATCAGCTGCGTCGGCGCGTTGCGAATGACCAGCGGCACGGGCTCTGCGAGCATGCGTTGCGCGTCCTGTTTGGCGCGCTCGTAGGCGACGTAGCACGCGTTGCTCTTGGGCGCGAGCGACAGGTAGACGACCGCCTGCGTCAGCGCCAGCGAGCACTCGGGCATGCCGATCATGTGGCAGGCCTGATAGGCGTCCACCGCCAGCGACAGGGCGCGGCTGTCCGCCAGGCCCACGTCCTCGCTGGCAAAGCGAATGACGCGCCGGGCGACGTACAGCGGATCCTCCCCCGCCTCGAGCATGCGCGAGAGCCAGTAGACCGCGGCGTCCGGGTCGCTGTTGCGCATGGACTTGTGCAGCGCGGAGATGAGGTTGTAGTGCTCCTCGCCATGCTTGTCGTACAGCAGCGACTTGCGGCTCACGCACTGGGCGAGCGTCTCGCGCGTGACGCGGGCGGCGCCGTCCGCCAGCAGCTCGCCGTTGAGCACCGCCATCTCCAGCGTGCTCAGGGCAACGCGCGCGTCGCCGTTGGCAAACGCCGCGATCGTTTGAAGCATCTCGCCGTCGATCTCGACGCGCTGGTTGCCAAACCCGCGCGGGTCCCGCAGCGCCCGGCGCAGGAGCGCCATCAGGTCCTCCTCCGTCAGCGCCTGCAGGACGAACACCTTGCATCGGGACAGCAGCGCCGCGTTGATCTCAAAGGACGGGTTCTCCGTCGTCGCGCCGATGAGGATGATGCTCCCCTTCTCCACAAACGGCAGGAACGCATCCTGCTGCGCCTTGTTGAAGCGGTGGATCTCGTCGACGAACAGCAGCGTCTTGAGCCCCATCGCGCGCGCCTTCTCCGCGCGCTGCATGACCTCCTTGATCTCCTTGATCCCGCTGGTCACGGCGCTGAAGTCCACGAAGTTCGCCTGCGTCCTGCCCGCGATCAGGCGCGCGAGCGTCGTCTTGCCCACGCCCGGCGGCCCCCAGAAGATCATGGACGCCGCCTGATCCTGCTCGATCAGCCTTCGCAGCACGCCGCCCTGGCCCAGCAGGTGGCGCTGGCCCACGAATTCGTCCAGCGTCCGGGGCCGCAGGCGGCTGGCCAGCGGCGCGCCCGCCGCGCGGTCGCCAAACAGAGATTGCTGCTCCATATTCATCCTCCTCGCGCGCAGGGCGCGTCAGCGCAGATAGCGGAACACCGGGTTTCGGTGGATGCGCACGTCCGTCTTCGGGCACAGCTCCTGGCAGCAGAAGCAGCGGATGCACTTGCGCATGTCCACGCGCGGCCGGTTTGCGCCGTCCATCGAGATGGCGTGGGCCGGGCAGGCGCGCAGGCACGTGCCGCATCCGTCGCACGCCGCGTGCGTGAAGACGGGCCTGGGCCGCAGAAAGCCCGGCAGGTGCGTCAGCAGCCAGCGGCCGGACAGCGCGGAGGACGGCCCCGGCAGGTCGAAGCCCCGCACGCACAGGTCCTCCACACACGCGCCCAGCACCTGCGGCGCGTCGAGCAGGCCCAGTCTGCGCGCGGCGCGCAGCGTCGTCACCCGCTCCTCGTCCAGCCCGATCAGGCGCGCGGCGACGGCGTCCACCGCATGCGGATCGACGCCCGCCAGGATCGCGCCCACGCGGCGCGGACGGCCGCCGGACGGCCCCTCGCCCTCCATGGCGTCGACCGCATCCAGCACGCACAGCGCGGGCCGGACGAAGGCGCACAGGTCGCACAGCATCGTCGAAAAGTCGTCGATGTCGGGATAGCGCGCGTGGTACTCCGCCTTGACCGTGCCCGGCACCAGGCCGAACAGGTTCTTCGCGCAGGCAGTCATGCCCGTCAGGCCGTGCGTCTTGAGCTTGCCCACGTCGATGATCGCATCCGCGTGCAGCGCGCAGGCGATGACGTCCAGCGAGTACGCGATGTGCCCCTGCGGGAACGCACAGGTGGCGCTCGAAAAGTCGTCGTTGAGCTCGCACACGCCCGCTTCCTGCAGCGCGCGCATGCCGCAGGTCTCGTACACGCCGCGCAGCGCCCCGCGCGTGAACGGGCCGCCCGGGCTGTCCGCGACGATAGCCGTGCCGCCCGCCTGCATGACCTCCTCGCAGACCGCGCGCACCACCTCGGGATGCGTGGTCGTCGCGCGCTCGGGCGCGCGACGCATCAGCAGGTTGACCTTGACCAGCACGCGCATGCCGGGCCGCACGAATGCCTCCATGCCGCCCAGCGGCGCGAGCGCCTCATGCACGGCGCGCCCGACCACATCGCGCGCATAGTCCGCGCAGGGGATCAACGATACGCGCGTCATGCCCTTTCCTCCCCCAGCGCCCAGCGGTGCACGGCCCATGCGACGCCGGCCTCGTCGTTCGTCCGCGTCTGGTGCCGGCAAAGCGCCTTGATCTCGTCCGTCGCGTTGCCCATGGCCGTGCTGTGTCCGGCCAGCTGGAGCATCGGCCGGTCGTTCTCCTGATCGCCGATCGCCATGATCTCCTCCGGCGCGATGCCAAGGTAGGCGCCCAGCTCGCGCAGCGCGCTGCCCTTGTCCACACCCGCGGGCATGATCTCGATGTTGTCTGTCCAGGAGCTGGTCGTCTCGATGCCGGCGACGTCCCGGAGCCGCTCCCGCGCGCGCGCAAGGCTGCCGTCCGCCTTCATCTGCACGGCGACGATCTTGATCAGGCCCGCCTGCGCCGCCCGGCGCATCGGCTCCTCGCCGTAAAAGATGCGCGCGAGCTTGCGCCTGGCGAGGTGGTGCTGCCACTGGGGCGCGCCGGCCGGGCGGACGGTATAGACCTCGCCGTCCCGGAATCCGTTGACGATCAGCCCCTCCTCCAGCAGCACGTCCAACACATGCTGGATCGTCCCGTCCGTGGGCATGTCGTGACGCGCGATGATCCGGCCGCCGGGCAGCGGCGCGTCCAGCAGCCGCGCGCCGTTTCCGGACGCGATCATGCAGGGGATGTCCGATTCACGCGCGAACCGGCTGACATCCTCCACCATGCGGCCCGAGCAGATGACCACGGCGATGCCCGCGCGCGCGGCCTCGATCAGGGCCTGCGCGTTCTCCTTCGGGATCTGCTGGCTGCTGTCCAGCAGCGTGCCGTCCATGTCGACGGCGATCATGCGTATCGGTTTCATGCCTTCCATCCTTCCGATTCTGATGTATGCAAAAAAGACGGGGTTGCTTCACCGTCTATTATAGTCCCTTTGCGCCGCCGGTTCAACTCTACGCGCCTCAAAACGGCGCTCGCACCTCGAATACGCGGCCCTCCAGATACGCCAGCGCGCCGCCGGCATGCACTTCCAGGCGTGTCGCCCACAGCTGCTGGCCGCGCACGTGCGCGGCGCGGTTGACCTCGCGCAGGCCGTACTTGTCGTCCCCGACGATCGGATGGCCGATGAAGGCCAGGTGCGCGCGGATCTGATGCGTGCGCCCGGTGATCAGGTCGACCGACAGGCGCGCGAACCCGTCTTCCTCCCGCAGCACCCGGTAGCCCGTCTCGATCCGCTGCGCGCCGGCAAACGGCTGCGCGCGCACCTGCACGCGCGCGGCCTGCGCGTCCTTTTTGAGGTAGGCGCACAGCACCGCCTCCCTCGGCTGCGGGCAGCCGACGACGCGGCAGGTATACGTCTTGTGCATCGCACGCAGGCGAAAGGCCTCCTTTGCGGCCTCGAGCGCCGGCGCGTCCTTGGCCAGCAGCAGCAGCCCGCCGGTCTGGTTGTCCAACCGGTGACAAAGCGCCAGCTCCCGCGCGTCCTCGCCCCTGCCCTCCAGGTAGCGCCGCGCGCGTGCGAGCAGCGTATCGCCGCCGCCCTCGTCCTCATGCACGCTCAGCCCCTGCGGCTTGTTCACGAGCAGCACGTGCGCGTCCTCATAGATCACCGGAAGCTGCGGCGCGCGCGCAAGCGCCGTTTTGGGCAGAAATACGCGCAGCATATCCCCGCCCACAACGAGATCCTCCGCGCCCAGGCGTGCGCCATCCCGCCGCACGTCGCGCTTTTTCAGGCATTCGCGCAGCGCCCAGGCAGGCG
Organism: Candidatus Onthenecus intestinigallinarum; assembly: GCA_018713325.1. Lineage (GTDB taxonomy): Bacteria > Bacillota > Clostridia > Christensenellales > Aristaeellaceae > Beduinella > Beduinella intestinigallinarum. The sequence continues at coordinate 44,197 of DVFJ01000011.1, read as the reverse complement.
CGTCCGGCAGCGCCCGGGCCAGAAAGGCCGACAGCTTGACGGGCTCCTGCCCGCGCGGCACTTCGATGTCCATGCTCGCCCTCCGTCACTGCAGCGCCGCCGCGCACAGCCGCTCCCCGCACGTCCAGCTCGGCGTCGCCTCCAGCATTGCGCGCAGCGCGCGCTCCATCGCGCCGCCCGGCATGACCGTCACGCGGCCCGAGAGCACCTCGCGCAGCGCGTCAAAGTCCGCGCCCTGCTTGGCCAGCATGCGCAGCTCCGTCGCGCACTCCTCCGCATCCTCGCCGGCCCGCAGCGCGCCGGCGATTGCGCGCTCCAGCGCGCGCTGGGCCGGCTCCTCCTGCGGCATGATGCCCTGCATGCCGCCTACGATCTGCTCCGCCGTGAAGGACGTCAGCTCCGGACGCACCCCGCGCAGCACGGGCGCGGGATCATACAGCGCCGGATGCAGCAGCAGCACGCCGTCCTCATAGTCCACGCAGTCAAATCCCGCCCACAGGTAGTGGCGCGCCAGGTGCATCGCCTCCTCGTCCCGCTCGTCCGTGAGCAGCACCTGGCGTGCGAACAGCGCCTGGGGCGTGCGGTCGTCCAGCGCGCCGGCGATGTACAGCGCCGCCGCGACCGTCGCCTCAAAGGAGAAGATCCGCATGCGCACGCTCGCGTGCTCGGGCCGCGCCATCGCCTGCGTCAGAGGCTGCGCGAGCGTGGCGTCCAGGCGCACAAAGGGACGCCCGTCCTGCAGTCCCACATCCGCCCACAGGCGGCGGCACAGCGCCTGCGCGGCGCACAGCTCCTCGTAATCCGTGACCGTCACGCCCCCGTCCAGGATGAGCAGCCGCTCGACCAGCGCATGTTCACCCGAGGAGAGGCAGTCTGCCTGCCGTTCCAGCCCCCGCAACACGGCCTCGCGCGCCGCCTGCTCCTGCTGGGCGCGCATCGGCTTTTTGGCCACGTCCTGCCAGCAGCGCTCGATGGTCTCCCACAGCTCCTTCGCGCTCCGGCCCTCGAACGCATCCGCGCGCACAGGTCCCAGCGCGGCGCTCACGCGCTCCATGCGCGCGCGCTGCGCCCGCGAGAGCGCCCGTTCCGGCCATTCGGCGTCCGGCCTATCCCCCGTTCTGAACACAACCTCTCCCCCATTCCGCGCCGCCCCTCCGCATGGCCTTCCATGGGAAGTTCCGGCATTTTGCCCCACAGCGTGCGAAGGGCTGCCCTGCGCGCGCAGGGCAGCCTCTCGCAAACGGCTTTTGTATCACGCCACCGGCACGACCCAGCCCATGGGGTCCGGCGCCGTCCCGTACTGAATGCCCGTGAGTTCGTCGTAGAAGCGCTGCGTCAGCGCGCCGATCTGCCCGCCGGCGATTTCGATCTCGCGGCCCTCCCACATGAGCCGGCCAACCGGCGAGACGACCGCCGCCGTGCCCGTGCCGAAGGCCTCCTCCAGCTCGCCGCGGTCATACGCGTCAAACACGTCCTGCACGGTGATGCGCCGCTCCTCGGTGGGCACGCCCATCTTACGCGCGAGTTGCAGGATGCTGTCGCGCGTGATGCCGCCCAGGATCGAGCCGTTGAGCGGCGGCGTGACGAGCGCGTCCTTGAACTTGAAGAACATGTTCATGGACCCGACCTCTTCGATGTACTTGTTCTCGCGTCCGTCGAGCCAGAGCACCTGCGAGTAGCCCTTCTTCTCGGCCAGGTCGCCCGCGAGCATGGAGGCCGCGTAGTTGCCGCCCGTCTTGGTGAAGCCCACGCCGCCGCGCACCGCGCGCACCAGCTCGCTCTCCACATAGATGCCGACCGGCGCGAGGCCGTTCTCATAATAGGCGCCGCTGGGCGAGCAGATGATGAAGAAGCGGTACGTCCTGGACGCATGCACGCCGAGCATCACATCGGTGGCGATCATGGTCGGTCGGATGTACAGCGAGGTGCCGGGCGTGGAGGGCACCCAGGCCGCGTCGGCCTTGAGCAGCTCCATCAGGCCCGCCATCGCCTGCTCGATCTCGACATGCGGCATGCACAGGCGGTCGGCCGAGCGGTTCATGCGCGCGAAGTTGTCGCGCGGGCGGAACAGCTGCAGCCCGCCGTCCGCGCGGCGGTAGCACTTCATGCCCTCAAAGATCTCCTGCGAATAGTGAAAGACCGTCGTGCCGGGATCGAGCACGAACGGGCCGTAGGGAACGACCTGCGGATCGTGCCAACCCTGCTCGGGGTCATAATCCATGACGAACATGTGGTCCGTAAAGATCTTGCCGAAGCCGAGCTTCGACTCATCCTGCGGCCTTTCCTTGGGGTGCTGCGTCAGCGTCACGCGAACCGGTACCATATCCATCCCTCCATGCTTCTTTGGCAAACTGACTGCGCTTATGCCGTCTATTGTACGCTCATACCGCGCGGACTGTCAAGCCGCAATGCCTGCCAAATCCACGCGCCCTTCAGTGCATCCGTTCCATGCTGCGCGGCACGCCCACGAGCAGGAGCACCCCGCCCAGGGCGAACATGGCCATCACCGCCAGCACGCCGTAGTGGGTCACGCCCGTGGCCTGGGCGACCAGGCCGAACAGGGCGGGACCCACGACGGCCGAAAACTTGCCGAACACGTCAAAGAATCCGAAAAACTCGTTGGAGCGCTCCTCCGGCACGATCTTACCAAAGTAGCTGCGCGAAAGCGCCTGGATGCCGCCCTGCGCCGTGCCCACCAGCACGGCCAGGATGAGGAAGTCCTTCAGCGTCGCCAGGCGGATGCCCACCACGCACACCACCAGATATGTGGCGATGCCCACCAGGATCATCGTGCGAGCGCCGACGCGACGCGCGAGCACGCCGTAGAGGATCGCAAACGGGAAGGCGACAATCTGCACGACCAGCAGCACGAGCATCATGTCCATGCTGCCCAGTCCGCACGAATCGCCGAACACCGTCGCCATGTGGATGATCGTGCCGACGCCGTCGATGTAAAAGAAGTAGGCGATCAGGAACATCGCCAACGCGCGGTGGCTTACGATGTCGCGCAGCGTGCCGCCCAGGCGGCGCAGCGTCTGGCGCACGAAGTGGGGATCGGGCGCGACGCCATACTTCTGCTCGACGTTTTTGAGCATCGGGATCGTAAAGAGCAGCCACCATGCGGCCGTGAGCAGGAACGAGAAGCGCGTCGCCGTCACCGTATCGATGCCGATCGCCCCGCCGAACTGGATCAGCGCCAGCGCGATGACCAGCGGGATGGTCGAGCCGCCGATGTAGCCCAGCCCATAGCCGTAGGTGGAGACCATGTCCATGCGCTCGGCCGTCGTCACGTCGTTGAGGAAGCCGTCATAGAACACACACGAGCCGTTGAAGCCCAGCGTGCTGAGGATGTAAAACACCAGCATCAGCCGCCAGTCGCCCGTAAATGCCAGCAACGCCGTGCCCGTCACGCCCACCAGCATGAAGAACGTGAACAGCCGCTTCTTGTATCCGCGCACATCGCCCAGCGCGCCCAACAGCGGCGCGCAGACCGCGCAGATGAGCGTGCCGATGCTCGTGGCATAGCCCCAATAGGCCGTCGCGTCCACGTCCGGCACGCCGCTGCCGGTGGCGACGCTCTTGAAAAAGATCGGCAGAATGATCGCCGCGATGATGGCAGACTGCGCGGAGTTGGCCCAGTCGTAAAAGATCCAGCTCTTCTCTGCTCGCGTAAAGCGCTTCAGCATACACACGACTCCTCTTTTTTGTTCTCCCACCTATTATAAGGGATGACTGCGCCGGAAAAAAGCAGAATCTGCAAAAAACGCGTTAAATCCGCTCTTTTTGCGCGACATCCCGCGCGATGCGCTCCAGCCTGGGCAGCGCACCCTCGAAAAACGCCTTGTACGCCTCGCACAGGCGGTTGAGCCCGGGACGGCCCTGCACGAACGGCTCGCGCTCGCGCCGGCATCCGCCGCGGCACAGCCCGTAAAAGCGGCACGCGCGGCACGCCGGATCGACGAAATAGGAGGCCTCCTGAAACGCGCGCAGCACGGGCGATTTTTCCAGGCGGACAAATGAATCCCGCGCGACGTTGCCGATCTTCCATTCGTCCAGCGCATAGAAGTCACAGGGGTACACGTCGCCGTCGCTTTCGATCAGATAGTACGTCTCGCACCGGCCGCGCATGGCGCAGCTCTCCGGCTGGCGTCCCATCAGGATGGAGATGTAGTTGTCAAAGTTGCGCACGCTGACGTAGCGCCCCGCAAAGTAGGCGCGCTCATAGCCGTCGAACGTCTCGTTGAGGAACTGCAGGTAGCCCTCGGGGGTCAGCGAATACGCCTGCTTCGCTCCGTCCAGCGGGTCCAGACACGGAATGAACTGCACGAACGCGTGCGGCGCCAGCGCCTCGAACACGCGCCGTCCGCTGCGCGCGACCGCATCGTCCACGACGCACAGCACGTTGTACTCCACGCGCGCGGCCTGCAGGCGTCCTATGTTCTCCATCACGCGCGCATAGGTGCCGCGCCCCTGCGCATCGCGCCGGAAGCGGTCGTGTAGCGCCTCGTCGCCGTCCACGCTCACGCCCACCAGGAATCGCTCGCGCGCAAACAGGTCGATCAACCCGTCCGGCAGGTCGTAGCCGTTGGTCTGCACGGCGTTGTGCACGCGCAAGCCGCGGCCGTTGTACTTCCTTTGCAGCTCCGCCAGCCGCGCGAAGAACGCCTCGCCCGCCAGCGTCGGCTCGCCGCCCTGAAAGGCGAAGTTCACCTCGCCGTCGGCATAGGCGAACGCCCGGCGCACCAGGGTCTCCAGCAGCTCCTGCGACATGCGGCCCCGGTTGGGCGCCTCACGGTTTTGCGCCTCATCCATGTAAAAGCAGTAGCTGCACCGCATGTTGCAGCTGCCCGAAACAGGCTTGATCATCATCGTCAGCGGCGGCATCCTCGTCCCTCTTTTCGCATTTGGTCTCCCCATTATACCACATTTTTGTCCCCTGACACAGAAAACAGGCCCATCCGCTTCATTTGCGGATGGGCCGTATGCGGCGGCTGCCGGTCACAGGAACATCGCCTGCAGATAGGCCTGTCCCCGCGCCGTGCGGAACACGTTTTCCCGGGCACGCTCAATGGCCTCCCGGCTCATCTTCTCCTCCAGCGCGTTGACGAGAAAGTCCGCCTCGATCAGGATCTGCAGATCCCGGTCACGCTGCTCGCCATAGGTGTGGTGGTGCGCGATCAAAAAGCACACGCGCTCGATCAGCTCCGGATCATATTCCAGCCCGGCCAGCTTTTCGCGGGCCAGCGCCGATCCTTCCCTTTCCTGGTAGGGGCCTGCGCTGGAGCCGTACTTCTCCAGGCTCGGACGGATGCCCACATCGTGCATGAGCGCCGCAATTTGAACGATCTCCTGCTCGCGCTCATCGAGCCCTTCCGACTCTCCGATGACCTTGGCAAAGGCGTAGACCTTTAGAAAGTGATGCACACGCTCAGGCACGCCGCGTTCGTGATCGACCATCAGGGAGACGATCGTTCCGATGGGATGTTTCATGTGCTCCTCCTTTCCCCGCAATGCGGTTTAAAGCAATACGCTTTGGGTCGAGGCCGTGTCTGTCGCGGCCTCTGGCGCAGTATAGCACAGTTCCGCGCGGCTGAAAAGCCAGTTTCTTCATCTTTGTCGCGCTTCTCGCGAGGATGCCCATCCTTTTTGGGCGTTTCAACGGGACGCTTTGCCCACTTTTCACGAGTCTTTGCGCATTTTCTTTCTTCCCTTTTGTGGACGCGCACGGTATAATGTGGGCAGGGCAACCCCGAATCACACCCCATAAGGAGGCGGCGTCCATGTCTTTTTCCCTGCCCGCGTATCGCGAGCCGGACTTTTCGGGCATTTCCTGCGCATGCGATGCGCGCACCGCGCCCGCGCCAGCGGACGGCGTCGCGCCGGAGGGCTACCACGCCACGACGATCTTTCCCGAGTACTACCGCATAGGCGGCGTCTGGACGCTCGCGCCGGAGAGCCGCATGGACTGCGTGCCTGTCCTGCAAGCGGACGGGCGCATCGCCGTGCGCGAGTTTCGCAATCTGCGCAAGGGCGATGCGGTCGTGCTCGGGCGCACGGAGGACGGCTCGGAGGGCGTCTACGTGCATGCGGACGGCTTCGACGCGCCGGACGCCGGCCCGCAGGAACGCTTTTCCTTCCGTCAGAGCCGGTCGCGTGAGACGGCCTATTCGCGCGACTACGACGAGCTGTACAGCCTGCTGCGCCATGAGCGCGAGCATGGCCGCATCCTGTGGGTGCTCGGCCCCGCCTGCACGTTTGACGCCGATGCGCGCCGCGCCATGAGCGCCCTGATCGAGCGCGGCTACTGCCATGCGCTGCTGGCGGGCAATGCCCTGGCCACCCACGACCTGGAGGCCGGGCTGCTGGGCACGGCGCTGGGCCAGGACGTCTACACGCAGCGCCCCGCGCCCAACGGGCACTACCACCACATCGACGTGCTCAACAAGGTGCGCGCCTGCGGCTCCATTCCGGCCTTCCTCGACGCCTACGGCATCCGGGACGGCATCATGCACGCCTGCGTGCGCGGCGGTGTGCCGTTCGTGCTGGCCGGCTCCATCCGCGACGACGGCCCGCTGCCCGAGGTGTATAGCGATGTCTACCGCGCGCAGGACGCCATGCGCGCACAGGTGCGCGAGGCGACGACCGTCCTGTGCGTGGCCACGCAGCTGCATTCCATCGCCGTAGGCAACATGACGCCTGCGTTCCGCATCCGGGACGGACGCGTGCGCCCGGCCTATCTGTACTGTGTGGACATCTCCGAGTTCGTCGTGGGCAAGCTGCGCGACCGCGGCAGCCTGTCGGTGCGCACATTCGTGGCCAACGCGCAGGACTTTCTCGTCAACGTCGAACGCGCGCTGCGTTGAACCGGCCGCCCGTTTCAGGTCCGTTCGCTCCCTGCGGACGGGCCTTTTTGCGGGCAATGCGCTGCGTTCTTCCGGCGTTTTTGTGGGTTTCGCTCTGCATTTTGCATTTTTCGAGGTTCTTTGCAGCGGGTACTATACTTTTCCTCAAAAATCAGTATAATAGGATGCGCATTGAACCCCCGGGCACAATCCGACAGAAGGGAAGATGGAGGGAAAAGAAGTGTATCAATGCAAATGGCTCTTCGGAATCATGGACAAGCGCTATCACAAGCGGCACGCACTGGCGCTGGCGATCTCGGCGGTCACGAGCCTCATGCTCCTGATCAACCCCGCGCTGACGTCCCGCCTGATCGACGAGGTCATCGTCGCGCAGAATCCGGAGCCGTTGCTCGGGCTGCTGCTGGCGATGCTCGCCTTCAAGGCGCTGCGCGAGGGCCTGCGCTACTACATGGTCATCTCCCTGGAGACCACGTCGCAAAACACTTTGTTCAACCTGCGCCGGAAGCTCTTTGAGAAGCTTCAATATCAGGACATGCAGTTCTTCAGCCGCCATCGCACCGGCGACCTGATGACCCGCCTGTCGGCGGACATGGACTGGTGCCGTCACTTTCTTTCCTATATGGACTACCAGGTCGTGGACTGCGTGTTCATGTTCGTGTCCACGCTGACCTACTTCTTCCTCGTCAGCTGGAAGCTGACGCTCGCGCTCTTCATCGTCACGCCGGTGCTGATGATCATCACCAAGCTCTACTCCAGCCGTGTGCGGCCCAAGTTCATGGGCATGCGCGAGCGGCTGGCGGAGATGAACACCGCCGCGCAGGAGAACATCGCGGGCACGCGCGTGGTCAAGGCGTTCGCGCGCGAGGACTACGAAAAGGAGCGCTTTGACGAGCGCAGCCGCGCCTTCCGCGACGCCAACCTGGAGATCAACAAGATGTGGCTCTCCTTCTATCCGTTCATCGAGCTGCTCGCCAACATGATGACGCTCATCACGCTGTTCCTGGGCGGCTTCTTCATCATTCAGGGCGAGCTGACGCCGGGCGAGTTGACGATCTTCACGAGCCTGAGCTGGGCGCTCTCCAACCCGATGCGCAACCTGGGCAACCTGATCAACGACCTGCAGCGCTTCGCCACGAGCGCCAGCAAGGTCATGGAGATCTACTACTCCCGCCCGGGCATCGAGGACCGCAAGGACGCCGTGGACATGCCGGCCATGCGGGGCGAGGTGGAGTTCAGGGGCGTGAGCTTTTCGCACGGCAAAAAGGTGATCCTGGACGACGTGTCCTTCCACATCCGGCCCGGCCAGACGCTGGCGATCATGGGACCCACGGGCGCGGGCAAGACGACCGTCATCCAGCTCATCAGCCGTTTTTACGACGTCAGCGCGGGCGAAATCCTCGTGGACGGCATGGATGTGCGGCGCTGGAAGCTCGATCAGCTGCGCAGGGGCATCGGTACGGCCACGCAGGACGTGTTTCTCTTCTCGGATACGGTGGAGGGCAACATCGCCTTTGGCGATCAGGACCTGACGCTGGACGACGTGCGCGACTTTGCGCGCCGCGCGGACGCCGACGGCTTCGTCTCCAGGATGCCCGAGGGGTATGACACGATCATCGGCGAGCGCGGCGTGGGCCTGTCCGGCGGCCAGCGCCAGCGCATCGCGCTGGCCCGCGCGCTGGCCATGCGCCCCGCCATCCTCGTCATGGACGACACGACCTCCGCCGTGGACATGGAGACCGAGCGCTACATTCAGGAGCAGCTGCGCAATCTGCCCTTCCCCTGCACCAAGATCGTCATCGCGCAGCGCATCTCCTCCGTGCGCGACGCCGACCTGATCCTCGTCATCCAGGATGGCAGGATCGCCCAGCGCGGCACGCACGAGGAGCTGATCCGCGTGCCCGGCTATTATTATGAAACCTATGCCCTGCAAAACGACCTGCCGCCAAAGCCCGCATGCGCCCGGCCCGCGCAGGAAGGGGGGATCTGCTGATGGCACGCAACAAGTTTGACGTGGACGAGACGCTCGAATCCCCGTTCAGTTTCAAGCACCTGAAGCGCGCGATGAAGTACATCGGCAAGCACCGCTCGCGCATGCTGCTGGCGCTGTTGCTCAGCGCGATGGCCAGCATTTCCAGCCTGTTCGTGCCCAAGCTCATGGAATGGGTGCTCGACGACGCGGTGCCCAACCGGGACGTGGGCATGCTGCTGACGCTCGCGGGCGTGTTCGTGCTGATCATCGCGGTCGTCATCGCCTTTACGACGGCGCGCTCGCGCATCATGGCGCACGTCAGCCAGGAGATCATCTACGACATCCGCAAGGACCTGTTCGCGCACCTGCAAAAGCTGCCCTTCAGCTACTACGACAGCCGGCCTGCGGGCAAGATCCTCGTGCGCGTCATCAACTACGTCAACTCCGTGAGCGACATCCTCTCCAACGGCATCATCAACGCCATTCTGGAGATCATCAACATCGTCTTCATCATCGGCTTCATGTATGCGACCAACGCCGTGCTCGCCACGATCATCGTGGCCGGCCTGCCCGTGTTTATCGCAATCATCTTCTATCTCAAACCGCGCCAGCGCCGCGCATGGCAGAGTCAGTCCAACAAGAACTCCAACTACAATGCGTATCTGGCCGAGAGCATCGACGGCGTGAAGGTCTCGCAACTCTTCGTGCGCCAGGGCGAGAACATGGCAATCATGCGCCGCCTGGCCACCGCCTGCCGCGAGGCGTGGATGCGGGCCGCCTACATCAGCAACTCCGTCTGGCTCTCTTCGGAGATGATCACCCAGATCGTCTTCACGCTGATGTACATCGCCGGCGTCTACTGGATGGGCGGCGCGATCGTCTCCTTCGGCGTCATCCTGGCGATGGGCCAGTACGTCAGCCGCTTCTGGCAGCCGATCACCAACCTGGCCAACATCTACAACTCGTTCATCAATAACATCGCCTACCTGGAGCGCATCTTCGAGACGATGGACGAGCCCGTCGTGGTCGACGACGCGCCGGGCGCAAAGGACCTGCCGCCGATCACCGGCGAGGTGCGCTACGAGCACGTGACGTTCGGCTACGAGCCGCCGGTCGAGGTGCTGCACGACGTAAACTTCCACATCCGGCCGGGCGAGTCCATCGCGCTAGTGGGGCCGACCGGCGCAGGCAAGAGCACGGTTGTCAACCTGCTGTGCCGCTTCTACAACCTCAACGGTGGACGAATCCTGCTCGCAGCCGAGGACGGCGCGGAGCACGACATCAGCGCCTGCACGCTGCACTCGCTGCGCAGTCAGTTGGGCATCATGCTGCAGGACAGCTTCATCTTCAGCGGCACCATCATGGACAACATCCGCTACGGCCGCCTGGACGCCACCGATCAGGAGGTCGAGGCAGCGGCGAGGGCCGTGCGCGCGCACGACTTCATCTCGCAGATGGACATGGGCTATGATACCGTCGTCGGCGAGCGCGGCGGCAGCCTCAGCCAGGGCCAGAAGCAGCTGATCGCGTTCGCGCGCACGCTGCTGTGCGACCCGCGCATCCTGATCCTGGACGAGGCGACCTCCTCCATCGACACGAAGACGGAGCGCCTGCTGCAGGAGGGCATTCAGGCGCTGCTCAAGGGGCGCACCTCGTTCATCATCGCGCACCGCCTCTCGACGATCAAGACCTGCGACAAGATCTTCTATGTCGGCGACGGTGGCATCCTCGAGGCAGGCAGCCATGAGGAGCTGATGGCGCGCCATGGGCTGTACCACGCGCTGTACACCGCGCAGCTACAGGAGCAGAACTGACAGGACAAAAAAAGGGCGGGCCGGAAGCTTGAGCTTCCGGCCCGCCTCGTTCTGTCCTCACAGACCGAAGCGCAGCTTCATGCAGGCCTCGATCATCTGCACGCCCGTCTCAAAGGGCACCTTGCCCGTGTTCAGGCACAGATCATAGTGCTTGGCGTCCTGCCAATCCAACCCCGTAAAGAAGCGGTAGTACTCCGCGCGGCGCCGGTCGGTTCGACGGATGCGGCGTTCAGCCTCGACCTCGTCCACCCCCTGTGCCTCCATGATCGAGGCAATGCGGTGGTCCAGCGGCGCATGCACGAAGACGTTGAAGACGTTGGGCTGTCCGCGCAGGATATAGTCCGCGCAGCGCCCGACAATCACGCAGTTTTCATCCTGGGCGATCTGGCGAATGACGCGCGCCTGATAGCGGAACAGGTTTTCGTCGGACACGCGGTCCTCCTGGTCGGGCGGCGAGGGCACGAACTTGCCGTCGTTGGCCATGCGCACGGCGCGGAAGAGGTTGAACCGCGTCATCTGCTCGTCGCTGCGGGTGAACACGCCCGCGTCGATGCCGCTCTCGTCCGCGGCCATTTGCAGGATCTCCCGGTCGTAGAAGCTGTAGCCCAACCGTTGCGAGAGCATCCTGCCGATGCGGCTGCCGCCGCTGCCCAACTCGCGCGCAATCGTAATCACAAACGTATCCATATGCTGCCCCCCATTTCCACGTTCCTATGTCCAGTATACACGATTTCTCCATCCGGCACAATAGAAAGATGTACATTTGGGGAGACTGGCACGGAAACTGCGATCTACGGTTACCCAATCGGATGCGCCGCGCACAGCACGCCGACCCACCCCGCGCCCGCATGGAGCAGCTCATTGACACATTCCATCGCCGTCGAGCCCGTCGTCACGACGTCGTCCACCACGAGCAGCCGCAGGCCCTGCACGGGCGTGCACACGCGCATGCTGTCGCGCACGTTGAGCTCGCGCATCCGGACGTCCAGCATCGCCTGTTCGCGCGTATGGCGGATGCGTGACAGCGCGGGCAGGACCTCCACGCCCGTGGCGGCCGCGATGCGCTCGCACAACAGCTGGGACTGGTTGAAGCCCCGCCAACGCTCGCGCCGCGGGTGGAGCGGCACGGGCACCAGCGCATCCACCTCCTCCGGCATGATGCGGATCATCGACTCTGCCAGCACATCCGCCGCTGCGCGCACGCATTGAAACTTGTAGCGATGGATCATCGAACGCACGACCGGCGTATAGGGAAGGCCGGCATATGCCCAATCTGCGGTCTCAACACAGGCGATGCGGATTCCCCCATTCCCCAGCGGCCATCTGGACGCGCACTGCGGGCACAGCGCTCCGCCCTGTATAGGCGCGCCACAGGCCAGACAGCGCGTTTCCGTGGGAAAGATCAGCGAATACAGCGTTTCTCTCAGTGACTCCAGCATGGCCTTTTGCCCCCTGGGTCAGATCTTTTCGCACGCCCGCAGCCGTGCGCTACGCGCGCGCGGATTGCGCGCCAGCTCCTGCGCGCCCGGCTGAACGCCGCCGCCCGTCAACACACGCACCACCGGATGCCTGCCGCACGTGCACACGGGCGCCTTGGGCGGACAGATGCACGGGTTTTGCAGCCGGCGCATCGTATGCTTGACGATGCGGTCCTCCAGCGAGTGAAACGTGATCACGCACAGCCTGCCGCCGGGCGCGAGCAGGCCGACAGCGTCCTCGAGCGCACGCGTGAGCGGCGCCAGCTCGTCGTTGACTGCGATGCGCAGCGCCTGGAATGTGCGCCGCGCGCTGTGCCCCTCCTCGCGCATGCGGATCTTCTTGGGAATGGCCGCGTCCACGCACCGCACCAGATCGGCAGTCGTCGCGATCGTCCCCCGCGCGCGGTGCTCGCAGATGATCTGCGCGATGCGCGCCGACCACTTCTCCTCGCCGTAGTCGCTCAGGATCCGGGCGATCTCCCGCTCCGGCCACGTATTGACGATCTCGCCGGCGGTGAGCGCCTGGCGCTGGTCCATGCGCATGTCCAGCGGCGCGTCGCCGTGATAGGAGAAGCCGCGCGACTCCGTATCCAGCTGATGGCTGCTCACGCCCAGGTCCAGCAGCATGCCGTCGATTTGCTCCACGCCGCGCTGCGCGAGCAGCTCGCGCACGTCGTGGAAGTTGCCGCGGATCGCCGTAAAGCACGGCGAATCCCCGAGCCGTTCCGTCGCCGCGGCGATGGCGTCCGCGTCGCGGTCGATGCCGTACAGATGTCCGTGCGGCGCGCAGGCCGCCAGAATGCGCGCCGAATGCCCGCCGCCGCCGAGCGTTCCGTCCACATAGACGCCCCCGTCCCGCGGCGCGAGCCACTCGAGCGTCTCCTCCAGCAGCACGCTCACGTGTTCAAATTCCATGTTCCCGTTCCTCCAGCAGCGTGCGCAGCGCGCCGATCAGGTACAGCGAGCCCGCGCAGACGACGGCGTCCCCCTGCGCGGCCAGCGAGCGCGCCAGCTCGAGCGCCTCGCGCACGTCTTCGCAGGGGGTGACGCGCGCCGCACCCGCCTGCCGCAGGCGCTCCGCCAGCTCCTGCGCGTCCATAGCGCGCGGCACGGGCGGCGCGACGGTCACGACCTGCCGGGCGCGGTCCGCCAGCTGCGCGCACATGCCCGTCACGTCCTTGTCCGCCAGCATGCCCGTGAGCAGCACCGTGCGCGCGGGATCCAGATATTTTTGCAGATAGGCGCACAGCGCGCCGACGCCCTGCGGGTTGTGCGCGCCGTCGAGCAGCACGTTCCCCATCCACTCCAGCCTGCCGGGCCAGCGCACGCAGGCGAGCCCCTCGCGCAGCGCACCGTCCGGGATGTCAAAGCGTTCCCGCAGCCGCAGCGCGCAGGCGAGCGCGCAGGCCGCGTTGTCCAGCTGGTGCGCGCCGGGCAGCGCGAGCTGTGCATCGTCCAACAGAAAATCCCCGATCCGGAACCGCACGCGCTGCTTGCGCGCGCCGGCCGAAAGGCAGACTGCCTCGCTGCCGTTCAGCGTGAGCGCCGGCGCGTTCGCCGCCCCGGCCGCGCGCTCGATCACGCGCTGGGCGCGCTCGTCCATGCGCGCGATCACGACCGGCACACCGGGCTTGACGATGCCCGCCTTCTCCGCAGCGATCTGCTCGATCGTATCGCCCAGAAGCTGCATGTGATCCATGCCCACGGCGGTCACGGCGCACACCAGCGGGCGGATGACGTTGGTGGGATCGAGACGGCCACCCAGGCCGACCTCGATCACCGCCACGTCCACCTGCGCGCGGGCGAACGCGCACAGCGCCAGCGCCGTGCCGTATTCAAACTCCGTCACGCGTATGTTCTGCGCGGCGAGCGCCTCGACAGCCGGCGCGGTGTCGCGCACCAGCGCCGTGAGCGCCTCGTCTCCAATGGGCTCGCCGTCAATACGGATGCGCTCGTTGTAGCGCTGCAGGTAGGGCGACGTGTACAGGCCCGTCCTCAGGCCCGCCGCGCGCAGGATGGCCTCCAGCGTCGCGCAGGTCGAGCCCTTGCCGTTCGTGCCCGCCACGTGCGCCATCGCCAGGCCCGCCTGCGGGTCGCCCAGGCGCGCAAGCAGCGCGCGCATGTTGTCCAGCCCGTGCTTTTCTCCGGTCGCATACAGGCTGTGAATGTAGGCGACCGCCTCTTGCACCGTCTTCATCGTCACATGTCCCGCAGGCTCTGGATCCGCTCGCGCAGCGAGGCGAGCATGCCCTGATTGACCTCCAGCTTGGCGCGCTCCTGCTCCACGAGCGCGGCGGGCGCCTTGCTGACAAAGCCGGGGTTGTTCAGCTTGCCCTGTGCGCGGGCGATCTCGCCCTCCAGGCCCTTGAGCTCCTTCTCCAGGCGCGCGATCTCCTTTTGGATGTCCACCAGGTCGCCCAGCGGGATGAACAGCTCCGCCGCCTCGGTCACCGCGGACACGGTCTTCTCCGGCGCTGGCTCATCCTCGGACAGAAGTCGCATTTCGCTGACCCAGGCCAGGCGCTTGAAGTACGGCTCCGCGCCGACGAGCGCCTCCCGCCAGCCCGCGCGCGGGCGCAGCATCAGGTGCGCGCGGCGGCCGACGGCCACGTTCATCTCCGCGCGCAGGTTGCGCACGGAGCGGATGATCTCCATGATGCCCTCCATGCGCGCGGCCTCCTCGGGATACGTCTTGGCCTCGCGCGCAGGCCAGCTGGAGAGCATGATCGTGCCCTCGCTGCCGGGCAGATAGCGGTACACCGCGTCGGTGAGGAAGGGCATGAACGGATGCAGCAGCTTGAGCAGCGCCGTCAGCACGTGGATCAGCACCGCGCAGGCCGTCGGCTTGCCCTCGCCCTGCAGGCGGGACTTGGCCAGCTCGATGTACCAGTCGCAGAACTCGGACCACGCGAAGTCATAGATCTTCTGCGCGGCCAGGCCCAGGTCGTACTCGTCCAGGTGCGCGGTGACCTCGCGGATGGTCTCGTCCAGGCGCGTGAGGATCCACTGGTCGGGCAGCTCCAGCGCCTTGCCCTCGAGCGGCTCAAAGCCGTCCAGGTTCATCATCACAAAACGCGAGGCATTCCAGATCTTGTTGGCGAAGTTGCGCGCGCTCTCGACCTTGTCCGTGGAGAAGCGCATGTCGTTTCCGGGCGAGACGCCCATCACCAGCGAGAAGCGCAGCGCGTCCGCGCCGTACTTTTCGATGACCTCCAGCGGATCCACGCCGTTGCCCAGCGACTTGCTCATCTTGCGCCCCAGCGCGTCGCGCACCAGGCCGTGGATCAGCACCGTGTGGAAGGGCGGCTCCCCCATCTGCTCGATGCCGGAGAAGATCATGCGCGCGACCCAGAAGAAGATGATGTCGTAGCCGGTGACGAGCACGTCCGTGGGGTAGAAGTAGCGCAGGTCCTCCGTCTGCTCGGGCCAGCCCAGCGTGGAGAACGGCCACAGCGCCGAGGAGAACCACGTATCCAGCACGTCCTCATCCTGGCGCAGGCGCTCGCAGCCGCACTTGGGGCAGCGCTCCGGCGTCTCGCGCGCGACGATGGTCTCGCCGCAATCGTCGCAGTACCACGCGGGGATGCGGTGGCCCCACCACAGCTGGCGGGAGATGCACCAATCCCGGATGTTCTCCATCCAGTTGAAGTACGTCTTGTCAAAGCGCTCGGGGACGAACTTCGTGCGGCCCTCGCGCACGGCGGCGATGGCGGGCTCGGCCAGCGGCTTCATCTTGACGAACCACTGACGGCTGACCAGCGGCTCCACGGTCGTATGGCAGCGGTAGCAGGTGCCGACGTTGTGGGTGTAGTCCTCCACCTTGACGAGCAGCCCCAGCGCCTTGAGCTCCTCCACGACGGCCTTGCGGCAGTCCAGCGCCTTCATGCCCGCGTACTTGCCCGCGTTCTCGTTCATCGTGCCGTCGTCGTTCATCACGCGCAGGATGGCCAGGTCATGCCGCTGCGCGACCTCAAAGTCGTTGGGGTCGTGCGCGGGCGTCATCTTGACCGCGCCGGTGCCAAACTCCATGTCCACGTAGTCGTCCGCGACGATGGGGATCTCGCGGTTGACCAGGGGCAGCGTGACGGTCTTGCCGACCATGTCCGTATAGCGCGCGTCATGGGGGTTGACGGCCACGCCGGTATCGCCCAGCATCGTCTCCGGGCGCGTCGTGGCCACGACCACGTCGCCGTGCGCGCCGGGATAGCGGATGTGCCAGATGTGGGAAGCCTGCTCCTCGAACTCGACCTCCGCGTCGGACAGCGCCGTGCGGCACACCGGGCACCAGTTGATGATGCGCTCGCCGCGGTAGATGAGCCCCTTCTCATACAGGCGGTTAAACACCTCGTTGACCGCGTGGCTGCATCCCTCGTCCATGGTGAAGCGCTCGCGCGACCAGTCGCAGGAGGCGCCCAGCCGGCGCGTCTGGCGCGCGATGCGCCCGCCGTATTCGCGCTTCCAGTCCCACACGCGCTCCAGGAACGCCTCGCGGCCGATCTCCTCCTTGGTGAGCCCCTCCGCGCGCAGCTTTTCGACCACCTTGACCTCCGTGGCGATGGAGGCATGGTCGGTGCCGGGCAGCCACAGCGTCGCCTCGCCCCGCATGCGGTGGTAGCGGGTGAGCGCGTCCTGCATCACGCCGTCCATGGCGTGGCCCATGTGCAGTTGGCCGGTGATGTTGGGCGGGGGCATGACGATCGTGAAGGGCTTCTTGTCCGGGTCGCGGTGGGCGACGAAGTAGCCGTTCTCCTCCCACTCGCGGTACAGCTCCCCCTCGATCTGCTGGGGATTGAACACCTTGTCCATCTCGATTTTGCGGGTGTCTTCCATATTGACGCTCCTTTTTCTCATCCATTGCGCCTGCGCGCTGCAAAAAGCCCCTCCGTCCAAAGGACGGAGGGGCTTCCGTGGTACCACCTTTATTCGCGGCATGCGCCGCCTCAAAGCTGTATCGGGCAGACCCGTGCGGAGCTACTGCCTTCACCCCGCAGCCCTCGGAAGCGACCTTCCGCACGCCGATCCCCGAGCGGCCTTTCAGCCGGTGAACCGCTCTCTCTGGTGGGCAGGCTACGCGTACTCCTCTTCGTCGACGGGCGCTATGCTGGTATAGGAGCATTATAATGCCCTTTTCGCGCGATGTCAAGCCATGGATTTGCCACCTCAGCGCGCGACGATCGTCGCCACGGCCTGCGCGCTGATGCCCAGGCCCTCGCCCTCGAAGCCCAGGCCCTCGGTCGTCGTCGCCTTGACGTTCACGGCCTGCTCCTGCACGCCCAGCGCCTGCGCCAGGCGCGCGCGCATCTGCGGGATGAAGTCCTTGAGCTTGGGCCGCTGCGCCACGATCGTCACATCCACGTTGCCCGGGCGGTAGCCGCGCTGCGCCAGCAAGTCCACCACGTGCAGCAGCAGGCGCACCGAGTCCGCGCCCGCATAGGCCGGATCGGTGTCGGGAAAGTGCCTTCCGATGTCGCCCAGCGCGGCCGCGCCCAGCAGCGCGTCCATCAGCGCGTGCACGGCCACGTCCGCGTCGCTGTGCCCCAGCAGTCCACGCTCGTAGGGCACGCGTACGCCGCACAGGATCAGCGCGCGCTCCGGCACGAGCCGGTGCACGTCGTACCCCTGCCCCACGCGCACGGCCGGCGCGCCCTCGCCGCGCCGGCGCAGGATGCCCTCGCCGGCCTGCATGTCCTCCGGCGTCGTCAGCTTGATGTTCTCCACGTCGCCCTGCACCAGATACACCGCCTTTCCCATCGCCTCCAGCAGCGCCGCGTCGTCCGTGGCGCGCAGGCCCTGCGCATCCGCCCATTCGTGCGCCGCGCGGATATCCGCCAGGTAAAACGTCTGCGGCGTCTGCACGGCGCGCAGGCCGTCGCGCGGCGGCGTCTGCACGGCGCGTCCGTCGGCGTCCACGCGCTTGATCGTGTCCTTGGGCACGACGGCCGCCACGCCGCTGCCCCGCTCGCGGGCGCTCTGAATCGTGCGCTCGATGACCTCGCGCGTCACAAACGGCCGCGCGCCGTCATGGATGAGCACGATCTCGCCCTGCGCCCTGTCAAGCCCACGGCGCACGCTCTCCTGCCGGTCCGCGCCGCCGGACGCGATATAGGCCACGCGCTCGAAAAGCCCCCGCTCGCGCAGCATGGCCTCCACCGCCGGGATGTCCGCCTCGGCGGTCACGATGCCGATGCGCCCGACCGACGGGCAGTCCGCAAACGCGCGCACCGTCCGCGCCAGCACCGGCACGCCCAGCAGCGGCGCGAGCACCTTGTTCTGCCCCAAGCCCATGCGGGTTCCGCGGCCCGCGGCGACGATCATCACTTCGTTCATGGCGCGCCTCACTCCGACAGGATCTTGTACATGCCGCCCGCCTCGGCCTTGAGCGCGTGCTCGCTGACGGCCAGCACCTCATACCGGCCCAGCTTGTCGCCGAAGCGCACCTCCAGCACGTCGCCGACCTTGACCTCGGTGGAGGGCTTGGCAGGCTTTCCATTGATGGTCACGCGTCCGCCGTCTCCGGCCTCCTTGGCCACGGAGCGGCGCTTGATGATGCGCGACACCTTCAGGTATTTGTCCAGACGCATGGGAAACCTCCTTCCGCGGGCTGTGCCCGCCGCGTACGGAAAAGGGGCCGCCCCGTGGGCAGCCCCTGCCGGTCGCCCGGCCAATGGATTACAGGCTGACGATATCCTTGAGCGCCTTGCCGGCCTTGAACGCCGGAGCCTTGGAGGCCGCGATCTCGATCTCCTCGCCGGTGCGGGGATTGCGGGCCTTGCGGGCGGGGCGATCCTTGACCTCAAACGTGCCAAAGCCGACGATCGCGACCTTCTCGCCGTCCTTCAGGGATTCGCCGATCACGTCGATCACGGCGGTCACGGCCGCTTCCGCATCCTTGCGGGTCATACCGGTCTTGGCAGCCACGGCCGCGCACAGTTCCGTCTTATTCATACAACAGGTCCTCCTTAAATCGCACAGCATGATTTTGATTGGGTTCGAGAGTAAACGTTACTATATTCTCCGAAAAAGCAAAAATCCCTTCCGTCCGATCCGCTTTTTTCGAGGAAATATCGCGATTTTACGGGAAAAAGGCTCAGTTTCCCGCTTCGTCCGCTGCCGAACGCGCCCAATGCGCCGCCATCTGCTCACGCGGGACCTGCGCCAGGTCCACGCCCTGCGCCAGCGCATCCCGCTCCATGCGCTCAAAGCGCTCGATGAAGCGCTGCGTCTGCGCGCGCAGCAGCAGCTCCGGCTGCTGGCCGCACCCGCGCGACGCCCCCGCCGCCGCAAACAGCAGCGCGCCCAGCGCCTGCGATGCATCCCTGCCGGCGGCCAGATCCGCCTCCGCGCGCGCCAGCGCCTGCCGCGCCGCCGCCAGGGCGTCCGCGCCGCTCAGGGGATCGCAGCCGGCGCTCGCGGCCTTGCGCAGCACCTTGTACGCGCGCATCAGCGCCGGCAGATAGCCCGGCACGTCGCGCAGGCTGTCCACGAGCGTCCGCTGGCCCTTCTCGCGCCGCTTGATGGCCTCCCAGCCCTCGTCGCCGGCCGTGTCCGTCCCGCCCCGGCCGAAGATCTGCTCGTGGCGCGAAATCATCTTGCCGCAGATGGCCGTCGCCACGTCGCCGAGCGCAAAGTCCGCGTGCTCCTGCGCGATCTGCGCATGCAGCAGCACCTGAAACAGCACGTCGCCCAGCTCGTCCGCCATGCGGTCCGGGTCGCCGCCGTCGATGGCGTCGACCGCCTCATAGGCCTCCTCGATCATGTACTGGCGCAGGCTCTCGTGCGTCTGCACGCGGTCCCACGGGCAGCCGTCCGCCGCGCGCAGGCGGCGCGTCACCTGCTGCAGGTCGCGCACGGTATGCCGCGCGCGCTGCGCAAGCGGGACGGGCGGCACGAACACCGCGCACGTGTGGTCATAGGCGCGCTGCCGGTCGAGCTCGCACAGCGGCAGCACGGCGACGCGCGCCGCCGGCTCCTCGCCCGGCCCGGCAAAGAAGACCGGCTGCTCGGGATCGTAGACGTCCATGAGCCAGAGCTTCACGCCGCTGGCCAGCACCCGGTCGTTCAGCTCGGTCACGACGAGCGGGCGCTCGGGATCCGGCTCCAGCTCCTCGACGGACAGCGCCGTCGTCTGGCACAGGTTTTCCGTCTGCGCGCCCTGCGCTGCGCACGCCGCAGCCGCATACGACGCAAGCGTCACACCCGGCAGCGCCTCCAGCGCGCATTCCGCGCCTGCACGCTGCGCAAGCGCGCGCACCGTCTGATCGCTGAGCGGGTCGCTCACGCCATAGACGAGCGCGCCGGCTTCCCGCGCCATCGACAGCAGACGCCTGGCCGTTCGCGCGCACAGCTCGTCAAAGTCCTCGCTCTGCTCATAGAGCGCATCCAGCGTCTCAAATGCGACGCCTGCGCGCGTCAGCTCCTGCGCCACGCCGTGGCGCGCCGTGCGCAGCACGACGCGCGCGCCGCCGGTCAACGCCTCCCACGCCGCGCGCGTCACCAGCCCGGGATGCCCCGGCCCCAGCGCCGCGACGGTGATGCGGCTCTTGTCCATGGTATATGTTCATCCTTTCTCATTCGTCCAAGTAGTCGTCGATGAAGCCGCGCCAGCTCAGGCCCGTGGAGGCCTGCAGCGACAGCGTGAAATCCTCCCGGGAGGCGATGCCGTAGGCGTAGGCGTCGATGTAGTCGCGCAGCGCCGAGAGGAACGCCGCCTCGCCCAGCGCCTCGCGGATGCCGTGGAGCATGCCCGCGCCCTTCTGATAGACGCACTGCCCGTACTCCGCCGCCGTCAGAAAGTTGGTGATCGGGCTGCCCGCCGTGACGCCCACGGGATACGAGATGCGCAGCGCAGGCTCGACGCTCTGCTCATACAGCGCATTGAACGCCTGGCGCCCGTATTCCTTGTCGATGTACATCATCGTCATGTACTCGCACAGCGCCTCGTCCAGCCACGGCTCCTCGATCTGGTCCGAGCCGACCAGGATGCCGAAGTACTGGTGCGCCGTCTCGTGCGCCACCACGCGCTCCAGCAGCTGGCGGTCGCCCTCATAGAGCGAGCCGTCGATCAGCGCAAAGCCGGAGTACTCCATGCCGCCGTATCCGCCCAGGTCCTTTTGCGCGACCGTCAGCGACGGATACGGGTAGTCCACGAGCATCGCCTCGAACTGTCCAAGCGCGGACACCGCGTATTCCAGCGCGGCCTGCGCATCCTTTTGGCGCAGCGCATAGGAGGAGACGAGCACGTCCCCCGCCATCTGCTGCGCGCAGGCGTAGCGCCGGCTCATGGCAAACGCGACGTCGCGCACGGCGGGCGCCTCGATGCGCAGCGTCGTGACGCCCGCCTCCGTCCGGCTCTCCCGGATCGCGCCGGCGGAGGCGGCCATAAATCCCTCGGGCACGGTCAGCGTCAGCGTCCAGTTGGCGCAGGCGCTGTAAAACGGGTCGCCGATGGGGCCGTATTCGTCCAGCCGCCACGCGCCGTCCTCGTACATCGCAGCGATGGGAAACGCGTTGGCCACGCTGATCACGCCGTCGGCCTCGCCCCAGCGGTAGGCGAGCGCGGGAACCGACAGCGTATAGCGCAGCTCGATCCCGGCGCGCTCGCCGGCCGCCAGCGGCGCGCACACGCGCAGCGCGGCCTCATCCTCGCCCAGCACGGCCCAGTCGGCCGCCTCGCCGTCCACGCGCACGTCCTCGATCCAGATCTCGCCGGCCTGCCAGCTGTCGTCCGCTTCATCCACGCCCGCCAGCACCGCCGGGGACGTATTCACCCGCTTGAATGCGTTGGGATACAGATGGAAGCATATCTCGTTCAGCTCGCCGCCCGTGCGGTTTTCATACGTCACGCGCTGCGTGCAGGTCAGGGTGCGCGTCGCCTCGTCCAGGACGGCCTCGACCTCATAGGTATCCAGGTCCGCGCTCGCCTGCGTCAACGCGTCGGATGCGGGCGGGGACGTCATCGTCGGAGTCTGGCGCACATTGCCCGTCGCCAGAAGCGCCCCGGCCAGAAGCGCCGCCGCCGCGAGCGCCACGCCCGCCGCTATCCACCGTTGTTTGCGCAATCGATCACCTCATTTGGTCCGTTCCTCCGCCCGCAGCCCCTCACGGCCTGTCCCTCTATTATACACGACGAACGTCCCTGAAAACAGCCTGCAAATTTTTTTCGCGTCTGCGGGAACAAAAGCGCGAACCGCGCGTCTGAATAGATGCCGGGGCAAACGGACCGGCGAAAATCATCAAGACATCTCAGGAGGTACTGCCTTATGAAAAAGTTGATCGCCCAATTCGCCATTCTCTCCCTGCTGGCCGTTCCCGCCCTCTCGCTGGCCGAAGCGGTGTCCACCGCGCCCGAGGCGACCGTCTCCGAGGCTTCCGAAGCGCCTGCCGACGTGCTCACGGGCTCCGTCGTCTCCTTTGACGCCGAGAACGGCTCGTTCCTGATCCTGACGCAGACGCACGGCGAGGTGCTCGTGCACTTTGAGCCGGACGTGCTGTCGGTGGACAAGCTCTACCCCGGCCTGGACGTGACGGTCCACACCAACGGCGTGATGACGATGTCCCTGCCCGGCCAGGTGAACGCGCTGGCCGTGGAGGTCACGTTCACGGAGGGTACGTTTGCAGGCTTTGACGAAGCGGACCGCATGCTCGTCGAGACCGAGAACGGACTGCATGCCTTCGTCTTCTCCGAAGACGGCGTGCGGGTCGACGGGCTGGCGGCGCTTGTGGAGGGCGCGCAGGTGCAGGTCTTCCATGACGCGGCATCCACCCGCTCCATTCCGCCGCAGAGCGCCGCAACCATCGTGCGTGTGCTGACCGCCGACGCGCAGGGCTGAGCAAAGGTTCAAGGCCGCCGGACATCCGGCGGCCTTTTTCATGCGAGCCTGCGCCGCAGCCACGCGCAAAACGGCCCCAGCGGAATGCACAGCAGGAACCACAGCGCGCTGTAGAGCGCGCAGATCTGTCCGCGGAAGTTGAGCCGGTTGCGCGAGTAGTCCCATACGCGCATGCGCAGCCGCTCGTTGACCACCAGGCCGACCGCCAGTTCCGCGCCCGTGATCACCGCCGCGCCCAGCGCGCAGCGCAGCGGCCAGGGCCGTCTGCGCAGGCGACGATTGATCGCATAGATCGCCTGAAAGCATACGCCGCCCGTCAGGGCCATCGTCCAGTGCGTGTATCCGCGCCAGAGCACCTCCAGCATGCTGTATCCGACCGCGCCCACGCCAAACACGATCCACCGCTCGCGCACCCGCCGCGCGTCGCGCCGCTTTAGGCCCGTCGCGCGCCGGAGCGCCGCCTTCACGCCGTGCATCGCCCTCATCCGCATCCCTCCCCGCGCAGTGTGCGCAGGCGCGCCCGGGCGCATGCCTGCCGTTTTTTTGCAGGCGTCCTGTCGAATTTGGGGCTTGCCAATGCCCGGAAGACGTGGTATAATAGGTCCCGTTCAATGGCACGGGTCACTAGCTCAGCTGGTTAGAGCACTCGCCTGATAAGCGAGAGGTCGGTGGTTCGAGTCCACTGTGTCCCACCAATCCGCTTCCGTAGAAGCGGGTTTTTTTGATACTGCCGGGCGCTTGCGCCCGTCTTACGGGGGAGAGCGCCATGAAGCTTTGCATCGAGCACCTCAGCAAGCGCTTTGACCGCAAGGAGGTCCTGCGCGACGTCAGCTTTTCGTTTGACGCGGGCAAGATCTACGGCCTGCTGGGCCGCAACGGCGCGGGCAAGACCACGCTGTTCAACTGCCTGAACCGCGACGTGAAGGCCGACGGCGGGCGCTTCTTTCTGGAGGAAGCCGGCGTGCAGCGCGGCGTTGGCGGGCAGGACGTGGGCTACGTGCTCTCCACGCCCGCCGTGCCGGAGTTTCTGACGGGACGGGAGTTTTTGCGCTTTTTCCTGGAGATCAACGAAAAGGTCCTACCCCATCCCGAGCCGGTCGACGCCTATTTCGACCGGGTCGGCATCGCGCCGGAGGATCGCGACAAGCTGCTCAAGGACTACTCCCACGGCATGAAGAACAAGGTGCAGATGCTGGTCAACATCATCGCCCAGCCGAACATCCTGCTGCTGGACGAGCCGATGACCTCGCTGGACGTGGTCGTCGCCGAGGAGATGAAGCAGCTGCTGCGCCAGGCAAAAGCCGGGCGGATCCTGATCCTCTCCACGCACATCATGGACCTGGCGCTGGACCTGTGCGACGAGATCGTGCTGCTGCACCGCGGCATCCTGGAGCCCGTACCCCGGGACGGGCTGGCGGACGAGCCCCTGCGCGAGCGCATCATCGCCGCCCTGCGGGAGGATGGCCATGTATAAGACGCTGCGCATCTCCTTTGCGCTGCGCAGCGCCTATCACGTCAACGCCATCCTGTATGCGCTGCGCCAGTTGCCCCTCGTCAAGCGCCTGCTCCCCGCCTCGCTGTACGGCTCGCGCCCCCTGAACGCGCTGGCCAACCTGCTCTCGCTGCTGTGGGAGCTCGCCACGTTCTTTCTGGGCAAGCTGCTCTACTTCCTGACGATGATCTGGGGTGCGTCGCTGCTCCTGCCGGACGCCCCAGCCGGCGCCGCCTTTTTGCACATCCTGCTGCTGCTCACGTGCATCGGCGCGTTCACGAATACGAACCTGTTCGATCCCTCGCGCGAAAAGTACTACGCGATCTTCCTGCTGCGCATGGACGCGCGCGAGTATGCGCTGATCCACTACGGCTACGCGCTGCTCAAGGTCGTCGTGGGGTTTCTGCCCTTCACGCTCTTCTTCGGGCTGACGAAGGGGCTCCCGGTCTGGGTCTGCCTGATGCTCCCGTTTTCCATCGCGGGCGCGAAGCTGGCCGTCGCGGGGCTCTCCATGCTCGACTATGAGCGCCGCGGCCTGGCCTACAACGAAAATTCGCTCGGCCTGACGCTGTGGACGTGCATGACCGTCATTCTGCTGCTGGCCTACGGACTGCCGGCGCTGGGCCTCGTCCTCCCGGCCGGCGCGTATGTCGCGCTGTTCGCCCTGTTTCTCCCCCTGGGCGGGTTGGGGCTTTGCAAGGCGCTCACGTTTGGCGCATACCGTGCCCTCTATCAGCAGCTGCTGTTCCAGGCCGCGCGCCAGACGGAGGATGTGCAGGCGCGCACACGCCGCCTGAGCGAGCGGTCCATCACGGCGGATACGTCTATCGTCAGCCGCAGGCATGGATTTGAGTACTTCAACGAGCTGTTCGTCAAGCGCCACCGCCGGGTGCTTTGGATGCCCGCCGCGCGCATCGCGCTGGCAAGCATCGCGCTCGTGCTGATCGCGCTGCCCGTGCTGGCGTCCATGCCGCAGGCGCGGGCGCGCGTCAACGACCTGTTGACGCGCAGTCTGCCCTATTTCGTCTTCATCATGTATGCGGTCAACCGCGGCACGAGCTTCACCCGCTCGCTGTTCATGAACTGCGACCACAGCCTGCTGACGTATGGGTTTTACAAGCAGCCGCGCATGGTGCTGCGCCTGTTCGCCATCCGCCTGCGGGAGATCGTCAAAGTCAACCTGCTGCCCGCATCGGTCATCGGCGCGGGCGCGTGCCTGTTGCTGCTCTGTTCCGGCGGCGCCGCGCCGCTGGACTATGCGGTGTACCTCGTCTCCCTGCCATGTTTGAGCGTCTTTTTCTCAGTGCACTACCTGACGCTGTATTACCTGCTCCAGCCGTTCAACGCGGCTACGGAGATGAAGAGCGCCGCCTATCAGCTCGCGCTGTCGGCGACGTACCTGGCCTGCTTCGCTTGCATGCGCCTCAAGGTGGACGCGTTGCCCTTCGGCCTTGCGTGCATTGCGTTCTGCCTGCTGTACTGCGCGCTCGCCTGCGCGCTGGTCTACCGTCTGGCGCCGCGCACGTTCAGGCTGCGCGCCTGATCGATCCATATGCCAAGCGGCCCCTCTCCCGCGGATGGGAGAGGGGCCGCTCTTTGCGCTCAGCGCTCGTTTTTCTCGTGGACGTACCGGGCGTACAGCAGGCCGCTGGCCATCTGGATGCGCACGAGCTTGCGGATGGGCACCGCCTCGTAGTGCAGGTTTTCCTCCAGGTAGCGCAGGTTCTTCTCCATCAGCTCCGCCGTGTCCTCCTCGCAGCGGCGCAGCGCGTCGCGCTCCTGCTGCGTCAGGTCCTGCGCGTGCTCCAGCTCGTAGCTGCAGGCGCGGCGCAGCACCGCGAAGTTCAGGTTGCGGTAGAAGCCCGAACCGTAAAGGTTCTCAAACTTCTGCGCGACGGTCGCGGGCTGCTCGAACTCCGGGTTCATCGCCCACTGGCGCTTGGCCGCCAGGTTGCCGGCGTTGTTGGTCGCCATGCGGTCCTCCAGCGAGATGAAGAACGGATTCCACGTGCGGATCAGCGGCTTCACGCGCTCATAGATCGGGGTGAGCGCGGCAAAGTCCGCCTCCGTCTGATCGCAGTTGATGAGGATCGCCTCCCGGCGCGACATGTCCGAGGGGCTCGTGTCCTCAATGCGCGGGTCGTAGAAGTAGGGCATCTCGTTGACCAACGCGCGCGCGCTGATGTGTCCGTCGCGGTTGGCGTACTCGTCGCTGGACGTGCCCGACGTCAGCAGCGTGGCCGGATCCACGCCCGGATTGAACTTCTCCAGGTAGTCGTAGTGCGAGATGACGCCCATCATCTTGTAGATGCCCGGGTACAGCTCCTCGCAGTAGGGCGTCTCCGGCTCGCCGAGGCTGAGCGGGATCTTCTCGCGCGCGGGCGCCTCATACAGCTTCTTGTACAGCGCCTCGTCGCCCTCGGTCAGGTACCAGTAGCAGCCGCCGAAGCCCGCGTTGTGCAGCGAATAGATGAACGTCGGCTTCTTCGTGTCGATGATCTGCATGAGCGCCTGCGTCTCCGGGATCGGCTGGTGGAAATGGAGCGTCTTGTAGTCGATGGGGAAGCTCCACTCGACCTGCTGGGCGAACGACGGGCGGAAGAAGTTGCGCTGGTAGTGGCTGACCGTGAACGGGCCCTTGAACCAGCCCTCGTTGAGGCTCGTGCCGTCCGGATCGCTGGACTTGACGATGTAGAACGTGTAGTCCAGCTCCCGGCGCAGCTCGGCGTTGCGGCACAGCTCCTCGGAGAAGAACTCGAGCATCATCGCGCCGATGGGCTCATTGGGGTGCGGGCAGCCGTACAGCAGCGCGTTCTGGCTGCCCTCGCCGATGATCAGGCAGTAGATGGGGTGGTTCCAGCGGGAGCGGCCGATCTCCTCCACCCGGACGATGTCGGGGTATCTGCGCGCGAGCTCCAGGGTATTGCGGTCCATCTCTTCGACCGTCAGAAACGCCTTGTAGTCCGGCACCCTGTCCAGAATCTGCAAAATGTCCACCGTGATTCCTCCTTACTCGTCGCCCGTGGCGAAGTGGCAGCTGACCACGCGCCCGTCCTTCATGGTGCGCATGGGCGGATAGCTCTTGAAGCACTTTTCGCAGGCCTTGAAGCAGCGGTTGGCGAAGTAGCAGCCCGGCCCGGGATTGATCGGGGACGGCGGCTCGCCCTGGATCTCGATTGCCTGCGTGTCCTCGTCCGGATCGATCGAGGAGCAGTTGGAGATCAGTGCCTGCGTATAGGGATGCATGGGGTTTTGGATGATCGTATCCGTGTCGCCCATCTCGACGATGCGGCCCAGGTACATGACCGCCACGCGCTGGGAGACGTAGCGCACGACCGCGATGTCGTGGCTGATGAGCATGATGGCCGTCCTGCGCGAGGCGCACAGGTCCTGCAGCATGTGGATGATCTCCGCGCGCACCGATACGTCGAGCATGGAGACGGGCTCGTCCGCGACCAGGAACAGCGGCTCGAGCAACATCGAACGCAGGATGGAGATGCGCTGCAGCTGGCCGCCGGACAGCTCATGCGGGAACCGGCCGAGGAAGTCCGCCGCAGGCTTCAGGCCACCGTCCTCCAGCGCCTTCTCGCACATCGCGCGGCGCTCCTCGTCGCTCTTGCCGATACCGTGCAGGCGCAGCGGGCGCATCATGATCTCGCCGATGGTGTCGTTGGGGGTAAATGTGTCGAACGGATTCTGAAAGACCGCCTGCACCATGCGGTGGAACTTCTTGGGGTCCTTCTTCATGAGCGCCTTGCTCGACTCGCCGCGGAAGTAGATGTCGCCCTCGCTGGGTTCCTCCAGGCGGATGAGCAGGCGGCCCAGCGTCGACTTGCCGCAGCCGCTCTCGCCGATCACGCCGAAGATCTCGCCCTCGTACAGCTCAAAGTCCACGCCGTCCACGGCCTGGATCATCCGGGGCTTGCGCCCAAGCGACAGCAGGCTGCCCCCGCGCTGCTTGTAATAGCGCTTGACGCCCACCGCCTTGATGACCGGTTGTTCCCTGACTGCATCAGGCATCTTGAATCCCTCCCTTCACGCGCCAGCAGGCCGCCACGTGCAAGTCGTCGATGTGGCGAGGCTCGGGTCTGTGCGCGCGGCATTGATCCGTCGCGTAGGGGCAGCGGGGCGCGAAGATGCAGCCCTGCGGCGGGTTGGCCAGGTCCGGCAGCGAGCCGGGGATGGACAGCAGCTCCTCCTTCTTGCCGTGCAGCGACGGGAAGGAGCGCACCAGGCCCTCGGTGTAGGGATGGCGCGGGTTGGCCAGCACGTCGCGCACATAGCCGAACTCCATCAGCTGTCCCGCGTAGAGCACGATGATCTTCTGGCAGCTGGTGGCCACGACGGACAGGTCGTGCGTAATCATCATGCGCGTGACGGCGATGCTCTTTTCCAGTTTTTTGATCTCGGACAGGATCTGTCCCTGCGTCACCACGTCCAGCGCGGTCGTCGCCTCGTCCATGATGAGGATCTTGGGGTGGAACAGCAGGCTCAGCGCGATGGAGGTGCGCTGCAGCATGCCGCCGGACAGCTCGTGGGGATAGAGGTTATAGACTCGCGGCGCGAGGTTGACCATCGCGAAGAGCTTTTCCACGCGCTCACGGATCTCCTTTTTGGAGGCCTTCGGCTCGTGCACGCGGTAGATGTCCTCAAACTGCTCGCCGATGCGGTGCACGGGGCTGAGGCTGTTCATCGACTTTTGAAACACCACCGCGATGTCCTTCCAGCGCAGCTCGCTCAGGCGGCGGGCGTCCACGGTCAGCAGGTTTTCGCCCCTGTAGTTGGCCGCGCCGGTAATCTCGGTATAGCGCGGGTCCAGCAGGCGCAGCATGGCCATGGCCATCGTCGACTTGCCCGAGCCGCTCTCGCCCACGATGCCCAGCGAGTCGCCCTCGTCGATGGCAAACGAGACGTGGTCGACCGCCTTGATCCGCTTTTCCCCGGCGATGTACGTGACGCAGAGGTCATTGATCTCCAGTATTTTCATGGTTGTTCCCTCCGCCGATCAAATCTTTTTCATCTTCGGGTTCAGCGCAAAGTTCAGGCCGTCGCCGATCATGTAGAAGATCATCACGATCAGCATGATGAACAGGCCCGCGAACGTGGACATCCACCAGCCGGTGGCGAGGTACTGCTTGCCCTCGTAGATCATCTGGCCCCAGCTGATGACGTTGGGATCGCCCAGGCCCAGGAAGCTCAGGCTCGCCTCGGTCAGGATCGCCTTGGCCACGCCCATGGTGGTGTTGGCGATGATCGGGAACAGGCCGTTGGGGATGATGTACTTGAACAGCACCTGGCGCTTGGTCTCGCCCATGGAGATGGCGCTCTTGACGAACGTGCGCTCCTTGATGCTCATGGCCTGCACGCGCATCATGCGCGCGTTGCTGGGCCAGGAGGTCAGGCCGATGACCAGCATGACGTTGATCATGCTCGAGCCGAACAGCGCCACGATGATCAGGATCAGGAAGAACGTGGGGATCATCAGGAAGATGTTGATGATCTCGCTGACGACCTTGTCCACCTTGCCGCCGTAGAAGCCCGCGAACGCGCCCAGCAGCGTGCCGATCACGCCGGAGATCAGCGCGGAGACGATGCCGATGGCCAGCGAGGCGCGGCTGCCGTAGATGATCATGCTCAGGACGTCCTGGCCCATGTTGGTCGTGCCCAGCCAGTGGCCGTTCGTGCCGGGCGGTACGAGCAGGTCGTCGCCCAGGTCATAGGGATCAAAGGGCGCCAGCGACGGCGCGAAGATGACGACCAGCAGCACCAGCGCAAAGAAGATCAGGCCCATGCGCAGCTGCATGCTCGAGCGCACCATGCCGGCCAGACGGACGCCCACCTTTTTGATTTTTTCCATGCTCATCACCTCAATCGTAGCGGATTCTGGGGTCAAGCCAGGCGTAGATGAGATCCACCACAATCATCATAAACGCCACGGAGATGGAGATGAGCAGGTACACGCCCATCAGCAGGTTGTAGTCGCGCATGGAGATGGAGCGGTACATCAGCACGCCCACGCCCGGCCAGGAGAACACGATCTCGATGAGCGTGGAGCCGGAGATGACGTAGGCCAGGTTGATGCCGAAGACCGTCACGATCGGCAGCAGCGCGTTCTTGAGCACATATTTGTTGAAGATCTTGCGCTCGCTCATGCCCGTCACGCGGAACGTCGTCACAAACTCCTCGGCCATCACCTGCATCACGGAAGACTTCGTGATGCGAAAGTACGTCGGGATCTGCACGGCCACCAGCGTCGCGCAGGGCAGCACCATGTGCTGCAGAACATCCACCACATACGCCCAACCGGTGTAGCCCTTGCGGATGTTCACCATGCCCTGCGTGGGCAGCCACTTGAGCGTGGAGGCGAAGATCAGGATCAGCATGATGCCCAGCCAGAAGGAGGGCATCGCGTTGAGCATGTAGGCCACGCCGGAGAACGTGCGGTCCAGCGCCTTGCCGTGATGGCGGCCGGCATACAGGCCCAGCGTGCTGCCGATCAGCACGGCGAGCATCGCGCTCACGCCCGAGAGCAGCAGCGACGCGCCCACGCGCTCGAAGATCAGCGAGGAGACGGGCTGATTATATAGGTAGGAGTCGCCCATATCGCCCTTGAACAGCGTCGTGATGTAGCGCCAGAACTGGACGTACAGCGGCTGGTCCAGGCCATACTTCTTTGTCAGCGCGTCCATCAGCTCTTGCGACGGGTTATCAAAGCCGGCCATGATGCGCACGGGATCGCCCGGCGCCAACCGGATGATGACGTAATTGAGCAGGATGACGAACAGCACGATACCAAATGCCGTCACGATCCGCTTGAGCAGGTATTTTTTCATCGCTTAACCACCATTCTTTCGCGCCGCACGCGTACGGCGCGGGTTATGCGCCATGTCCGGCAGGGCCCGTAGGCTGGAGAAAAGGAGCCGGGGTTGGCCCGGCTCCCTGCAAACGTGCAGTGCGTGGATTTACTCGAGGATCTCCGCCTTGGCGTAGCATCCATCGTGCACATCCGCAATTTGGTCGATGTAGGGGTTGCCGTAGACCTCGACGTAGCAGGCGCGGTAGCTGGCAAACTCGACGATCGGGATGATCGGCAGATCCTCCGCCAGGATGGCCTGGATCTCCTTGTAACAGGCGCCACGGTCCTCTTCGGTCACCAGCGTGCGGCCCTGGGCGAGCAGCTCGTCCACGCGCGCGTTGGAGTAGTTGGAGTAGTTCATGACCTGGTCCGTGCCGATGCGCTTGCCCATCGCGTCAGGGTCCGGGCCCTGATAGCCGGCCATCATGCCCAGCTCGTAGTTGCCCGACTCGATCTTCTCAGACCACGCGGCCATCTCCATGACGTTGAGCTTGAGGTCGATGCCGGCCTCCTTCAGGTTGGCCTGGATGACCTTGCCGCAATCGGCGTAGGTGCCGCCGGTAAACACGTCCAGCGTCAGCGTCAGGTAGTAGCCGTCGGCGTTCTTGGTGTAGCCGGCCTGCTCCAGCAGCGCCATGGCCTGCTCCACATCGCGCTCGCCGATGTCGGCGTCCGCATTATAGGCCCAGTCCAGGAAGGGCGGGTAGAAGCCGTAGGCGGGCGCCTGCAGGCCGTTGGTCGCCTTCAGGGAGATCTCCTCACGGTCGATGGACAGGGCGATCGCCTTGCGGACCTCCCACTTGCTCATGGTCTCGTTTTCCATGTTGCAGATGAGCTGGAAGCGGCGCGCGGCGCTCATGCAGCCCAGCTTGATCTCCGGATCGTTCTGCATGTTGAGCACTTCGGAGGTGGGCACATCCGTGAGGATGTCGATTTCGCCGTTGTAGAAGGCCTGCACGGCGGTCGTGTCATCGGGCACGATCATGAAGATCAGCTTGTCGATCTTGGGCGCGCCCTTGAAGTAGTCCTCGTTCTTCTCCAGGGTGATGCTCACGCCGGTCTGATAGTCGGCAAACTTGAAGGGGCCCGTGCCGATCGGCTTGGTGGTCGCGGCCTCGCAGGTCGCCCAGTCCTCTTCGTTCTCGTAGATGTGCTTGGGAATGATGAAGTGCTCATACCAGGCCAGCGTGCCCAGCAGCGTGGCGTCCGGCGCCTTGAGGTGGAGCACGACGGTGTCGTCGTCCGGGCACTCGATGCTCTCCAGCGTCGCGCTCAGCGTGCCGCCGATAAAGCCGTTCTCCGCCATGATGCGCTCGTAGGTGTACTTCACGTCCGCGGAGGTGAAGTCCACGCCGTCGTGCCACTTGACGTCGGTGGCCAGGTGGAACGTGTAGGTGAGGCCGTCCTCAGACGTCTCCCAGGACGTGGCCAGGCCCGGAATGACCTCGGAGTTGTAGTTGAGCTCCAGCAGACCGTCAAAGACGTTCTGATAGATCAGGTGTCCGTCGTCGTCGCCCTTCATGACGGGGTTGAACGTCGTCGGGTCGGCGCCGAGGCTGACGACCAGAGTCTTCTCTTCCTCGGCGGACGCGCCGAAGACGAAGCCCGTCATCATCAGGGCTACGCACAGCAGGGCGATCAGGCACTTCTTCATGGGGTTCATCCTTTCTCCTTTGATATGTATTGCGCCGCGCGCAGGCCGCATTCG
Organism: Candidatus Onthenecus intestinigallinarum; assembly: GCA_018713325.1. Classification (GTDB taxonomy): domain Bacteria; phylum Bacillota; class Clostridia; order Christensenellales; family Aristaeellaceae; genus Beduinella; species Beduinella intestinigallinarum. The sequence goes on along the minus strand of DVFJ01000011.1, from coordinate 11,188 downwards.
GCCTGTACGGTCACAAGCTTCTTGACCGGAATCGCCTGGTAGTTCATGTGCGACTCCAGATATGCGCATTCATCCTTGAGGTACTGCTCGGCAAACGCCTGCGCCTCGCACAGCGTCCGGCGCGCCGCCTCGTCCTGGGCGCGCCCGGCCTCCATCTCGCAGGCGCGGATCAGCAGCGAGGTGATCGTCGCCTGGAAGAAGCGGGAGACCAGCAGGTTGTCAAACACCTGCGCGACGGTCGCCTTTGCCAGGAAGGCCTCGTTCTCCTCGGCCCAGCGCTTCTGCGCCGCGATGGAGCCCGTGCCGGATGCCATGCGCTCCTTGAGCGCCGTGGCGAAGTGGTTGTCCGCCCGGTCGATGAGCGGCAGGACCCGCTCATAGACGGGCCTCAGGTCCTCATCGTGACGGATCTTGTACGCGCAGCTCTCCACGACCGCATCCCGGCGCGAGCGGTCGGAGGCGCTCAAGTCGCTCACACGCGGGTCGAAGAAGTACGGCAGCTCGTTGACGAACGTGAACGTCCGCTCCCCCGCCCGGTTGGCGTAGTCGCCGCTGAACGTGCCGTAGGCGTGGTGTGCGGCAGCGTAGTCCTCGGAGATGTAGCGGCTGTTGTACTCGTATTCATCCTGCACGGTCAGCAGTTTGAACACCGCCGGCGCGAACTCCGTCGCATAGGGCACCTCCGCCTCGCCCAGCTTGCGCGGGATGCCCATGTCGGCCACGCAGCGGTAGAAGTGCGGGTACAGCTCCGGGATGTCGCGCGTGAGGTACCAGTACGCGCCGCCGAAGCCCAGGTTGTGCAGCGAGTACATGAACGCCGGCTGCAGCTCGTCGATCAGCTTCATCAGGATGCGCGTCTCCGGGATCGGGCTGTCGAAGTGCACCCGCTTGTAATCGACCGGAAACGTCCAGGCCACCTGCTCGTGAAACGCGGGCCTGTAGTAGTGGCGCAGGTAGTGGTAGATCTCAAACGGCCCCTTGAACCAGCCCTGGTTGAGCGTGAGCGCGTCGGGGTCGATGCACTTGACAATGTAGAACGTGTAGTCCAGCTCCGCACGCAGCGCGGCGTCCTGCGCCAGCTCGCGCGTGAGGAACTCCAGCGTCATCGCGCCGATCGGCTCGTTGGGGTGCGGACACCCGAACATCAGCGCGTTCTTGCTGCCGTTTCCGATCTTCAGGCAGTAGATCGGGCGTCCTTCCCTCGACCTGCCCACTTCGCTCACCTGAACGACATCCGGAAATTCTCTTTGCAGCCGCATCGTGCTCTCGTTGAGCTCATCCACCGTCAGGAAGTCCCTGTAATCCGGCACGTGCGACCGTATCCGTTCAAAGTCCATCTGCCGCACCTCTGTTGATGTGATAGAGTAATTATACACGTCCACGTTGCCCTTGTAAAGCGCCATATTGCGAAAAAATGCAACAAATTTGTGTTTGAAATGCATTTATCGTTCTGTTTCTCGATTTTCCGCATTCGGATTCCGCACATTTTGCAAGAAAAGTTTTCCATTTTTCTGAAATTCTCTTTTAGGCCCGATGTATGGCCCGCATGAAAAACGGATACCTGCGAAATGTCCTTCATGCCGAAGCGCACCCTCCCTCTCCCTCCCCGCAGCCGTTGCAAAGCGGTACGCGCCATGCTATACTATCCCCATCGCAGGCCGTGCCAAATAAAAAAAAAGGGGGAAACGCCATGCGCACGCTCTACGTATCCGATCTGGACGGCACGCTGCTGCGCCCGGACGGCCGTGTCAGCGCCTATAGCCTGGGCGTGCTCAACCGGCTGATCGAGGCCGGTGTCCTGTTCACGTATGCCACGGCCCGGTCGCTGAGCTCCGCGTCGGTCGTCACGGAGGGGCTGCGCATGCGCGTTCCCGTCATCGTCTACAACGGCGCGCACATTGTGGATGCACGCACGGGCGAGCGGCTCGCCAGCGAGACCTTTTCAGGCGAGGCGCGCGCACACGTGCAGGGGCTGCTGCAGGCGCACGGCGTCAGCCCCATCGTGTATGCGTTTGTGAATGGCAGGGAAAGCGTCTCCTGGGACGCTGAGCAGGTAAATGCAGGAAAGCGCTTCTATCTGGACAGCCGCAGGGGCGACCGGCGGCTGCGGCGGCTGGAGGGGGCGGACAGCCTGTTCGACGGCGAGGTCTTCTACTATACCTGCATCGGCATGTCGTCCGAGCTGCGCCCGCTGTACGGCGCGCTGGCGGGGGATGCGCGCTATACCTGCACGCTCCAGCAGGAGCTGTACCGGCCCGAATACTGGCTGGAGATCATGCCGCGCCGGGCCACCAAGGCCGACGCGCTGGCAAAGCTGCGGGCACTGCTGCATTGCGACCGGGCCGTCGCCTTTGGGGATTCCGTGAACGACATGCCCCTCTTCCGTGCCGCGGACGCGTGCTACGCGGTAAAGAACGCCACGGACGCGCTCAAACGGATGGCCACGGGCATCATCGACGGCAACGGCGACGACGGCGTGGCGCGGTGGCTGGCGTGGCATGCGCGCGCCGGGGAATGAGGTGAGGCCATGTACGATCCGAACCTGCCCAACGCCTTCGTTAGCCTGTGCCGGGAGGTACTGGCGGACGCTTTGACCGGCGTCTATCTGCACGGTTCCCTGGCGATGGGCTGCTTCAACCCCGTTACCAGCGACGTCGACCTGATCGTCGTATCCGAGCGCGCGATGAGCCGCGCGCAGAAGCTGCACATGATGGAGCGCCTCATCGGGCTCAACGGCCGCGCGCCCGCCAAGGGCATCGAGATGAGCGTCGTGCTGCGATCCTTCTGCGATCCCTTCGTCTACCCCACGCCGTTTGAGCTGCACTTTTCGCCGATGCACCTGCCGCTGTATCGCGCCGATCCCGACGCGTATCTTCAGCAGATGCAGGGCGTGGACCCCGACCTGGCGGCGCACTTTACCATGATCCGGCAGCGGGGCGTGACGCTGTACGGCGCGCCGGCGCCCGACTTCTTTGGCCCTGTCGACGCGGCGTGCTACGCGGACAGCATCTGGCTCGACGTGCAAAGCGCGCAGGAGGACGTCTGCGAACATCCCGTCTACACGGTTTTGAACCTGTGCAGGGTGCTGGCGTTTCTGCAGGAGCGCCTGTATCTGTCCAAGCAGGAGGGCGGCGAGTGGGGCCTGCGCCATCTCCACGCGCCGCATGACGCCCTCGTCGCGCAGGCGCTGCGCTGCTACCGTTCCGGGCAGGCCATGCGGCCCGACGAGGCCCTGGCCCGGTCCTTCGCGCGGCAGATGCTGGGCGAGATTCGCCGCGGAATGGCGTGCTTCCATCATGAAGGAGGAAATCGGCATGAAGGCTGAACTTGTTCGGCTGGCGGACCGTCCCGACCTGCTGGAGACGGCCGCGCGGTGGTTTCACGAGAAGTGGGGCGTGCCCCTGGCGGCCTACCGGGAGAGCATGCAGGCGAGCCTGTCCGGCGAATGTGCCGTGCCGCAGTGGTACATGGCGCTGGAGGGCGGGCGCATCATCGGCGGAATGGGCGTGATCGAGAACGACTTTCACGACCGCAAGGATCTGACGCCCAACGTCTGCGCCGTCTACACGGAGGCGGACCGGCGCGGGCGCGGCGTGGCGGGCGCGCTGCTGCGCTTCGTGTGCGAGGACATGAAGGGCCGGGGCGTGCGCACGCTCTATCTGCTGACGGACCACACGTCGTTCTATGAGCGCTACGGATGGACGTTCCTGTGCATGGCGCAGGGCGACGGCGAGTCCGAGCCGTCGCGAATGTACGTCCACCGGGCATGAGCGCGGCGCGCGCCGAAAAAATCCCTCCCGACCGGGAGGGATTTTTGAGTTGGCGCTTTTGTCAGTGCACGCTCGATGCCTTCTTGTATTCGCGGGGAGAGCAGTGCATCTCCTCCCGGAAGGCGCGGTTGAACTGCGCGGGGTCGTGGTACCCCACGCGTTCGCCGATCGCATAGAGCTTCTCGTTCGTCTCGCGGATCAGGCGTCAGCGCACGCGGCGCAGGGACGCTGTCGGCGCAAGATCGCGGGCATCCGCACGCAGGCGCTCGCCTCGGAGGGCTGGTTCTACTCCGTGCACATGGGCTGGTGGGACGACGCAGAGGATCCCTTTGCCGGCCAGTGGGAGCGCCTGAACGGCCTGTGCGCGCCAAACGACCGGCCTGCCTACCTGCTGGGCGACTTCAACAGCCCCGCGCGCGGGAGCGGGACGCGGGCTTCACGGTCGGCGGGCAGATCGACGGCTGGCGCAAGGAAAAGGTCGATCCCATGCGCATCGACTTTGTATTCGCCGGCCAGCCCGGCCCGACGCACCGCAGCCGCGTCATCTTCAACGGCGATTTCTATCCCGTCATCTCCGACCACTACGGCGTACTGACGGAAGAGGGGGAATGCACATCAGGGCCGCCTGCAAAAGCAGGCGGCCCTGATGCGTTTGGCGGCTTCATCTGCGCAGCGTCCTGCGCGCGGCTCTGTCCTCCCTATATCCCGTATGTCTCCACCTGTACAGGGTATGCCATGGACCGCTGACAGTCGCATGCGTTTGACTTCGCCTCAGGCCGCATACGTTTCAATGCCCGAAGTTGGCCGTACGGGACGTCGTGCGTCAGGCACTGCGCGCCAAGACTGCGGCGCCGTTACAGGTGACGGAGGAGCGATCATCGGCGTGCTGGGTCAGCAGGGGATCTGTTATTTCCGCTCACAGCGCGAATATGGCGCTGCTTTAAGCGGCCACCTCACCTGATGCGAGAACGTGTCACATCTTTTGCAGCGGCTGAATGCAGCGGGGTTCATCCGCATCCATAAAAGCTTCATCATGAACTGGCCATCCTTTCAAAGCGTCGATCTGTATATGTGCGAGGTGACGCCATAGAGGTTGTCCACCTTGTAGCAGAACTCCACGTCGTCCGTCAGCGTCCTGAACCCGTGCCCGAAGCCCCGCGGCAGGTAGAGCATCCGCTTGTTCCCGGCGCTGAGCTCCACCGCCGCCCATTGCCGGTAGGTCGGGCTCCCCCTGCGCAGATCCACCGCCACGTCCATCACCGCCCCGCGCGTGACGCGCACGAGCTTGGCCTGCGCCATGGGCGCATTCTGAAAGTGAATGCCCCGCAGCGTCCCCTTTTGCGCGGTGAAGCTCTGATTGTCCTGCACGAACACGGCTGTGATCCCGATCTGTTCAAATGCCCGCGTCGAATACGTCTCCATGAAGTACCCGCGGTGGTCGCCATACGCCTGCGGCTCCACGATGCAGACGCCGGGCAGCGCTGTGTCAATTCGTCTCATGTCCGCGCTCCTCTCTTCTTGCCGCGCGCAGGGGCTATCCTTCATACGCGCGGGATTGTCCTCTTTGCCGCCGGGCTTCGTCGCGCCGGCCCGCGCGGCTGCCCAACAGTCGTGCCGCACAGTTCAGGGCAAAGGCGGCGCACTCCATCACGTGGCCATCGCGCAGTAGCTGCAGCGAGACGGCGCGCGCCATGCGCATGCCCTCGCCCAACTCGCCGGAGGATCCCAGGCGCGACGCATACCGCGCCAGAAAACGGCCTACCTGCCGGTTGCGCAGGTATTCCTGACGGAAGGTGAAGCTGTGCGAATGCAGCACGGTTGCCTCCGCGCAGTAGGCCAGCCGCCAGCCGTCCTTCAGGAAGGCTGATGCGATCAGCATGTCCTCATTGGTCGGCAGGGAGGTGACGAAACCGCCAACCGCCTCGTATGCGCTGCGGCGATAGGCCGCGCATGCATCCGACAGGTGAAAGGCGCGGAGCCCCAGCGCATCCGCGTCCGCCGCATCCCAGACCCGGCTCTGCGCCGGATAGCGGTACGCCTGGACGGCCTTCACGTAGAGACGGGCCTCCGGGCGGGGAAGCTGCCGCCCGCTGGCCGCCGAAACGCGCAGGTCTTCGAATGGCGTCAACAGGCGTTCGACATACCGGTCATCCGCGGGCAACGCGTCCTGTGTCAGGAAAAACACGATATCCCCGCAGCTCTGCCGAAGCGCCCAGTCGCGCGTGCCGCCGTGGTCGAAGCATTCCCGGCGGAGGGTCAGAACCCGCGCGCCATGCTGCCGGGCCAGGGCGGCGGTGCCGTCTGCAGAGTCGGAGTCCACCACCAGCACTTCATCCGGACGCCGGCTCTGGGTGCGGAGCGATTCCAGCAGCGGCACGATCCAGGCGCCGGCGTTGAGCGTGGGAATAATGACGGATACGCGCAAGCGGACATCCTCCCTCCCGACGTTGTTGCAGATGAAAGCTTACCTAATTATACAGACTCTCGGGATGCCGTGTCAAGCGAGCGGATGGGCGGCCGCCTCAGGGGAGATTGTCTGTGGCTGCTGCACTTTCTGGCCGAAACGGGTGGAATTGGCCCCGCGGACAGCTGGATTTCCAGTCGCAGGCTGGGGGATGGATTGCAGCGAGGGCCAAGGCGGTTGGAATGCGGCACGTAGCGTACAGGGAAAGGGGAGGACGGCCCGCTTGCGGGCAGCCCGTCGATTCTGTTTGGGGGGGATTTTGTCAGATTCAGAACAGATCCAGCATATTGTCCAGATAGATTTCCTCCCGGACCTTGAGCTGGTATTTGGGTTTTGTCAGGTAGTAGAGCAAAAACTCCAGCACCAGCGCGCTGCCCAGCCCGCGGCCCTCGATCTTGAAATGGTGAAACCCCATGGGCAGATAGGTATGCACGATGTCGCGGATGCCGATGAAGCCGGGATTCTCCATGGCCCTGGAAAAGCGGTAGCCCTCTCCGGCGTCCGGCGCTGTGCAGCGGTGCTCGGGGCCGTCCTCGCCCAGCACCTTCCGGCTGACCGCCTCATAGCATTGTCTCCTGTCCCGGCATCCAAACCAGCAGCATTCGTTGCACAGGAACTCCACCTTCGCCTTCTGCCGGTCGGACAGCGCGCCGAGCCTGCCAAACGCCCTGTTCAGGCGGAAATCCGGCACCACATACCGGAATGCCTCGCGGTTCAGCTCCCGCTCAAAGTCCACAAAGTCCGTGAGTACCTTGGTGGTGGAGGAGACGAGGTACAGCCCCGGATAGGTTTTCCGGAGATAGTCCAGCAGCAGCTCCGAATGGACAATCACGCCGTTTTGAGGTTGGCTGTTTTGCTCCAACAATCGACAGAGCGCGTTGCACCGGGCGTCGGCAAGGTGCTCCTTGCGCAGCAGGGAGTTACTGAACGTCAGCCGGGCCGAAATACCGTAGTCCCGCGTCAGGGCGAAGGCCGCCTGCGGATCGCTGGTTTCCGCTCCGACGCGGCCGCCGCCCCAGATGCACTCCGCCGGCGCGCCATAGAGGGAGCCGATTTCGCACCAGTCGTAGAAGTATTCCCTGTGGTTGCGGTACAGCGGCAGGAAGGCGGCATACAGGTCGTAAAACGCAAACAGGCCGGGGAGATGGTAGCAGGCGATGCCCGGCTTTGGGGGCATGAGGTCGGTGTGTTCGGTCATGACAATCACCCTGAAAGCCAACATGATGGAGCAGTCTCAACAAAAGGCGTGTTCGGCGCCCTGCACGCCGCCGGCGAAGGCGGATGTCACCGCGGGCAATGCGACGCCATACCCGTCGTTTTCGCTTGCAAGCCGTTCCTTGCGCAATGCTGACGACGGCTGCACTTCCGGGCATGGCTCACCGCATGAGCGGTCCCACCCCTTTATCCGTCGAATCGTCCGCTCAGTTGTCCCCTCTGTGGTAGCGGATCTTCATGTGCTCGGAGGCGTTCTTGAGAATCTGCCCAAGGGCCTTGTCCGACTCCTCCTTGACCATGCCGGCAATCTTCCGGTTGGCTTCCTTGAGAATTTCGGCGGATTCGCCCTGGCGGATCTTCTCGTCGTACTCGTAGAGGAACTGCTGCCCCCGGTTCATCACGGCGCTTACATACCGCTCGTCAAGGATCAGCGCGTTGCCGAAATGCGCGTCCGTCAACGCGGCGATGAGGCGGCTGTGCCAGTACATGGCGTCCGTGGACACCGTGTCCGTGGTGCCGCTCAGGTACTTGGGGAACTCCGTCACATTGGCATAGACCGGGAAGCAGGCCGTAAACCCGCTGCCGCCCATGGACAGCCATTCCACGCCCTGAACGGCCTCCGGCAGCCCGCCGCGAATCTGCAGGATGCCGCAAACGTCGCTGTTGGGCACGCCGATGGTGCGGTACTTGCCCCTGCAGGCGGCGTTCTTGTCGTAGGGGTTGTAGGGCGTTCCCTGATAGTAGGAGCCCAGAAGATACCGTACATCCTCCACCGTCACCTTGCGCTCCGGCACGAAGGACCAGGGGATGTCGTTGCTCTCCGGGGTGTAGTCCGCGCTGTCCCCGTCCCACTTGCAGGTGCGGGGCAGGAAATACCGGGCCATAAACCAGGCGCGGGGCGTGTTGTAGATGTGGTCGGCGTCCGAATGGGAGCCGAAGGCCAGCCGCGGGTTGAAATCCGCGCCCGTGTCCAGCGCCAGGTGATACTTCTCCACGAACGCCCGCAGATCGCCCGAGCAGAGGTTTTCCTTCTGCTCCCCGCAGGCATCCTCAAAGTCAAAGTGATCCAGACCAAACTGGTTGGGCATGATGACCACGCGGTCATCCGGCACGCGTTTGGCGATCCAGTGATGGCCGCCGATGGTCTCCAGCCACCAGACCTCGTTGGCGTCCGCAAAGGCCATGCCGTTGGCTTCATAGGTGCCGTACTGCTCAAGCAGCGCGCCGGTGCGCAGCACGCCCTCCCGGGCCGAGCGAACATAGGGCAGCACCAGCGTCACCAGATCCTCCTCGCCGATTCCGCCGGGAACCTCCTTGCCATTGCGGCCCTTCTTTTCCTGATACCGGACATAGGGGTCCGCGCCGACAACCCGGGCGTTGCTGGTGATCGTCTCGGTGGCGGTCATGGCCACGTTGGCCTCGTTGATGCCGCAGGCGGGCCACACGCCATTTTTCTGGGACACGTTGGGGCAGTCGGTATAGCGCAGGGCGTTTCCCGGAAGCTCCACCGTCAGATGGGAGATGACGGTTTTGTACGTCGTGGCCTTCTCCCTGGCCGGGTGAACCAGAAGACGCTTGGCTTCAAACCCGCCGTCGTCATTGCGGGAAATGATCGTCGAGCCGTCATGGGTGGCTTTCCTGCCGACCAGAATCGTTGTACAGGGCATAGGGGGTCTCCTTTCTCTTTCGCACAGGCGGGTCTTTCGGCTTTCAGCCTTCTGCTGCGCCGCAAATTTCCTGAAACCAGGGGCAATCGGGAATCGCATGAAAGCAGCGCGGCTCTTTTCATGAACCCGTACAGAATCACCGGAAAGGTCGTGTGCTATGACTGCGGGCGGTTCTGCACCGGCTGTCTGAAATGCCGCATGACGATTGAAGCGCATCCGCTTCGGAAACGTTGCTCCCAGGATGGGGAAGGGATGAAAAGCAGCCGTCCGGGTGGCGATCCATACCTCACTGCACGCAACGCACCGTCAATCACGGTCATCCAGTTCAGTCTTTGTGCCTCCCCAAAATGACTTTCTGGTTGTGCCGACCTTCTTGCCGCGGGCATCGCAATGGGTAATCCCGCCTCAAAAATTTGGACGGCTTACTCCGATTTTCTTGCCATGCTCGTCGTAATGCACCGTCTCTCCCCAGAAGTTTTTCATGCTGCGCACTTTCTTGGCCATCATCAATCCTCCGCTTTCTTTCCGGCTATATGCGCCGTCTCATTTCGGACGCCATGAAACAGGTAAAAGCGACCATGCCTCTCGGCGCTCCCCAAAACAGATTGCATATTGACAATATCATGTTTTTTCATGATGCAAGAGGGCGTTGGTCGAATCGCCTTCGAGGAAGTATCCTGTATGTTGGCATCCGTTTTCCTTTGCTCCAGGACACCGGTGTGCCCGCTTTGCTGACAAATGGACTAGGGGAATCGCTGTTTTGGCCCTGCATGCGGATATGGAGACCATCTTCAGCCTGAAAGGGTCCATCCAATCACAGTAAACACCATTTGACAGATAAAATCAACAACTTCTTGAATAACAGCTGCAATTTTGACCTGTTTTCAATGCTGCACTTCCGGCCCTGATGCCGTCGCTTTGCCTTTTTCGTGGAGGCTGTCTCATTTTGGACGTTGACTTTGAAGAAGCCGGGGGAAGGATCAAGCGGATCAGCTGCCGTTCCCCTTGGGGCGACGCTGAAAGCGGCCTGAAAATGGGTTTCGTCGGGTCTGCTCATTCGTCCGGCACGGCGCAGGAAATACGTCGCATGGGTCCTTCCGATACAGAGGGGGAGCTGAACCCCGGAATAAAAAAAGGCCAAGCAACAACTGTCGCTTGGCCGAATGTGGCGGAGAGGATGGGATTCGAACCCATGTGCCGTTTCCGACAAACTGATTTCGAGTCAGCCCCGTTATGACCACTTCGATACCTCTCCGTATATTTCCACTGCCGCACGCTCCGGGAAATTGGAGAGAGCAACAGGAGAAAACGGCTTATACAAGGAATACGGGCGTCCGTGACCTCGCACGAACGCCCGTATATTATAGCATCAGTAGATTTCGTTTGTCAAGCCCAATCCTTCGGCCCATGCGTCAGGACTTGCGCTTCTTCACGGTGACGAACGAGACCGTACCGACGACGATTACTGCCAGCACAGCGATCAGGATCCACCAGGGGAATCCGCCTGCCTGCGCATCAGAGCCGGTGGACGGGGCATCCGTCACTTCAGGCTCAGGCGTGGCCGTGGGAACGGCGGTCGCTTCGGGCTCGGGCGTGGCCGTGGGAATGGCGGTCGCTTCAGGCTCGGGCGTGGCCGTGGGAATAGCGGTCGCTTCAGGCTCGGGCGTGGCCGTGGGAATGGCGGTCGCTTCGGGCTCGGCAGAGACCTCGACATCCGCCAATGCAAATGCAGCGATGGCCTCAGCGCTGGTTGCGTCTGCAGGCGTAGCTTCCGCCGGAGTGGCCTCGGCAGGCGTGGCCTCTACGGGCGTAGCTTCCGCCGGAGTGGCCTTGGCAGGCGTGGCCTCTACGGGCGTAGCTTCCGCCGGGGTGGCCTCAGCAGGCGTGGCCTCTACGGGCGCAGCTTCCGCCGGAGTGGCCTCAGTAGGCACGGGCGTCGGCTCAGCGGTGGGCACGGGCGTCGGCTCAGCGGTGGGCTCGGGCGTCGGGGTCGGAGTCGGCGTGGGCTCAGGCGTCGGAGTCGGAGTCGGCGTGGGCTCGGGCGTCGGGGTCGGAGTCGGCGTGGGCTCAGG